>CAZSVM010000001.1:0-168290 GCA_964610315.1 uncultured Actinomycetota bacterium
AGTTGGCGCTAATTTAGTTAAGTGTGTGTTCAACTTTTGGGGTTCATATCAAATTGAAGTTAAAAATTTAAAGATAGTTACTACAATTAAATTATATATTTTCCAAAAGCAAATATTATTTATTTATATATTTAAACAGTAAACTGTTATAGTCTTTTTTATAAAATAACTTTATATTTATATCGGGATACAATTCTTTCAGTTTCTTTATCTTATAATTTTTTTTGGTAACCAGTTTTTGGTTAAGAGTAGTCAGTTCTATGTAAAGGCCCAGGTCAGGCAGATAGAAATCAGGAGTAAAACATACATCGGGATTACCTTCCTTATCAAATTCCAATACAAAGGTGCGGGGTTCATATTCCCATTCTATTCTATAAAAATCCAGTATTTTGGTAAATTCCTTTTCACTTTTATGTGCAAATTTTATATTTCTAGTATTTTTTGTTTTCTTTTTAACCTTTACGTCTAGATTTTCTCTCACTTTTAATATATTTTTACTCATAAATTTTTAAAATACCTCCAATTTCATTTAAACATTGGAAACTCATTTTCTTTTTTCTTTATTACTCCCCTATTGCTTTTAATCAAATATTTTTCTATATCTCCACTTAGATCCGAGTATACCCTGCCCAGGGCAATTCCAAAAACTCCCTGGCCGCTTTTTAATGTATCTATTATTTCACTGTCGGAATTACATGCATACACAGTATTCCCGTCGGATATCAATGTTAATTTCAAAAGGCTGTCATTATTGCTGCTGTTATTGTCATATTCATCCAGGTACCTCTTTGTTCTTCTCAATTTCTGCAGGCTTATACCGGCTTCCATCAATTTTTTTATAACCTTAAGTTTCATTAAGTCATTAAAACTGTACATTCTTCTGCTTCCATACCCCCCTGCCCCATTCACAGATGGCTTTATAAAGTTAGTTCTGTCATAATAATCCAGCTGCTTATAGGTAAATCCGATTATGTTACACACTTCTGTGGAACTATAAATTTTCTTTATTACCCTATCTTCCATTTTTTACTTCTTATTTTCGGGACAAGCTATACTTTAATTTACCTGGTTATAATTTTAATTACATCCTTGTAATTACATCAATGTAATTTTAGAATTTAAATAAATTAAAGTCAACACAAAATAAATAAGGGGCATATTTCTATAGGATTAACCGTACTTAACTGCTTGAAATAATTATTGGAGATAAATGATTTTTTGGCTGATTTAAAGGATATTAACTATAATAAATTTAAAAAAATCAATGATAATATTTAAGGTTTTTTATCTGTCATGTTTAAAATCTTCAGGCTTTACATGATCAAGAAATTTTTTAAATTTTTGTACCTCTTCTTCTATTGATTGTATCTCGAGTCCTCCCGATTCCAGGACATGTTCCGCTACAAAGATATCACATTTGATTCTGACTGCGGTAGCAATGGCATCGGATGGTCTTGAATCTACCCTTATAATTTTACTATCTGAGTTTTTTATGTTTATGATGGCATAAAATGTATTGTTTTTTATATCCGTTATTTCAATATTATTAATGCTTATTTTTAAATTATTAATAATGTTAATAATTAGATCATGAGTCATCGGCCTTGGAGTTTTTATATTGGACATTTCCAGAGCTATGGCGGAAGCTTCATAAGGGCCGATCCATATAGGTAAATATCTATTTCCTTTTTCCTCCTTTAAAAGAAGAATTGGCTTTTGTGAAGGAAGCTCTATCCTTACTCCCTCCAGTTTCATTTTTATCAGGTTGTAATTCTTTTTAGCGGTCATTTTTGAATTTTACGGAAATAATTTTATAATGTTATTTTTGCTTAATTATATAATACTTATCATCATAAATCGACAGGGTATATTCCTTTATATACATTAATAAATTCAGGGTGTTTTATTTTTAGATTTTTAGAAATTTCTTTAAATACAGATTATATACTGGAACTGTTTTTTAAAGATTCGATATCTTTTTTTACAGTATCCAGATTTAATTCATATATCGATTTCAGATTTCTAAATTTCTGTTTGTAATCAAGGCCATAGCCAACTATGTATTTCTCTCCTATTTTGAAGCCTATATATTTAATGGCAATATCTGTTATTCTTCTAATATCCCTGTCCAGCAAAGTGCATATTTCCAGACTTTTTGGAAATCTTGATTTTAAATTTCGCAGCAGGTAACTTATAGTTAATCCGGTATCGATAATATCTTCTACTATTAATACATCCCTACCCTCTATGGATTCATCAAGATCTTTGGTTATTCTCACCACACCTGTAGAAGTATCATTAATACCATATGCAGAAATACTCATAAAATCGACACTTAAAGGAAGATCAATCTCCTTTATCAAATCAGCCAAAAATATAACTCCGCCTTTTAAGATACTTACCAGAAGCAGGTTTTTATATTTATAATCTTCCGTGATTTCTCTTCCCAGTTCGGAAATTCTTTTTTTTATATCTACACCGGTAAATAATTCTTTTCCTAGAATATTGTTCTTTACCAGTTCTTTTTCCGTTTGTTCACTCAAAATATAATTAGGAATAATTAAATATATTTTTTAATAACTAACTCTGCCCGTATCCTGTATTATTGCCACCCAGGTTGAACCCCGATTAAACAATACTAAATTACCATCATTATCTTTGTATTTGAATGGATCAAAAGCAGATGTTCTCTCCCAGGTTCCTTCTATTACTTTTCCATCCATAAAGAAAAATGCCTTGTTTATATCGCTGGTTCCGGTTGTTCTTACTACCATATGACCGTACTGGTCTATCGGCCCTTCGATATCGGTTATCATAACAATAACATTATTAACCGCGATTTGCCTGCCAGTTTCATAATCGACATGAGGAGACCCTCCGGTAAACTTTAAATAATTATTATTTTCTCTATCATATTCGAAATCTACTCTGTAATTATCGTAAGAAAAATCAATACTTATATCTGAAATATCTCCTCTTTCGGAATCAACCGCATCTATTTTAAATCTTAAAGGGGACTGCCCTCCTTTAAGAGAGTACCCATATTCTGATGCATCTTCTTTTAATTTAATAGTAGACATGAAAGCAGTATGTTCGGTAATATTACTTCTGCTATAATCTCTCCAGCCTGAGTTGGTATAATTGACATAAGCATCACTGTTTCCATCCAGAACATCCATGTCCAGACTTTTTATAACATCATACCCCTCAGGATATGTTCCCCAGAAAGCGTAAATAGGATCGAACCCCCTGGCAATTTCTGCATAATAAGGCCTTGCACTTCTAACCGGACCTACAATTTCTGTATCATAAGAAGAATATACTGCTACATATCTGGTTACTCCTCCTTCGTCAACTACTTCAAATATCATATCAGCATAAATAAGTCCCGATTGAGGCCTTGAGTCAGGGCTGTTTTCAACCATTATAGCTAAAGGTCTCGCGTCCTGTACCGTTTCGGAAATTTCAAGTCCGCTTAATATGTTAATGTTACCGGTTATTTCCATTCCAGTAATATTATCTTCTTCATTCTCTTCCGGCGGCGTTTCCTCTTCCGGCGTTGTTTCTTCACTCTCAGGTTCTGAAACAGCCGGCTGCTCTTCGGTTTGGGTTGCCTGGCTACTCCTGCAGCCGGTAAAACTTATGAAGGTAATGAAGGTTATGGTTAATAAAGTAATTATTAATATCAGTGATAATTTATTGGTCCTATTTTTTTTGAGATTCAATTTAATGTACCTCCACTTCCTTTCATTGGTTTCTTTTTAATGGTAAATTTCTAACTATTATAATTATAAATATCAAAAAATAAAATACCATTAAGGATATTAATACAAATACAGCCTGCCTGTGCCCGGCATCGGATAATTCCTGGTAAATATAATTACCTCCTATATTCTCCAGGGAGATTAAATTAATTTCTTCTAATTTTTTATCATTTATAAATACATCCATCGAACCTAAAACTTCATTTTCTTCCACCGGTAAAGTTACACTGCCGTTTATATTATTCTCTAAATTTATGGTGTCACTTTTTATGTTTATGAGTTTAACATAATCGGTTTCAGGATACAGATCTATATCCATTACGGTTTGACTTCCGGCACTTACAGTAACTGCTGGTTTTCCCGAATCTACTATTTTGGTATATTTTAAATTATCATAAGCCCAGGTTAATAGTTTGGATACATCATTATTTCTATCTTCCACAGACTGGTCATTTAAAACTATGGTTATAAGCTTTAAATTATCCTTTTCAGAATAAAGTGCCATGCAAAAACCGGCGTTAACAGTGTAACCCGTTTTTATGCCTTTTATATAATCATACTGGAGAAAGTTATTTTTATTGGTAACCTCAATCTCCTCATTATTTATTTTAATGGTATCTTTTTCGGTATTAACTATTTCACGAAATAAATCATTTTTCATACAATAGCTGGCAATTTTAGCTATATCTGCGGCCGTGGTTTTATGATAAGGAAATTCATCATCCAATCCGTTTGTATTCTGAAAGAACGAATCGTTTGCACCCAGCTCCTCTGCTTTTATATTCATTAACTCAACAAAATTTTCCGTATTACCTGAAACATATTCTGCCAATGCAATGGTTGCATTATTATGCGAACTTATAAGAGCGGCTTTAAGCAAATCGATTAGACTTATCTTGTCCCCTGTTTCAAATTTAAATGCAGAGTGATTTTTTCCGGAAGCGTTTCTTGATATTTCAACCACTTCCTCCAGATTATTAATATTTTCGATAGCGATAATTGATGACAACATCTTGGTCAAACTGGCCGGATACATTTGCCTGGAAGAATTTTTTTCCCATAGAATATCTCCCGTTTCATAATTAACCACTACCGCCGATTCAGCAGTTATATCGATATCGGTATCATATGCGGCATTATTGGAACTGCAGTAAATCTCATCCGGATTTAAAAGAGTGAAAAAAGAGGACAGTAAGAATGAAATTAAAAATAATAGGATTATACCATATATTTTTATATTTCTTTGATCTGAAACCGAAGAGCTTCTACTCATCATTTATGTTTTTCCAGAAACTTCCTATTTTCTTTTTTTACCAAAAGTTCTTGAAAATCGCAAAGCATTCTTTCCAGTTTGCCGGTAGATCTTACTGCCTTATGGTGAGCGTCTTTTTTATTGGACATAAGTAATGGAAGAATAATTTGCTGAATAAATGCAGAATGGCGGCTGGCAAAGTTTTCAAACAATTTCAAATGTTTTACATGTATTCCATATTTTGAAAGTTCACTTACCAGTTTTAAAATTTCAATATCATTAATATTTATGGCATATTTACCGTTTTCTTCTTCCCAATCGACAATTTCGTTTTCGATTAAATCATTGATAAAGGATGAAGGTAATTTGAATTTCTTACTGATTTCTCCAATGGAGTATAATTTTGGTTTATAATCTGCTTTAAATTCTTCTCCCAATTTAAGCTGAAGATTTTCCAGTGATTCGTCACTTACACTTATAAATTTTTTATAATCTCTGGATTTCAATTTCTCCTTAATGACTTCGAGGGGCATATAAAAATCCTTCTGCATTTTCAGAACATAATTTAATTTTTCTATATCCTCTTTAAAATAAATCCTGTATTTATTCAATGCCCTTTTAGGAGATATGAGACCCTCTGATTCCAGAAACCTGAGTTTACTGTTACTCAGGTCTGGGTATAACTTCTTTAAATTTTTAACCACCTTACCTATGGTAAGATATTTTTTTTCTGAAGTTTTTTTTGAAGCTTTTTTACTCATTTAATCCTTTGCTCTGGAATGGAAAAATAGAAATATATACTTTCCGATCTGTATCCTGTCCATATTTTCCAACACTGCATTTTCCACTATTTTACCATTTATATAACTTCCGTTTAAACTCCCGGAATCTTTTATCTTGAAATCCTTGCCGGTTTTCATAAGCATGGCATGTTTTCTGGAAACAGTGATATCGTCAAGAAATATATCTGACTGAGGATTTCTTCCAATAGTTAATTTTGGTTTATTTATTAGAAATTTATCTCCCACATTAGGTCCCTTTATTATTACCAGTCCACTTACTCCTTCCGGCATATTTTTTATATCTTCCAGTATTTCAGTGGATATATCTTCAATATATTCTATTGTCTTGTCTTTTATGGATTCGGTTTTATTACTTTTTGATTCTGATTTCATAAATTTTTACTTTCCAACTGTTTATATCAATTGCTTTAAATCATATGGTCGGGACGAGAGGATTTGAACCTCCGACCCCCAGTACCCCATACTGGTGCGCTAGCCAAACTGCGCCACGTCCCGTCTTTTTATATTCTAAGATAATACAAATGATTAGTAAAGTTATCAGTTCAAATAATATACTAAACTTCAGATTTAAACTTTCTATTCATTAACTTTTTAACTGATTCGACGGGATTAAGACCTCTATAAATAATCTTATAGACACATTCAGTAATGGGAACCTCTATATTCATCTTCTTAGAAAGATTATATACCGCTTTAGTAGTTTTTACACCTTCCGCAACCATATACATACTTTTAAGAATTTTATTGATTTTTTCTCCCTTAGCTATCCTTTCACCAACATATCTATTTCTGCTGTTTTGACTGATACAGGTTGCTATTAAATCACCCATTCCTGCTGCTCCTGAAAAAGTTAGCGGATTTGCACCCAGATTAACTCCAAATTTAGCAAGCTCGTGCAGACCCCTGGTTATAAGAGATGCTTTAGTATTTGCTTTATATCCCAGACCATCTGAAATACCGGAGGCAATGGCTATTATATTTTTAACTGCGCCGCCAATTTCTACACCAATCACATCTTCATTAGTATAAACTCTGAATTTACCACTGGATAACACCGGCTGGATATACCTGAGTAATTCTTTATTATGGGAGGCTACTACTGATACACTGGGTAAGCCAGAAGCTACTTCGGAAGCAATATTGGGGCCGGATAATACGCAAATTCTGGAAGTTAATTTTTCAGGCAGGCACTGTTCCATTACCTGTGACAATCTGAGATTAGTCCCTATTTCCAATCCTTTTGCCACATTGAGAACGCATTTTATATTTTTATTTTCTTTAAGATGATTAAAAAAATTTTTAACTATTTCTCTTAATACATGAGAAGGAACTGCAAAAATTACTATCTCGGTATTATAAAAGCCTTCTTCCTTTTTGATGAAGGGAGTAACATTTTTGGGGATATGTAAATCACCGGTATATTTGGCATTCTTCCTGAGATTTTTTATATTTTCATAAGTATCCTTTCCCCTTGTCCATAAATTAATCCGGTAACCTTTGCGGGCAAGAATTACGGATAAAGTCGTCCCCCAGCTGCCTGCTCCTATAATAGTTATATTTATTTTTCTTTCCATAATATTTTTATATTTTTAATTCAGTATTTAAATTTAAGATAAATAGGTGTGCCCTTAAAACCAAATTTTTCTCTTATATTATTTTCTATATATTTTTTTAAATTTACTCTTCCCTTTACATCCATATTGGAAAAAATCAAAAAAAGGGGCGGCGATGTTTTTAACTGTCTTATAAATTTAACCTTGAACTTTTTACCTTTAAAGTAAATGCCCTCCCCTTCTCTATCCAGATCTTTAAAAAAGTTAGTAAGCTTGCTTTCCGGGATTTTTTTACTTCTTTCTTCAATTAACAAATCAATCATTTTTATAATATTTTTTACTCCTTCTCCGGTTAACGCACTGACTTTTAAAAAAGGTAAATAACTGGCAAATTTCAGCTTCAGGTTAAACATTTTTATAATACTGTCCAGTACTTCCTGATCTACTATATCAATTTTATTAAAAATAATACAAATACTCACTCCTTTTTCTATACACATTTCTACTATTTTTATATCTTGATTGGCTATCTCTTTGCTGCAGTCAATAAGTATCAAACTTATATCGGAATTTTCTATGGCTTTTATTGTCCGCAGCTCACTGTAATATTCCAGATCTCTTCCTTTTTTTCTTCTTATTCCCGCCGTATCTATAAATTTATAAATTTTATCATTTATCTTTACTATACTATCGATGCTGTCTCTTGTGGTCCCCTCTACTTCATCAACTATTGTTCTTTCGTCTCTTATTATAACATTAAATAATGTCGACTTGCCCGCATTAGGCCTCCCCAGAATGCAAATGCCGGGTACAGACTCTTCCCGGTATTCTTCCTTATCCGATGAATAATCTTTGAATTTTGAAACTAATTCATCTAATAGATCTCCTATATTTTTGCCATGCAATGCGGATATTTTAACCGGATATCCAAAACCAAACTTTAGATAATCTTCGATGTAGTAATCACCTATTTGGTCGTCATATTTATTTCCGATAAAAATTATTTCCTTGTCCGTTTTCCTTAAAATTGCTGCTATCTCTTCATCCAGCGGTGATACAGGCTGCCTTAAATCTACCATAAAAATAATAATATCGGATTCATCTATTGCCTTTTTAGTTTGTAGAAATACCTGAATATCTATATTCTGTTTCGGCTTTAAATCTATTCCGCCCGTATCCAGTAAATAAAAAATTTTACCATTCCAGTCGGCCTTATAATACTTACGGTCACGGGTAATCATAGGTTCCTTATGTACTATAGCTTCTCTTATCCCGCATATTCTATTAATCAGAGTGGATTTTCCTACATTTGGTTTTCCTACCACTGCAATTTTTGGCATATTTATCTTAATGGATCCCTTCATGACACCTTTATTTTCCCGGTTATTTTAAACTTATCTCTAAACTATTTCTCTTATAAAACTAAAACCGTCCTCCGGTATTATTTTTATATTTCTATCAATTTTTTCAAAATCCTGTTTTTTATAATTATCTATGGTTAAATTTTCTTCATTGAATATGCTGTTCGGAATAAGTATTTTACCATACATATGCATATTTTCTTTTTTTAAATTGGAAATTATATCTCTGCCGCTTAAAAGCCCGGTTATCTTAATATTTCCGCCCAGAAATTTGTTTACTACTTTCAGTATTTTTAAAAAGGATACTATTTCTTTCCCCCTATCGCCAAGTTTTTTCAGAACAATACCAAGAGCATTCTCAATTACGATTTTTCCATATTCCGAGGTTACCAGCAATATTTCTCTCTTATAATTTTTTATCCCGCCCAAAATTCTACTGCTGATATAGTCGTTTTTTAGAAAATCCTTGATCTGTTTTAAAAAATGTATACTTTTTCCTATGCCATTTTCAATCTGGTAAAAGTTTTTATAGTATTCGTAACCGGGAAAACTAATCCCGGCCAGAATATAAAACTCATCGGATAAATAAATAATATCAGTTTTTTTTAATGATTTATAACTCTCTTTAAAATTATTTATATCATTTATAACTTCTATGGCACCCTTTTTATGATAAGGTTCTAAATTTTGATTACTATTGTACTTTGTAATTCCTACCGGAACGATACCTATAGATAGTATATTTTTATAATTCTTTATTAAAGCAAAAAGGGTATTTTCCAGACTGCCGCTATCATTTATATCCGGGCATAAAACTATCTGTATATTCGTTTTAATGCCATTTTCGTCCAAAAACTTAAGGTTTTCCAGTCCACACATAGTCTTTTTATTTCCAAAAATAATTTCTCTTATGTTTTCATTCACACTGTGTACAGAAATATAAAGAGGTTCCAATCTATATTTTACTATATTATCCAAATCTTCTTTTTTGACATTGGTGAGGGTTATGAAATTACTGTACATATAGGAAAGCAAATAATCGTCGTCTTTTATGTATAAAGAAGATCGTAAATTTCCGGGAAGCTGTTTGATAAAACAAAAAATACAATCGTTTTTGCAGGTTTTAATTCTTTTTGGTATTTTATAACTTTTCAATAGTTTCTTTTACATCGATTATATCTTTTACTGGGGTAGAAGCACCGCCGCTTATACCCACTCTTTTTTTATCTCTGAACCACTCCGGCTTAATTTCCCAGTAGCTTTCAATGTGGTAGGCTGAATTATTGATTCTTTCTGATATCTCCATAAGGTGCCTGGTGTTTGCGCTGTTTTTACCGCCTACTATAATCATTATATCAACATTTTCTGCCAGTTTTGCGGTTGATGCTTGTCTCTTCCTGGTAGTATCGCATATAGTGTTATATATAATCAATTCTTTAGTCTTTTCCAGCAATTTATTGGTAATGAGGGAAAGTTTTTCTTTGGTCTGGGTAGTCTGAACCACTACTCCAATCTTTTTCTTATCAATCAATTTCTCTAAATCTTTTTCATTTTCTATTACCATATAGTTTTTATTTAATATATAACCTTTTATCCCCTGCACCTCGGGGTGATTTTTATTTCCGATTATAACTACAAAATATCCAGCTTTAGCCAGAGATTCAGCTCTTGCCTGGGCTTTTTTTACAAAAGGACAGGTGGCATCAATAATTTCCACTTCTTTTTTTTCTCTAATTTCATTTATTAAATGGGGTGACATACCATGAGATCTTATGATAAATATACCGTC
Organism: uncultured Actinomycetota bacterium; assembly: GCA_964610315.1. Classification (GTDB taxonomy): domain Bacteria; phylum Actinomycetota; class Humimicrobiia; order Humimicrobiales; family Humimicrobiaceae; genus JAQVEM01. Next base: position 10,523 of record CAZSVM010000001.1, read on the forward strand.
ATTATCCATTTCTTCTATATCTTTAGCTGAAATCAAACCCTTTTTTAATAGTTCCTCAGTAACCCCCGGATTATTGATAAGGGAGCCGAGGGTAAAAATTTTTTTATTTTTGCCGTGATGCTTCTTAATTGTTTCTTCAGTTAATTTTAAAGCTCTTTTTACACCAAAACAGTATCCCGAGTACTCCGCAATTTTTATTTCCATATATACTTCAAATCCCTTATACTGATATATTTGTTATTTATTTTATTCTACTGTATATTCTTCCTATTTCTTCCATGGTTTTGTCTACTACTATACTAACTGCTTCCTTCTTATCATGCTTTTTTAATATATCCCTTATATCTATCAGATTTCCAGCAATTAGTTTTATTTTGGGAAAAAACAATCTTTTATGAGGCTTCTGGATTATTTTATTAGCTCCGCTAATGGCCACAGGCAAAATGGAAGTTTTGCTGTATACCGAAATATAACCTATTCCCTTTTTCCCTTTTCTTAAAATACCATCCGTAGATCTGGTCCCTTCCGGAAACAGACCTAAAGCATTTTCTTTTTTTAAAATTTCAAAGGAGGTTTTAAATGCTTTTCTATCGATAGTTTGGCGGTTTACCGGAAAGGCATTTAAAAAAGTTACCAGCGAAGATAAAAACTTACTATTATATAACTCTTTTTTTGCCATGAAATAAATGCATCTGGGAATAAATGCCCCAATTATTACCGGATCAATATAGCTTATATGGTTGGAGCATATTATCAGTCCGCCCTTCCTGGGTACTTTATCCATATCTATCTTTTCTACTCTATACAGCAGGTAAAATATAACTCTTAAAATAAATTTTATTATTCCGTATAAAATAAAATAGTATTTACTATGTTTTATCTTTAACATTTGTCCTTTCCAAATATAATTTCTTAATTTTATCCACCACTTCTCTTATGGATAATTTGGTGGTATCGATTATAATTCCATTTTGAGGTATTACCAGAGGACTGTCCTTCCTGCTGCTGTCAATCTTATCTCTGCTGGTAATTTCTTTTTCAATCGTATTTCTTTTTAACAGCTGGCCCTTTTTTCTGACCTGCAAATCCCTCCTCTTTATTCTTTCTTCGAGACTGGCCGTTAGATATATTTTCAATGTGGCATCAGGACAAACTACACTTCCTGTATCTCTGCCTTCAAGGATGGCATTGCCGCCTTCTATAAATTTCCTTTGCAGGCTTACCAGATATTTTCTTACACCGGATAATCTGGAGATAATGGAAACTGCAGCTCCCACTTCCTTACTTCTGATATCATTGGTAACATCTGCTCCATTTATCTTAATGGCGGTATATTTGTCTTCATCCATCGAACCGCTGTCTAACTCAAGCTTAATTTTTCGGGTTAGCTTCAAGATAGATTTTTCATCATTATAATCTATCCCGCTCCTGATAACTGCCAGAGTTATTGCCCTGTACATAGCACCGGTATCGATATATTTTAATCTTAATTCTCTTGCCAAAATTTTGGCTATTGTACTTTTTCCGCTCCCCGCAGGACCATCTATAGTAATAATATTTTCAATCATTATTTATGTGCTATATTTATCCCCTAAATTTACTTTCTAATAAATTTAATTTTTTAACTGAGAACTTTTTTTAAATTATATTTAAAACCGGGAAAAGATGTGTTTATACAATCCGAATCAAGAACGGTTACACTTCCGGCAGACCGTAAAGCAAGTATGGAAAGGGACATAGCAATTCGGTGATCACCAAAGCTATCCACTATTCCTTCACCGGTCCGGAAATTTGAATCTCCCTTTATTATCATTCCATCTTCTTTTTCTTCGATATCGACATTTAATTTTCTAAACTGGCTCACAATGGATTTTATTCTGTCGCTTTCTTTATATCTAAGTTCCCCGGCACCTTTAATAATGGTATTACCTTCAGCAAAGGCTGCAGCCACACATAATACCGGCACCTCATCAATTAAAACCGGAATTTTTTCTTTCTCTATCTCTATGGATTTCAATTTACTGGAATAAATTTCAATATCTGCCACCGGTTCATTATTAACCATTCTTTTGTTGTTAATAATTATTTTACCGCCCATTTTCTTTAAAACTTCTATAATATAACTCCTGGTTGGATTTATACCCGCATCTTTAATTGTGGTATGAGAATTTTTTAAAATTATAGTAGCAACCATAAAATAAGCTGCTGAAGAAATATCCCCCGGTATATAAATTTTTCTGGCATTTAATTTTCTACCTGGTGTTAATTTTACATATTTACCGTTATAGCAGATATCTGCTCCAAAATATTCCAGCATTCTTTCGGTATGATCCCTGGAAATTTGAGGTGAATTTATTTCGGTAATACCTCTAGCATTAAGTGCGGCCAGAAGTATACAGGATTTAATCTGAGCGCTTGGTACCTCAAGTTCAAATTTTTGTCCTTTAAGATCAGGATTTCCAAATATTACCAGGGGTGCTTTTGAATTATTTTCCCTTCCATAAACTTTTGCGCCCATTTCGGTTAGTGGTTTTATTACTCTATCCATAGGCCTGCTGTTTATTGATTTATCACCGCTTAATACGGACATAAAACCAGTAGCAGATAAAACGCCGCTCATTATTCTAATGGTTGTCCCTGAATTTCCAACATTCAGTATTTCATCAGGCTCTTTGAAGTTTTCAATTCCTCTGCCGTAAACTATTAAATTACCGTTTATTTTTTCTACTTTTACCCCTAACTTTTCCAGAATATCCAGAGTTCTTATACAGTCCTGGCAAAAAAGAAAATTCTCTATTACAACATTATCATCTACCATGGAAGATATGATTATACTTCGGTGAGAGATTGATTTATCTCCAGGAATTTTTAGTTCGCCTTTTATACTTTTGGTTCCGCGTATTTCCATTTTACTCGCCCAGTACTTTTTTTACACTAACTTCATAACCGGCTTTTTCTATTGCTTCTTTTGTAATACGGCCTGCGTCTTCACCCTGAACCAATACTTTAAGGATTCCACCGCCGCTGAATTCGGTCGAATGGAAAATAGATATATCCTCGATATTAATTCCATGTGAACTTATGGCTAGTGTTATTTCGCTCAAGACACCTGCCTTGTCAGGTACGGCTACTCTGATTTCATACAGATTAGATATGTCTTTCTCTACGTATTTAGGCAGGTTAATCCTTGCCTCCTGTGCTTTCATATAGTGCTTTTTTATTGATTCGGAATCATTTTTCCGCAGACTGGTTTTAAATCTGTTTAGATATTCTATATAACTGTCTATTGATTTTATTAACTTATCCTTATTCTCCAGACTTATATCCAGCCACATCTTGGTATTGGCTGCTGCAATTCTGGTCATATCTCTGAATCCGCCCGCACAAAGTTTGAATAAATTTTTCATATTCTTCTGTTTGTCATCTATCATATCCACTAAATTTGTGGATAGGATATGCGGCAGGTGGCTTATCAAAGCTACGTTTTCATCATGTTCCCTGGGATCTATGGAAATTACTTTCGCCCCGATTTTTGTAAGCAGAGAATGTAATGTAATCAGGGGTTCGGATATGGTGGTATCTGTTGGTGTAAGGATATAAAAAGTATTTCTAAATAAATCCGGAGTAGCACCCAGTATACCTTCATTTTCCGAGCCGGCCATAGGATGGCCTCCTATGAAAAATACTCCTTCCGGTAATATTTCGCTGACACTTTTGACTATTTTTTCCTTGGCGCTTCCTACATCTGTAATAATTGCTCCTTTCTTTAAATAATTCTTTATGTGGTTTACCACCCCTACTATTTTACTGATGGGAGTTGCTATTATTATTAAATCAGCGTCGGATACAGCTTCTTTGTAACTGCCGGCCATGACATCGATTATATTCCTATATCTGGCTATGTTCATGGACTCGCCTTTAATGTCATAACCGCTTATAATAAAATCCTTATTGGCATTCTTTAAAGATAAAGCCAATGAACCGCCTATAAGCCCCAGTCCTATTACAGCTATTTTTTTAATATCTTTCATCTCAAACCTTAAATCAAATAATTAACATTTTTAATATTAAAGAAATATCCTAATAATATATAAAAATTATTATATTTTGTGAACCATAATTTATATTCTTTTCCTAATTATTTTACTATAGATTTGTTTTTTATTAACCATAAAAAAATATTAAAAATTTTTTACCCGTTTTACATAAATTTTGTCTCTAATCTATTGACATCACTTTTTAATTTTGATATGGTTTAGACATCTTAGAACAGGAGGCAACTTTCAGAAATAACTAAGGTTTTTATTCGAAAGAATAAAAGTAGTAAGTTAATAATCTGAAAAGTCCCTAAGAAAAGTTCTAAGATATGCCCCGAGATTTTGAGTAGTCTAAGGCGCTAGCTATGACAAAAGATAACTCGGGGTTTTTTTATCTCCAGATTTTTTATAGATTAAATATATAATATTTTTTTAGCCGATTTCTACTATTTTGCATTCCATTTTTACACCTTGTGGTTATCGCTACTGTAATCAATTTTTTTAGGCTTTAAGATATAAATTAGGACCATACTCACAGCTGCAAATATAAATATCAATATCTCTGTTAGTAAGACTCCAAATTTATAATTAATATAAACGGAAGTAAAATCTATTATCATATGATAAATTATAGCAATTATTATGAAGTAATATTTTCTTTTTATAAAAGCATACATTACTAAGACCGATAGCGATATTTGAATAGCAATGGCAAAAATTCTTTCCAGTGCACCGATCAGGGGAGTATACCAGGCTATATTGGATAATTGCAGCAGTGCGGCTCCCGGTAAAATATCAGGGAAAAATTTATAAACTATAAAGCTTATCAAAACCGACATACCAACAAAAATCATTGACTCGCCGCCTCCGCCATGTCCAATTCCGTACATAATTCCCTTTTCATAGCTTCTTTGCTTAATAATTGCTCCAAACGCTATTACTCTTACTCCTTCTTCAAACAGGCCGGCGGTAAATGATGCGAACAAACCTATCAGTATAACAGCTATGTCCCCTCTGAAATTATTTGAAATCACTGAAGTAAAAATATTGTTTAAAGGGATCCTCACCAGGGAACTTAAAAATAATATCATTCCCAGAAAGAATATTGCCCAGGAAACTTTATATTTCTTCCACAGGTAAACAGCCAGTATGATAGGTACACTTATCTCTACAATAATCGATATTACGTAAGAAAGGTCCAGTAAGGTATTATTCATTTCTAAATGCCCCTACTTTATAAAATAATGAAGTAATTAACACTTATTATAACTATTTTATAACATTTATAAAAATCTCTACCAGATTCGGATCAAACTGAGTTCCGGAACATCTTATAAGTTCCCTTATAGCTTCTCTCTTTTTAACTGCTTTTTTATAAGATCTATCATGCGTCATTACGTCATATGCATCTACTATAGTTATTATTCGTGAAGTAAGCGGAATTTCTTCTCCCTTTAATCCCCGCGGATATCCTGTTCCATCCCACCATTCGTGATGAGATAATACAGCATAGGCTATGGGCATTAATTGAGGAGATGAACTGGAGATATTATATCCTACTTCGGGATGTCTCTTGACTATATCCCATTCTTTTTTTGTCAATCTTCCCTTTTTCATTAAAATTTCATCAGGTATGGCTACCTTGCCTATATCGTGGAGAGTGGATAGCAGAGATAATTCATTCAATTTATTTTCTTTTAATTTTAAAGCATTTCCTAATTCCAATGCCATCTTTCTCATCCTGACTGCATGCTCTTCCGTCTCATAACTTTTCTCCTGCAGAGTTCTTTCCAGTGATGAAATTATGGAACTGGATATACTCTTCCGCTCTAGAAGCTTTCTGCGATACATCCAATCCTCCGCTTCTTTTATTACGGTTCTGATATTGTAATCATAATTTTTTTTGGTTGAAGTGCCCAGAGATATACTTACCGGTATTTTATGACTTTTTGTCCGGTGGAAGGCATCTCTTAATCTATTCAATATTTCTTCCGAGTCTTTATCGGTAGTTTTGGGAAGCAGAATTGAAAATTCATCTCCTCCCCACCTTGCAATTATATCTTCTTTTCTACAGCAGTTTTTCAGAATTCTGGCTATTTTCTTTAATAGATTATCGCCTTCCCTGGGCCCAAAAGCGTCGTTTATGAGTTTTAATCCATTTACGTCCCCCATTATAAAACTTAGCGGAAGCTGCCTTTTTGTGTTAAGTCTTTTAAGTTCTTCCTCAAAATAGGCCCTATTATACAGTCCTGTCAGCTTATCTTTTAGCGACAGTTTTTTTATTTCCTCTTCTGTTTTTTTTCTTTCCAGGACATTTATCAGAATTTCTCCTAACAACTTTAAAAGAGTTATATCATTTACTGTCCATAATTTTCTTGATTTTATAGATTCGAATCCAAGAAATCCCTTAATAACTTTTCCATAAATCATGGGTATAATTACTATCGATTTTACTCCCTGCGGCTTTATTATTTCTCTTTCTGCTTCCAGTTTCAGTTTAACCTTTGACACGTTGGGGATATAAACAGGCTCGAATTTATTCAGTTTTTTTAGCCACCATAAAGTATTATCAGAAGGAAGCTCTTTCAATTTCTCCGCTTTCGATTTGACATCTTTATTACACCATTGGTGAGTTCTAATAGCTTTGGAACCCTGTCTATATAGAATATAAATATAACTCCTGTCCACTCCAGCAAATTCGGCTACTGTTTTAAGGGCACAATTTATTCCATCGTCTATTTCCGCGGATGAAAATTTGATAAACTTCGTTGACAGTGTGCTTATAAGATTTTCGAACTTTACTCTATAATTTAATAATTCATTGGTTTTTTTATGCTGGGTAATGTCACGAAGCACAATTACCTTGCCTGTAATTTTTTTCAATCCATAAGTAAAATTACTGACCGTCATATTATAGTCTTTTTTCTGATTATTCCTGAAAACAGTTATGTCTTCATTCAAGTCGGAATCAAAACATTTATTATTAAAATAATCATGGTATTTCGGAAGCAGGGTATCTATTGGTTCCCCGATAAACTTTGCACTTTTGTATTTAAATGAATCTCTAGCCGAAGGGTTAAGATACAAAATATTATTTTTATTATCAAGAACGATAATATTATCTCTCATACTATCTACTATAGTCTCCCGGGCAACGGGCACGATGTCAAATATTTTCAATCTTGTAAATCCGAATATTATTATGGTCAAACTTACAGCCAGTGCTACCGGTGTTACATCGAATATATCAAATGGTTTGATTTTTATAATATGTAATAAATTAGTAAACCATGGAATCAGCAGTACCAATATTACCAAACTTACCTGCAGACTAAACATATTGAATTTTTTAATCAGGGTTTTTATGAGAATAAAATAGGTAATTATTAATATTATGTATAAATATGCCGACCATATCCAGAACCAGATTCCATATTCATGTAACAAAAAGGTTCCTGCATTACTTTCACCTAATATTACGCTGCTCCAGAATAAATGATGATATTGGTTGGTGAATATAAACAATATAGTCAAAACCGGTATTATAAGAATGAGTATACTTCTCTTAAATGTAATCCAGTTCTTATAATCTGAATTTTTAAGGATAATAAACAGATAAGAAATGGGAATAATTATTATTCCAATGTACTCTATTTTATTAAAGATAAGTTTTAATTGGAAACCGTGGCTTAGAATTATATGGGCTTCACTGATTGTCCATATTATACTGCCTACAGCCAGTAGTAAACCATATTGAAAGCCGAGGATATTTTTATTTTTTAGTAACAGAAAACCAAATAGATTAGATGCTATAATTCCTATTGCTAATGTTGTTATGTAGAAAAAATAATATGAATTCATTACTGTATATTTTATTTCTTGTATTATTACATATTAATTTATTAATTGTTTTATAATTAGATATACATAATATTATTATAATTAATATTCATAAATATAATAAAAAAGTTAAGCTATTATAATACCATAAGTTTAATTATTTTTACAAATTTTTTTTAAAAAAATTTTTTGATATTTATAACCTTAAATCTACTTTAACCTTGAACTGATTATTCGATTATTCATTTCTAAGCAGTTTGGAATATTCGGGAACCACATCTTCAACAAATTTTTTCATACCTTCCCTGGTTTTATAATGAGTGACTAACTTTTCCGCTACATCCATTGGTATGGTGGCTATATCAGCACCGGCAAGAGCTACTTCTCTCAATTGTCTTGGGTTTCTGATGCTTGCGGCAAGAATTTTTGTATTTCTTATATCATAATTCCTAAATATGGTTACTATTTGTTCCACCAGATCAACTCCCGATATAATACCGTTGTCTTCTAAGAGCTTATCATCCTTTTCAATTCCATAGGAAGGAAAGTAATCAGGTTTATTAAAGGGTATATTATTCTGGGATCTGATAAAATCATCTATCCTGCCCACAAATGGGCTTACCAATTTTGCACCGACTTTGGCAGCTGCAAGTGCCTGCTCTGGAGTAAAAATCAGAGTGCAGTTTACTGGAATTTTACATCGGGATAATTCCCCTATTGCTTTTATGCCGTCAAAACTATTATCACTGTCTTCTTCAAAAGAAGGACTAACCGGAATTTTTATATAAACATTACCGGCAACCGGATTAAAATTTTTAAAAAGTTTCTTGCCTTCCTCAACCATTTGTTCAAGGTTTGTACCTATTACTTCAAGGCTGACCGGAAGTCCTTTGGCAAGAATTAGTATTTCTTTTATATATTTTTCCATATCTATAGCTTTACCTTTTTTCTTTTCATCTTCCACAGCTTTTTTTATTAATGACGGATTAGTGGTTACCCCATCCAGCAGACCATATGATTTTATTTTTCTTATCTCTTCTATTTTACTGGAATCAATAAAAACTTTAATTTTTATCAACCTCCTTTTTGTCCTTAGCCTTATTTTATGTATTTAACTTACTATTTCTTTTATTTTATTTACAATTGCCTGGCTTGATATTCCTTCAAAATCCAGCAATTCATAAGGTTTACCACTTCTGGGTATTTTTTTAACAGCAAGAATATAAACAGGGCTCTTTTCCGAAGCAGCGCTTTTTACTGCTTCTCCCAGTCCCCCCTCTGCATAATGATCTTCTACGGTTAATATAGCCCTGGTTTCCTCCTGGGCTTTTCTGATAGTGTCCTTGTCTATGGGTTTAATACTATAAATATCAATTATTCTTATTGGTATATTTTCTTTTTTTAACTCTTCGTAAGCTTTCAACGCCTGGTGTAAAGTTATTCCTGCCGCGCATACGGTTACCATATCATTTTTGCTTTCCTTTACTGTTTTGCTTCCGCCAATTTCGAAAATATCTTCAGGATTATAAATGACCGGTGTATCCATCCGGGTTGTTCTTATATAAACGTTTCCGAAATGCTCAGCAGCTTTTTCTACCAGTTTTTCAGTAGATACGGCATCTGATGGATACAGGACTACACTATTCGGTTGAGTTCTAAACATGGCAATATCTTCCAGACCCATTTGTGAAGCGCCATCCTCACCGATAGATACTCCCGAATGAGACCCTACAAATTTTATATTCGTTTTTGAGTATCCACTCATTCTAATCTGATCAAATGCTCTAGTTAAAAATGCAGCAAAGGTTGAAACGAAAGGAATTTTACCTCTCAAGGATAATCCCGTTGCCGTACCTATCATATTTTGCTCTGCTATATACATTTCAAAAAACCTAGACGGAAACTGTTTCTTAAATATTTCGGAAAAGGTCGAGTTACTAACTTCAGCATCCAGAACCACCATATTGGGAAATTTTTTAAAAATATTTACCAGGGCTATACCATAAGCTTTTCTGGTGGCCAGACTTTTATTATTTATAATAATTTTGTCATATTCTCCAATGACTTCTTCGGATATTTCAACCGGCTCAGGTTCCATAATATTTCCTCTTACATCTTTGTCGATGTCGCCCAACTCCTCAAGTGCTTTATCCAGTTGTTCAGAGGGTACTGCTTTACCATGCCATCCCTCTTTATTTTCCAGAAGGCTTACTCCTTTTCCTTTAATTGTTTTCGCAATTATCATGGTAGGTCTTTCCTTAACTCCCAGGGCATACTTATAAGCATCGGCAATTTCTTTAAAGTTATGGCCATCTATAATAAGGGTCTCCCAGCCAAAAGAAGATATTCTTTTTTTATAAGCTTCAGTATCCCATCCATAAATTGTTTCTCTGCTCTGGCCCAATCTGTTTACATCCAGAATACCTATAAGATTGTCAAGCTTGTAGTGAACTGCAATCTGAATCGCTTCCCATTGTGAACCTTCGGTCATTTCACTGTCTCCAAGCAATACATAGGTTTTGTAAGGAACTTTATCTATGTACCTGGCATTTAAAGCCATTCCTAATCCAATAGAAAGACCCTGGCCCAGTGAACCGGTTGAAGCTTCGGCATAAGGAAAAAGAAGTGTAGGATGACCTTCAAGTCTACTCTCAAATTTTCTAAGCGTAAGAATTTCTTCTTCGCTGATAGCATCTGCGGCTGCCCATAATGAATATAAAAGCGGAGAGGCATGGCCTTTGGAAAATATCAACCGGTCATTATTTATATAGCCAGTATCATTTATTTTGAATCTAAAAAAGCCCCTAAAAAATAGAGTCGATAACAATTCTACCGCTGATAATGAGGAAGAAGGATGTCCGGATCCGGCTTTGGTAGTTGAAATTAATATGAAGTATCTTATAAGTTTTGCCAGCTTTTCCAAATTATTTTTTTCTTTCATTATTCCTCCAATCAAAACTGTGATATTTTATTAAATTTTTATTTCTTATTACAAATTAAAACCTTAAAATTATGAAAGTGTTTGCTCTTCGGGCTCAACATGTATCAGGACTTCACATATATTTTTAAATTTTCTTTTAATACCATTCTCCATTTCGGTTACCACTGTATGTGCCTGTTTTATATCCAGGTTTTTTTCCAATCTGCAGTGAAAAGCAAGATTATATAATCCTTCCTTCTCAAGTATGGTAAAATTATGACAGGTGTCGGGGTTTACATATAATGAGACTTCTTTTTTTATATCGGATATAATTTTTTCCGATTTTTTAGTTATATCATTCCAGTTCTCACCCTCTCTGACATCTTCAATATGAATATAGATACTTCTGATATTACCGATTTTTTCTTTTATCTTTTCTTCGGTAGTTTTAGTTAACTTTTCAGTTTCATCCAGCTTCAAATATTTATTCAACTCTATATGAATAGAAACATCAATCCGGTTGCCCACATTATATATAAAAATATTATGAATATCTTTTACATAATGCTGACTTAATACAATTTCTTTTATATAGGTTTCGATGCTGTCCTTCGAAGGAATATATTTTGTTTCCAGAATTATTTCCGATCCGGGTATATTCTTTGAAATTTTATTTTTTATATTTTCTTTGATTTTTTCAACGCGGGATAAATATAAAATATTCTTAATGCAAATTTCCAGATTTATAAACTTTATGTTTCCTACTTCATGTATTTTCAGTTTGTTAATGGATTTTATTTCAGGAATTTCTTTTAAGATATCCGAAACTTTTTCGGTAATTTCCTTGGGTATGTAGTCCAGTAAGTTTCTTACTATTTTAATCAATAACCTTAAACTAAAGGTTAAAACAATTAAAGAAATTATAATAGAGGCAATCGGATCTGCAATCTGAATACCAGCATTTACAAGAAATAACCCTACAATCACTATGACCGAACTTACGATATCACTGGAATAATTTAAAAATTCTGCTTTAAATGCGAAAGAGTTGTATTTTCTGGCAGCTCTTCCGATGAATAAAACTCTTACTACATTTAAAATTATGGAAATTATCAATATAAGAAATACATACCAGTTTAAATTTAAAACAAAATTCCTGAAGATAATCCTCTGGACAGATTTATATATGATAAAAAAACTTAAAGAAGATATTATTAAAATTTCCAAAAAAGCGGAGAAATTCTCATACTTTCCATGCCCGTAGGTATGGTCCTTATCTGCTGGTCTGGTTGAAATTCTTATAGCCAGAAAGGTTATAAGAACAGTAACCATATCCAGTCCGTTATTTAGAGCTTCCGAAAAAACACCGATACTATTCGTAAAATAAGCAATGAAAACTTTAATGACAACCAGAAAAATTGATACCAGTAATGAAAAAAAAGCAATTCGTATCTTGTATGAACCATTTAAACTGGCAGATCGGTTTTTTCTCATAAAATTAAGAATATTGTTGATGTTGGCATTATATTTATTTTTACTCTAACTTGATTAATTTTATTATAAAATATCGCTATTTGTAAGTTAAAATATTAATATATTTGTTGTCAATAACCGAAGTAAAAATTCATGAAAAAGATTAAAATCTGGATATTGGAAAAAAAGCTGATTTTAATTCCTATATCAGCAATCAATTCAATCTTCAAGTAACTTCTAAAACTTCCTGGGCTGCCTTGCGGTTGAAAATTCTAAATTCATAAAATATAAGAATTCCGGCAATAGTTATAGACAAGAAATCAGCTACAGGCATTGCCATCCATACTCCATTTAAACCAAAAAATCTTGGAAGTATATAGATAGCCGGAATTAGCAGTAAGAATTGTTTGGTAGTAATTATAACCAGTGCCTGTATTGCTTTTCCCAGTGACTGGAAAAAACTTGCACTTACCATATGCATACCTACCAGAGGGAAAAATACAACCAAAATCCTCAATGGTAATACTCCGCTATTTATAAGAAGGGGATCATTACTGAAAATACTCAAAAAATAACGGGGGAAGAACATCATTGGTATAAAAGCTATAAAGGATATAATGGTAGTCCAGGTTATAGCTATTCCCAGTACTTTCTTAATTCTATGATATAATTTCGCTCCATAATTAAAACTGGAGATGGTGGCAAAACTTTGCGATATCCCCACTACGGGTATCTGAATTAAACCGATCATTCTGTAGGCTATTCCTAAAATAGCTATATGAATATCGCTCCCATATAATCTTAAAGACCGGTTAAAGATTAATATTACCACACTGACAATGGTCATGATAAAGAAATTGGGGCATCCTATTATCAAAATTTCCTTTATGATCCTAAAATTTATTTTAAACATCGGTAAACGGAACCGGTAAATACTTTTCCCGGACATATAGAAACCTACTATAAGAATGGTACTTATCACCTGGCTTATGATAGTAGCAATGGCGGCTCCTTTTATTCCCATTCTAAGACCGAAAATAAAAATTGGATCTAACATAATATTCAAAAGTGACCCAATAGCAATAAAATACATTGCTGCTCTCGGTTTACCTTCCGCTCTTACGAAATCATTGGTAGCAATTAAAAATGATAAAAGAATAAACCCGGGAAATACAATAAGAAGGTATTCTTTTGCCAGAGGCAGTGCCTCCGATGAAGCACCGAAAAAACCCAGCAGTCTGTTTATAAAAATATATCCGAAAATTATAAAAACGCTGTTAAGGAAAATATTTACTATAATACCGTTACCCATAGTGTTCACTGCTCTATTTATATCTTTTTTACCCAGCGCCCTTGAAATAACGGAAGCAGAACCGGTACCTACCATAAGGCCGACAGCCATCATGGCTAACATAATAGGTAAAGCTATGGAAAGAGCAGTTATGGCCAGAGGTCCCACTCCCCTGCCCACAAATATGGTATCTGCAATTATATACAGAAAACCTGACAGTAGTCCCAGTATCCCCGGTCCGGCAAATTTGAAAAGTAATCTAGTTAAATTGCCTTCCAGTATATTTTTTCTCTCTAAATCCATATAACTATTTTAAAAACTGATTGGCAAAGTTTGACGAATGTTTATACAATCTTCCCTTCCAGCTTATCCGGGGCTGTAAATTTTTTTGAAAGAGAAGTTTTAGATGCATAAAAATCATATAAAATATGGAAATGGGATGCAGAAGAACATCGATAAACCTTCCATTTATTTTTATTAAAGCCATTACCCGGGTTAATAAAATTACCATTATCTGAAACGATACCAGTAAAAGGTTCCAATAAAACATAGTTATAGTTTGAAATTTTATAAGAGGTAACAATGCCAGTAAAATAAATGGAAAAAGGAAAAATATAATGAGAACCAGAATAATCAGTGAAACTATAATTCTGTTATTGAAATTTCCCAGAAATACCCTGCAAAAACCATCATATATTCCCCTGAAATTATAATACAATCTGGTAGAATATATATTTCTTCCGTTAAATATCATAAATTTATAACCCTTTTTTATGAATAATTTGGATAAAATAGTGTCCTCAACACAACTGTTTCTGATACCTTTATGTCCCCCCAGTGCTTTATAAATATTCTTTTTTACCAGCATTAAACTTCCTATCCCGCTTCCAAATACCGGAATCCTGGATTTCCTGATAAATAGCAGAGGTGGAATTAAAATCTGAAAATTGGTAAGATTTATGACCATCCTCTCACTGAAAGACTTCATTATCTGCTTTGGGCAGGCTGATAATATATCAAGATTCTCTTTTACCAGACAGCTGATTGTACTGGTTACCGATTCACTGGTATGAACAGTATCTGCATCGGTGAAAAATAAATACTTCCCTTTTGATTTTTTGAATAACTGGTAACAGGCATAGTTCTTACCGGTCCATCCTTCCGGAAGAGGTTTACCGTCAATTAATCTGATATTCCTATGAGTCTTTGATATTTTTTTAACAATTTCGGCGGTTCTGTCTGTGGAGTTATCATTCAATACCAGAATTTCCATATTATTATAATCCTGTTTTACTAATGATAACAAACATTTTCCTATATTTTTTTCTTCATTTCTGGCTGGTATAAGAACAGAAATAAGAGAATTTTCTTTTTTTACCGCAGTTGGTAAATTATAATCCGATATATCTTTAAATAGAATTGAATTAATTAGATAATTAACCAGGAAAATAAACAGCATAGATGAAATTACTATGTTGTATATAAAAAGCGCCATCTTATAAAAAAAATTTATTTTTTAAAAAGAATCCTGATAGAATCTATTACAAAATTACTTTTTAATTATAACACAGTATATTATTTAAATTCACAATTATTAAATTATTTATATTTATTCAGTTTTTAAAATATAACAATAACAACTTTGTGTACCATAAAAGAATTTGGGGACGGTACTCAATCAAGTTCTATATCTCCTATATCAAGATCAATCACTCTGAATGAAAATTCCTGTTCTGTAGAAGGAATTATATTGCCGTCCCATGAAAATAAAAATCCATCATAATAATAGCTCCCCCAGTCCATTGTTTTGTTTTCGTACAGATAACTGGAACCCTTTTCAGTTGTAATATTAAGGTAATAGTTAGGAGACATAAACCCACCTTCTGCAGTAATATCAATTGGTATCCAGCCATAATCTGGAAATTTAACTTCAACCCAGGCATGTCCCATGTTTATTTCTTTATCATCCTCATATAAAATGGTATAGGTAGGAATTCCGGCTGCCAGCCTTGAAGGTATACCTACCGATCTCAAAAGTGCGGTGTAAAGAATAGCATAATCCGAACATACTCCTTTACCTCTCTTTAAAATTTCGGATGCATAAAGGAATTTATAATTTTTATCTTCAGCTCTGGTAAAATCATAATAAAGCTTTCTTACTACAAAATTATAAAGAATCTCCGCTATTTTAAACGGATCGGTTTCATTTCCAATAAATGATTTTGCCGTATTTTTTATTTCAGGACTATCTGAATCTATAAATAAATCATCGACAGTATATTTTTCCAGATCCTGGTCTTCTTCATAATAACCCGTGTGATTATCGCTGATATCCGCATATTCGAATTCACAGGCATTTATATCAACTATTGCCCAAGCAGTCAGGCTTTTATTTCCCTGAAGTTCATCGTCAAATTGGTAATGAATTATTAAATTCCAGTTGTTATCAAATAATTCATTGGTGTTGGAATTATTAGGTATATAATCTTTTATTATCTGATAAGGATAATAAGTCTGCGGAATTCTCATGAAACATTCAATATCTTTTAAATTAATGGTGCTTTTATTTATCAAATTATATTCTATTTTTATTTTGAAATTATGTTCATCTATCGGTACTACAGGCAGGTTCACTTCGGCTACTAATACGGTCTCTACTGTTTCATCACTTTCTGATCCGTCAGAAACAACCAGCTTTACCTCATACTGGCCGGGCTGGTCAAAATAATAAAAGAAAGATTCTTCATTAGAACATTCTACGCCGTCAATTGTCCACAGGTAATTTAATTCATCACCATCAGGATCAAAAGTTTTTTTGGCGGTAAAATATACCGGATTTTTTATCTGAAAATAATCTCCTTCAAACCGGTCTCCGATAACCTCCATAAAAGTTTCCGGAGGTAAGTTTTTATTTTGATCGCCATTATTATAAAAATTATCTTTTTTCTGGGATTGACCTGACAGCTCCACTATACCAATACCTTCAAAACCATCGGCAATATATCCATAATTACCTTTTATGGTTATATCGTATGATGTTCCGCTGGTATTTAAACTATCGACAATAACCGGTTTGTTTTTATCGTTAACATCTACAGCACATATCCCGCCTGATAAGTTTGATACATAAATAAAACCACCGGCAGAATCCATTTCCCAGGCGCCTCCCGGAATTTCACATTTTCCCAGAATCTTAAGATCAGATGGCTCTTCTATATTTATTATTTGAAATATGCTGTCAGTATATTTTTCATTTTCACTGTCCCATTTCGAACTCGATATATAAGCATAATTCTCCAGCACGTATATGCTCCATGAAGTAGATGGAATCTCGCAGAAATCAACGGTTTCTGGATTTTCTTTATCCTTTAAATCAATTACCAGAAATTTGCTCTCATCAATATATTCATCTTTTTCATAATCGTAAAAATTGGTATTAAGATAAGCTATATTATCCTTTACCCATATGCTGGAAGGTATACCCTCTACATTATATTTACATATAATTTTCGGTCTTTTCTTTACCGAAATATCTACTATTTCAAGGCTGCTTGAATCCAAATTTTTATTTTCCACCACAGTTTCTATATAAGCATAATTTCCTTCAATAAATAATCCGTATACTGATTTTTTATTATTTTCGCCGGTATTATAATTTCCGATAAGTTCCGGCTTTTCCTTATTACTTATATTCACTACATAAAACCCGCAGTCAGTATAAATTTTATTATTTTCATAAACCAAATTTGTATATGAAATATAAGCATAGTTATTCCTGACAATTACTATATTCGCAGAATCCACTCCCTTACATTTTCCTATAATGACCGGATTATTCTTATCTTTTATATCAACGACATAAAGAAAACCCAGATCATTGGTAAGATAAGCATAATTTCCGCTTATATCAACATCTATAGCCTGACCGGGTACTTCCAACGAGCTTATCAGATTTGAATTAGGAATTCCCGAAAATACTCCTTCATCTACCAACTCCTCACTACTATTATCAACATTAGAATCCAGGGAACTGCAGGAAGTAAGGTATAAAGATAAAACCGTAAATACTATTATCAAAATAATTAATTTCTTAAAATTAAACATAACTTTTTTTCTCCATATCTAGGGGTATTCAGGATGACTCACTGAAATCTTTTAGATCGGGCAGCTCCTTCAAACTTTCTATACCTAATAGTTCCAAAAATCTTTCAGTTACTTTATAGATTATGGGATTTCCAGGTTCTTTTAGCTTACCTGCTTCTCTTATCAGCCCTTTATCCACAAGAGTTAATATCACACTATCGGCCCTGACTCCCCGTATTTCCGCAATTTGTGTTCTGGTAACCGGCTGAAGGTAAGAAATAATAGCCAGGGTTTCCAGTGCAGCTTGCGAAAGATAAGTTCTTATATTGGATTTAATAAATTTTGTCAGGATTTCACTCAATAAAGGATTGGAATAAAACCTGAATCCTCCGGCTACTCTTTTAATAATAAATCCCTTATTCTCATCTATATATTCTTGCTCCAGTAATTCTATTATTTTATTTACTTTTTTTTCGGTTATTCCCAGCACAGAAGATATTTCCCCCGCTTTTACTATTCCTTCGGATATAAACAATATACCTTCGACGCAGGTTTTCAGCCATGCTTCATTTTTATATCCTTTTACATTTTTAACTTCTTTGCCGTTATCCATTTCACAAATGTCTTTCCTATAATTGCAGCAATTAGCCTCTATTATTATTTTATCCTTCTTATAGTAATACTTCCAAAATTTTCAAACTGTACAATATCTATTAAACCCTTTTTATAAAGTTCCAGTATAGACAGGAAACTAATTATTTTATCAATAATTTTGCCGTATCCTGATGTAATTTCTCTAAAGGTAGTACTCTCACTATTATGCAGTATTTGTCTTATTCTTTTCATTTCATCAAATATACTTATATTTATTCTGTGATTATAAATACTTTCCAGATTTATTTTTTCTTCCCTGTATCTTATAAGTTTCGAAGCGGTATCCCATAATTTTTCTATATTTATATCTGTAGTAAGATCGGGCAACAATTTTAAGAACTCTTTCTCCACAGGAGCCTCTCTTATATAATATAAAGACTCTTTCTCATAGAGATCCCTGAAATAATTGGATACTTTTTTAAATGTTTTATATTCCTGTTCCCTCCTTTTTAAAATATCGTTTCTTATAGCATCTTCTTCCTCGATAATAATTTTTCTTTTGGAAGGTATTAATGATCTTGATTTTATTTCCAATAAAAGAGAGGCAACATATACAAATCCTGATAAGGTGTCGATTAGTATATTTCTATTTTTTTTAACGTAACTTATGAAATCTTTTATAATAATGCTTAAATTGATTTTGTAAATGTCTTCTTTTTTTTTCTGAATCAATTCCAGAAGAAGATAGAGAGGACCCTTAAACTTATTATATTCTACTAGATATTCTTTGCTTTCCTTACAGTTTTCCAATCTAATCTATACCCATTTTTTTTCTTACATCAGAAATTGTTTTTTCAGCAATTTTTCTTACCTGAACTTTACCCTCTTCCAGTATCTGATATATATAATTTACATTTTTTTTAATTTCATTTCTTTTTTCACGGAATCTTTCAAGTGATTTGTATATAATTGCCGAAATTTCCTTTTTGCAGTCAGTACACCCTATTTCTCCTTTTCTGCACCTGCCCTCTATTCCCTCTATTCCTTCTTCTCTATATATTTTATAGAAACTGAATATGTTACATACTTCGGGATGCCCCGGATCTTTTCGATGTATCCTTTTAGGATCGGTTATCATCATATTGATTTTACTGCTTATGGTTTTAAAGTCATCCGACAAAAATATTGCATTGTTGTAACTTTTGGACATTTTCCTTCCGTCCGTTCCAGGAACTCTTGCTGCTTTTGACAGCATTTCCTTGGGTTCGGTAAAATATTTTCCGTACAGGTAATTAAACCTGCGGGCAATTTCTCTAGTAATCTCAAGATGAGGCAGCTGGTCCTCTCCTACCGGAATTATATCGGAATTAACTATAAGAATATCCGCAGCCATAAGTACTGGATAAGATAAGAAACCAAGTGTGGATAAATCCCTGGATTTTAATTCGTTTACCTGCTCTTTATAAGTAGGACAGCGTTCCAGCCAGGACAGAGGGGTAAACATCGAGAAATAAAGAGTTAGTTCCGATATCTGCGGTATGTCAGATTGTCTGTATAGATGAGTAAACTCGGGGTCAATTCCTAAAGCTACCAGCTCAGTGGCACATTCGATTAAATCGGATTTTATATTTTCAGGATTTTGGTATTCCGTTGATAATGCATGCCAATCGACCAGAAAGAAAAAATTTTCATATTCTTTTTGATGTTTAATCATATTGCTTATATTTCCATGCAGATGACCAAGATGCAGTTTACCGGTCGGTCTAAATCCAGTAAGCATTTTCTTTTTCATTTATTCACTCCTGTTTTCCCTTAAGCTAAAAAATTAAGTGCTGCCACCAGATACATATATTATAAATAAAATTAAATACCGGGGATATAATATTCCAGAAATATCTTCCACCCAGGAATATCAATATAAAAATAAAAATAAAGCCAAATCTTCCAAAACTTAAGAATCTAAACATGGCTTCATCGGGTAGAAAAGATGCCACTATTTTTGAACCATCCAAGGGGGGTATGGGTATAAAATTAAAAATAGCCAAAAATACATTTATATATATAGCATTTTTAAAAATTAAATTTATAAAATCAAAAGTTCTATATCCCAGGGTATCCGAATTCAAGGTAATATTTGTAAACTTAAAGAAAATATAGAAAAAAAGTCCGTAAATAAGGCCCACTACAAAGGCGAAAATCAGATTTGCAGCGGGTCCTGCCAGTGATGTATAGCGTAATCCTTTTCTATAATTTCTGAAATATCCCGGATTTATAGGAACAGGTTTGGCATAGCCGAATATTATACCCGAGTTAAACAGGATTAGCAGCAGAGGCAGTAAGATACTTCCGAATAAATCGATATGGGCTATCGGATTCAAAGTGAGTCTTCCCATATTTTTAGCTGTAGGATCTCCACTCCTGTAAGCCACGTACCCGTGAGCGCATTCATGCAGGACAACACCCATAATCAGGCCGGGAGCCCAGGTAATTAATTGTTTTAAGAAATTCAATATCGACTGTCCCAGACCAGCCATATAATTTAACCTCTCATTCTATGACTTTATACCATATCAAAATCTATTAAATTTGCAAATATTCTTTAGCTTAATTTTTTTCCCTGGGATGGTACTTAAAATATACCTCTTTTATATATTCTTTATCCAAAGTGGTGTAGATTTCAGTAGTAGAAATGCTGCTGTGACCCAATAACTCCTGAACGGTTCTTAAATCAGCACCTCTCTGAATCAAATGGGTGGCAAAACTATGTCTGAAAATATGCGGATACAAATTTTTATCCAGATTTATTCTTCTGGCATATTTTTTTAATATTTTCCAGAATCCCTGACGGGTTATTTTTTTACCGCTTCTGTTTATAAAAACATAATCTGTCCGGCGTTCCCTTTTAATTTCACCTCTACTCAGCCTTAAATACTTTTCCAGAAATCGAATAGCTTTCATTCCAATGGGTACTATCCTTTCCTTATCTCCCTTTCCGGTAAACCTTAATAATTCTTCTTCAAAATCGATATTTTGAATTTTTAAATTTACAATCTCACTTACCCTTAGACCGCAGGAATACAGCATTTCGAACATCGCTTTGTCCCTTATTTCCAGTTTAGTGGAACAGGGTATGCTTTCCAGAAATTTCTCTACCTCTTCGATTTTTAAAACATCAGGTATCTTTCTTGGTTTTAAAGGATTATTTACCTGCGTCCAGAAATTTTTGGGACAGACTTTTTGTAACAATAAAAATTTGTAAAAACTCCTGAGTGTTGATAATATTCTGGAAATAGATGACTCTGACTGGTTTACATATAAACTTTGCAGAAAATTGAGTATCTGTTCCTTGGACAGGCGGCAATAATCCTCAATTTTATTATTTTTCAAAAAGATTATAAACTTTTTCAGATCTCTTAGGTAAGAATCGATGGTATTGGGAAGCATCAATTTTTCGAATTTGAGGTAATCCTTATATTTTACAATATAGTTACTTAAGTCTTTGCTTTTTATTTTCTCCATCGGTTTTGCTGTTTTTTATTAGATAATCCCGGGCCAGTAATATTCCTATTATAGTTTTGGCATCTTTTAATTTACCACTTTTCATAAAAGATAGAACCTCTTCCATTTTCAATTCAACTATCTGCAAGAACTCATCATCTTCCGGATTATTTTCTTTTTTAACAAAATTAACAGCCAGATACAAATGCATTATTTCATCACAGAAACCGGGCGATGAGTAATATGAGGCCAGGTGTATTAGTTTTCCACCCACCGCTCCTATTTCTTCTTTCAATTCTCTTCGGGCACAGTCCAGGGGAATTTCACCTTTATCTAATTTTCCTGCCGGTATTTCCATTAAAACTTTTCCAATAGGATATCTGAATTGTTTTACCAGAGATATATTGCCTTTTTCATCCAGGGGAACTACGCCCACAGCTCCCGGGTGAGAAACCTTTTCTCTGGTGGCTGTTCTGTTATTGGGAAGTTTTACCTTGTCAAGATATAATTCTATTATTTCACCTTTAAAAATTTCCTTTGAACTTATTTTCTTTTCGTATAAATCTTTATCCATTGTGAGATTCCTGTCCTTTTTCATTTTATTGGAATTTTACACATTTCAATAATCAAATTATTTAATTTAACTACCTGTTCGATTTTAACAAATTCATTATTGGTATGTATATTCTCCATTCCATTGCTTAAATTAACAGAGATCTTTCCTCTTGAATTAAATATATTTATATCACTTCCTCCTCCGGAAGATACTATTTTCGGTTTTATATTCAATTTTTTCATGGCCGCTTTTGCAATCCGAATCGGTATTTCATCTTCAGAAATTTCAAAACCATCGTATTCTCTTACAATTTCATAATTCAAACCGGTGCCAATTTTTTCCGCTCCTTCTTTTAAACTATTAATCATTTTATCGGTAATTTTTTCAAGCTTCGATAATTCCAAACTTCTTGCTTCCATTTCTAAATTTGTATTTTCGGCCACAATATTCCTGGCTGTACCTCCTTCTATTTTTCCAACGTTACAGGTACTTTCTTTATCTATCCTCCCCAATTTCATATTGCAAATAGCTATCGAAGCAGCTTTAATGGAATTAATTCCCTTCTCAGGCTCGATACCGGAATGGGCCGGTTTCCCCTTAAAATGTGCATAAATTGAATTCTGATAAGGCGCCCTATTTACTATGGTACCAATAGGGCCGTCACTATCAAACGCAAAACCATATTTTGCTTCGATCAGGTTCATATCGATATATTTTGATCCCAGTACCCCGATTTCTTCCGATATGGTAAACACGGCATAAATATCTCCGGTGGATATATTATTTTCTTTTATTACCCTAATCGTTTCCATTATTGCCGCTACTGCAATTTTATCGTCTCCACCCAGTATGCATTCTTTATTTTTGTTAAATAATTTTCCATTTTTTATGACCGGAATAATGTCTCCATTAATACTTACTGTATCAAGATGTGCAGTTAAAAAAATCGGACAGCTGCCAGAAGGATTTTCTGTCCGGTATAGTGCAATTATATTTCCTCCATTACTGCCGAATTTATCACCACTATTATCGACACTGACTTTAAGGCCAAGATCCTTTAGTTCCCCGCTAACATAATTAACAATTTCCTTTTCATCTTTTGATGGGCTTTTTATTTTTAATAATTCTACGAATAATTTTAAAAGTCTTTCTCGGTTTACCATAATTTTCCTTTATTTCTTATAAGCATTTTAAAATCCCTGATTTATTATTTGTTTTGATTGAATTATTCTATTATTTTATTTTTTTACAAATTTTAAGATATAAGTAAAAATTAAGCCAACAAATAAAAATATAACTGATATTATAGCAGAACCCAATACCAATCTCTCAAAGAAATCATAAAAAAATCCAAATGGAAAAAGTGTAATTATAAGAGAACCTTCCATGAAAGAATAATTTCCCTGTGGGAAAAATAACTGATGAAAATTATCAAACAGTACCGGAAAATTTCTCCCCAGAAGATAAAGAACTGCAATAAAAATAATCATTACTACTGATGAAATTATAAATATCATACCCAGATTCCTGAAAAAATTTCTGATATTTCGCTCCCACAGCAGCAGGACTATAATTAAGAATAAAAATACAGTGGAATAATATATAATGAATATTCTGGTAATAAGAGTCCTTACATCATAAAGATGGCTTATTTCTTCAGGTTTAAATGAAAGTATTGCACTTTTACTTTTATCGGCAAACCTTACCTGAATGGTCGGATCTCTGTAATCCAGATCGGATTTATACTTAAAAAAATCAATAATTTTTTCGGAGACATTTAAAACATCATCTTTATTTAAAATAGAATATACTCCGTTTTTTTCAAATAAAACTCCATAAAAATTTAGGTTAAAAATATAATATGCAAGCGGGGTAAATAAAATGACTATAATAAGTAAAATAGAATTTATTAAAACAAGAATCTTTTTAATTCTTCTGCTCTTAATAATCATTTAGTAATCTATTATTTTTCTAATTAATTTAGAAATTTTTAAATTGAGTCCGGTTTTTTTAATAAAATCTATTTCTTTCTTACTTCGTATGAGTGTTTAATGGAAGCACCTATAAAATCTCTGAACAATGGATGAGGCCTATCCGGCCTTGATTTGAATTCGGGATGGAATTGAACTGCTACAAACCAGGGATGATCTTTTATTTCCACAATTTCTGCCAGATTTTTATCCGGATTAATTCCGGTTATTATAAGTCCGGCTCTTTCAAGTCTCTCCCTGTAATCATTATTTAATTCATACCGGTGCCTGTGTCTTTCATAAATAATCCTTTTCTTATAAGCTTTATATGCCTTCGAACCAACCTTCAACCTGCACTTATAACTTCCCAGTCTCATAGTTCCGCCCATGTCCTGAACATTTTTCTGGTCACGCATTAAATCGATAACTGGATCTTTGGTATCCGGGTCAAACTCAGTACTATTGGCATCCTTAAGACCTAAAACATTTCTCCCGAATTCAATTACCGAGCACTGCATTCCCAGACATATTCCAAGAAATGGTATCTTCTTTTCTCTGGCACATTTTATAGCATTAATTTTCCCGTTTATACCCCTTATTCCAAAACCATAGGGAACCAATATTCCATCCATATCAAATAAAATATTATCTACCGGGCAGCTCTCTTCTATCGATTCAGAATTTATCCAGGTTAAATTCACATTTTTTCTGAAATAATAACCGCCGTGATTTAGTGATTCCACTATGCTGATATAAGCGTCCTTTAAATTGGTATATTTTCCCACTATTCCTATTTCTACTTTACCTTTCAGATGATGTATGGCATTGATCATTTTTTTCCAGTTTTCAAGATCGGATTTTCTTGCCTTTAATTTTAATTTTGATAAAACTCTTGAATCCAGTTTTTCTTTCTGAAGCATTAGTGGAACATCATAAAGGTGTTTGACATCAATTGCTTCAATGGTATCTTCCACTTCTATATCACAAAACAGGCTTATTTTATTTTTTATACCCTCGGATAATCTTGTTTCACTTCTGCATATGATTATATCAGGCTGGATTCCTATGCTTCTAAGTTCTTTTACACTGTGCTGTGTTGGTTTCGACTTTAATTCTTCAGTTGTTTTCAAATATGGAACATAGGTAACATGAATATAAAGAACATTTTCTTTACCCACATCTTTTTTAAACTGCCTTATTGCTTCCAGAAAAGGCAGGCTCTCTATATCTCCTACGGTACCGCCAATTTCAGTTATAACTATATCGGTTTTTCTTCTTAGCAGCGTCTTTTTAATACTTGCTTTTATTTCATCGGTAACATGAGGTATTACCTGAACAGTAGATCCCAGGAATTTGCCCTTCCTCTCATCATCAATGACATTTTTATAAATTTTTCCGGATGTAAAATTATTATATTTCGATAAATCCTCATCGATAAACCTTTCATAATGTCCCAGATCAAGATCTGTTTCACCACCGTCATCGGTAACAAAAACTTCCCCGTGCTGGATTGGATTCATGGTGCCGGGATCAATATTTATATAAGGATCAAATTTTTGAATGGTAACACTATAACCTCTTGATTTTAAAAGCCTGCCAAGAGATGCCGCGCATATCCCCTTCCCCAGTGAAGATAAAACTCCTCCGGTAATAAAAATAAATTTAGTTTTCAACTTTTATTTTCCTTCCCATAAGCTCACTTTTTATGGAATTACATTTATCTATAAGTTCCTCAGCATGCATAACCGATATATCACTATCTTCGAGCCCGCTCATCATACGGGAAATCTCTTTAATTTTACCCTGTGAATCCAATTTTTTTATTTTTATCTTGGTTCTATCTTTTTCCACAAACTTATCAAT
This sequence comes from uncultured Actinomycetota bacterium, assembly GCA_964610315.1. GTDB lineage: Bacteria > Actinomycetota > Humimicrobiia > Humimicrobiales > Humimicrobiaceae > JAQVEM01. The sequence goes on from CAZSVM010000001.1 coordinate 36,648, forward strand.
AAAATAATGTGCATCTGAAAAACAGGCTATTTGTGCAAGATGTGTAATTGAAATTACCTGACAATCTCTGGAAATTTTAAATAATTTTTCTCCTACTACCAGAGATGTGGTTCCCCCCAGACCTACGTCTATTTCATCAAATATCATAGTGGTAATTTTATCAATAGAACTTATAACCGACTTGAGAGCAAGCATAATTCTTGATATCTCCCCACCCGAAGCAACTTTTCTAAGAGGCCTTTCGGCTTCACCCACATTAAGCGATATTAGAAATTCTATATCATCTATCCCCTCTTTAGCAAATTTTATTTTTCTATTCTCGATTTCTATGCCGTCATCATCTTCCAGAAACCGGTGCTCCGGTATAAAAGATACTGATTTAAAGCCGAGGTCGGTCATTTCATTGATTACATTATCTTTCAAATCCGTAGTTACTTCCTTTCTCAATTTACTCAATATAAAGGCTTTTTTTATTAGAATTTCTTTGGCCCGGTTATACTCAGTTTTTTTCTTTTCGATTTCATTATCCAGATTTTCAAAGCTGTCAATTTCATCCCTTAATTTCTCCGCATACTTGTTAATTAAATTCAAATCTATATTATATTTTTTCTTTACCTCTGATAACTTATATAATCTTCCCTGAATACCGTCCAGCCTTTCTCTGCTAAAATCGAAATCGGCGAGATAACTATTAAGATAATGACTTATTTCCTCGATAATATTGATTAAATTGAATAATCTGCCGCTAAATTTCTGAAATTTATGATCAATTTCGACAAGTTCCATTATATTTTTATCCAGAACCGCCAGATCCTCGTTTAATGAATGTATTTCAGTATCATCACCGTCTATGATCTTTTTAACTTCCGATGCTAACTGGTAAATTTTCTCATAATTTTTTAGAATCCTTACTTCATTTTCCAGCATATCTTCTTCATTTTCTTTTATATTCAATTCCTTAATTTCTTCATATCTGTAATTCAAATCTCTTAATTTTTCTTCCCTTACCCTTTTTAATTCTTCTAAATTTATAAGTTCTGATTTCTTTTTAAGATAATCTTCCAGACTTTCAGAATAATCTTTTTTTGCATCCGATATCTCATTTTTCCCAAACTGGTCTATTATCTCCAGGTGGGTTTTATGGTTCAGTAAATATTGATGATCATGTTGGCCGTGGATATCCAGGAACAATTCACCTAAATTTTTTAAATTGTTTACCTGAGTAAAAATTCCATTTATAAAGGACCTATTTTTCCCATTTCTGTTTACTTCTCTGGTTATTACCAGGTCATCACATTCTTCTTCTTTATCAATTAAATTCTCCGATAATAAATAATTTACCACCTGCGGATTGTTTCTAAAATCGAAATATCCCTGGACCAGCAGTTTGTCCTGTCCATCCCTTATTAAGTCGATACTGGCACGTTCACCAATCAGTAAATTTATGGCTTCGATTATAAGAGTTTTTCCGGCTCCAGTTTCACCGGTTAAGACGTTAAGGCCCTTTTGAAATCTTATTCTGGCATCATTTATTATAGCGAAGTTTTTTACCTGTAATTCTTTCAGCATATCATTCTGTAATAAAACTTTACTTAAATTCTCTCAATAAATTTCTCTCTAAAAACCTTAAAAAAGATATCTTTATCAAAAGTTATAAATTTTAATTTTAATTTTGATTTTTTTACTTCAAATACATAGTCCGATTCTATGCTGAATAGCATTGTTTTACCATCTACACTGATACTGTCTTCTTTATTCCTGGAATTGATTACTATCTCTATCCTATTATCCGGGCTCAATATTACACTTCTATTCAATAAGGTGTGCGGGCATATGGGGGTTATGATTATAATTTCGCTCTTTGGTTCTACGATGGGACCTCCTGCTGAGAGAGAATAGGCTGTCGAACCGGTCGGTGTTGAAATAATTAATCCATCGGCAACAAACTTTTTTATTGATATTCCATTCACAACGATATCGAATCTTATTATTTTTCCCAGCATAGATCTGGCTACTGTAAATTCATTTAATGCTATATCGGGAAGTCCCGTATTTTCCACCAATTTTCGGTTCTTATAAAATCTGCCTTCAAGAAGCATCCTTTCTTCTATTTCATAGGTATTTTTCAATACTTTATCAATGGCATTATACATATTACTGGTGTCCACCACAGTCAAAAATCCTAAATTCCCAGCATTTATTCCCAGCACCGGAATCCCCTTTTTAAAGGAATACTTTGAAGCTCTGAGAAATGTTCCGTCTCCTCCCACTGCTATAATTACATCATTTTTTCTGCTAAATTCTTCTTCGGAAACCGAAGGCAGAGAATATTCCCTGGATACCTTGTCTTTCTCTACAAGAAGTATATTTATATCAGGTTTTTTCCTGATTATATAATCATAAATTTTTTTAGCGGTTTCTACTGCTTCTTTTTTCTGATTATTTGAAACTATACCAATATTCTTCATTTTTTATTTCCCTGATTGATTATAATAAAAATGTGCCTTATCAATTACATCTTTGATTATTTTATCATAATTTGGAATAGATTTAGCCCCTTTATCTGTTTTTATTAAAAAAATCCAAAATTCAATATTCCCTTTTGATCCTTTTATTTTTGAAAAAGTAAAATCCTTTATTTCTACCGGAAATTTTACTATAAAATCGGCTATTTCCTTTAGTACTTTGTAATGTAATTTCTTATCTTTGATTATACCTTTGTTTTCGACTTCATCTTTTTTTAATTCGAACTGCGGCTTTATCAGCAGTAATACTTTACCGCCGCCTCCTGTTAAATCAAGAATTTTATTAAAAATTTTTTTTATGGAAATAAAAGACACATCCACAACTGTAATATCCGATTTATAGGGCAATTTATCGATATCAAGATTTCTTACATTTGTTCTTTCTAGAACAACTACCCGGGGCGATTTTCTTATTTCCCATGACAGCTGGCCGTAACCAACATCAATGTCGATTACCTTTTTAGCTCCATTTTTTAATAAAAAATCGGTAAATCCCCCAGTTGATGACCCTATATCTGCAGTTTTTTTACCGGCAGCACTAAGTCCGAAATCCTTAAATGCACCTTCTAATTTTAGGCCGCCCCTGGATACATATATATTTTTTGGAGTTATTTCTACTATTGAATTCGAATCTATGAGTGTCCCCGGTTTTTCAATCACTTTCCCGCTAACTTTTACTTTACCCGACATTACCAGTGCTTGCGCATCTTTATCAGTAGAAACTATATTTTTTTCCAATAAAATGTCTATTATTTTCTTCTTGACACTCTTTTTAATATCAGTTATGCCTTTCTTATAAGTAAAAACCTGGCTATTTTAACCAGCCACTCATAGTCTATATTCATACTCTCTACAATAGAAATTGCCTTGTTGATTTTTTCTTCCGCAATTTTTTTTGATTTTGAAATGCCCCACATTTCGGGAAAGGTATTTTTTTTCTGCATTCTGTCCTTTCCTGCAGTTTTCCCGGTTAGATTTTTACTGGATGTAATATCCAGAATGTCATCGATTATTTGAAAAGCAAGCCCTATATTATCAGAATAATCAGTAAATTTCTTAAGATAATTCTCGCTGGTCCTGCATAGAATAGCGGCACACCTTACCGAAGCTTTTATTAATTTTCCTGTTTTATTCCGGTGCATATATTCCAATTTCTTTTTACTAATTTTTTTTCCTGCAAAATATACATCAATTACCTGGCCTGCTGCCATTCCTTCAGCTCCCGAAGCCTCTGATATTTCTTTTAAGATTTTAATTTTTATCCTGTCATCAGTTAATTGATACTTCAATATCAGGCTAAAAGCTTCCGCGAATAAGGCGTCGCCGGTCAATATGGCTATATCTTCCCCAAATTTTTTATGACAGGCAGGTTTACCTCTTCTGAAATCATCATTATCAATGGCAGGTAAATCATCGTGTATTAAGGAGTATGTATGTATAAATTCAACTGCACATGCAGTAGGAAGCACTGTTCTATAATCTTTTCCCAGACTTTTTGCAGTCAGCAGGCATAATACCGGTCTGAATCTTTTTCCACTGTTCCTTATGCTGTATTCGATAGCTTTTCTCAAAATACCGGGACTTTTCTTATATTTGCCTACATAGTATTTTAAACTATTATTTACTTCCTTTACTAAAAATTCAGGATAGAGTTCATTTATTTTAAGGCCATAAATTTCTTTGTCAAACATATTCGAAAACCGATATTATAAAAAAATTACTTATTTACACATATCATTTAATATTTTTCCTAATACACCATTCACAAATTTTGGAGTATCCTCCTTTTGACCTAGAGTTTTAGCGATTTCGATTGCCTCGTCCACCGAAACCTTTAGAGGAATATCATCTTCATACAGCATTTCATAAATGGCTACTCTTAAAATATTTCTGTCGATTATGGCAATTCTTTCCAGGGTCCAATTTTCTACAATACTCATAATCATATCATCGATTCTTTCTTTGTATTTATCCACTCCCCTGACCAGTTTTAAAGCAAACTCATCATATTTCTTTCCTGCCATCAAATTATTTTCTATAATTACACTTATATCTTTTTCCAGCAAATCTCTCTGGTATAGCAATATTATGGCATTCTCTCTGCTTTTTCTTCTTGATATTTTAGGCATATTTCCAAGGAAACATAAATTTATTAATTACCGGTCCTGGTTATATATTCTCCGGTTCTGGTATCAATTTTTATAGTATCTCCCACATTTACAAAAAGGGGAACCATAACTTTGGCGCCTGTTTCTATTTCTGCAGGTTTAAAACTGGAACTTACCGTATCTCCCTTTACTCCCGGTTCTGTTTTTACCACTCTTGATTCTATAGTAACTGGAAGCTCAATGGAAATAGGTTTACCTTTATAGAACACCACCATCAGTTCCATATTTTCCATTAAATACTCTTTTTGATCTTCCAGCAAATTTCTATTTAACTGGACCTGTTCATAAGTTTTGGTATCCATAAAATTATAATACTCATCTTTGTAGAGATACTGCATTTTTTTTGTTTCCAGTATAGCCTGCTCCATTTTCTCTCCAGCCCGGAAAGTTTTGTCGATAATAGCACCAGTTCCTAGATCCTTTAATTTTGTCCTGACAAAAGCGCTGCCCTTACCCGGTTTTACGTGCTGGAAATATAATATTCTATATAACTGGTTTTCATATAATATAGTTATTCCATTTTTAAAATCGCTGGTACTTATCATCTAACAACGCTCCTTTTTTATGTCTTTTTTGGTTGCACCGATATTTCCTATATTACTACCCTTAACTTAATATAAAAAAGTCTTTTCTTGAATTATAAAGGACTTCACATCCATTCTTTTTTACTAATACCATGTCTTCTATTCTTATTCCACCAAAATTTTCTATATAGATAGCAGGCTCAATGGTTATAATCATATTTTCTTTTAAAATTGTTTTGTTCTTTGAATTTATTACTGGCTGTTCATGTACCTCAAGACCGACCCCATGACCCAATCCGTGTCCGAAATTAGCTCCGTAACCTTTTGAGCTTATAAATTTCCTAGCTATTCCGTCCAGTTCTCCGGCAGTAATACCTTCCCTGCAATTTTCAATTGCCCTGATTTGTGCCTCTAAAACTATATCATAAATCTTTTTAAATTCATTACAAATTTTATTATTCCCGATAAATATGGTCCTGGTTATATCAGAGCAGTAATTTTCAAACCTGCACCCAAAATCCATAAGTATAATACCATCATTTATCTTTATTTTTTGGGGTGAGTAATGGGGCATGGAAGAATTTTTACCATAGGCCACAATAATATCAAACGAGCTTCCACTTGAATTATTTTCTATCAGCAGTTCTTCTATACGTAAGGCAAGTTCGACTTCAGATAATTTATCAATTCTGTGAATATCAGAATTTAGTAGGCTTTTAAAAGCTTTATCGGTAATTTTACAGGCTTTTTTTATCCTGGAAATTTCAATATCATCCTTAACCACTCTTAATCTTTCTACTGCTTCACTGGTACCTATCAGTTTTTTACCCTGTCCAGATAATATTTTCTCCAGTTTACTATAATCAGCAAAGCTAATATTTTTATCCTCTACCGCCACGGACCTGGACTTATAATCTTTGAGAATTTCAGCAAGTTTTTTAAATTTATCTTTTCCGAAGCAGATAATATTTATATTTTTATTTTTGATTGATTTTTTTGCCTGTTCCAGGTAAATAAAATGAACTAGCAGATATATACAATCGCTGGTTACAAATAAGAGGCTTGCTGAATCCTTGCCGTAAAAGCCGGTTAGATAAAAAATATTTTCATCAATCAGGATTAATATATTTTGAAGCTGTTTTTTCTTAAAAAAGCTCCTTAACTTTTCAATTCTGGAGGTAAATAATTCAACCACTTTTACTTTATATTATTCTAGCTAGACTTACACTTTTAAAAAATTATATCAATCGACTACTTCTTCCCACTGCTTGGAAAAAGTTGCCCCTCCATACACCAGTTTGGGAAGGTCTTCTGGTATACTCTTACCTAGATCCTCCTCATATCCTATATTCGCAAGGCTTCCAAGAAGTTGTCCAATCCAACCACTGGAATCTTTTGCATCAATTTGCTCACTTATTAAAGAACCTAGTAACGCATTATGGGCGTTAAGTGTTGCTGTTCCACCTACTACTCCAAGGATATATACATCGGGGTCATTATAATTTCCTATATTATTATTATAGTCTTCTATAGTTATATCTAAATTTCCTGAAGGCATTAAAATAAGCAATTTACTTTCTGGAAATCCACTTATAGGATTGGTAGGAACCAGCCCGCAGGAAGCGTCAATATTTCCAGTAGCAATCAATTTCCCTTTTCCTGAATAATAAATATCATTATCCGGAGGATCAATATTATTATCCTCAATATATTTACCAATTCTTATATCACCATCAACCAACACATTTCCCTCAACTTCCAGGAAGTAACTTCCATTATCTTCGTAAAACATTATTGAGTTATCGCCGTTTTGTCTAAAAAATACATCATCAGGTGGAGGTTTATCTATAAGAGCCGGGTCTATAGCAAACACACCTTCTTCAAGCATGTCATCCTCATCAATTATAAGAACGTCACTTGGAGGTTCCTGTATCTGGTTTATGAAACTATTTACATAAACCATAACATTAAGTTTTGGAGGAGCAAATATATCATCACCTATTGGGTCAATATAATGTATATGTGCACCTCCACTGATACTAATATCACCATGACAGGATAAATCAACAGGATTGCCTGAACTTCCAATACGCGAACTGTTTTTCATTCTTATATCATTCATAACTATCATGGTTAATGTTTCGGAAGAACTTGATTCTATGTATGGTGCGGTAAGTAGGCCTGCACTCATCTCAATATCTTTACCGACATTAATCATTTCTGATCTAAGTCTTGTATATCCCCCCATATCCAGATTTCCACCAACTAGAACTTTATCGCCGCTTACAACATCTCCGAATGATACAAAGTCTCTCATAACAAGATCTCCGCCTACATATAAGGGACCATGTATGAAAGCTGTAAGAACTAAATCAAAAAATTCCAAAGAACCCTCTGAATAAATGTATTCAAATATATCAACTTCTGTTGAGAAACTTACCGCCAGATTTACTCTTACTTTTCTGGATTGGCCACTTGCTGAATCGGTTCCTTCGGAAGTTATTATATAGTTGGTAAGCTTACCTTCATCATTGTAAATATCATCGTACTCAACCGTAAAACTCCCTATTACTTCATTATCCGAATTCAAAACTTCTTCCGTATAGGGGCTGGAGGGTAAACTTGATATTTCGTCATTATGAAACTTTTCGATATTTGAAAACATATTAGATATACCAGCTTCTGCGATATTCAAAGCTTTCAGCTTACTTACATCAAGCCTGGTAAAAATGATATCTTCAAACATGAATTTGGTCAGTGCGGTAATGGCAAATATTATTACCAGCCCAATTATAAGTACCATTATGGTAATGTTGCCGTAAACACTTTTTTTCATTTTAAAGATAAATCTTTTCATTTTTAAACTCTGTTTCTTAATGTAACAGAGGTTTCAAGATTCATGGTCCTATTTCCTTCTGTGGTACTTTCCTGATCAATAATTAAATTTATACCTATATTTCTTATGTTCCCCAGTTCAGATGGATCCACCGGTGTAACTAAACTATCCTGACCATAACCTATGGTATAAGTAAAAATTTGATTTTCAATTAAATGAGTAACTACAACTTTCCCATCGCTACTGTCTACCTGTTTTAAAAGATTATAAAAACCTTCGCTGCTTTCCAGGTAATAATGAACTTCTTCCAATTCATCATCTGAATCAATATTACTGTAAAATATAATTTCACCTGCATCCGCTTCCGAAATTTGCGATATCTCTCTAATATCTTTAGTTATTACATACATCGCCGTTCTGGCGTCTTTAGCTGATGTGGCAATGCTTATGCTGGTTTCACTGGCATTGGCAGAATTAAAATAAGACACAGTAACCAGACTTACTATTATCGAAATAAGCAAAGCTGACAGCATTAACTCCACTAAAGTAAATCCTGAATTTTTTTTAAATTTATCTCGTAGTAGTAACTTCATTGCTTGGATCGCTTTCAGTTTCACCGGTATATACCGCTATTACATAATAAGTGTATGTTCCTACACCAAGTTCCAAAAAAGAATCTACATACCTGGTTATATTGCTTGACCCACGATGCTGGTAAGAACCACTGCCTTTTTTTCTATAAACTTCATATCTGTCAATAGGCGTTTCAGTGTCCGGTTTTTCCCAGTTTAAACCAATTGATCTCAAAATTATTATGGTAAAGTCATATTCTATAATTAAATTTGTTGGTGGTGGATATGGAACACTGGGAGGCCCACCTTCACCAAAGGAGGGGTAAACCTGAGTAACCACGGTTACTTCTTCATTCATCTTATCGTTTTGGGCACTGATTTCAATCTGCTTATAACTATATTCACCTTCTACCCACTCAACGGAACGCTTTATGGTATACCCATTAATTTCCGATTCCTGTTCCAGTCCGCCTTCAGGATCACCGCCAACAATTCCGACCTCACTGTAACTTCTTAACCTTATTTCTTCTATCTCATTGTTTATTAAAGCCATAGCTTCGGTTCTGGCTTTATTTCTCTCCGTTGCCTTCCTGGCAATCATAACTCCCTGTACCATTATGAGGGATACGATTACTAATACTAAAAAGGCAATTACCACTTCCACCAGAGTTAATCCCTTTTGATTCTTAATATCTGGTTTTTTAATATTTTTGACTTTTGAAAAATAAAAATATACCTTTTTCATAATCCCGTAATAAGATCTTTATTTTTTATAATAGTCCAGGATGTATAGAACAGCTATTTTATATCCTTCCAATCCAAGTCCGCTTATTACTCCCATAACTGCTGGTGAAATTACCGATTTTGCTCTCCACTGTTCCCGGCTGTAAATATTGGAAATATGTACCTCAATGGTTGGAATTTTACTGGCCAGTATAGCATCGTGTATTCCGTAACTGTAATGAGTAAGTGCTCCGGGATTTATTATTATAAAATCTGTATTTCCAATGCATTTATGAATTCTATCAATTATTTCGCCTTCATGATTGGATTGAAAATATGAAATTTCCGCTTTATCCCTGGCAAGTTCATCCAATTCTTTCCTGAGTTCTTCAAAGCTTCTGGAACCGTATATTTCCTCTTCCCTTTTCCCCAATAAGTTTAAATTAGGTCCGTTAATTATAATAATCTTTTTCATTTTAGTTAACCTTATAAATATTTATAAATAATTATTATGTAATTTGTTTATAAAGCGTTAATTAATAATATCTTAATATAATTTTTATATAAATTTGTATTTAATTATACATACTTTTTTTGATATTATCAATAATTGTGCTCTGCTCAAGGTTGTAATAAAAGATGGGTTTATTTATTCCCCTAAGAAGTATGAATTTATTTTGTGCAGTTTTAAATTTTTTATCATATTTTATAACCTCAATGATTTTCTCTATATCTATTTCCGGCAATTTAAAAGGCAGCTTTAACTTTTTATAAAGTTCAATAATCCTGTTTTTAACTTCGTTTTTAAGCAGTCCCAGAGAAATTGAAATATCAATGGTTATAATCATACCAATACTTATAGCTTTGCCATGATTTATCTTCTTTAAATCAAACGCATTCTCTATACAGTGCCCTATTGTGTGCCCGAAATTAAGTAAATTTCTATAACCAAGGTCAAATTCATCTTTTTCAACCACCTTCGTTTTCAGGTAACAGCACCTATATATAATATCCTTGAAAGCTTCCGCCTTGATTAAGTCAAACAATCTTTTCTCGCCCCCCTTCTCAGTATTTTTTAGCAATTTATCCAGTATTTTCTTATCGAAAATTATTCCGTATTTTACAACTTCGCCCAGACCATTAATAATCTGGTCTTCTTCCAGGGTATAAATGAAGGTAGGATCGATAATTACAGCATCGGCATGGTAAAAACTACCGATTATATTTTTTATTTTTTTATAATTAACAGCGACTTTCCCCCCCATACTGCTGTCAACCTGGCTGATTATAGTGGTGGGACAATGAATAAGCTTTATTCCTCTATGAAAAGTTGAAGCCGCAAATCCGGCAAGGTCTCCTATTACTCCCCCTCCGAATGCTACTATCATGTCATTTCTATGTACGTTAAAATTAATTAATTTACTGAATATATAATCGGCACTTTTTAAATTTTTATATTCTTCCCCATCCTGAATGATTATAATCTCATGGGGTAATACGCATTTGGCTAAGGTATCTTTTAATTTATTTTGGTATAAGCCATATATTTTATTGTTGGTTACCAAAACTATTTTCTCGGCATCCCTGAATTTTTCTTTTATTAATGCTGGGAAAAAAAGGTTAAATTTTGTATCTACATATATAGGATAATGTTTTAGTCTTGTCTTGGCAGTAATAATTTTCATTTATTCCTGTACTTTTCAGACGTTGAGAAGGGTTAATATTTCATCTGAAACTCTATCGGGGTTACTCTTATCATTATTTATAACTATATGTGCATATTTACGGTATAGAACATCTCTTTCTTTTACCATTTTTTTTATAAATTCTTCCCTGTTTTCTACTTCGATCAAAGGCCTGTCCTTGACGTCTCTTAGACGATTAAAGGCATTTTCAGGTGAAATTCCCAGATATATAATAACGCTGTTTTTCTTGATTATATCCATATTTTCTTTTCTTTTTATAACCCCGCCCCCACAGGCAAAAATGCAATTTTTATTTTTATATACCTTTTTTATAACTTTTGTTTCTATTTCTCTAAAATAATCTTCTCCATATATTTTAAAAATATCCCTAATTTCTTTTTCTTGGTCCAGTTCAATTATTCTATCTAAATCAATAAACAAAAACCCCAGTTTTTTTGCCAGAATCTTTCCCAGAGTAGTTTTACCAGCCCCCATAAAACCTATGAGAGATATATTTTTATAATCCATACAATATTAAACTTTTTCAAGATACTTTCTATAATTATGGTAATTTTCTAAAATTTCGTTTATGTTATCCTTTCCGAATTTTTCCTGAACCGAATTTAGAATTCCTATAGATAACATTGCCTCACCAACTATCGATGCAGCCGGGACGGCACACACATCCGATCTTTCCTTCAGACTCATTGCCTTTTTTTTAGTCTTTACATTTACGGTAGTAATACCTCTGGCGGTAGTGGGTATGGGTTTCATACAAGCACCGATTATGATAGGTTCACCATTGGTTACTCCGCCCTCTATTCCTCCAGCCCGGTTTGTTTTTCTATAGAAACCGGTATTTTTTTCATAAAAAATCTCATCATGGAATTTAATTCCGCTTATAGCGGGTGCATTAAAACCTTCACCAATTTCAATAGCTTTAACAGCAGGTATACTGATAATTAATTGTGCTATCCTTCCATCGATTCTGTTGTCCCACTGTGTATATGACCCCAGACCGGGAGGTACTCCGGTGGCAATAACTTTAAATTTTCCTCCAATACTATCTCCGGCTTCTATCGCTTTGATTATTTCTTCCTTCATCTGCAAGCTTACTACCCTATCTGGACATCTTACTTCGGATGATTCAATTTCTTTTAATATATTTTTATCTATATTTTTTACTTTTATTTCTTTTTTATAAGCTACCTTACCGATCTGGTTTACATAGCTGAATACATTTATCCCCAGTAATTTTAGGACAATTTTAGCAAAACCGCCTGCTGCTACTCTTACTGCAGTTTCTCTGGCGCTGCTTCTTTCTATTACATCCCTTATATCATCCAGTCTATATTTCAAATAACCATTCAGGTCTGCATGACCCGGCCTGGGATTCAATAATTTTTTCTTTAAATCATTATCTGCAGAAGCCGGGGGATTTATACTCATTATCTCTCTCCAATTTTTCCAGTCTTTGTTTTCTATAAAAAAAGAAATTGGTGAACCGGTACTTTTACCTTTTCTTACACCGGAAATTATCTCAATAGTGTCCCTTTCTATAGACATTCTTTTACCTCTCCCGAAACCCTTCTGTCTTCTGGAGAGTTCATTATTTAAAAAGCCTAGATCGACATTTACGCCGGAAGGGTATTTATCTATAATCCCTACAAGATTTTTTCCATGAGATTCACCAGCAGTTAAAAGCCTCAAAATAAACACCTTTTCTAATCGTATACAGGAATATCAAGAAATAATGTTAATACCTCATCACCTTTTAGTAATACTACCGAGTTTGCATTTATTACCTTAACCAGATAAATATCTGAGAGAGGATCATTTTCTTTTAATTTATAAGTATGATCATTAAAATTTATTTCCACGTATTCTATACCATCTTTGCTATATATTTTCTCCAGCTCCAGAATATTTTTTTCTTCTTCTTCTTCCTGGATATAAAATGGTTTGAAGGGGTCCCTTATTGATTCATCTATCAGACTGATCTCACTTTCGATATCATAACTTTTCCTTATATCTACATCACTTTTACCAATTTCATTAATTTCACCTTCATCTATCTCCACTTGGGGGAGCTCCAGACTTTCTTCTTCACCAAAATATGTTTCCTTTATAAGGTCGAAAACGGAACATCCGGAAATACAAAGAACCAGAACTGTGCAGGATAAAACAATCATAGCTATAGTTATTAGTTTTTTTATTTTTATATCTTTTGTCCTATTGTTTTTATGATTCATAATTTTTCTTGTCAATATTTTATATTAATATCTCTGCACCACTTAAACTTTATTATAATACAGCCGAGCTTTAACATAAGCGCTTAAGTTATCATATTTCTCTTCGGTAGACTGTATTATTAAGTTTTCTATTTTTACTATTCTGGGCATTCTCTCCATGGTATTTATAAAATTCATTATATTATAATAAGAGCCCTGCAAAATTAAGTCAGCTTCAACTATGGCTAACCCTAACCCTTCCTCTTCTTCACTAGCTTTTTTTTCAATATAGTCAATTGAGTAAATGCCTACATTTGAATATTCTGCAATATCATAAATTTCATTGGTAAAAATACTAATATCATTTTCTGAAGGAAGCTGTAATAGATATTTCTGATATTCAGCATTAAGCAAATTATATTCATCTCTTGATAGTAGAAGTTCCCCAAGTTTTTCATTTAATGTTTTGTTATCTAACTTTTCTTTTTCTATAGCGGCACTATTTTTAATGCTGGTAGATAAATTGGGGATAGCAACAAAAGCAGTAAGCAAAATAATTACTACTAAAATCATTAATATAAGAATTATTTTAATTCTAATATTCATAACTAAATAAAAAATATACTTATTACTGATTTAGCATTTGTAATTCCTGATCCAATGAATCTTCTTCAGCTGGTTCTGCTTGTGTCTTTTCACTTGTTTTTAAATTCTCCAGATAGGGCTCTAAATCATAATAGGCACTTATATTAAAAGACAATACCTCTATATTGGATTCGGTTACATAATTCTTACTTATATTGTTAATCCAGACCTCTCCAACATTTTTCATATTTCTGATTTGTACCAATAATTTGGTTACATCGGTATAATCAAGTGCATACCCTACAACAGTAAAAAACAATATCTTTTTTATCTCTTCCGGTTCTTTATTTTTAGCCTCCGAAATAAATTTATAGAATTCTTCACTATCCCCATCTATATAATTAACATATGCATTCTCAGGTATCCTTCCTCCAAAATCAAATAAGATATCAGACCACAGTATTTCATATCCCTGTAAATATTCCACAAGTTCAGTCTTTTCTTCTACTTTCTGCTTAAACTGATTATAAGCTTCTAGTTTATTTATATAATTATTAATCTGCATATTTATTCTATTATAATTATCCAACCTGGGTGTGAGATAATTATTAACATTGAACAAAATCAGCGAAAATCCACCGGATATAATTAACAATATTATCAGTATTATCAATATTGCGTTTAGTATTATGCCTTTAACATCCCTTACTTTTTCTTCTTTGGGAAGTAGGTTTATGGTTTTCATTGATTTAATCCCCTCAGTGCCATGCCTAAAGCTAAAGGATCAAGAGTATAATTCAAACTTTTATTATAACCAGCTGTACCTTTTAAATATTTTAATGAAAAATAATCGGAGATATTTAGCAGTTCAACTTTATATCCTATCTCCTGTTCTATATATTTATCAATATTTTTAATATACTCACCGGTTATAATTATTTTTTCCACTTTGGATTTAGGATTCTCCTGCAAAAAATGCTCTATGGATAATTTTATCTCCCCAACAAAATGATCTGCGGTCACTTTTATAATTTCAGCTATTTTACTCTTATCAAATGTAATTTCACTATTATTCTTATTGGTCTTTTTATCTGTTTTTTCTTTAGATTTAGCTGAATAATCTTTAGTTTCTTCTTTCTTTGCTCCTCCATTTCTTTTAACCATTAAAGACTTAAAATCAAATTTTAATAATACTTCTTCGCAATATTTATTATCTTTTTTTATTTCTTTATAAATTTCGTCGATGAAACTTCTTACAGAAATAGAAGTAAATCTGGGATACTTTAATTTATTATTCTGAATCATTTCGATTATAGATATTTCCACACCAATGCCTACCACACAAAAAGCCATCGTTTGTTTGTTTTTCACATTCTTATCAATATTTTTTATATAATTTATGGTTCTGTACAATGCAAAACAGTTTAAATCAATTGCCTGAGTAAGCAAGCCGGCATTTTTAAAACTGGAAACCACATCATCAATCATGCTCTTCATAGCCCCCACAAGCATAAGACGTGAATAATCATCTCCTTTTTCTACTACATAATAATCATATATAATATTGTTTTTTGATATAGGAATGAAATCGTTAATCTGATATTGAATGGAACTTTTTATTTCCTCATCATTTATAACCGGTATTTTTATTTCTTTGGCAATCACCTTTTGATTGGCAATTCCAATAAACACCTTTCGATCGGAAATCTTATATTTTCTCCAGATTTCTTTCAGACTTCTGGTAAGAATTTCTGGATCCTTAACTTCACCCTTTACTATAGAATTAGGGGGTACTTCTGTTTTTATCATTTTTCTTATGATAAGATTTTTTCTTGAACTCAATAATTCAACAATATATATCGCAAAGGAACTTAAATTTAAACCAATGGCAAGCATTTAAATCACTCTCTTTTATTTTAAGAAACCTACATACCATTTTAAAATATTATTACCCCAAAATAAAGCAATTATACTTCCTAATGAAACAAAGGGCCCAAATGGTATCGCCTGTTTTAACTTTCTTTTTTTTATAATAATTAATGATACACCATATATTAAACCCATTAAAAAACCCAAAAATAATGCAGCTATTACACTTCTCACCAGAAATGCCCCGATCATAAGACTTAATTTAACATCACCCATCCCCATACCTGCGGGATATATGAGATGGATTATAAGCATAAATAAAAAAGCTCCGGCACTGAATGCCAGAGGCATCCACCATTCTTTTAAATTTAAAATAATACTTATTATTAGCCCGGGAATAACAAGAGGCAGAATTATTACATTGGGAATTATTTTAAATTCGATATCAATAAAAGATATTAATACCAGAGTGCTGCATAAAATTACCCCGCCCACAGTTTTTAGAGATAGTCCAAAAAAAGTATAATTCAAAACGAATAATACCCCAGTTATTATCTCCATTAACAAAGTATTTATGGGTATTTTATTTTTACAATATCTGCATTTTCCTTTAAGTATAATAAAGGATAGTACAGGAATATTATCATAGAAAGAAATTTTTTTCTTACAATTGGGACAGAACGATGCTGGTCTTATAATAGATAATTTACGGGGAAGTCTATAGGCTACTACTCCCAGAAAACTGCCTACTGCCAATCCCGAAATAAAAAATATTATATAAAAAATTACTTCTCTTACTTCCATTTCAATTGTTACTTATTTGCCGTTGTTCCTTATAACCAATAAATTATATTTTTTCTATTATATTGCTATATTTATTATAATTGAATAATAATTTTAAAAAAATTTATTGAAGATATATGTTTAATATTTTTATAATATAAATTTATATAAATATTTTTATTCTTTAATAATATCATGGGGAGTTTTTTTAGTCAAAACAAGAAATCAAATCGAAAGTTTTAATTACATAAATAAGGGGTAGATTAACTACCCCTTATTTTATTTTAAAATCTATAATTAATAGGAGGCAACAAGGTCACCTCCTATTAATCTCAAATTTTATTAATATCTTTACTCTTTAGTTCTAGAAGTAAATAAATATTATTTACTGTACTTTAATCCCAGTTTGCTACACCATCTGTTATTGACAAAGAAGAATTTCCTGTACATGATAATGTATAAGTAGTACCACCAGCATCACCAACATAGGTATATGGACTACCTGCACCCCAAGGATCATTAAGAGGAACATTTGCCATATAAGCACTTGTAGGATTAATTGTTCCCGTTCCCTCTAACTCAGCTGCAACAGTTGTGAAATCACTACCTGGTGGATATTGATCATAATCGGTATTGAATAATTCAAGTGCTGTTGCTATATTACTCATTTCAGCTCTAGCTGCTGTTCCTCTTGCTCTATTTCTTAGTGCCATATAGCTAGGAATGGCTATACCGGTTAGAATTGCCAGTATGATTATTACTACCATAAGTTCTACAAGTGTGAAACCTTTTTCCTTTCTATATAGATTTCTACATAGCCATTTCATTTTTTATACCTCCTTTTATTAACAAAAATTTAATTTTATTATTGTACATTATTATATTATACCCATAAATAAAATTTTTAGACATATATTTATTTTTATTTTTTAAATTAATAATATTTATATTGTAGAATAAGTATAGATTATTTTATTATAAATTGCAACATAAAATTATAAATACTTCTAAAATAAAATTATATTTTTATTCCAATAGTTATTAATTAATCTATTTAGATTTGATATTTTAAAGTAAGAAATAACAATATAGATGAACAATATTTCAACTGCAGGCAAAATACTCTTTTAATATTTTAATGCTTTCTTTAAGTTTTCTGGAAACGGATTTCTGTGAAATCCCCATTTTTTTACCTATCTCTCTTTGGGTAAATCCATGGAAATAACTTAAAACTATTATTTTTTTATTTATACTACAGAGTTTATCTATGGCATCCCATAATATTATCTTATCCTCCATTACCAGGTCAAAACTTTTGTATTCCCTTGATCTTATAAGACTTTTATCATAAATGCAGTTTTCATATTTTTTACCTTTATTATTATCATTAAGCATTTCATAACTATAAAATACAATTTCCCTTGCCTTTAGAAATTCATTGACACCTTCTACAGAAATATTAATACCCTCTGATATTTCTTCTATGGTAGGATAGCGGTTATTACCTACTTCAAAATTTTTTATATAATTTTTAAAGATTTTATTTAATTTACACAACCAGCGAGGACTTTTTACCAGCCCGCTGTCTCTTATAAAATGCAGTATCTCACCTCTTATATAATGCACGGCAAAAGTTGAAAATCTGGTACCTGTTTCTGTATTAAACCTGTTTATAGCTATTACCAGCCCGGTCAAGGCAACCTGATGAATATCCTTCTTGTCACACTGGTCGCTTTTAAAATCACCAGCAATTTTATATGCAAGCTTTTCCGTTTTATTTATTATTAGATTCAATATATCAGGATCGCTAAATTTCCTATAAATTTTAATTAATTTTTCTACAGGCAAATTCTTTAGTTTTACCCTCTTGTTTATAGAATTACTTTCTAATTGAATAGTCTTCATAATCTAAAATTACTTTTTATTTTTTTACATTGCCTGGTATATATTAAACATAGGAAGATACATTGATATTACAATGGTTCCAATAAGTAGGGCTACAAATAAAAGCATTACCGGCTCCAGTATGGTAACCAGTATATCTATGGTATTGGATACTTCTTTTTCATAAAAATCGGCAATTTTACTGGATATATTGTCAAGGGTACCGGTTCTCTCTCCAACCGCTATCATTTGAACCATCATATTGGGAAATATAGGCATACTGGACATGGGATCAGAAATATTCTCCCCTTCTCTTATACCTATTTTAATTTTTTCAAGCGCCTCATTAATCAATACATTATCGGCAACTCCTTTTGCAATCTCCAGTGAATTTAGTATAGGAACCCCGGTAGTAAGTAATATTCCAAAATGCCTGCTGAACCTGGCCAGAGACATCTTTCTGAATAAATCGCCAAATTTCGGTAAATTTATCTTAATATTATCCAGAATCCTTCTACCTTTTGCAGATCTTGCAAATTTTTTAAATAAATACCTTCCGCCAAATATTACTGCTGCTAAAATAATATAAAAATAAAATTTCTTGAATAAACCACCTACGGCTATTATTATCCTGGTAAGCAGGGGAAGCTGCGCACCCAGCTCGTCATATATGCCCTGAAAAGTGGGAACCAGAAATATTATTATTACCATGGTTATAATGGCTGCAAAAGCTAATACAAATTTAGGGTAAGCCGTTTTATTTCTCACCTTTAACCTCAATTCCTCTTCCTTTTCCAGAAATTCTGCCAGATCATTCATAGTTCTATCCAGCACACCTCCTGCTTCACCAGCACGTATTAAACTAACATATAACCGATTAAAAACATTTATATGTCTTTCCATTGATTCCGAAAGAGAATGTCCTGATTCTACATACAATTTTATTTCTGAAATTATTTTTGAAAATTTTGGATTGGGAGTTTGCTTTTCAAGAACTGTAAGTGACTCCAGAAGAGACATCCCGGAAGAAATCAGAGTAGCAAACTGTCTGGTAAAAACAACCAGGTCTCTTATTTTAATACGGTTAAAAAAACTAAAACTTACTGACGATCTCTTTAATTTTATTTTATCTTCTTTTATTTTATCTATGTTAATAATAAAATAACCCATATTTTTCAGTTTGGATACAACCCCGTCCGGGGTTTCAGCATCGATTGAACCTTTTACTGCTTCGCCTTTTGTATCTTTAACCTTGTAATTAAACATTGTCATTTTTATCAACCTATATTCTATTCAATTCTCAATATATAATTTAATCGCCAATCATTCTCCTTACTTCATCAACACTATGTGCCTTTTCCAGTGCCAGCTCTTCGGATATTTTACCTTCTTTATAAAGATTTACCAGCGACATATCCATGGTCATCATTCCTCTTCTGCCGCTTGCCTGTATGGCCGAATAAATCTGATGTACCTTTACTTCCCTGATCATATTTCTTACAGCAGAGTTTACAAACATTAATTCAGTTGCCGGTACCCTTCCGCCTCCATCCTTTGTAGGTATTAACTGCTGTACCAGAACCGCTTTTAAGGTCCCTGCCAGTTGAGCTCTTACCTGTCTTTGTTGATGAGTGGGGAAAACATCTATGATTCTATCAATGGTCTGGGGCGCGTCCTGGGTATGCAAAGTGGAAAAAACCAGGTGCCCGGTCTCTGCTGCAGTTAACGTACTGGATATGGTCTCCAGATCCCTCATTTCCCCTACCATTATGACATCCGGGTCTTCCCTCAATATATATTTAAGAGCATCCCCGAATGAATAAGCATCTGATAATATTTCTCTCTGGGATATAACACTTTTTTTATGGGTAAATAAGTATTCTATAGGGTCTTCTATGGTTATAATATTTTCAGTTCTATTATTATTAATAATTTCAATTATAGCAGCCAGGGTTGTCGATTTACCACAACCGGTAGGGCCAGTTACCAAAACCAGGCCCCGCGGATAACTGGCAAGTTCTTCAATTTGCTTTGGCAAACCAAGCTCTTCGATATTTGGTATATTTCTTGATATATATCTGAAAGCAGCAGCCAGTGTATTTCTCTGATAATAAAAACTACACCTGAATCTTCCGTAACCGGCCAGTGTATATGAAAAATCAACTGCCAGTTTATCCTTAAGTCTTTTTAATTGTTCATCATTCAATATCTTGGTTAACATTTTTTCGGATACTTCAGGATTAATCTCACCGAAGTTTTCCAGTTTTACCAGTTTCCCGTGTATCCTTAATATAGGGGGAAGGACGCATACAATATGAACATCCGATGCATTTGTATTTATTGCTTCGATTAAAATATCATCTATATTCATTTTTTCCTCATTTATTTTGTTATTCTATTATTTAAATTTATTTTTTTCTATATCCACTAAAATTGTCTCTTTTATATGCTCTATGTAATTTAACCGGGGCATTTTTCCAAACCACACCTCAAATGATAGTGCTGCCTGATTTACAAGCAAATCTATACCATTTATGGCTACTGCTCCTTCTTTTTTTGCTTTTTTTATTAAAGGAGTTTCTACTGGATTATACACCAAATCGAAAATGTATTTCCCCTTCAGGTTCCATTCATCGGGTACAGGAAGAATATTTTTATAATCCTTTATATCCATTCCCAGAGGGGTGCAGTTAACAATCAAATTAACATTTTTAATTTCATTACCCAGATCATCGATATTATTTAAAGTTTCTATTACCCTGCCCCCTTCGGTTTCAAAATCCTTTATTATGTTAGCCACCTTTTCTCTTGTCCTGTTATACACCCATATTTTTTTAATTTTTTTTAGAATCATTCCATAAATAGCACTTCTTGCTGCTCCGCCTGCTCCTATTACCAGACACTGACTTTCAGACCATTTAAATTTTTTTTTATCCAGTGATTTTAAAAATCCACCCACATCCGTATTAAAACCGGTCGATATTTCTTCCTTTTCATTAAACTTCACCGTATTTACAGACTCTGTTACCGTAGATATTCTGTCTGCCTGGTCAACCAGTTCAAACCCCTTCTTTTTATAAGGCATAGTTATATTTAAACCTAAAAAACCTAATTTTTTCGCTCCATTAAAAGCTTCTTCAAGATTTTCTTCTTCGAACTCAAACGCCACATAAGCTGCATCTTTCGAATATTTGCCTATAAAATAATTTTGAATCCTGGGAGAAAAACTGTGCCTCACCGGATTACCAATAAGAGCTATTATTCTTGTATTAGGACCAATCATTTTATTTAATTATATTGCTACTTTTTAATATTATATTATTACTTTTAATACCTGATTTCGAATATACTATATTTTTTACTGTCTTTAATTTCTTCTATTTTTACATTTGTTACTACAGAGAACGCAGGCCCTTTCTTTACTTCATCTATAAATTGTTTCAGATCCTCTTCTTCTCCCTGACAAACTATTTCTACTTTACGATCAAAAGTATTTCTTACATAACCCTTAATATTGTATTTCCCAGCTATTGACTCTACATAAAACCTGAATCCTACACCTTGAACTCTACCCGACAGCATTACCTGATATGTCTTAATATTTTCAATCATATATCTTTTAATTTATTTATAAGAATAATACTAAAAATTTTTTATATTTTCAACTTCTTAATTTTTTATGACTTTTATAATATTTTCTTTATTCAAGATTTTCAGACTTTAATTCTGAAAATCGAAAAGGGATTTAACTCTCCCATACCATATAGAATCACCAAATCATTGGGGTTTGCACATTCTATTTCAACTTCATTCGACAAAAATATGATCTTTTTTATTCTAAATTTTCTTGGACTTTTACGGGGTTGCAGTATATCCATAATTTCACCTACTCTGAACTGATTCTTCACATTTATAACCGGCCCATTATATTTTTCATTAAAGCCGCAGTATGTTCCCACAAATCTGTATTTTTTTATATATCCGACATTATCATTGTCTTCCAGCTCACTTCTATCTTTTAAAAACATAAATCCTTCAGTAAAATTTCTATGGGAACACTTATCCAGTTCGGAATTCAGATAGGACAATTTTTTTGCAGTAAACTTACCTTCTTTTATATAATCAAGCGCCTTTCTGTAAACCCAGGTAGTAAGACTTACATAGTTTTCGGTTTTCATCCTTCCTTCTATCTTAACAGCATCCACGCCTATATCCGAAAGCATTTTTAATCTGCCCAGCAGACATAGATCCCTTGAATTATATATATAGGTACCCTTCTTATCCTGTATTACGGGAAAAAATAGATTTGGCCTTTCTTCTTCCATTAAATAATACTTCCATCTGCAGCTGTGGGCACACTCCCCCTTATTGGCATCACGACCGGTCATATATTTACTTAACATGCATCTCCCGGAATAAGATATGCATAATGCCCCGTGCACAAATACTTCTATTTCAACATCTGTTTTTTTCATGATACTTTTTAAATCGGAGAAACTTATTTCTCTAGCCAGATTTACTCTTTTTGCCCCCAGCTTCTTAAAAAAATTAACCGCCTGATGGTTATTTACATTGGTCTGGGTGCTTATATGTATTCTTCTTTCCGGTAAAATCTCTTTTACTAGCTCCAGGGCTCCAAAATCGGATACTATAATTCCATCTATATCCATATTTTTTAATTTTTTTAGGTATTTTTTGAACCTGGTCAGTTCATGTTCATCCAGTATGGAGTTAAGAGTAAGATAAATTTTTACGCCGTAATTATGAGCATAATTTACTCCCTCTTCCAATTGGCCAAGAGTAAAATTTCCTCTAATGCTTCTTAAGTTGAATTCTTTCCCCCCAACATAAACTGCATCAGCCCCATAATTAACTGCATATTTTAAGATATTCAAATTATTGGCGGGCACTAATAGTTCAGGTATTTTTTTACCTTCTGGCATTTTTCGATAAAATTATCCTTTTAAAAATTTGGCAACAGATATACCGTCACCTATATCAAATATATAGCCTTCAAAATACTCATTATTGGCTAAATAATTTATATATTCACGGATACCATTCACGCTGTTTGAATCATGGTCGCTAATATTTTTTTCAAATACTTTATTTTTATAAAACATATTATCGGCTATAATGATAGCCCCGCTATTTAATTTAACTTCCAGTGCTTTAATATAAAAAGAATATTCAAACTTTGCCCCATCAATGAATACCATATCAAATTTGTCTTCAAGTCCCGGAATTATTTTTAAAGCATTTCCAGTCAGAAATTTGTAATTCTTTTCCGGGAAATTATTTCTTATAAAGTTCTCCGCTCTTTTTATTCTTTCTTCATTTAAATCTATTCCTGTATAATTTCCCTTCTTTAAATTTTTTATCAGGAAATAAGAAGAAAATCCAATCCCACACCCAATCTCCAGAATATTTTTCGGCTTTACCAGAAGACATATTAATTCAAGAAATCTTCCAGTATTTTTATCGATTACCGGTATCTTCTCCTGATATGCCTTTTTATTTAAATTGTCTAAAATTTTATTTTCTTTGAGGCAGGATTTTAAAAGGCTATTTTGCATTATTGATGTTTTCTTCATGTTCTTCAAAGGTAGTCGCAAATGAATGGGTGTGTTTTTCGCTATCGGTAACCACAAAGTACAAATAGCCAACATCGGCCGGATTTAATGCAGCTTCGATGGAAGCTATACCGGGATTGCAGATAGGGGTTGGGGGCAAGCCGGCATAAAGTCTGGTATTATATGGAGTATCGGTTTGCAAATCAGATTGAGTGAGACCTTCACTATCCCATTTATCCAGAAAATAACTTAAGGTAGCATCTATATCCAGCTTCATACCTATGTCCAGCCTGTTATGGATAACTGCTGAAATTAGAGCTCTTTCCTCCGGAATATAAGCCTCCCTTTCAATCATAGAAGCAATTTTTAGTATATCGTAGGTTGATAAACCTTTTTCTTCTGCTAGAGAATAATCCAGGCTCCCGGTTTCCAACTGATACTGAGCGAGCATCATTTCAATAATATCTTTTGCGGTATAGTCTATAGTTATCTCATAAGTTTTGGGAAATAAAAAACCTTCCAGTCTGGAAACATCTTTCAGATAATCGTAATTATAATTACTGATATCCTCTACCTGTTTCATATCCCCATAATCTACAAAGGGTATTTCCTCGGATACTTTTTCAACTATCTGCTTCACGGTATAACCTTCTGGAATGGTAAATTTATAGGTAACCACTGGCGGACCCGCTGTTATTTCATTCAACACTTCTTCATATCCGGAATCTGTTTTTATTACATAAACTCCGGGTATAAGACTTCCCTCCTTTTCCTTTTGTTCCACAAACAACCTGAATAAAAATGCATTATCTATTATACCTTTTTCCTCTAGCAAAGAAGCAACTTCCTTTAAAGTCATTCCTTCTTTTATTTCGAATTCAACCTCGACTCCCGATGGTACCTCATCCTTTTTATTGGTATCAAACAGCCTGCAGGACACCATAAAAAATAGAAGTATAAACAGTACCCCCACTAAAATTATAAAATTTATTTTATATTTAAATTTATTATTCATTATTATTATTAACCTTTTTCTCTATTGATTTCCTCATTTCTCGATCTTCTTCTTTCTGCTGTTTAAATAATCACCAAGAATTATGCTTGCCGAAAATTTATCGATTTCTTTATTCCTGGAATATTTATGAAAATGCCTCAATGATATTTTTGTGGTATATCTTTCATCGATATAATCTACTTCAATACCCAAATTTTTAACCACATTATCGATAAAATTAAAAACTTTTTTTGCCTGTTCGCCTGCTTCACCTTTTAAGGTGTAAGGTATTCCTACTATTATCTTTTTTATATTATATTTATTTATAATTCTTGTAAGTTCCTGACCTATCTTTTCATCATTACTGATTACTTCAAGCGGTGTGGATATAATTTCCATCTCATCGGATACTGCTGTACCTATTCTTTTATCTCCCACGTCCAGTCCAAGAATCCTCATTTTTCTTTCTTTAATATATCTAAAATTTTATCCTTTACTGAAATTATTGCTTTCTTCATGAAATTTTTATCGGGAAAACCCATTTGCGCGTAGCGGGGTTTCCCTCCGCCTCCGCCTTTTAACTTCTTACTTATTTCTCCTGCAATCTTTCCGCAATCTATACCCTTTTTTAGCAGGTCTTTGGTCGCCTGTAGAATTATAACCGGTTTATTGTTTACTATATTACCCAGAATAATAAAAGTATTTATTCCTTTGTAGTAATCTATAATTTCATCTCCCACTCTGCCAATACTTGCTATTTCCATATTCGATAACATATCGTATTTGGAAAAATCATAATCGATTATCTTTAATCCGGCATCCGAGGCTTTATATTTGAATTTATTAATTATTTCTTTCTTTGCAATTTTAATCTGCAGCAGTTCCAGTTCTTCTTCTTTTCTCTTTACACTATCTTTTATTTCTTTTAAAGTCCCCGGTATTTTGCTTTCTTCAACTTCCATACTGGAAGATATTTTCTTTAATATTCTTTCTTTTTCTTCCAGATAGCTATAAGCATACATGCCGGTTGCTGCTTCGATTCTTCTTAAGTTAGCTCCTATACTGGAATCGGATATTATTTTAAATAAACCAATTTCCCCTGTCCTCTCTACGTGAATTCCCCCACAAAGCTCCCTACTGTAATTATCTATCTCTACCACTCTTACAAACTTACCATATTTTTCATCAAACAGAGCTATTGCTCCGATTTCTTCAGCAAATTCTCTGGTAGTTTCAAAACATCTTACCGGGTCATCATTTTGAATCTTTTCGTTTACCATCCGCTCTATCCTCTTAAGATTTTCCTCTGATGGAGGGTTATATATGGAATAATCAAATCTGAATCTATCTTCACCTACCAAAGAACCGGCTTGTTTCACCTCACTACCAAAGATATTTCTTAAAACCCAGTGCAGAATGTGAGTAGTGGTATGATTTTTGCTAATATCCTTTCTATAGCGATAATCAACCTCTGCACTTATTTCGTCACCCACTTTTAATTTACCTTTTTCAACACTGCCTTTATGAGTGTAGATACCTTCGACCGGAATAATACAATCATTGACTATAAATATATTATCATTTTTCTTAATAATACCTTTATCCCCAATCTGGCCTCCTTTTTCTCCGTAAAAAGGCGTTTGCCTTAAAATTATTTCACCTTTTTCTCCCCGGGATAACTTCAAAGCCAATTTTTTGTTACCGTTTTTGTCGATTTTTATTATATTTTCGATTACGGTCTTTACTTTATTTTTATGATAGCCCGTAAATTCTACTTCCAGATTTGCACTTATCCTTCTATATAACTCCATATCCTTATCCATCTCTCTATTGATTGTAACTTTCTTTCTTGACTTTTCAGTATGTTCCCTTAAATAATTATTAAATTTACTTAAGTCCAGTTTTATTTTATTTTCGTTTAATATTTCCCTGGTAAGCTCAACCGGAAATCCAAATGTATCATACAATCTGAATGCATCTTTTGGATTAAGGTATTCTTTTTTGGCTTTTTTAATCTCTTTTACTTTCCGGATTAAAACCTTGCTTCCTTCCTTTAATGTTCTGGTGAATCTTTTTTCTTCATCATTTACCAATTTAAATGAAAAGTCTTTTTTCTCTAAAAGCTCAGGGTAAATTTTCGAATATTCGTTTATAACTATTTGCCCGATATGGTTCAGAAAATAATCTTTGATTCCTATTAATTTACCAAATCTTATAGATCTTCTTATTATCCTCCTTAATATATAACCACGACCCTCATTGGAAGGCACCACTCCGTCAGAGATTAAAAAATAGACGGCTCTTACATGATCCGCTATTATTCTTATACCTCTGTTAAATTCCGGATTATTTTCCCTGTCATTATTTAAATAATTCTTACTATCGGATATTTCCTCTATTTTTTTTACTATCCCTCTGAATAAGTGTGTTTTAAAAACGGAAGGGTTTCCTTCCAGAACTGCCGTTATTCTTTCTAATCCCATACCAGTATCTATATTTTTCTGAGGAAGTTCGTTATATTTTTTACCATCAAAATTATACTGAGTAAAAACCAGATTCCATACTTCCAGATACCTGCCGCAGTTACAATTAGGATTGCATTCTTCCTTTCCACACCCGTAATTTTCTCCAAAATCATAATATATTTCCGAACAGGGTCCGCATGGCCCGGTATCCCCTGCCGGCCCCCAGAAATTTTCTTCTTTTCCAAACCGGTATATCTTATCCCCGTTTATTCCATTATCTTCCCAGTATTGGATTGAATCCAGATCGGATGGGATATCCTTATCACCCTTAAATACCGCAACCGCTAGTTTATCAATAGGAATTCCCATGGTATTTAAAAGGAAATCAAGAGAATATTTTATGGCTTCTTTTTTGAAATAGTCACCAAATGAAAAATTACCAAGCATCTCAAAAAAGGTAAGATGCCTATCGGTATAACCCACACTGTCTATATCACTGGTTCTGAAACATTTCTGAACCGTGGCAATTTTTTTACCGGGAGGTTTCTTTATACCCAGATAGTAAGATTTAAATTGCTGCATTCCCGCCGTAGTTAAAAGTACACTGGGATCATTATGAGGTATAAGACTTGATGAAGGCATAATCAGGTGCCCGTTTTTTTCAAAATAGGTGGTAAACTTCTTTCTTATATCCATAAAAATTAAATTAAAAACCTTAAATCTAGATTAATATTTGATAACAAAATGGATACTCCGCTTAGTCGTAACTAGAGGAAGTTTTTTGCGCCCTGCGCTCAGCAGGTGGATGCCTCTTGTCTGTTTTATAAGTCCCACTTAAAGTGGGCATTTATGCTGCAGCCAAAGTTTGGGCTTCCAATGTAAATTTGTTGGCACAAAAATTTAACTTTAGTTACGATATAAACAGAGTACCCGGCATGATGTTATCATAATTGAATAGTTTATTCAATAAACCGGGAATTTACTATATATTGTTGCCGCACTATTTCTTACTGCAGGAATCAAATAACTTCATAAATTTTTCAAATAAGCATTGAATATAGTAAGTTTATATATAAGTCTCCGGCTTTTATAAATTGAAGAATTTTTTACCGAAAAAAATAATCAATTCTAAAATTATTTATCTTCCTCTACGATATCGATGGATACTTCCTTTAACTGCTCTTCAGTAACACTGGAAGGTGAACCGGTAAGCATGCATACCGCTGATTGGGTTTTGGGAAAGGCTATTACTTCTCTTATATTATCCAGTTTACCCAAAAGCATGATTAATCTATCCAATCCCAGAGCTATACCCCCATGAGGCGGGATACCGTATTCCATCGCCCTTATGAAGAATCCGAAATTTTCTTCAATCCTCTGTTCATCCATATCAAGTATTTTAAATATCTTTTTCTGCAGATCGGTATCATTAATTCTTAAAGAGCCTCCTCCCAGCTCTACCCCATTTAATATAATGTCATAAGACTGGGAATTGACTTTCAAAGGATCGGTATCCAGGTAACAGACCATATCTTCGTCAGGTTTTGTAAAGGGATGATGAACCGGAGTTATCCTTTTTTCATTCTCATCCCACTCGAATAAGGGGAATTCATACACCCATACAAAATTGAATTCGTCTTGATTTATCAATTTTAATTTTTCGGCAAGATATTTCCTTATGATACCCAGAGTTTGACAGGTTATCATAAATTTATCGGCGACAATCAGTACTAAATTCTTCTTCTTCAAGCTTAAAGTCCTAGTTAAATCTTCTCTTTCGGTATCGGATAGGTACTTGGCCATGGGAGATTGAAAATTCATACTCTGGTCAACTTTAATCCATACCAGACCCCCTGCGCCACATTTTTTTGCCATCTCCACCAGGTCATCCAGCTCTTTTCTGGAAATTCCGGATGAATCATCAATTACTATACTTTTTATACATCCGTTATTATTTTTAAGTATATCCTTAAAAATTTTAATTTCACTTTTTTTAAATACATCCGAAACATCTTTAATAGTTAGGTCAAATCTTAAATCGGGCTTATCCGTACCATAAATTTCCATACTATCTTTCCATCTTATTCTTTTAAAAGAAGACTCTATTTTTCTGGCAAATACCTCTCTAAATATATGACTGAACAAACCTTCTATTATCTTTATTACGTCATCTACCTCTACAAATGTCATTTCCAGATCTATCTGAGTAAATTCCGGTTGTCTGTCTGCTCTTAAATCTTCATCCCTGAAACACCTGGCGATTTGATAACATCTGTCAAATCCGGAAAACATCAGTATCTGTTTGAATAATTGCGGTGACTGCGGTAGAGCATAAAATTTACCTGGATTTAACCTCGAAGGCACCAGAAAATCTCTGGCACCCTCCGGAGTACTCTTTGCCATTATAGGGGTCTCTATTTCTAAAAAACCTTTGGAATTAAAATACTCACGGGTGGCAGCAGTTACCTTATGTCTTAATCTTAAGTTTTCCTGCATCTTATCCGTTCTTAAATCGATATATCTGTATTTCAGGCGGGTGTTTTCTTCCACTTTATTTCTATCGGTAAGCATAAAAGGAGGTGTCTTTGAATTACTGAAAATCCTGATATTCTCTACTGCCATTTCAATTTCACCGGTAGGGATAGACGGATTAATGGTATCTTTCGACCTCATTCTGATTTTACCGGTCACTTTAATAACATATTCATTTCGTATGTTCTTGGCTGTCGTATAGGAATTTTTATCTACTTTGGAATCGAATACCAGCTGAACTATGCCGGTAAAATCCCTGAGATCGATAAATATCAGCTTGCCGTGGTCTCTTCTCTTATTTACCCACCCGCATAAGGTAATTTCTTTGCCTGCAAACTCTTTATTTATTTCTCCGCATAAATTGGTTCTTAATCCGGTTCTAAAAACAGAATCAGCCATAATTAAGCTCCTATGATTTTCATGAATTTTTCTTTCTCATTTTTCCAATTAACCTGGAATTGCTTGAATTCTTTAACATCTTTTATAGTCAGGGTACCGGTTTTGATTTCATCACTTCCAATTATGATAATAAAATCGTAATTGTTTTCATTGGCCCATTTTATCTCTTTTTTCAAACTCCGTTTATTAAAATTGATATCACAGATTATTTCTTTTTCTCTTAGATATTTCAGAATATTTAAGGAGTAAATCTGATAATCTTCATCCATTGCAATCAAATAAACCCGGGGCTTCCCTGACGGTTTTTTAAACTCCAGATTTAATTGTTTCATAAGCATAATTGTTCTGTCAATTCCTACCGCAAAACCGGTAGCCGGTATATCGGGACCTCCTAATTGTTTTATTAAATTATCGTATCTCCCTCCCCCGCCTAGAGCATTTTGAGCACTCTGAAGTTCCTCTGATATTATTTCGAATACTACCCCGGTGTAATAATCAAATCCTCTTACCAGACTTTTATCCATCCTGTAATTTATCTTAAGAACTTTCAGGTACTCCAAAACTTCTTCAAAATTCTTTTTACAACCGGAACACAGATATGAAAAAACTTCAGGCGATTTTTCCAGAATATTTCTGCAGCTGCTTTTTTTACAATCAAAAATCCTTAAAGCATTCTTATCGAATCTATTCCGGCAGTCTTCACATAGTTCTTTTATTTTAGGTTTAAGGTATTTCTTAAATTCGGTAAGAAATTTTTTCCGGCATATATCACACCCGATACTGTTAACCTTAAACACCAGTTTCTTAAATCCTAATTTTTCAAAAAGTGAATTTAGAATCCACATAACCTCGGAGTCCATCGCCGGATTATTAGTCCCAATGGCTTCAATTCCCACCTGCCAGAATTCCCTCATTCTTCCCTTCTGGGGTCTCTCGTACCGGAACATATTGCTGATGTAAAACAACTTTAAAGGAAGGTTATCGGAGTACATTTTTTTCTCTATAACCGCCCTGACAATGGATGCCGTGCCTTCGGGCCTCAGTGTCAGTGATCTTCCCTTCTTATCCCGGAAAGTGTACATTTCCTTTTGCACTATATCGGTATCTTCTCCTATACTTCTGCTAAAAACGGGGGTATATTCGAAAGCAGGGGTTATTATTTCTTTATAATTAAACGTTTCCAATATTTTCCGTGCAGTCTTTATAATATAATCTCTGTAATCTATATTTTCGCCATATATATCAGTAGTTCCTCTTGGAGAATTTAAACTCAAAATAGATCACCATATTCCTTTTGGTTATCCTCTTTTAAAAAATAATCCCCCAGATAATAATTCGTTTTCAATTCATACTCAAGGATGCTACTCCCTCCATGGCCGGGGTGTATTATTAACTGGCTATCCATTTTCTTTAATTTAGCCAGTGATTTTTTTATCCGCACTGCATCCCCTCCCGGTAAATCCGTTCGCCCTATTGCACCTCTGAACAGTAAATCTCCGGTAAAAAGAAACTTACCGGTTTTAAGCATTATACTTCCGGGAGTATGCCCGGGAACATTAATAATTTCAATACCTAATCCGGTAAAATAACCATAATCAGTATTCTTTATTAAATTATAAGTTTTTAATGATAATTCATTTTCTCCAAAAAATGAAGAAAAATTCCTCTTAGGATCAGTAATAATCGATTCTTCAAGTTCATGGATATAGAATGGAACTCCGTAATTAGAAATTATCTCCTCTACTGCCCCGATATGATCATAATGTCCATGAGTATTTAATATGAAATCCGGCTTTATACCACACCGGTCCAGATTTTTTTTTATAACTTTAAAATCTGCACCGGGATCTATTATTATATTTACATTATCCAGACCTAAAATATAACAGTTTACTTTAAAAAATCCCAATTCTAATTTTTTTAACTTCAATGGCGGTATTTACTTTCTAGGTAATACTCTAAAGGCATCGTAAACCGAATCCACCTGTTTTATGTTATTGATAACATCCTTTAGAATGTATTTATTATTAATTTCTATAAGGAATCTGAATTTAACATGTCCGCCTTTATCTACCCTTAAAGAATTAGCTCTGACTATATTCAAATCATACTCACTAATAACATTGGTAATATCACGGAGCAGTTTGGTTCTGTCCAGAGCTTCTATCTGTATTTCGGCATTAAATTTATAAGGAGCTTTTTTATCCCAGGTAACGTCGATGAATCTTTGCTTTTCCAGATTCATCAATGTATTAATATTATTACAATCAACTCTATGAACAGAAATTCCTTTGCCTCTGGTTATATAACCTATAATACTATCCCCCGGTACCGGATTGCAGCATTTGGCTATGGTTATCAAAACCTCTTCCATTCCTCTGACCTTGATACCGGAGCTTTCTTTTTCCCCGGATTCCTTTCTATGTATATCTTCGATAGTTAATTCTTTTTTTGGCTCTTTCTGGTTCAGTTTTTTTACTATTCTGGTAAAAACCTGGTGTGCCGAGATTTTATGGGAACCAATACTTCTAAAGAGATTCTCTGCTTTTTCGATATTCATTTCCCTTGCTACTTCGTCGAATACTTCCATAGACACACTTTTAAAAGAAAGGCTGTTTTTCCTCAGGACTTTCAGCATTATGTCCCTGCCGGCATTATATGTTTCCTGTCTTTGCTCTTTACTGAACCACTGTTTTATTTTATTTCTCGCCCTGGAAGTTTTAACTATATTAAGCCAGTCCCTGCTGGGTCCCTTCTTATTTTTGGTCACTATTATTTCCACAATATCTCCGTTTTCCAGAACAGTTTCTATGGGAGCCATATTCCCGTTAATCTTTGAGCCTATAATATTATGTCCTACATCAGTGTGTATCTGATAAGCAAAATCTATAGTAGTAGCGCCTCTGGGCAGATTTATCACCTTTCCTTTGGGAGTGAACACAAATACTTCCTCTTCGAATAAATCGAGTTTCAATGATTCCATATAATCCTGGGGGTCTTTCAATTCCTTCTGCCAGTCCAGTATTTGTCTTATCCATGCTACTCTCTTGTCGAATTCGCTTAGTTTTTTAAAACCGCCCTCCTTGTACTTATAGTGGGCAGCAATACCATATTCTGCAAATTTATGCATCTCAAACGTTCTTATCTGTATTTCAAGAGGTTTACCTTTAAGACCAATTACCGTTGTATGGAGGGATTGATACATATTAAACTTAGGATTGGCAATAAAGTCTTTAAATCTTCCCGGCACTGGTTTCCATAACGAATGTATTATTCCCAGAACGGCATAGCAACTTTTTACATCATTCACTATAATTCTAATGGCAATTATATCGTAAATATCTTCAAACTTTCTGTTCTGTTTGGTAATTTTATTATAAACACTATAATAAGTTTTAATTCTCCCGCTTATATCTGCAGAAATTTTTACTTCTTTTAATTTTTTATTGACTATTTTTATGGCTTCATCAATTAAAGATTTTCTTTCTTCCAGTTTTTCATCAAACATATTTTTTATTTTGGTATACTCCCTGGAGTAAAGATATTTAAAACTTAAATCCTCCAGTTCCGATTTTATCTGATATATCCCTAACCGGTGAGCAATAGGAGCATAAACTTCAATAGTTTCCAATGAATTCATCTTCCTCTTTTCTTCATCCAGTGGATAAAGGGTCCGCATGTTATGAAGCCTGTCGGCTAGCTTTACCAGTATTATCCTGACATCTTCGGACATGGCAATTATCATTTTTCTTATGTTGCTTACCTGCTGCTCTTCTTTGCTGTCAAAAACAATTTTATCTAATTTGGTTACCCCGTTTATTATATTTGCAGTTTTTTGTCCGAATTCTTTTTTAGCCATTTCCAGACTATAATCCGTATCTTCTATAACATCGTGTAAAATCGCTGATATGATAGATACCTGATCCAGTTCGATATCAGCCAGGATTCCTGCTACCTCCAGGGGATGAACTACAAAAGGTTCGCCTGATTTCCGGTACTGGTTCTTGTGATATTTCTTGGAAGTCTGATAAGCTTTGTCAAGCAGTGCTTCATCTATATCCGGATTATAAGACTTTATCTTCTTTATTAATTTCTTATATATAAGATCCGTATTTACATTTTTGGTTTTACTGTTAATTTTTAAATCCATTTTTCTCTGATTCTCACCCAAAAAATAATTTTTATTTTAAAACTGTTATTATTATAGAACATTTTCAACTTCTCTAAAATAAGTCTGAAATAACCAGCCGCACAGTGTTAAAATTACCCCAGGTATTTTCTTCAATCTTATATAATATATTAACTCTATTATCCTTTACTATCTTTTCTTTTATCTTTCTATCTACTCCGAACATTATGGCATCAATAGTAATACCATACTGTTTTAGCTTAAGTCTTATATGTCTTTCACCCGATAAATATGAAAAATCAACTATGGTACAGTTTCGGGTTACAAACCCGGGCCTGGGATTCCCATATCCAAATGGTCTTAATAAACTAACTTCCTCCAGAATTCCTTTTATTATATCTTTAAAATTTATTTCCATATCGTAAATATTTTTTTTCTCAATATCAATGGTTTTCAATTTTTTACCGGCAATTTCCATTAAATTACGGTAGAAAGATTGGTAGTTCGAAACATCCATACTCAGGCCACAGGCTGAGCGGTGCCCTCCAAAACTATCGAACAGACTGCTGCAGGAAACCAGACTCTGGTATAAATCAAACTTATCAGTACTCCTTCCGGAACCTTTAAGTTTACCTTCCAGTTCTCTAAACAGGATAGCTGGAATATTAAATCTTTTTACGATATCCGAAGCAACTATTCCCAGAACTCCTTCATTCCAATCCTTTGATTTATCTATAAATATTTTATCTTCAGAAGCAATTCGGTCAAAATCATTATTTTCCATTAGTTCATTAAATATATCTTTTTGAATCCGCTGTCTTTCCTCATTAAACAGGTTAAGTTCACTTACTATA
Organism: uncultured Actinomycetota bacterium; assembly: GCA_964610315.1. Taxonomy (GTDB): domain Bacteria; phylum Actinomycetota; class Humimicrobiia; order Humimicrobiales; family Humimicrobiaceae; genus JAQVEM01. The sequence goes on from CAZSVM010000001.1 coordinate 71,979, forward strand.
TCATTTAAAATATCCCCTTCTTTAATTAAAAGGTCAAAACCGCTTCTCGCATTTTTGATTCTTCCGGCAGCATTAAGTCTGGGAGATATAATAAATCCGATATCATGCTCATCCACGTACTTCTTATCCTTAATCACCATACTTATCATTTTTTTGAGGCCCTGATTTGTGGTTTTTTGAAGCCTCTCCAGACCTTTCTTCACTATTATTCTGTTCTCATCAATCAGCGGCATTATATCCGCAATAGTGGATACTGCAACAAGATCCAGAAGGCCGGTCAGATAATCTTTTCTGAATATTTTTTTATAGCTACGGTTCAATTCTCTTAAGACAGCGTTTATAAACTTAAAAGTAACCGCTGCACCGCTTAAATGTTTAAACGGATAGCGGGAGCCTCTAAGTTTTGGATTGATAATTAAATAGTTCCGGGGTTTGGTATCCAGATCAATTGTTTGATTGTGATGGTCGCATACTATTACGTCAGGGCTTGAATTATTCCTGATAAATTCTTGAACTTTCACACTATTGGTTCCACAGTCTACTGCTATGATTAAACTACATTTTAGTTCCATTGAAATTTTTTTTATAAAACCGATGGATAAATCATAACCTTCTTCAAAGCGGTCAGGTATATAAACCTCTGCGGCCAGCCCCAGCTCTTTTAAGAATTTATACATAAGAGAAGCACTAATAATTCCGTCTGTATCGTAATCTCCAAATATTATTATATTTTCCCTCTTCGTAATTGCTTTTTTTATCCTTTTTACTCCTTCCTCAATTTCAGGAAGCTTCATAGGGTCGTGTAAATTTTTAAAAGAAGGATTAAGAAAAGACATTACTTCTTCTTCGGTGACTATATCTCTCCTGGCAAGAAGTTCCAGTAAAATGGGACTGCATTTAATTTTTTTTAATAATTTTTGATCGGGCTTTCTATTATTTCTGCATTTCCAATTAGACGGAATATTCGTCATTTTTATTTCTTATATTTTGGAAACCTGTTATTCCATACTACTAAAAGTGGACTGGCAAAGAATATGGAAGAATATGTTCCGCTTATTATTCCTACTGTAAGAGCTAGGGCAAAATCTTTCAGCGCTGTAGTCCCCAGTATAAGGAGTAAAACTATGGGAATCAATGTAGTGAGAGAGGTATTTATAGATCTGGTTAAGGTTGCATTTACCGAATCATTTACAACCCTGCTGTATCCCAATTTTCCGGTCAGAGGAGTATTTTCTCTTATCCTGTCAAAGACGACAATGGTATCGTTTAGCGAATAACCGATAATGGTAAGTACCGCAGCCACCGTTGACGTATTAATCTCGCGGTTTAAAATGGCATATACTCCAATGGTTACCAGTACATCATGAATTAATGCCAGTATTGCTGATGCTCCAAATCTGAATTCGAATCTAATCCATACATATATCAAAATACCGGCAATACTTATGGCAATGGCTTTCAAGGCATTAAATATAAGTATATTTCCAAAACCAGGATCAACGTTTCTATCCTGCAGAGGTTGACCATCAAGCCCTATATTCTCATCTAAAGTATTTAAGATTTCATTTTTTTCCTTTGTACTGATGGGCACCCCTAATTCTTTAGCCTTTACTCTTATAATAAATCTATCTGATTCCTCCTGTAGAAGATTAGATACTACACGTTGTATTATTACGTTCTGATAGCCGAGATCCCCCATAATACCTCTTATCTCAGCGGCACTTGTATCTCTATCGAACTTAACTTCAAGCAGAGTTCCACCTAAGAAATCAATTCCCAGATTAAAACCGCCATGTATAAAGAACCCGATTACACCTACCAGTATTACAGACAGTGATATAATAAACCATATCTTCCTTTTCCCTACAAAATTAAAATTATATTTCCTAAATTTCAAGTATTATTCACCGCTCTTTCCTCTTACTCCTAAAAACCGGGGGGTGGTCATCCTGGGAATTCCCGCTGCTAGAAATATACTGGATCTGGTAAACAGAAGACTTATTACCATACTTATTATAACTCCCAGGCTGAGGGTAACCGCAAAACCCTTTATGGGACCGGTTCCAAATCTAAACAGCGCCGCTGCCGTAATTAAAGTAGTTACATTGGAATCGACAATTGTTCTGAGTGCATTTTTGAAACCTTCGCTTATGGCTATTCTTGGAGATTTGTCTTTTATTATTTCCTCTTTAATTCTTTCAAATATAATAACATTGGCATCTACGGCCATACCTATGGTCAGAATAATTCCGGCAATCCCGGGGAGAGTAAGTGCCGCACCTATTGCCGAGATTATACCCCAGAATATTATGCTATATATTATAAGTCCTATCGCGGAATAAATTCCCAGACCTTTATAATAGAAAAACATAAAAACAACGATTAATATGAACCCGGCTACTCCTGCGTAAAGGCCCTTCCTCAAAGAATCTATTCCAAGGGTCGGACCTACGGTACTGCTTTCTTCGATCTGTAAATTTATGGGAAATGCTCCGGTCTGGAGAACCAGCTCGATATTTTTCGCTTCCTCTATGCTGTCTATACCGGTAATTTTAGCGGACCCGTCGGTAATAGCCACCCTTAGATACGGCGCCGACTCAATTTTATCGTCCAGAACTATGGCCAGTTCTTTACCGATATTTTCCGAGGTAATTTCACTGAATTTTTCAACCGCTTCGGATTTGAAACTTAAGGCAACTCTTATTTCTCCGGTGCTGCTGTAACCGGCAACGGCACTGGCAAGCTGATCACCAGTTATAAGCACGGGCCCGACCAGAGTGGCAGCATTCGTCCGGGCATCAACCAGTAATTCTCCTACTTCTTCTCCATCTTTTTCCAGAAGTATTTCCATGGTTTCAGGATTGTATTTTATAACTCCTATAATTTCATCGGCGCTAAAATTCGACTGGCTGGAATTAGTATTTCCTTCTGACTCACTTTGATTTTGAGGAGTAACCAGAATTAGCTCACCAGTTTCAGGATCGGTTACCAGATCACCTATAGTATTTACCGCTTCTCCCCTGAAAAATTTATTTATGTCATCGATCAGAATCGTCCTTTTGGCATCTGCGCTGATCAATAATTCACCGGTGTTATAATCCAATCCCACAATGCTCCAGGTATCATCTACCTGGGAAACAAATGTTCCGGTAACCAACCTGAATTCAAGCTGTGCAGTTTTACCTATTATTTCTTTTGCGGTATCGGGATCCTTTACTCCCGGAAGCTGAACCACAATGTTATTGTTTAAATCCTTGGTAACTAAGGGTTCGGAAACACCCAGCCTGTCTATTCGATCCCTTATGATGTCCATGGTACGATTCAGCTTTTCAGAAGTTATCTCCTGTCCTTCTATTATGGTGGGTTTAAGAATAATCTGGGTACCGCCTTTTAAATCCAGTCCCAGATTTATGGGTTTAGTAAATATGTAATAAAAACTTAAACCTATTATTATAATAAAAATTATAATAATAGTTACATGAACTTTTTTATTTCTCATACCTATTGATTTACTTTTCGAGCAATAGCGCTTCTATTTATCTTTACGTCCATTCCACTGGCAATGGTTATTATAATAACATCTTCTCTAACATCTTTGATCCTGCCGTAAAACCCTCCTATGGTAACTATTTCATCGCCCCTCTGCAGGCTTGACATCAATTCCTGTGCTTTTTTGGACCTTACACGCTGTGGTCTTATAAGCAAAAAATAGAATGCTACTGCTAAAATGGCCAGCCATATCCATGTTCCATAACTTGAAAATATACTGCCAAAGGTACTGGTTTCTTCGGTACCCTGGGTAGTTGTTCCTTCCTGTGTGGTTGTAGGCTGAAGGCAGGCTACGCTTAAAAACCCTACACTTATTATCAATATACTTACAACCAGAATACTGATTATTCTTCTTTTTAACTTCATAAACACTCCTTAAAAAATATTCTTTTTTAAAACCAAATATCAATATTATTAACTTTTTTTAAAATTTTGCAAATAGATAATCACCTTTACTTTTTAATTTTCGTTTATATACAGCCAATACCGGATATTTTATACCCGGTATCTTTTTACATACTTTCTTTTAAATATCATTATATAATTATACATATCTATCTGATGAGGAAAATAAATACTGAAATATCCAAATTTACATCAGTTATTCTAACTTAAGTAATTTTAGTATACAATATAAAAAAGTGTAAAAATTTTCTTCAAGAAAAATAATGAGTTATGAGTCATTAAATAAAAACATTGAAGAAAAATACAAAATTTTTTTCAAGAATTCTCCTGCAGCCCTTTTAGAGGAGGATTTTACTGAAGTTAAGAGATATATCGTTAACCTCAAGAATAAAGGAATTAAAAATCTCAATAAATATTTTGAAGATAATATAAACAGAGTTATTTCTTGTATTAAATTAATTAAATTAATCGATGCCAATAGAGCAGCGTTAAATCTTTTTCAGGCAAAAAGTAAAAGCGGTTTTAAAAAAAATTTCAATAAAATTTTTTTCAAAGACTCCTATGAAGCCTGCAAAAAAGAAATTATAGCCATAGCAGGCGATGAGAAAAAATTCGAAAACGAATCGGCTAACCAAACTCTTAAGGGTAATTTCATATATGTATTTAAAAAAGGGGTTATTCTATCGGATCATGAAAAAAATATAATTACCGTACTGGTTTCTCTTATAAATATCACTAATTTAAAAAAAACGGAGGAGAAAAAAAATAAGAGCGAAATAAAATACCATTCATTATTTCAGGATACCATTGATGGAATTTATATCAGTACCCTTGACGGAAAATACATCGATGTCAACCAGGCTCTGGTAAAAATTTTGGGTTATGATAGCAAGGAAGAACTGCTTTCCATAAATATACCCAAACAACTTTACGTTTCCGAAAAAGACCGTCCTCCTCCCAATAAAAGAACCAAACCTTTTGAAACCCGCCTCAAGAAAAAAAACGGCACCATTATATGGGTAGAAATCAGCTCCAAGGTAATATATGACGGCGATGTTCCTGTTCATTACCAGGGTATAGTAAGGGATATTACTGCCCGTAAAGAAGCCGAAGAGGAAATAAAATATCTATCTTTTCATGACAAATTGACCGGTTTATATAACCGTGCCTATTTCGAAGAGGAGCTAAAAAGACTGGATACCAAAAGACAGCTGCCGTTAAGTATTGTTGTTGGAGATGCCAATGGATTGAAAATGATAAACGATGCTTTCGGGCATGACAGAGGAGATGAACTATTAATCAAAATAGCAAAAATCTTTAAAAACTGTTTCAGGGATGACGATATTATTTCCCGATGGGGAGGAGATGAATTTATCATAATTTTACCTTCTACTAATATAGAAAACGCATCACGAATTATCCGGCGAATAAGGGATAAATGTAAAAAGAGAAGTACCCCGAGTTTACCTATAAGCATTTCTCTTGGGACTTCCGCTAAAATTAGCACTTCTACGGATATCAATAGAGTGATAAAGGAAGCAGAAGATAGAATGTACAGGGATAAATTAACCGACAGGCAGGATATCGACAATTCAATTATATATTCTCTCAAGAAAGCTCTGGATGAAAACAATTACGAGACAGACCAGCATATAGCCAGGATAAGGAATAATGCCGTAAAATTAGGAAACGAATTAAATTTATCCAAAGACATCCTTGATGAACTGGACCTTCTGGCAACTCTCCATGATATAGGTAAAATTGCCATAGCAGATATGATTATTTCAAAACCGGGAAAGCTCAATGCGGAAGAGTGGGAAGAAGTAAAAAGACATGCCGAGATAGGCTATCGTATTATTCAATCATCGTTGAAGCTTGCCCCCATTGCCAAAGGAATTCTGCATCATCATGAAAACTGGGATGGCGGTGGCTATCCCACCGGTTTAAAAAAAGATAAAATCCCTTTAACTTCCCGCATAATATCAATTGTTGATGCCTACGATGCCATGACCAATGACAGGCCCTACAGAAAAGCAATCAATAAAGAAGATGCTCTGATTGAGCTTAAAAAAAATTCCGGGGTTCAATTCGATCCACATCTGGTAGAAAAATTTATTGATATTTTAGAAAAATAATAAGTTTATTTCAAAAGAAATGTCTTAATCCTTGATACCTATTTCAAAATTTTTTTCATCTTCATTCTCAATATACCTGACTAAAAAATTTTTTTTAAAATCCTTGAAACTCTCCGATAATATGGAATCTCTTATCCGATTAACTAAATCGAAGATAAAATGAAGATTATGAATAGTAAGCAGCGTACTGGAAAGTATTTCCTTGCTTCTGAATAAATGTCTTAAATAGGACCTTGAGTAATTTTTACATGTATAACAGTGACATGTTTCATCAAGTGGAGTAAAATCATAGGTGTATTTTTTATTTTTTATGTTTATCCTTCCTTCTGCCGTAAAAGCACTGCCGTTTCTGGAAATTCTGGTAGGCATAACACAATCAAACATATCCACACCGCTGCTTATAGCTTCCATTACTCCTATGGGATCCCCTAATCCCATAAAATACAGCGGTTTTTTATTATCCAGAAACTGAACCGTATAATTCAGTATATCAATAGTTTTTTCTCTTTTTTCACCTACACTTAATCCCCCAATTGCTATACCATCAAAATCCATTCCGGATATTGACTGAGCGCAAAATTTTCTTAAATTCTTTATGAAACCTCCCTGGACTATGCCAAATACTCTGGCATTTTCATCAATATTTATTTTGTTTTTTGTTTTTAGTGATATTTCCGCCCACTTAAGCGTTCTTCTGGCTGCCTCAAGGGTATAATTATAATCTTCATTAAAAGGAATACATTCATCTAGAACCATGATAATGTCCGAACCTATCCGGTACTGCATTTTTATTACCTCTTCCGGAGTAAAAAAATGGCTTGAACCATCTATTATTGATTTAAATTCCACTCCGCTGTCAGTAATCTTTCTTATTTTACTCAAACTAAAAACCTGAAATCCTCCGCTATCGGTTAATATACTCCTTTTCCAGTTCATGAACTTATGGAGTCCACCTGCTTTTTCAACAACATCAATCCCTGGCTGCAAATAGAGATGATATAGATTACCCAGTATAATCTCACATCCTGATTCATAGAGCTGTTCGTTGGTAACCGCTTTGACCGTCGCTTTGGTACCCACCGGCATAAAAACAGGTGTTCTTATAATCCCTCTTCTGGTGGTTATTATTCCTGATCTGGCCGGAGAATTTTTATCTTTCTTTAAAACTTCAAAAAAAGCCATCTTCTAATCTCTACTTTTGCCCTTTTCGGAAATCTCACTTAATATCTCCATTTGAATCTTTTGTATCTCTATAAGTCTCTGCCACTGATATATTAAAAGATTGTCTATCTTTTCATTCAAACTTTTTATCTCAATCTCGGCTTTTAAATTTACTATATAATCATTCCTGGATCTCACTCTGTCCTTATCTTCCTGTCTGTTTTGACTCATCATGATTACAGGAGCTTGTATAGCAGCCAGACAGGAAAGAATCAAATTTAAAAGTATAAAGGGATAAGGATCAAAATTTTTACCGGTAAGGCCTATGGAATTTACTATTATCCACAATACCAGAAAGGAAAAAAATATTATTATAAAACGCCAGCTTCCCCCTAAATCGGCAAGTTTATCCGACAGCCTCTCCCCAAAAGTTAATTGCCTGTCGAATTCGACGTTCACATTCCTGGCAATGGTCTCCTGCTCCTTCAGACTGCTGAATACTTTATTTTCCAGGTTTGAAAATTCTCCTTTTTGTTTTCTTAAAACTTCTTCCACATAATTTAATCTAATGTTGTTAAGATCCGTTTTGCATATATAACCTTCCTCGGAACATTCAGGATATTTCTCTTTAATAAATTCTAGAAGTGATGAGTCTATCAATTCCAGGGGAAGCATTTCACTCTTTTTCTTGTTTTTTTTGCATAATTGACAGACCTTAAGTTTTTCTTTATTAGTCATTCTATCTCTCCTTTAATTTTTTTTACCCAAAAAAATAAAAATAAATTATATATTCCTTAATTCTATCTAATTTTGTTTTAACCGACAGCACCGGAGGTCTCTTAACAACATTATATAATATATTTTGATCAATGAAATTGAAAATTAGTTATGCTTAAAAGGTTTTGAAGAAATATACACCGGAGGCCAGGGTATAGATTGCGACTTTATTTTGAAACCGGTTTTTTTGAATTCAGCAATACCAGTTTCTCTTCGGATTTTAGTCTTTTTTCGGCTTCTTTTAAAATAGCAAGCAGCATATCGGTGTAAGATATATCCTTTATTTTAGCCATTTTTGCCAGATGTCCATCCCAGCACCATCCCGGATTTGGATTAACTTCCAATAATTTTGGTTCACCTTTTGAGTTAAGCCGCCAGTCCAGACGGGCATAATCCTTGCACCCCAGTCTTTCGTATAGCCGCAGTGAACAATCAATGATAAATCTTTCCGTATCCACCGGTAAATCGGCTGGAATAGATTTAATATTCCAGTAAGGTGAATTCTGCAGCCATTTTGCCTCATAACCACAGATCCTGGGAAGCTCCGGCGGCAGTTCGGAATAATCTTCTTCTATTATGGGCAATACAGTGTAAGAATCGGGGAAATTTCCTATTATTCCTACACTTAAATCTTTTCCCGAAAGGAATTCTTCAATTAAAATGGGTTTATCATAACCCAGTTTATCCCTTATCTCGGAAATTACGTTAAGAGTTTTTTCGATACTATAAACTACGTTCCTCTGGGTTATCCCAAAACTTGAATCGCCAAAGTTTGGTTTAATAATCATTGGAAAGTCAAAGGGAATCTCAAATGAAATATCTCCTGATTTTATAAAAAATGCCAGCGGCGTAGGAATCTCCATTTCTTCAGCAACACCCCTTATAAGTGATTTATCATAACAATGGGCCAGACACTGTGGTTCGGAACCGGTATAGGGTATTCCCAGAATATCCAGCAATGCAGGTATATGAAGTTCCCTGCGCGCATCATTAAAATACCCTTCATCGCAAAGATTGAATACAAAATCGATCTTGCCTTTTTCCTGCATTTTAATAATATCTTTTATCATTGTTTCATGATTATCAAGGTAATAAAATTTATAATAGTAATTTTTTTCAATTTCCCTTAAAGAATCCTTTAACCGGTCAATAGTATACAAATCATCTTCATCAAACATATAGAATGGCTTTAAAATATCCACTTTATGGGGATCACCTAATAAAACCGCCACATTTCTTAAGTGATGTTTTTTGGTTTTTACCGGTGACCACTCTTTTTTTACCACTGCCGATATAATGATTCTTCTTTCAGTCATACCCAGGTCCTGATTCCTTTTAGAATCGGGTGTTATGGTACCGTGGGTGGTAATATTACTGAATCCAGCCCGTTTTAAGAATTCAATTATTTCCTCCCGGGTATAAAGCCTCTCGGCATAAAATTGATCGGCAATTACTCCGTTATCAACATCATTAATTATTTCTCTGGAAATTAAACGGGTTTTATCAAGAGATAAAGAACGTTCTCTACAAACAAAATATTTTTTATCTATCCACTCCCATGACCTCGGTTTAATATTTTCTTTTAAATATTCTCCATCGGATAGGTCAATCAGGAATCGCCCCCAGGGTTTTAACACTCTTAAAACTTCCTTCAGTACCATCATATCCTCTTTTGCAGTTTCAAAATATCCAAAACTATTACCAAGAATCATTACTACATCAAATGTATCGGCTGCATAAGGTAATTTTCGGGCATCACCTTCCCGGAATTTAATGGACTGGCTTTCTTTTTTTGCCTTTTGAATCAAATAATGAGATCTGTCCAGTCCCTCAACATACTTGAATCCCCTGTTGGTAAGTTCGATACAATGTCGCCCCTGTCCGCAGCATAAGTCCAACATCCTATCTTCGGGAGATAAATTAAGAATTTTTATGAATAGATCAATTTCTTTTCTGGTAATTTCTTTGTCATCTACAACATCGCCATCTGTCTTTAAGTAGATTGAATTAAAAATAGTTTTCCACCAATCAGGTTTTAAGTACTCTTCTAAATTGGATATAGGCCCGATTGTTTTTTTGTAAGAATTCGAATTGATACTCTTTTGAGGAGGCTCACCATTTAAAGGGTCTCCTTTCATTTATGGCACCTCTTTTAAATTACTTCTTCCAGTTAATATCTGATTTTGCATTTATTTAATTGATTTATTTATAAATTACTGAAAGATATTCTATTCTTATTTCTAAAAATAGCAAACTATAATTTTAGAGATTAAAAAATATTGAATTAAATTTTGATATCATTATTTTTTTTTCAATCCCCTGATAAATCCGCCCCGTATCTTATCCAGCATATAACTTACCACAAAAGCACTGGCATCCTGCTGGTATACCAATTTGTTTAGCTTTGAAAGACTAACATGACTGCATACCACATTAATAATCTCCACCTCACCCTGTCTTCCTTCACCTTTATAACAGGTAAAACCAAAATTCTCTCTTGAAAGCAGCTCTTTAATTTCCTGGTTGTGTTCCCTGGAAATAATATTGGTACTTACCAGATCCCTGGATAATTTTTCGGATATCAAAATACCCATAACCGTTCCCACTGCAAAACCGGCTCCATAGGCAAGTATGCTGTAAATATTATCGATATCCCTGATTATTCTAACTATAATGGATATAAAGATAGTTACTTCAACAAAACCTACCAGGGCAGCTATGGTTTTTTTCCTTCTCACTATCATATTGACTCTGATAGTACCCAGACTAACGTCAATGATTCTAGCAACAAATATAATTAGTGACCATATTAATATATTAAACACGTTATACCCCGGGCTTTATTTCAATGGAGACTGCCTTTATTATTTTAAAGGATAATAAAATTTATTAAAATGTCTACCGGTTTATTTTAAACATCTTATCAATTTATGGATTATTATATAAAGTATATGGAATATATAAAGTATATGAAAAAATAATAAAAAGTAATACAATTTCAAGTATTAAAAAAAACGTAATTACAAATAATAGTTAAATATTCTATTAATTTTTAAAGGAGGTAAAAATGCCTGGTAATTCAATGGGATCAAACATCACCTTCCCCTACCTTAGAAAATTCAACAGTGCAATGGCCGCTCTACATTTTATTCAGGCGGTGCTTATGCTAGTACTCGGTCTGGTTATCACCAACATTAAAGAATTTAGAATACCATTGAACTTCTACTTTTTATCTTTTAATACCGAGAAAATGAAACTGCTGCTGGATTCCGAAACCATAGGAAATATACCTATAGGTCCATTTGTATCTGCATTCTTATTTATATCCGCCATAGCCCACTTTCTGGTTGTACTTCCCAGAATAAACCGCTTCTATAATTCAAGACTGCAAAACGGTATAAATTATTTTAGATGGTTTGAATATGCCCTCAGTTCTTCGGTAATGATAGTAATAATCGCCATGCTTTTTGGCGCACAGGATTTAGGTACCATTCTTCTTATTGTAGGCCTCAATGCCACCATGAATCTGCTTGGTCTTATGATGGAAATACACAACCAGACTACTGAAAGAACTAACTGGACAGCGTTTATAATTGGAAGTTTTGCCGGTGCTTTTCCATGGGCTATAATACTTATGTATTTCCTTGGTTCTGCGGTTAAAACTTCAGGAGTAGTGGAACAGATACCCTGGTTTGTATATGCTATATTTGGAACATATTTTGTGCTTTTTAACCTCTTTCCGGTGAATATGGTGCTGCAGTATAAAAAAATCGGCAGATGGCGTAACTATCTTTATGGGGAAAGAGCCTATATCATTTTAAGCCTGGTAGCCAAATCACTGCTTGCCTGGATCGTATTTGCCGGAACTCTGAGACCGGTTTAAATTTATATATTTTGAAAAATGAAATTAGTAAAATTTTGTAAATCATAAAAATAAAATGGCAGTTCAATCAAAATTATTAGAAAAATTTAGGGAATTACATATTAAACTTCATGAAGATCTTTCAAAACTGGAAAAAATTAAAGATAAAGACATACCTATAAGAAACATCATAAAGAAAAACGAACTCTTCCATTCTTTAATGATAAATGAACTTCCCGGAATGGTTTACTGCTGCAGAAATGATGCCAACTGGACCATGGAATTCGTTAGTAAAGGCTGCTTTAACCTTACCGGTTATAAACCTTCAGATTTAATATTGAATAACAAAATCTCCTATGAAAAACTTATTCACCCCCAAGATAGAAAAATGGTAAGGGACGATGTTGAAAAAGCTCTAAAGAAATCAAAACAATTCCATCTCAAATACCGCATAATTACTGTCAGAAATAAGATAAAATGGGTTTCGGAAATCGGTCAATTCCTTCCCCTGCATCATTGTAATTTACAGCTGCTTGAAGGTTTTATAATAGATATATCCAGTAAAGAAGAAACAGAAGAAGCCTTAAGAGATAGCGAGGAATTCAATAAAAGTATTCTCAATAATTCCCCCAGCCCGATTTATGTTATGGACCAGGATAAGTCTATGAGATACATTAATCCTGCATTTGAAAAATTGACCGGTTTTTCTTCCGAAGAAATTATTGACCATAAACCTCCCCGCCCCTACTGGATAAAAGGAATGGAAAATATATACCTTCCTAACCTGAACAAAGCTTTAAACAAAGGTATATATAATCTCGAATTACCCTTTGTAAATAAAAACGGTCAAAAATTCTGGATTGAGGCTACTTTGCGGCCCATAAGAAGTAACGGGAAAATAAAATATTTGATGGGTAACTTTATTGATATTACTGAAAGAAAAAAAGCATACAACAAACTGGAAGAAACCTTAAGCGATACCATAAATACCCTTGCTTCCATAGTGGAAACAAGGGATCCCTATACAGCCGGCCACCAAAAAAGAGTGACTTTCCTATCGGTAGAAATAGCAAAAAGATTAAAAATTTGTAACGAAAAAATAAAATTTATAGAAATAGCTGCTCAATTGCATGATATAGGTAAGATTAATATTCCCCCATCTATCCTTTCCAAACCCGGTAAATTGACTGACATAGAATTCAATATAGTAAAAACTCATTCTCAAACCGGCTTTAATATTATTAAAAAGATTAATTTTAAATACCCTGTAGCAGAAATTATTCTGCAGCATCATGAGAGAGAGAATGGCTCCGGTTACCCTAACGGACTAAAAGGAAAAGATATAATGCTTGATGCTAAAATTATTGGAGTTGCCGATGTAGTGGAAGCCATTTCTTCTCACAGACCCTATAGACCTGCGCTTGGCATTAAAGCAGCTATTGATGAAATTAGTAAAAATAAGGGAAAACTTTATGAACCCAAAATAGCCGATACCTGCCTTAAAATTATAAGCAGTAAAAAATTCCATTTCGAACTCTAATTAAAATATAAATTTTTGACATAAAATTCTATTAAGATAAGATAATAAATACATAAATAGACCTTTTTATAAAAAATAGTAGAATGTTTAATTGAAATAATAACTTTTTAAAAATCCGCTAAATAAAATGATAAATAAAACCAAAATTATAAAATCAATTTCCCTCTCATTTTTTTGTTTTTTATTGGCTTTATCATTCTGGTATTTACTTAACAACCTTTTTTTATGGAGAGAGGGCAGTATACTGCCTGATTTAATACTTGCCTTTATATCATTCAGTCTGTTTTTTATATTCTCAATGATATATCTGGTTCTAACTTATAATAGAAAAATAGTTATAGTTTCGTCATTTTTTATTGTATTTAGCTTTTTAGTATTCTTCTTAAGAAAAAATGGTGATTGGGTAGGAAAATGGACTATTGTCAGTTACCTGGTCTCTTCAATTATTTTATTTGTTGTCTATAATCTAACCAACAAAAATATTTTACAGGATATAAAAAACAGCATAATATTCCACCCGGCAAAATCTATTCTAAAAGCAGGGCCAGTATTACTTATTGTTTTTGCTCTTCTTTTTTCTGTTCTTTTTTATTTTAATTTTCCGCTTATGAACGAAAAAGGAGAAATAGTGATAAAAGAAATCCTGATAGAAAAAATAAGCAGGCCTTTTGGACAAATTATAAATAAATTTATTCCAATCTATAATCTTGATATGAATGTAAATGAATTTATTATCCTGAACTCCGTAATAGGATTACCTTTTATTCAGGGTGAAGAAGAATTAGGCTCCCCTATTAAAATGGAAAAGCCATCTAGAGAAATCATAAATTATTTAAGTAATAAAGGAATATCTTATTCGGAAGAGTTTAATTTTATGGAGATTCTAAGAGAAGATGAAGAATTCAGAATATTATATATGGAAGAGCTAGAAAAAATGGTACCTAAAGCAAACCCCATTCTTATGCTTAAGTATAGAAAAAATCTCTCAGAAAATTGGGGAGTTGACATTAGCAGTAGCGATAGAATGGGAGAAGTGTATACCAGACTTATAAATAGCAAGATAGCACAGATTCCTGAAAACATCAGAGATTTAATCTTAATTCTTCCGGCAATAGCTCTATTCGGAGTACTTGAAATTGCCTTTCTAATTCTTAATTTTATTTACTCTTTTATAGGCTGGGTACTGCTTATTATATTTTATAAATCCAAATTTTATCACTACAGGAAAATTACAGTTGAAAAAGAGGAAATAGAACTGTAGTGCAGATAAAAAATTTTTAAATTTGTATTTACTTTATCAGCATACAATCTCCGAAACTATAAAACCGGTAATCTTTTTGTTTTGCTTCCCTGTATGCATTCAAAATATTCTCTCTACCCGCAAATGCGGATACCATTACCAGAAGAGTCGATCTGGGCAGATGAAAATTAGTAATCATCCAATCCACAACCCTGAATCTGTAACCAGGATATATATAAATATCGGTCATTCCCTTACTTCCCGTTATTTTTTCAAACCTTGACATTAAGGTTTCCAGGACCCTGACCACGGTGGTTCCTACTGCAATAATTTTATTTCCCTTATCCTTAGCAAATCTAATTTTTTCAGCTTCCTCTTCTTCTATATAATAATACTCACTATGCATTTTATGTTCTTCTATTTCTTTCTCGGTTATGGGTCTGAAGGTGTCCAGACCTATATCCAGGCCAAGCTTTGCAAATATAATATCCTTATCCTTTAATTTTCTAATTAATTCTCTGGAAAAATGCAGTCCTGCAGTAGGAGCAGCAGTGGAACCTTCTTTACTGGCATATACAGTCTGGTAACGCTGCTCTTCAATATCGGTATTTTTGATATAAGGAGGAAGCGGTACCTGACCGTATTCATTGAATATAATATTCGCTGGCAGAGAAAATTCAACTACTGCCTTGCCATAATCCAGTTTTGATTTAACTATGAAAAAATATTTTCCTATAATCACCTTATCGGAAGGTTCAATCCTTTTTGAGGGCTTAATTAGAGCTATATACTGGTTATTTTTTATTTTATTTAGGACGAAACATTCAATGACAGCTCCTGTTTTCTCCTTTCTGCCTTTCAACCTGCACCGGGTAACCTTACTTTCATTTACAACCAGTACATCTCCTTTTTTAAGATAGGAAGGTATATTATAAAAAAAATCATGCCTTATATTACCTGTTTTTCTATCAAGCACCAGAAGTTTGGACTTATCTCTCCGGGGCAGCGGTTTCTGAGCTATAAATTTTTGAGGAAGGAGGTAGTCAAATAATTCAATCTTCATTTTCCGGTACGTTATTAAAAAGCTTGGGACTATTTTCCTTTTCTACTCCCATATACTTAAAAGCCAGACCGGTGGCTACTCTACCTTTCGAAGTTCTCTTTACGAATCCCAGCTGCAAAAGATAGGGTTCATAAACATCTTCTACGGTATCCACTTCCTCGCCTATGGAAGCAGCTATGGTTCCAACCCCTACTGGCCCTCCGTTAAATTTTACAACCAGGGTATTCAATATTTTTTTATCCACCACATCCAGACCCAGCTTATCTATATCAAGCTTACCCAGGGCTTTTTCCGCTATTTCTTCATCTATTACGCTGTCGCTGTACATTAGAGCATAATCTCTGACCCTGCGCAGTAGTCTGTTGGCAATTCTCGGTGTACCTCTGCTTCTCCCGGCAATAATCTCAGCTCCTTTTACGGTTACTTCTATACTAAGTATGCAGGCCGATCTGGTAATAATTTTAACGATACTTTCCTTATCATAATAATCCAGCCTCAGGTTTACCCCGAATCTATCTCTTAAGGGCGGGGCCACCAGACCTATTCTGGTAGTTGCTCCTATAATAGTAAAGGGTTCAATGTCAATTCTGATTGATTTTGCCGAAGGCCCCTTCCCTATTATTATATCCAGTTTGTAATCCTCCATAGCCGGGTATAGAATTTCCTCCACACTTCTATTTAAGCGGTGAATTTCATCCACAAATAATACGTCAAATTTTTCCAGATTGGTTAATATAGCAGCCAGATCTCCTGCTCTTTCTATAGCCGGTCCTGAAGTAATTCTGAATCCGACCCCTAACTCATTGGCAATTATCTCCCCCAGGCAAGTTTTCCCCAGACCAGGGGGGCCGGAAAGAATAACATGATCCAGAGGTTCTTTTCTTTTCCGGGCAGATTTAATAAAAACCAGGAGATTTTCCACTATTTTTTCCTGTCCTATAAATTCCGATATATGCCTGGGGCGCAGACTTTTATCAAGTTCGGTATCAACCTTCAGGTGCTTGGGATTTATATCATTATTTTCGTTATTTTCTTCAGCCATTTAAAATCCTTGAATTTTCTTAAATTTCCTTAAGTGCTATCTTTAATATATTCTCTATCTTTTCCTTTTCAATAATATCTGCGTTTAACCTGGACACCGCCCTGGTTATCTCCCTTGAATTATAACCCAGTGTCCTTAAAGCCTGTTTTATCTCATATAATTTCTCATTTTCTCCCGGACCCGCACCTTTAATCTCTGCCATCCTGTCTTCCTCTATTTTATCTTTGAGTTCCAATATCATTCTTTCAGCAAGTTTGAGGCCCACTCCCGGTATTCTTCTTAAAAGATCCGTTTCTCTACTGGTAATTATTCTTTTAATTTCCTGTCCGCTGTAAATGGAAAGGGCGCTTAATGCTATCTTAATAGATATTCCCGAAACACCGAGTAATTTAAGAAAAAAATCTTTATCCTCATTATCCAAGAAACCTACCAGTTTCAATTCTTCTTCCCGTACATGAGTGTAAATTTCCAGTTCAATTTCCGAACCAATCTGTGGTATTTTTTCAAAGGTTCTGCTCGATATCAATACCTCAAATCCTATCCCGCCGGTTTGCATTATAATGCTCGAAGGAGATTTTTTTACTATTTTTCCAAATATTTTTGCGATCATAGACAATTATTAGTATTTAATTAAATTAGTGTTTAATAACCTCGATAATAACACTTGATAATTCATCAATATTTATTAAGTGATCTTTATCTTATCTTTGAACTTTCTATTATTGGCATGACATACGGATACCGCCATCGCATCCCAGGCATCATCTTTTTTGGGGAAAAAATTATCTTTAACTCCCAATATAATTTTTAACATATATTTAACCTGCCTCTTGGTCGCCTTTCCATAACCCACGATAGCCTGCTTGATCTCGAGAGGAGTATATTCATATATTTCTAGGTTATTAATGCTTCCGGCCAGAATAGAAACTCCCCTTGCCTGTCCTACATCCAGAGCTGTTTTTGCATTCATATTAAAAAAAATCTCTTCAACAGCCAGACAATCGGGATTATATTTTTTTATCAACTGATTGATTTCCATATAAATTTTTTCCAACCTCTCGCAGGTGAGCATATTTTTTCCGGTAATAATACAATCCGAATATACCGGGTGATATTCTCCTCTTTCTATATCCAGTATACTAACTCCTGTAATTTCAAGGCCGGGATCTATTCCCAGTATCCTTATTTTATTATTTATCATTTTTCGATATTAATATTTCTTATCTACATCTCACTCAGCATCTCATCCGATATTTCCAGGTTGGCATTTACATTCTGAACATCATCATGCTCATCCAGTGCATTGATAAGTTTCAATGCCTTGGCACTTTCTTCTTTTGACAGGTTTATGGTTGATTTAGGTACAAATACCAGTTCACTCGATTTTATTTTTATATTGTTTTTGGCAAGGGCTTCCTTTACTTTTATAAAATCTGCCGGGGAGGTCTTTATTTCATATACTTCATTATCCTCATCAATATCCTCTGCCCCGACATCAATCATATTCAACATAAATTCTTCTTCATCTTTAATCTCATCTCTCTCTACTATTATTACTCCTTTCCTTTCAAACTGCCAGCTCACACTTCCGCTTTCGCCAAGAGTTCCATTATATCTATTTAGAATATTTCTTATATCCGAAGCCGTTCTGTTACGGTTTTCGGTCATCACTTCGATTATCAAGGCTATACCTCCGGGGCCATACCCCTCGTACATAATACTTTCGTAATTTTCACCTTCTATTTCACCGGTGCCCCTTTTGATTGCCCTTTCTATATTATTCTGAGGCATATTATATTCTTTGGCTTTAGCAATGGCATTGGCAAGAGCTATATTATCCCTGGGATCTCCCCCTCCACCTTCTCTTACCGCCACGATTATATTCCTGCTCAGCTTTCCAAATATATTCCCGCGCTTTGCATCTTCTTTGGCTTTCTTATGTTTAATCGAATGCCATTTTGAGTGCCCTGACATATCAGTTCTCCCCTTTATATTTTTTAATCATATTTACAAAATACTGATGTATCCTCAAGTCATCAGTCAGCTCGGGGTGAAAAGTGCATACCATAACATTGCTGTTTCTTACCAGTACTGCTTCACCTTCAAGCTTTGCCATTATTTTAACACTTCTGCCTGTATTTAATATCTTTGGCGCTCTTATAAAAACAGATTTGAATTTTGTGCTGTTTTTATTCCGGCCTTCATTCCGATTAAAATTTATATCTATAAAATCCTCGAAACTATCTACCTGACGACCGTAAGCATTTCTCCGGACATCAATATCTATATAACCCAATCCTTTGCCCTCTCCCCGAATATTCTCCGACAGTAGAATCAAGCCGGCACAGGTTCCCAATATAGGCTTACCTTCCTTAAAAAATTTATCAAGGCTCTCTTTAAATTTATACTTCCCGAGTAATTTATTCATGGTGGTACTTTCTCCACCCGGAATAATAAGGCCGTCAATCTGTTTTAACTGTTCCGGAAACCTAACTTCTATGGCATCGACTCCGCATTCTTTTAGTTTTTTTATATGTTCTTTAAAAGCTCCCTGAAGAGAAAGAACACCAATTTTTACATCCACTACTTTCTTTACCATCCCCTGTTTGAAATTACCTCCTCTTCCGAAAGTGTGGATACCGCAGTCCCTTTCATAGGAGTTCCCAGACCTCTGGAAACTCTGGCCAAAACTTCGGGATTATTATAATGGGTAGTTGCTTCCACAATGGATTGTGCCATTTTTGATGGATTTTCGGATTTAAATATTCCCGATCCCACAAAAATACCATCTGCCCCCAGCTGCATTATCATAGCAGCATCAGCAGGAGTAGAAATTCCGCCTGCCGAAAAATTAACTACCGGTAAACTTCTGTTTTCATGTACATATACCACCAGATCATAGGGTGCGCCAAGTTCCTTGGCTGCAGTCATAAGTTCTTCTTTGGGCATGGAAGCAATTCGTGCTATCTCATCTCTTATACTTCTCATATGTTTTACTGCTTCTATAACATCACCGGTGCCAGCTTCACCTTTGGTTCTTACCATAGCCGCACCTTCTCCTATTCTTCTCAAAGCTTCTCCTAGATTAATGGCACCGCATACAAACGGAACCTTAAAGTCCCATTTATTTATATGATATTTCTCATCAGCCGGAGTTAAAACCTCACTCTCATCTATATAATCAACCCCTATAGCTTCCAGTATCTGCGCCTCGGCAAAATGGCCTATTCTTACTTTTGCCATTACCGGAATGGACACTGCATCCATTATTTTCAATATAATTTCGGGATCCGTCATTCTGGCTACCCCACCTGTCGCTCTTATATCCGCAGGAATTCTCTCCAGAGCCATGACCGATACTGCTCCTGCCTCCTCTGCAATTTTTGCCTGTTCTGGTGAAGTTACATCCATTATTACTCCACCTTTTAACATCTGGGCAAGCCCGACTTTTACTTTCAATGTTCCCTTTTCCATATTTTTAAAACACCTCCAGTTATTTTACTCCCACTCCTAAAGACATCCTTTCCAATCTCTTAATCCTCTCTTCCGTAGGAGGGTGTGTATTGAATAAATTGCTAAATGCTGCTTTTGCCTTACTTCCAAACGGATTTGCTATAAACAAGTGAGCAGTGGCATTGCTGGCGGTTTTGACTTCACTGTGCTGGCTTATTTTCCTCAGTGCATTTGCCAGTCCTGCCGGGTATCTCGAAACCAGAGCTCCTGTGGAATCAGCCAGATATTCCCTGTTTCTGCTGATGGCCAGTCTTATAAGAGTAGCTATTATAGGTGAAAGAATCAGAAGTAATAACCCCACCACCAGGAAAATAATAGATAACGTGCTGCCGCCCGAACTTCTGCTGGATCTTCTCCTACCGCCGCCAAAAATAAAGCTTCTCAGGATTATATTGCTTATTATAGCAACCATACCCACAAAAATAACCACTATGGTTCCCAGCAGGATATCATAATTTTTTATATGGGAAAGCTCGTGTGAGATAACTCCTTTAAGCTCCTCATCATCAAGATTAGCAAGCAGGCCCCGGGTAAAAACTACCACACTGTGCTGAGGATTACGCCCGGTAGCGAAAGCATTCATTCCCTCATCTTCTATCATATATATTGCCGGCATGGGTATGCCTGCCGCTATGGAAAGTCCCTCTACCATATAATAAATCCTCGGATTTTCTTCCCTGGATATGGGCCTTGCCCTGGTCAGGCTTAATACAATTTTATCGCTATTATAGTAGCTGGCAAAAGTCATAATAATAGCAATTATCAGTGCCAGCACCATAAACAGTATGGAATAACTACTGTTTATCCCATATCGGTAATCTACATAATAACCCAGAGCAAATCCCACTGCAGCTATAAATACCACAAAACCAATTATAATAAATACTGTTTTTGTTCTGTTTTTAGCAATCTGTTCATACATTTCTCAAATCACGCTCTTATCAAATCATACTATTCCTCATAATAAATAATCCAAAATATAAATAATTAAGAGAATTATTAATTAAGAGAATCGCCTCTCACTAAAACTTTACCTTAACCGGCTCCCTGGCTTCAGCCTCCTCTATCTCAAAATAATCTCTGGAGGTGAAATGAAATATTCTGGCGTATACATTTCCCGGGAATGTTTGTATTCGAGTGTTAAATCTCATAACCATATCATTATAAAATTGTCTGGAGTAAGCAATATTACTTTCCATACCGTTAAGCTGTTCCATCAATCTTAAAAAATGCTGATCCGCTTTAAGGTTGGGATAATTTTCCGATAAGGCAAATAATGACTTTAAGGTACTGGTTATCATATTTTCGGCTTTTGCCTGATCTTTTACCGTCTTGGCCTCAATACCCATTTTCCTGGCATTAATAACATTCTGCAGGGTTTCCCTTTCATGCTTTGCATAACCCTTAACCGTTTCCACCAGATTGGGTATTAAATCATATCTTTTCCTTAGCTGCACATCAATCTGGTACCATGAATTGTCAACTTTATTCCTCAGGGATACCATAGAATTGTATATACCTATGGAAATTAAAATCAACAATAGTACTATTCCTGATAGTACCGCTATAAGAACCACCACTCCTACTACCATAATAACCTCCAGATCATATTATTATTTTATTAATTATTGAAATAAAATATTTTACAATTTAATATCCTTAAAATAAACAACATTAAATTATATCATATAAACAACTGCAAAAATATAACTCCATCCCTGCTTATTTATAGTTTGATGTAAGGTTAATATTATTTTTACACAAAAAATTTTTTATGGTATATTTCTTCTATTGCCCTAGTAGCTATCATAAAATTATACATTTTTGGGAGGATTTTAATGGATAGTAAAAGTTGTTCCAATAATAAAGTGGTTGGCCTTATCTCTGGCAATGGGGCTGGCAAAACTACCCTTGCAGAATGCATTCTTTACAATTCCAAAACAACCGATAGATTGGGAACTATAGAAACAAAAAATACGGTTTCCGATTTTAATCCGCTTGAAATCAAAAAAGGATTTAGTATCAGTTCCAGCATACTGAATTACAAATGGAAGGATCACAAAATAAATCTTATAGATTGCCCCGGTTATATGGATTTTATAGGTCAAACGCAGTCTGCGATTAAAGTAATAGACAGCGCCCTTCTGGTTATCGATGCAAAATCAGGAGTACAGGCACCCACCGAATTGGTCATAGAGCTGATAGCTAGAAATCCCAAACCAATGTTTTTTATACTTAATAAGATGGACCTGGAAAATATCGATTATTTTAAAATTGTAGAAGATATTAAAAGTGAATATAATTTGAATCTGGTTCCCATTACTGTTCCGGCTAACAGCGGGGAAAATTTTTCTAAAATTGTAGATCTACTTCAAAACCAGTCTTACGAATATAAAGATAAAAATCCTTCAGATACAAAAATCCCTACTGATGAAAAGATTAAAGATCAGGTTGAAAGTCATCACAGCCAGCTAATCGAATCCATAGTGGAAACAGACGATGACCTTCTAAATAAATATCTTGAAGGTGAAAAAATCGATGATAAAGTATTAAATGAGGTATTTAAAAAGGCGGTATCTGCAGGAAAAGTAATACCTGTATTTGCGGTTTCAGCAGGCAGGAATATGGGTATAGATATTCTAATGGATTACATAAATTCCCTTCTCCCCTCCGCTTTGGACATTCAGCCGGTCAAAGTAAAAGATTTAAAAAAAGATTCCGAAATCGAAATAAAACCCTCTCCTGACGGACCGGTTCTGGCATATGTCTTTAAAACCATGGCAGATCCCTATATCGGTAAATTATCCATATTCAGAATTTTCTCGGGAACTTTTAAAATAAATGATAGCTATTATATTTCCAGTTCGCAAAAAACATATAAATTCACCAATTTGTTCAAGCTTCAGGGTAAAAATCAAAGCGATATAAGTGAAGCTTCCTGCGGAGATATCATAGCCGTTTCCAAAATTATGGATATTTTAAATGACGATACCATTTCGACACAGGATCAGCCTTTAAAAATACCGGAAACAGAATATTTTACCCCTACCCTTCCCAAAGCGGTCCTACCCAAAAGTAAGGGTGATGAAGAAAAAATAAGTAGCGGCCTTTCCAAATTAATGCAGGAAGATCCTACCATAAAACAGGAACTAAATCTCGAAGTACATCAAAATATTATCTGGGGACTGGGAGAGCTGCATCTTTCCATGGCTAGAGAAAAATTAAAGGAGAAATTCGACGTTGATGTCGATCTTTTTACACCGGAAGTGGCCTATAAAGAAACTATAAGAAAAGATGCCAAAGCTGAATATAAATATAAAAAACAATCCGGAGGCAGAGGCCAGTATGGGCATGTCTTTATCGAAATTAAGCCTCTGCAGAGCGGTGGAGATTTTGAATTCAAAAACAGCATATTCGGAGGAGCAATCCCCAAGGGTTATATACCCGGTGTGGAAAAAGGTATCAGAGAAGCACTGCAGAAGGGTGTTCTGGCGGAATACCCGGTAGTCGATGTCGGTGTGAATCTATATGACGGCTCCTACCATACCGTAGATTCTTCCGAAATGGCTTTTAAGATAGCTGCGTCCATGGCTTTCAAGAAGGGTATGCAGGAAGCTTCTCCGGTTATTCTTGAACCTATTATGGAATTGGAAATTACAGTACCCGAAAAATATATGGGAGATATAATCGGGGACATAAACTCAAAAAGAGGAAAAATCATTTCCATGACTCCCGCTAAAAATAAAAAGCAGCTCATTAAAGCTTCCGTACCCCAATCCGAAACCTTTAACTATACCATTGATCTGACTTCTCTTACTCAGGGCAGAGGAAGATTTGTTCAAAAATTTTCACATTATGAAGAGCTTCCTCCAAATCTGGCCCAGAAGATAATAGAAGAAAGGAAAAAACAAAAAGAATGAGTAAAAGCTATAAAAGACGTGTATTTATACTGGATAAAGTTCCCTATATATTATTTGGATTGATATTGATTATAGCTATAGTAGTATTTCTTTCAGTCAGAAGTTGCCTGCCATTAGCTTTTTTCTCGGGTGCACAGCAGGAAACGGAATCGACTGTAGAATATACTCTATTCGTAGCTTCTCCCACCGAAGGTAAAGTTTTCCCCTTTGTCAATCAAAATGAAACCGTTCCCATTGAAATAAGGGCAAAAGAAGTGGAAAGCACAAATTATACTATTAAAGTACTGGTAAATGACAGTGAGATAAAGTCATTCACCTCCCCACCCTACGAATATAACTGGAACCCTGGGAGCTCCGGTGAATATAAACTAACAGCCCAGCTCATAGATGATAATGGCAATATACTTACAAACTCAGATACCATAAATTTCACCGTGCAGTACGAAACCGAACCCCAGGAAGAAAAAACAATCAATGTTGATATCGAAGAAAAGAAGGACCAGGTTTTAAGCCAGTCTATTTTCAGAACCAATAATACCATACCTACCGGAATTCCCCTTTTCTCTTATAAGTGTTATATCCCTCCGGTTATAGATGGGAGCATTCAGGAATGGGATAAATTTGAGAGTTTTTCTTCCTTTGAGCCCACCATCAAAAAAGAAAATTATACCTCTCATACCGATGTTTCAGGTACGTTTTACTCCTGCTGGGATGATGATAATTTTTATATCGCAGTACAGGTTTTCGATGATGTATTCAGTCAGAATTATACCGGTAATCAGATAAACAAGGGCGACAGTATAACCATCGTATTTGATACCGAATTGGAAGAAGATATGCAGATTCCGTTTTATAACAGCGACGATTATCAGATTGATCTGTCTCCGGGCAATTTTGCCGGAATACCTGCCGAATCATTTATGAACTGGCCGACCAATGCACCTCCCAGAGGAGTTACCGTCGCTTCGACCAGACTGGCTAACGGATATTTACTGGAAGCCAGTATTCCCTGGTATAATTTCCCGAACTATCTCCCCGCTGATGGAGATGTACTAGGATTTACAGTATCCATACTGGATACCGATAACTTGGACTCAACGGAATTGGTAATTTCTTCCTCGAAAACATTTGACTTCAACAATGTATCCACTCTGGGAGCTATCGCCCTGATTGACGTAGGAGATATCCAGAGCACCGAAGAAACGCCTGCCGGTAATGAAGGGACTGGAGAAAGTACTAATTAATACTTCTTAAGCTTAAACAAATTTTTAAAAATATTATAAGCCGAGTTCTAATCTAATAGTTTATTTACCCTTTATAAAAAAAATATCATTATAACAAAAATTTAAAGTGTAAGAATCTTTACCCCGGAATATTCTTGAAATGCCGGTCAAGAGTTAGAATTGAAGCATCAACTCTAATGGCAATTGCAGCTATAAGAGCACCAGTAAGAGGAATTATTTTACCCTTTTTCTTAAGGTTAAATAAGTGCCGTAATTTGCATTGATAAAAAATAAAGAAAGAGTAATATTTTGATTAAAGCTAGATAACGACAGATATATTAGTAAATTAATTTTAGAGGATATTCCAATTGTTTAAACTGGTGTTATTAAGACATGGTGAAAGTATATGGAACAAAGAAAATATCTTTACCGGATGGACAGACATTGACTTGTCTGAAAAAGGGATAGAGGAAGCAAAGCTTGCCGCTTATGCACTTAAAAAATCCGGATTTTCTTTCGACATGGTCTTTACATCCGTACTTAAAAGATCGATCAGGTCAGTTTGGATCCTGCTCGATCATATGGATTTAATGTGGATACCGGTATATAAATCCTGGTATCTAAATGAAAGATTTTATGGAGCTCTGCAGGGCCTGAATAAAAAAGAAACTTCAAAAAAATACGGTGAGGATCAGGTAAAGTTGTGGAGACGAAGTTATGATAACCAGCCGCCCTCCATTGAAAAAAATGATCCCAGATTCCCGGGTAGGGATCCTAAGTATTCTAAAATCGACCAATCAAAACTCCCCCTGACGGAAAGCTTAAAAAATACCTCGATTAATAGAGTTATCCCCTACTGGAATAAAGAAATCACACCAAAAATAAAAGCGGGTAATAAAATAATAATCCTGGCCCATGGGAACAGCCTGAGAAGTCTTGTAAAGTATCTTGATAATATCCCGGATAACGAAGTAATCAATTTGAATATTCCGCTTGGTATTCCCTTAATTTATGAATTAGATAAAAACTTAGAGCCTTTAAAACATTATTATTTAGGTGATACAGGTAAAGTTAGCCAGGCTATCGAAAATATATCAAAACAGGCCACATTACATAATGAATAGTATTCAGGGAAATGTTATAGAATTAAATAAGGATATTGTGTCAGAAAAAGAATTTAATCTTTTTTCAGAAGGTGAATTATCTGATCTTTTTCGTACCGAGAAAAAAATAATAAGTGATAAAATCCTAAAAAAACCTCTGCCCAAGACAAGATCCGGTAAGGAAAAACTTGCCGAACAATATTTTAAAAAACATCATTTTGAACCTTTATCCATAAATTTTGACCGGATAAGAAAAGAAAAGTATATAAGTAAGGCTTCAAAATATCTAAAGAATCCCAAAAGAATTGTCAATATGGAAAAAGTACTGTTTATTACTTACAGGTTTCCCTTCAAGGGTAATTCTACCTTACTTCATTACATTCCTGCCGGAGGAATAAGGAATTGGACCGAAAGAGTTTTTATAAGTCATAACTCAATTGGTTTCGAAAAAGTGACCTACATCCATAGTAAGGAAGACTTCCATCAGGAAATAGAAGAGGTATTGGGAGTAATAAAAAAGGAGATTGGACTGATAAATAACCAGATAAAAAATTATAATGAGTCGCTGAAAGATTACATAAATAAATTAATAACTCAAAGAAGCCAAAAACTTTAAAATAGATTAAGGATGATGGATTATGGCCCAACAAAAAAATAAATCGGAAGATAGCGTAAAAGAAATTAAAAATTTAAAAAATGAGGATCTGTTTAAAAAATTTGATTCAAATGAGAAAGGCCTTTCCAGTACAGAAGCGGAAAAAAGACTCCAGCAGTACGGAAGAAATGAAATAATAGAAAAGAAGGTCAATCCATTCATTAAATTCTTAAAATATTTCTGGGGTCCAATCCCCTGGATGATAGAAGTGGCAGTTATTCTCTCTGCGGTGCTCAAACACTGGCCGGATTTCGGGGTAATATTCGCCCTTTTAATAATAAATGCATCAATCAGGTTTTCTGAAGAATTCAGGGCCGACAAAGCTATCGAATTGCTTAAGAAAAGACTGGCAAAAAAAACCAGGGTGCTTCGTGACGGTAAATGGCAAACCATCAATGCTCAGGAACTCGTACCGGGAGATATGGTCAGAGTAAGACTGGGAGATATCGTTCCAGCAGATATTAAATTAATCGAGGGAGATTACCTTTCTGTCGATGAATCCGCATTGACCGGTGAATCACTCCCTGTTGAAAAACATACCGGAGACGTTTGTTACTCGGGTTCGATAATACATCAGGGTGAAATGAACGGCATGGCTTTTGCAACCGCTATGAATACTTATTTTGGCAAAACTACAAAACTTGTCGAAGAAGCAAAAACAACCAGTCATTTTCAGAAGGCAATATTAAAAATCGGTAATTACCTCATAATCATTTCAATATTTCTGGTAATAATCATGTTTATCGTTGAACTTTTACGGCACCAGAAAATACTGGATACCCTGCAATTCGCACTGGTCCTGGTAATTGCCGCCATCCCCGCAGCACTTCCGGCAGTATTATCGGTCACCATGGCCATAGGAGCTTCAGCACTTTCCAAAAAAGATGCTATAGTGAGCAAACTTCTTTCTATTGAAGAGATGGCAGGGACGGACGTGCTGTGCTCCGATAAAACCGGAACTATAACCAAGAACTTATTATCAATTAAACTTATCAAACCGCTTGCAAATTATAAAGATTATGATGTCATGCTTCTCGGAATACTGGCTTCAAGAGAGGAAGATAATGATCCAATCGATAATGCGATTATTACCCGCGGCAGAGATGTTGATAATGTTGCCGAATCAGTAAAAAATTTCAAAGTCACAAAATTTGCTCCCTTTGACCCGGTTAAAAAAAGAACCGAAGCTCTGGTTAAAGATTCAAAGGGCAAGGAATTCAAAGTTTCAAAAGGCGCCCCCCAGGTTATTTTATCTCTGATAGGCAAAAATAAAAAACTTGAAGATGAAATAAAACAGGATGTCGATAATTTTGCAGATAACGGCTATAGAGCAATAGGTATTGCCAGAACAATCGATAGAGATAAATGGGAATTTGTGGGATTGGTCGGACTTTCCGATATACCCAGAGAAGATTCGGCACAGACCATAAAAGAAGCTCAATCCATGGGATTGAACGTAAAAATGATAACCGGAGATCATATAGCAATAGCCAAAAGAATCGCCAGAGAAGTTAATCTGGGTACCAATATAAAGACTGCATCGGATTTTATGGAAAAATCCGATATACTGGCACAAAAAAATGTTGAAGAGGCCGATGGGTTTGCGGAAGTTTACCCCGAGCATAAGTATCGCATCATAGAACTTCTGCAGCAGAAGGATCATATTGTAGGAATGACCGGAGACGGAGTAAACGATGCGCCGGCTCTAAAAAAAGCTGATGTAGGAATTGCGGTTTCCAGCGCTACAGATGCTGCAAAATCTGCAGCAGACATCGTTTTTACCAAGCCGGGGCTTTCGGTAATAATCGAAGCAATAAAACAGAGCCGCAGAATATTCGAAAGGATGAATAGTTACGCAATTTATAGGATTGCTGAGACTATCAGAGTTTTATTGTTCTTGATTTTGTCCATTCTGATTTTTAAGTTTTATCCCCTTACCACCATAATGGTGGTACTTCTGGCTTTGCTTAATGATATTCCAATTATGATGATAGCATACGATAATAATAAGTTATCAAAAAATCCGGTCCGGTGGGATATGCGAAATCTTTTAAGCATAGCATCTTTTCTTGGTGTGATTGGTGTAATAGTCAGCTTTGGTTTCTTTTTAATTGCAAGGGACGTTCTTCATTTAAGCGGTGAAATGCTGCAGACTGCCATCTTCCTGAAATTGATGCTGGCCGGGCATCTTACCATTTATCTGACCCGTACCGGCAGAAACTCATTCTGGATAAAGCCATTCCCTTCAATAAGGCTTTTTGCAGCATCCGAAACTACTCAATTAGTAGCTACCACTCTTGCCGCTGTTGGAATATTTATGACCGGTATTGGCTGGAAAATTGCCGGATTTATATGGGGATATGTACTCTTATCTTT
Organism: uncultured Actinomycetota bacterium; assembly: GCA_964610315.1. Lineage (GTDB taxonomy): Bacteria > Actinomycetota > Humimicrobiia > Humimicrobiales > Humimicrobiaceae > JAQVEM01. The sequence continues at coordinate 101,543 of CAZSVM010000001.1, forward strand.
TATAATAACAAACTTTTTAAAAGTATTATTTTTCGATGTAGAAACCCGTTCAAAAATAAGATTTAGGAGAAAATCACAAGTTTTAGCAAAATAATTTATTTTACATGCAGGGACGATTTAATTTCCCTCTTCTTTATTCTCCTGTAGATAATTTCAATTAAAAATGATACCAACAGCAAACCAGCGAGTATATATATTTTCTTATAATCAGTTGACACCTGCTGTACCAGAAGGACAACCAGGGCTCCCAGGCATATAACAAATCCCAGAATCGGCAGCCATCTTGCGCTTTTGGTTTCTTTACTTAAAATTATGTTTGACAGGTTAACCGCTGCAAAGATTATTAAAAATCCGGAGCTTCCCATCATGGATATATTGGAAAGATCAAACAGGTTTGCTAATAAAAGAGTCAATCCGGAGGTTATAATCAGTCCTTCAATTGGCTTATTCCAGATTTTCCTTTCAATAGTTACGGGTAATTCACCTTCCCTGGCAATAATATAACTAATTTTTGCCGATCCATAGAGAGTGGCATTGATTGCCGAACTGGTTGATAATAAAGCAGCGACTGCTATCAGGATAAATCCGGCAGTCCCTAAAAATGGTTTTGCTGCCTCGGCCAGTGCGTAGTCCTTACTGCTTACAATTTTATTAATGGAAAGATTCCCTATGGTTATTAACGATATCGCTACATATAGAATAATGACAAATATAACCGAAGCAAAATAAGCCCTCGGTAAAACCTTTTCTGGTTTTCTGACATTGCCGGCTGTATTTGCAATTAATTCAAATCCCTCATAGGCCACAAAAATAACCATCCCTCCGCCGATAAGCGAAATAGGGCTGCTCCAGCCGGAAGGCTGAAGCTGGGTAAAACTTAAATTTTTTATCCCGAAAAAAATAAATACCATAAGTATGATAATCTTGACCATCACTATATAAGTTTCGGATCTGCCCACGATTTTGCTTCCTATAATATTCAGTACGGTAAAAATAATTATTGATGCACTGACAAGAACATGTTTCATAACCGGCTGCAGGCTTGCACTGAAGAAAGTGGAGCCGTAGCTCCCAAAAGCGTACGAATATAGGGATAGCATTACTATATAACTCAGCCATAATAGAATATTCAAAGCACCGGTAGAAATCCCCGGACCAAAGGCCCGGTAAAGAAATTCTACGGTTCCTCCCCTTGAAGGATATCTCAAGGATAGTTTTAAATAAGAGTAAGTGGTTATGAGGGCCACTATCCCTGCCATAAGAAAGGCAACCGGTGTTCCTCCCTTTGACAGCTGAACCGCAAGGCCCAGTACCGCAAAAATACCTCCGCCCACCATTCCGCCGATACCTATTGCCACAATTTCCCAAAATCCGAAACTTTTTAAATCCCTGTTCTTTTGTACCATTTGTCAGATTACCCCTACATAAAACAAACTTTAATTTTCAATTTACTTTCAAATTTTCTATATCTATATCCATTTTTTGATCCAGCTGAGCATTTTTTCGGGATTATCCTGAAAATAACTGTAGCTTTCAAAACGGTGTCTGGTATTTTCAATCCAGTAAAACTCTCTGGGTTCAGGAGTGTTATTATAGAAGCTTAATATATCATTAAGCTCCGTCCAGGGATCATTCCTTGCCTGCACATATAAAGTGGGAACTCTTAAATCCCTTACATAATCAATAGGAGACATTTTCTCCAATGGATACTTACTGCGCCAGTTTACGAATCTTTTTACCACAGGGAAAATAATTCTTGCTCCAAACGGCGTAAGCAACCTTTTTGCATAAGTTCTGACAAAAACTTCCATGGATATAGGTTGAACTGCCATTAAAGATTTTACATTATTGAATATTAACGGATCCTTACTCATGGCTATTATAGTTGAATTGGCACCCATACAAAAGCTTACAAAAGCAACCTTCATATCCTTCAAATCAGTCTGGTTCCTGATGTATTGCATAGCGGCAACCACATCTTTATATTCTTCAAGGCCAACTCCAGTTTTACCACCGTTAGGACTTCTGTCACTCTCACCGTGATTTCTAAAATCAAACATAAGGACCCAGTAGCCGTTTTTATGAAGATGACTGGCGGTTTTGAGAAATTCTATTTCCTTATTATAAAGTTTGGAAATATTTTTATATTTCATCGTTGACCCATACTTGGTTAAACCGCCCACGTGGGTTATAATTACCAGTTTACCTAAAGAACCCGGAATCAACCAGCCTTTTAAGTTTACCCCGTCGGAAGCTTTAAATTCCACATTTTCGAAATTCATACCATAATCTCCGGGATTTTTAGGTACCGGCTGACGGTTGAGAAACAGAATAATGCTGGAGAGAAAGTAGCCGATCAAAAGATAGATTATGGCCAGGGAAATTAAAACTATAATAATGTATACTGCTACCATCATAGACATTTAAAAATTTAAAATTCTTTCCTGTTTTTCGGATATATATTTAATTTTACGGAACAAATTATTTTATTCAAAAAACTTTAAGGGCATCAGGTATTTTACCAAAAATTAAATATTGACTTTAATGGTATCATCCTCAACTTTTACTTTATAAACGGGTTCATTCTTTGTTCTTAACTTTAGAAAGCCCATTTTAGGTCCGGAGATACTTTCACCGGTGGTTACATCAAACCTGGAACCATGTCTTGGACAGGTCACTATTTTTCCTTCAAGTTTGCCCATGGACAGGTCTCCATTCATGTGAGTGCATCTTCTGTTTAGGGCATAGTAATTTCTGTTATAATTGACAATCAGTATCTCCTTACCCTTAACAGTCACCGCTTTCATTGACCTTTCAGGTATCTCATTTGTTTTGCCGATTTCGAAAAAACTCATTGGTAACCTTCTTTTTTAAAATAAAATCATCAATTATTTAATTTAATTATAATAAAATCATATAAATATTTAAATTACCTGATTGTCCTGTAAATTCAACTTCAAAAAAATATGTTCATCCTGATAAAATCAAAATTATAAGATGTATATCAAAGACAAACACTATAAGCACCAGCATCATAATAACTGTTCCCACAAACAATGCTATTTTTTTCCTATCCGACGGTTTGATTATAAATCCAAAAATTGAAGTTATCAGTGCAGGAAGAGAAGCCAGCGCCAGTAAAAGAAAGTTAATATGGTAGTAATAAAATCTGTTTAATAAATTTAATACAGCCAGAATAATAAAATATAATGAAGCTGTCAGGGAAACTATGAACAAAAGCAAATACCCTGTTTCCCTGCCATATACCGAAACCAGATTTTTCTTACCAGCAATTCGATCAGCCCGGTAATCCGGAATTTGAACAGCAATCGCCAGTACGGCGACATACAGCAATAATGGTACCAGAATTACTATAATTTCCTTATTCACCATATCTTTTATGGCAACGAATCCGGCTAAGGGTAATATTACTGCCACAGTCAAAATAATAATTATCTCTCCCAATCCCCTATATGAAAATTTTAATGGCGGTGCAGTATAGAACCAGCCCATGAAATTAGCAGATAGAGCCAAAATAATAATCCTAACCGATACTTTAAAAAGCAAAACAAATAAAATGGAAAATATAATGGAGGCCGTCACAAAAAAATGGAAATCCATTTTGAAATAATTTTTAAATTTTCATTATCCTGTAAAATTCTGCTGCCACCTGAAAAAATGGTGGGAATGGTAAATTTATCGGCACTATAATCAAAATAATCATTGCTGTATTGGACTGAAAGTTGGGCGCAGAAGAAAATCAAGTAACCGAATAAAAATTTTAATAGATTAAAATTCCCTGCTGTCAGCGCTGCCAGTAAAGCACCGCATGTAAAAACCATAAGTACCGGAATTGCAAATTGAAAACGCCCTAATTTAATTATTTTTTTAAACAAATCAGTTAAGAAATATTAAGATCAAGAAAGAAAACACTGAAATTATATTTTATTAGAACCCGGTCCGGATTAAATAATAATCTTAACCGTAATTTCTTATTATTATACTATTAAAATTCCCATAATTATAAATTAATTTCATATCATATCAAAGAATTCAGCGTGGATTCCTAAAATTACCTTTTTAATTTCATTGGCTTTACTTTAATATTGCTGTTAAAATATCACCGATTAATTTTTGACTTTGAAAATGAAAAATATTAAAAACAGCAGCAAAACTTATAAAATAAACATATCCGGTATAGTCCAGGGAGTGGGTTTCAGACCCTTTATATACAAACTTGCCCGGAGGTATAATTTATACGGGGCGGTTATCAATACCACGGAAGGAGTTACCATGAAAATCAACCTCCCCGGTAAATATGCAGTCAAAAAATTTATTTCTGACATCGAATCACAGAAGCCTTCCGCTGCGGTTATCGAAAACATAGAAGTAAGGGAAGTCTCCCCCAAAAATTATAAAGATTTCAAAATAGGAAAAAGCAGGAACGTAAAGGAAAAATTCCAGTTGATTTCTCCCGATATTGCCACCTGCAGCCTCTGCCTCAAGGATATCAATAATAAAAAAGATACCCGGAGGTATTATTATCCATTTACCAATTGTACTAATTGCGGGCCCAGATTTACCATAATAAAGAAAATGCCTTACGATAGGCCCCTTACCACCATGCGTAAGTTTTCCATGTGTGAGGACTGCTATCAGGAATACCACAACCCCTCTGACAGGAGATTTCATGCCCAGCCCAATGCCTGCAAAGTATGCGGACCTACCTTAATTCTTTTGGATAGATATGGAAAAAAAATAGAATCTAAAAATCCCATTATCGCTGCAGCGGAACTTATTGGTAAGAATAAAATTATCGCTGTAAAAAGCCTCGGAGGATTTCAGATTGCATGCAGTGCTTTATCAGATGATACGGTTATAAAGCTTAGAAAAAGAAAAAATAGGCCGGTAAAGCCATTTGCCATAATGATCAGAAATATAGAATCCGTTAAAAAATACTACCACCTGAATAAAATTGAAATAGAAAGTCTTATCTCGACCAGAGCTCCCATTGTCCTGGTCAAAAAGAAGGAAGAAAATTACTCCATTTCGCCGTATGTTTCCATGTATAACAAATACGAGGGGGTGATGCTCCCCTATACTCCTATACATCATCTTCTTTTTGGACATATCGATATACCCCTTATTATGACCAGCGGCAACCTATCCGAGGAGCCAATAGCGGCTGAAAATGAAGAAGCTTTGGAAAAATTAAAAAATATATGTGATTACTTCCTTATCCACAACCGGGACATTTACAGCCGGTACGACGATTCGGTGATAAAAGTTTTTGACGGCAGAGAAATGATTATAAGAAGAGCCAGGGGATACTCTCCTTACCCGATAAAACTTAATAAGAATGCGGGAAAACAAATTATATTTTCAGCCGGTGCACATGAAAAAAGTACCTTTTGTTTCCTTATAAAAAATTATGCTGTTATAAGTCAGCATATAGGAGATCTGGATGACAAACAGTCGATTGAATTTTATGATTCAACGTTCAAGCATTACCGGAAATTATTTAACATTGAAAAAATAGATATAACTGCTTATGATAAACATCCCTCCTATGCTTCCACAAAATTTGCCAGATCGATTAAAAACGGCAGTAAAATCGAAGTACAGCACCATAAGGCCCATATTGCCAGTGTAATTGCTGAAAATAACATCGATGATAAAGTTATAGGTTTTGCCTGGGATGGAACCGGATACGGTGATGATGGAAAAATCTGGGGCAGTGAAATATTTATAGCCGATAGGAATTTGAATTTTATAAGAACCGGCCATCTGAAAGAAAAAATTCTACCCGGTGGGGAGATTACCATAAAAAAACCATATAGAATGGCGGTTTCCTACCTTTATAATCTGTGGAAGAAAAATAAAACTGGTAAGAATAACTTTTCAGAATTTTTATACCATAATCTTCCATTCTACAGAAAAATAATATCTTTAACCGAAATAAATGTAATTATAAAACAAATTGAAACCGGATTTAACAGTCCAATTACCACCAGCATGGGAAGATTTTTTGACGCAGTAAGTTCACTGCTCAACTGCACTCACCTCTCCAGTTTTGAGGGTGAAGCGGCGGTTCACCTGGAAATGATAGCCGCTAATAATAATGGCAGGTATAGAATTAAAATATCCGATCAAGATAATAATTATATAATAGACGATTATTATATCTTTAGTCAGATATTTAAAGACATACTTAATAATGTTCCTAGAGGCACAATATCTTCAAAATTTCACCATTCTCTGGCAGAGATTATATTAAAAGTGAGTCTGGCAATAAGAGAATCTTCTGGCATTAGTAAAGTTGCCTTAAGCGGTGGAGTTTTTCAGAATAACTATCTTACCAGTAAATGTTTTAAAATATTGAAAAAGAACAGTTTTAAGGTATACTCAAATTTTAAAGTCCCGGTAAACGACGGGGGCATTTCACTGGGGCAGGTATATATAGCTGCTGTGCAAATACCTCTCAAATGAAAGGAGAATTTTTTTATGTGTCTGGCAATACCAGCAAAAATAATTAAAATAAATAAAAATATAGCAGAAATTGAAAGTCTGGGGGTTAAAAAAGAAATTGATATTTCTCTTGTTCCCGATGTTAAGAAGGGAGATTTTGTTATAGTCCATGCCGGATTTGCCATCCAGATTATAGATAAGGAGGAAGCAGAAACAATCCAGAATTACTGGAAGGAGTTCCTGGATGAGAAATAACATTAAAGAATTTGTTGAATCATTAGATAATTATAAATCCGACCATAAGGTTAATATAATGGAAGTATGCGGGACTCACACCATGGCTATTTCCAGATTTGGATTAAGGCAGATCATTCCCGAAACTATTAATCTTATAAGCGGTCCCGGTTGTCCGGTCTGTGTTACACCTGCGGCTGACATAGACAGAATACTGGAGATTATAGATAAATATGAGGTATCCGTATTTACCTTTGGGGACATGCTGCGAGTACCAGGAAGTAAATCAAGCCTGTACGATAAAAAATCAGAAGGTAAAGATATAAATATTTGCTACTCCCCTAGCCACGCTCTGGATTTTGCCCTAAAAAATCCAGATAGACAGGTTATTTTTATAGCTATAGGATTTGAAACTACCATACCTCTAATCTCGGTTATTATAAAAAGAGCATATAAGGAAAATACCAGTAACTTTTATATATACAATACACACAAACTTATACCAGAAGCACTGGAGGCTCTCCTTAAAGATAAGCAAATAAGAATAGATGCTTTCTTATGTCCCGGCCATGTATCTACTATTATCGGAAGCAGGCCCTATAATTTCATTGCAGAAAATTATAACACACCCTGTGTAATCAGTGGCTTTGAACCTGGTGATATACTTGAATCCATAGTTATGATAATAGAGCAGTTAAAAAGGGGCAAACCTGAAGTTGAGATTCAGTACAGGAGAGTGGTTAGAGAAGAAGGAAATCCTACAGCATTAAAATCAATATATGAAGTATTTGAAAAAACTGATTCTGTATGGAGAGGCCTGGGAAATATTCCCGGAAGTGGCTTAAAGCTCAAGGAAAAATTTTTAAAATTTGATACAAAAACTCACTTTCCGGTTAAAGAAATTAAATCCGTCGATCCTGCCGGCTGCCAGTGTGGTAATGTTTTAAAAGGAATTAAAAAACCGTTTGAATGCAGGCTTTTTTCCAGAGTATGCAGGCCGGATAATCCCGTAGGACCCTGTATGGTTTCCAGTGAGGGATCCTGTGCTGCCTATTATAAATATGAGAAAATAAAAATTTAAGAACACAAGAATTTATAAATGTAACATATACAAATTTAGAAATGCTAAAATGAAAACTGACAAAATCAAGAAAAAAATTAAGAATAATAATATTGATAATAAAAAATTCAAAGACAAAATCATACAGCTTTCTCATGGCGATGGTGGAATCAAGACTGCTCAGCTCATCAGTAATCTCCTTCTTAAATACCTTGGAAATAAAATTTTAAACAGGCTTGAAGATAGCGCTGTTCTAAATAGCACTGGTAAAAAAATTGCTTTTACTACTGATAGCTTTGTGGTAGACCCCATATTCTTCCCTGGAGGTGATATTGGTAAGCTGAGTATTTGTGGGACTATAAATGACCTGGTAACCACCGGCTGCACCCCTGTGGCTTTAAGTTTATCATTTATTCTGGAAGAAAGTTTCCCAGTTTCAGATTTTACAAAAATATTATCTTCCATAAAAAAAGTTCTTAGTGATACCGGACTGCATATCGTTACCGGTGATACCAAAGTAGTAGAAAAAGGAAGTGCCGACAAGATATATATAAATACTTCAGGATTGGGAATTATCTCCAATAATTTAGAAATATCTCCCTATAAAATAAAAGCAGGTGATAAGATTTTAATAAACGGAGGCATTGCAGAACACGGAACAGCAATACTAAGCAGTAGAGAAGAATTTAATTTTAAAACCAATATTATCAGCGACTGTGCTCCCCTATCTTCTCTGGTTAAGGATATGGTAGCAGTATCCAGAAATATTCATGCTTTAAGAGACGCTACCAGGGGTGGACTTGCCTCTGTACTCTTTGAGCTGGCAAAAGCTTCCGGAACCAACATTAATATATATGGAGATAAAATTCCCATAAAAAAAGAGGTACTTGGAATTTGTGAATTCCTGGGGCTTGATCCTCTTTATATTGCTAATGAGGGTAAAATGGTTGTTTTTGTAGATAAGAAAGATGCTGATTCTGTACTGGAAGTTATGAGGAAAAATAAGTTCGGAAAAGAAAGCTCCCTTATTGGTGAAGTAACAGAAAAAAATAAAAAAAGCGAAAAAGATGAAGGAAAGGTTATTTTAATTACTAAACTTGGCACCAGAAGAATTCTTGATCTTCACTTCAGTGAACAGCTCCCCAGGATATGCTAACCAATATAAAGACTTAATGCATTTCATTTATAATATATTTCCATTATCATTTGCATTAAATTTTCTTACCAAAATTGATTGCACCCTTATATATTTCCAGAGGATATCCCATATTCTTTAATATTTTTAATGCATTTTTCGTTTTGCAAATTCCTCTATGTAAAACATAACTGAATCTTATATCATCTCTTACTATTTCTTCTCTAAAATGATAATTTTCATAAAAATCTCTTGATAACTGTGCTAATTCTAAATCGTGTGTAGCAATAATGGTGCAAAAATTTCTATCTATAAGGTATTTTAAAATTTCAAAACCGGCACTAATTCTCTCAACTGTATTTGTACCTCTGAATATTTCGTCCAATATACACATCACCGGAACCATATCATTTTCTTCATCTATTATTCTTTTTAATGATTTTGCCTCAACCATAAAATAACTTTCTCCTCCCCTCACATTATCAGTAGTTCCGATTGAAGTATAAACTTTAAAATAGTAGGATTTATAAAATTTAGAAAATGTAAAAAACATACTCTGGGCAAAAATTGCATTTATGCCCAAGGTTCTCAAAAAAGTAGATTTACCGGAAGCATTTGATCCGGTTATTACCAGTCCTCTTTTTTTTAATTTAAAAGAGTTTGATACAGGTTTTCCAAGCAGAGGGTGATAAATATTTTCTGTTTCTATAAAACAATTTATTTTTTTACTATCAGCATAAGAATCCAACCCGGGTTCAGAATAAAAATCTAGACTTTTTTTATAAGAAGCTACAGCAATCAGGGCATCGATTCTACCCACCAGCGTATGCAATTTTCTTAAATCATTTTTATGCTTGTTTATAAGATCTATGGTGTTATAAAAAATTATAGGCTCCACTAAAAATACCGCACTTATAATTTCCAAAAATGCTTCTATCTCCGTTTTTGTTACACCAGTACCAAAATTTATCAGGGAAAGATTTCTATATACTTTTTTTAATTTCAGGATTAGATTTTTTATTTCCCTTTGATTTAACTCAATACCTCTGGCATCCATTTCAACTATCTTTTTAGCGCAATTTATTAACCTATGCAGATATTTAAATTCTGAAATTTCTTCAAATATCCTATATTTGTTAGAAGTATAAATCATTAAATTCGTAAATATGGTCACAACAAGTAAAATAATTCCTATTTGCGGAAAAAAGAAAGTTAATATTATTTCAGGGATAATTATGTAACGTAATATTCTATATAATATTAATAACTTTCTTCCAGCTTCGAAATCTTTTCCGAAAATCTTAAAAGAAACATCCTCCGTATTACTAATCCCTAATAAACGATACTGAAGCAACTGGGCAAAATCCTCATCTTTTAAAAACTTATTTACAATGTGTGCTCTCTCTATCAATAACTTATCATCAAAAACAGGAGTTCTTAAAAGATAATATAAATACTGAGAACCGGTAACTGAGATTGTATGGTCTGCTTCAGCAAATACAAAATCCATATCAAGGTCATTCCAGGTAGTATCATCTATTGAATAAATATAATCATCACTTGAATCTTTTATAAATAGGAATAATTTTTTAATATCAGAAATTGACCTCTCCTGTTTTTGTTTTTTACCCCACTTATCTTTAATCTTTCTCTTTTGCTCACTGATTGACTTAATGTTTATAATCCTGATATAGATTATCATAAAAATAACTGCAAAAACTGCTATCATAAAGAAAAAATAGCTAACCTTCAATCCAAGGATAATTCCGGTAATTACCAGGATTACAGTTAATAATTCCAGAGCATCTTTAGCAATATATTTTAATCTGGATATTCTCACTATTCTTCCTTTTACATATAGGATTACTCACAGATCACAAAATCACCATATTATAAAGATCAAGAATTATTAAAATCTTTTTTTTTATGCAGATAAAAAAATTCAATTTAAATGATTTAGAATTTCTTAATTTATTAATCATCCAATAAATATGCATATAAATAATATTAAGTATCATACAAAGATTCTAAAAAATGGCAAGAAACAGCCTGCTACCAACTATAAATAGAAAATACCAAAAAACAAGGCAAAAAATTTCTTTTGATTTTTTTCTGTCTAATTAAGATCTATATGAAAAGGCGTTCGAAAGATACATTAATGGGGTATTTTGCATTTATTACTTATTTAACTTGAGCATTTATCACAAATTCCAGAAAAGAATATCTGATATTTATCTATTTTTAGTTTACAATTATCAAAAATATGCTTTTCTGCATCGTTTATCATTCTTATTCTTATTGCACTCTGCAGACATTCGTTATTTACTATAACACCACCACAATTATCACAAATCATATATACTGCAGTCTCTTTTTTACAATCCCTTGACAACATATAGTAAGATTTATTACTTCCAAGGCTGATTTTACAGATTAAATTAAGCCTGGTTAAAAGTTCCAGTGTCCTGTACACAGTAGCAATACCAATTTCCGGATAACGTTTCTTTGCAATAAGATATATATCATCGGCTTTGTAAATTTTCGGATTTTCACTCAAAATATTTATAATAGCTTTTCTGGGTCTTGTTGACCTATATCCCAGCTCTCTCAGCCTATCTTCACAGAATCTTACTTCATTTTTTTCTACTCTTGCCATTTTCTTATTTTATTCTGATTTCTTTCAATCACTTAATAAAATAATGATTATATTTTATACTTCTGTATTTACTGTTCGGTATTCTTTATTTGTGATCTGTTATTAGATATATAAAATATAAATTTGTTCTAATCGATAGTAATAATTGTTACTATTTATAATAGTAAACAAAATTAATAACTTAGTCAAGTATTATAAATTAATTTGTATTGTTAATGGTAAAATGTTCGATGAAATTTAGTGAATTGTTCTTCCATGTTCTGTTATTGATATTGTCACCATTAAGTTATTATTTTAAACTCAACATGAAAGTTATCTGAAGAAAATATTGGCTACATTAATCCACTATAAAAAAATTTTATTTTATATTAAATCTTAAATTATGTAGATTTATTTATCTCATTTATTAACAAATTACATACCTTAGGAATTGAATCAGACACTCTTTTTGAAAGACCTGGAGAAACATTCTTAGGAATGCTTTCCGGTTGACAGGTAATAACTTTTATATAAATCTTACATATGTTCTTTAATTCCTTTAACAAATTTGAAGTAGGTAGTTGATGCATTGAAAAATCATCTATCTTGTTCTCTGGAATATCTTCAATCTCAATTTCAAAAATCTCTCCTGGCATTTTCCCAGCATCCAATGCATCAATGATGATTATCTTTTCCGGCTTTTCGGGAGAAAGGACCAGGTCAAACAAAATATTTCTGACACTGCACCCAGCATTTATTACTTCAACATTTCCTGGGATAGAATAATTTTTTTCTAAATAATCTACCACCTGTGGCCCAAAACCATCATCACCAAATAGTATATTTCCACATCCTAAAATAAGGATTGGTTTTCTATAATAGTATGGAACATCATTTCGCATTTTTAGTTTTTATAAGTTTGAACTACCTTACCAGAAGCATCTACAATACTTACCTTAACAGCGATACTGCCGTCTAAGTTATGAGTTGAACAAGATAAACAGGGATCATAAGCGCGAATAGCCATCTCTACCCTATTTAAAATACCCTGGTCATATTTACCGTCCTTAATCAAATCTATCGCTGCCTTCTTTACTGACATATTAATCGGTGCATTATTGTGTGTAGTTCCCACAATCAAATTTACATTGGTAACCATTCCATTTTCATCAGTCTCATAGTCATGAATCAGTGTGCCACGGGGAGCTTCAACGCAGCCAATTCCCCGAGAAGCACGCGGCTTAACCGGAACTCTTATATCCTTTGAAGTTATTTCAGGATCTTCTAACAACTGGACTGCGTATTCTGCATTATATAATAATTCAATCAACCTTGCCCAGTTATAAAGAAGAGTCAGCTGTACAGGTCTGCCAAATTCATTACGAAATTCTTCAAATTCTTTCTGTGCAAGCGGCGTCTTGATCTTATCACAAACATTCATTCTAGCCAGTGTGTTAGTTCTGTAAACACCTACAGGATTGTCCAGGTCCATAGAAAGTTTACCTACCTTTTTCATATAGGGAAATTTCAAATATGTCCACGGTTCAATATGCTCCCCAATATATTCAGTATATTTATCATAAGTGAAGTCTTCATAACTGCCATCAGCCTGCATCATTCTTAAAACTCCATCATAGAGGTCAAGTGTTCCATCATTCGTTACTGTGCCTAAAAATCCTGTTTTTATAACTCCCAGTGTTTTAACCGCTTCAATATACTGTGGAAAGATATTTTTCTTAGCATAATCAATTGAAAACTTTGAAAACTCCAAAACTTCGTTTGCCATTTTAAGTAATTCATCTCTTTCCCCGGCAGTAAGAGCCTTGCTGTATCCGCCGGGAACTGCAGCAACCGGATGAATGGATTTTCCGGAAATTATTTCCAGCATTCTTGCACCCAGGTGTCTGTTTCTTACAACCTTCTTTCCTATATCAGGAAACTTCTGAGCAATACCAATTACATTTCTTATACTATAATCAGCATCAGGTCCCATAATAAAATCAGCTCCTGCCAGAAAGTAAAAATGTAAAATATGCTCCTCGGTGAAAGCAATAGAATTACAAAGTTCCCGGAGCTTTCTTGCAGCAGGCGGTATTTTTACTCCGAAAACAGCATCACAGGCCTTGGCACTGGCTAAATGATGTGACCAGGGGCATACTCCACAAATACTGGTAGTAATTCTTGGAAGCTCCTCCACGGGCCTGCCAATACAAAATTTTTCAAATCCCCTGAGTTCAACAACACTAACCATTGTATCCCTAACATTTCCGCTATCATCTAATTGTATGGTAACCTTCGCATGACCCTCAATCCTTGTTACCGGTTGAATAATAATCTTTTTACCCATTTTTCCTCCTCTTTAATTTGGTTATCAGTATTACCTGATAAGACCAATTAATCTAAACCGAAATTATTTAGTAAATTTTTACGGCCTCCCTGGTATTGGTCTTAGTCTGCCCTGCGCTCCAATATATCTATGAAATGTCGAACGCCTGTCAAGAATCAACTTGGGGTCCAGACCAATACTGGAAAGTGCTCCCATCATCTCTACCATCGGATTTGCACCGGCTCTTATTGGACCGAAACAACCTCTGCAGGGCATAAATGCCTTAATACATCTCGGTGTTTTTTCACTACCTCCACAACCGGATTTGGTTATAGGACCGAGGCATAAATAACCTAATTCCATAAAGCACCTTGAATCTTCTAATTTCTGTCCCGGAGTTATTATTGATTCAAGTGGCCTTTTTACCGATGTTATTGCTTTTTTCTCCCTTTTTGTAGGACAATCATCGCAAACACTTCGCTCCGGTATCTCAAATGGTTTACCTTCCAGTAGTGAAGTTAAGGCTTTAGCCACCAGTTCTGGTGAGGTTGGGCAACCAGGAATGTAAACATCGATTTTAACTACTTCATCAAGTGCATAAACTCTATCTGTCAGCGGCGGGATATCTTCTGCAGGTGTATCAGCTGAATCTGTAGTCTTAGACTGTCTGAAAACCTTATCATAAAGATCTATCAAAGGATACTGATTTGCCAGAGCAGGGATTCCGCCAAAACATGCACAGGAGCCAAGCGATATAAGTGTTTTGCATTTTTTCCTCATCTCTTCCGTAACATGTTTTTCTTCCTCATTTCTTATCCCCCCTGAGATAATTCCCACATCCGCTTCTGGAATTTCTAATTCTTTTTTTTCTCCTGTTTGACCAAAATATTTATGGTCCATAAGAACGGGCATGTGCACAAACTCTACTTTAGGTAATAAGTCCAGTAATGGTTCTCCAATGTCTAAAATTGTTACTTCACAGCCTCCACAAATATTTAACCACTCCTCTGCAATTTTTACTGTCATAATCTTTCTCCTCTCTAAATAGTAGGTTGACCTTCTACTACGACTTCTTTTACCACTCTACGAGTAAAAATATAATATCTTTGATTTTCTTCTAACACCTCCGTTTCAAATCCATCTTTTTTATATTTTTGAGCTACATCTAAAGCACTCTTTTTATCAGGATAGTCTTTCCCATCCCACATAAATTTTTTCTCGTTAATTATTCTTGCTAATTGCATTTTTATCCTTTCACATTTTAAACGGACTGGGGCCCAGCTCTTTAAGGGTTCTGGTCATATCTTCTACAATCCTGGCAAATTTAGGCCCTTCTGAAGCTGAAACCCATTCTAATCTAAAGCGTTCTTCTTCCAAACCATAATCTTCAAGCATTAGTTTAATCGCTTCTGCTCTTGCTTCTGCCCTCTTGTTACCATCCTGATAATGACAGTCGCCAATATGACATCCGCAAATTAAAATTCCATCGGCATGGCCCTGAGTTAATGCGTTCATTACATAGTTAGGATGCACCATGCCAGAGCACATGCAACGGATTATGTAAATATTTGGTGGATATTGTATTCGTGCAGTACCTGCAGAATCTGCAGCTGCATAAGAACACCAATTACAACAAAACGCTATAATTACTGGTTCATAATCGTTTGACATTTTATGAAGCCTCCGCAACAGATTTAATCATTTCTTCAAAGTAGTCAGGTTTAAAATGTTTAACATAAATACCTTTTTTAGGGCATGTTGCCATACAGACACCACACCCGCGACAGATTGCTTCATTGACTTCAACTGTCTTTTTTATACTGCCGTCTTCCTGCATATACTCAATAAGGGTTATTGCTTTGGCAGGACATGGATCTATGCAGTATGCGCAGCCATCACAATTCTCGTCCACCACAAATGAAATAGCGGGAGATTTAACCAGTTCTTTTTTTGAAATAATTCCTGCAACCCGCGATGCAGCGCCTTCACCGTCTATAATAGAATCAGGAATACCCATTTTCTTTCGTGCAGTTCCACATCTAAACACTCCATCAGTATTAAAGTCAAGAGGGTTTAAAATACCAAGCATTCCGACAAAGAAATTCTTTTCATCTCTCTGAAGAAGTAAGTCATTCTCAAAATCTCCATTATCTGATTCTGCTCTCATATCAATACAAGTTGCAATAACAATACAACCAATATCCACATTTTCCTTTCCGTTTATCTTCAATATTCTAGCCCTGAAATTCCCAACAAAACCTTCTATTCTTCCTACTTTAGCTTTGGTATAAATTTTCACTTTCTCATTTTTATTTAATTCATTTATTAAGTTTTTTACAAACTTATTATTATTTTCTTTTATTTTGCCAAGGTCTGCTTCTTTTTCAACCAGATAAACATTAAGGCCAGCCTGTCCAAGTTTCAAAGCACAAGCAATACCACTTGGTGTTCCGCCTATTACAAGACAGACAGGTGTTACAGGCACATGAATATCATCTAAAGGTTCGAGTAATACAGCACGGTTTACTCCCATTCTCATAAGAGTTTTTGCTTTCTCCGTGGATTTTTCCTTATTCTTTGAATGCACCCAGGTGCATTGGTTACGCAAGTTTACGATTTCCATTAAATAACGGTTTAAACCACCCATTTCTGTATGAAGAGAAAAAAGGTCTTCATGAGTTTTTGGTGAACATGCTCCTATTACAATTCTATTGAATTTTTTTGTTTTTAATAGTTCCTTTACTTTCACACCGTCACATCCAAAAGGAGTTAATTCTACGTGCTTCACATAAGGAAGTGACGCTGTATAGTTCACAAGTTCATCAATATTGAGAAGCCCTGCTATGTTTGCACCACAGCGGCATATAATTGCGAGAGTTGCTTTTTCATCATCAGCTTTCACAGGCAAAATATCTTTTTCAGGCAGAGCCGTTATTTCCTTACCTCGGGAAGAGGCTAACAATGCAGCCACATTGGATACCGCAGAACATGCTTGAATAATCGCATCATCTATTCCCTTTGGCTCCTGTGCACTTCCACATACAAAAATTCCTTCTTTTAATGTGTAAATTGGATGAGAATTTTCTGAATTTTTACTAAAAAATCCCCATTGATCCAGTTCTAAACCTTCTTTCTCTGCAAGAGAACGCGTACTTTCAGTAGGAGCATAAGGTGGAACAATAACAAACATCTCCGCATTAAAAATTTCCTTATTATAAGAAATATCAATATTCCCCTCTTTCCCCTCAGTAACTTCTAAAGAATCCGTTCTAATAAATTTTATTTTAGATTCTACTGCCTTCAGGTAAAAATCGTTATAATCATTTCTTGCCAGATTCATATCTTCATAAAAAATAGAAACAGAAGCATCAGGGTTTCTTTCAATAGTACCCATAGCCTCTGCCACAGCAGTCATAAAACCAACAGGCGAAGGATTATTAAGCACATACCACGCAATAGATTGCGGTTCTTTTTTATCGTCGCGTTTTACAACGCCGCCAGTCGGTCCAAGGCCTGAAAGCAGGCGTTCATACTCAAGCGCGGTAAGTATATTTGGAAACTTTCTGTATCCAAACCTTTCTAACGATTTTGTTTTCATTTCATCCATGCCTGTAGCCAAAATAATAGCTCCTACGTTAAATTCTACTTCTACAGGTTCCTGGTTAAATACAATTGCCTTCGGTTTACATGCTTCGACACATGGCGGGGTTTCTTTGTCACCACACTTACCTTCAAGAATATAAGCGCATTTTTCAGGATTAATTAATGCTTTTCTTGGTGGGAAAGGTGAATAAAAAGAAATCGCCTTAGAAGTTCCCCTGCCAAAGTTAAATTCCATCGGAATTCCTCCAACAGGGCAAACAGGAAAACAATCGGTACAGGCGGTGCACTTCATTGGATCAACATATCTTGGATTTTTGACTACTTTAACCCTGAAATCTCCAGCCTTTCCGTCAATGCTTTTAACTTTTGCGAAGGTAACGATTGTTATATTAGGGTTACTGGTAAGTTCAAGCATTCGTGGCAGTATTGTACATGTAGAACACTCATTTGAAGGAAACATTTTATCAATTTGCGCCATTTTACCGCCAATCGTAGGCTTTTCCTCAACAAGAATAACTTTAAATCCCTGGTTTAATAATTCAGCACTTGCGCGCATACCCGCAGGACCTGCTCCAACAATAAGTACAGATCCTTTCATAGTATTTTACCTCACTCTTATACATTAATTTTTATTATCTACCAATTTCTAAATTAAGACTAACAAATCTACGCTTTACAGCCTTACAATAATAGTTTCACTGATACCCGAAACTTTACCCTGGTGGTGCTTCTCCTTCAAGAACAATTTCAGTAACTATGCGTCTGCTGTAAATAAAATATTTTCCCCCATCCTCGACAAGTTGTGTTTCAAATCCTTCTCTCTCATACTTTTTTATTTTTTCATTAGCTTCAGCTTCGGTAGAATAACTTCCCTTATCCCACATAAATTTTTTCCCATCAATTATTCTTGCTAATTGCATTTTTAGCCTTTCACATTTTAAACGGACTGGGACCTAACTTTTTTATTTCCTCTGTAAATTCATTCATTACATGAGCAAATCTGGGAGCCTCCGAAGCCGAAATCCATTCTAATCTAAATCTCCCATCTTCTATTCCAAAATCCTCTAGCATAAGTTTTATTGCATCTGCTCTCTTTTCCGCTTTTAAATTACCCTCTATGTAATGACAATCTCCGGGATGACACCCGCATATTATTACGCCATCGGCACCTTTTGTTAAGGCATTTATCACCAAATTGGGATGAATCATCCCTGAACACATTACTCTTATTATACGTATATTGGCAGGATATTGCATCCTTGATATACCGGCTAAATCTGCTCCTGCGTATGAACACCAGTTACAGCAAAATGCTAGAATCAATGGTTCAAATTCCATAGTTTTTGTTTGTTCATCGTTCATTGTTTTCCTTATTCTAAATTTTAAATCTCCGCAGACTGCAGTGCCGCTTCAACTTGCGCTGATATCTGTTCAAGTTTAAAGCCTTTAACATATATTCCCATTTTGGGACAGGTGGCCATACAAGTCCCACAGCCCTTACAAATAGACTCGTTTACTTCAACTGTCTTCTTTATTTCACCATCTTTCATATATTCAATTAAAGTCAGCGCATTATAGGGACAGGGATCAATACAATATGCACATCCGTCACAATTTTCATCTACCACAAAAGATATATTTGCTTCCAGTTCTATATTATCTTTTGAAAGTATGGTACTTGCCCGTGCTGCCGCGCCGCAAGCCTGGGTAATACTTTCTTCAATTGATTTTGCTGAATGAGCAAGGCCGCATAAAAAAACTCCTTCCGTAGCAAAATCAACTGGACGAAGCTTCATATGCGCTTCCAAAAAGAAATTGTCTTGATCCAATGGTACCTTTAACATCTGAGCAAGGTCTTTATTTTCCGGATGGGGAACAGTTCCCGCAGACAGGACTAAAAGATCAGCATTGATAGTAACCGGACTGTTAAGTATGGGATCAACTAAAGAAACTTTTAACACACCATCTTGCTTCGTTACTTCCGGTTTTTTATCCTCCTCATATCTAATAAAAATTACTCCCATCTGGCGAGCTCTGGAGTAATAGCTTTCTCTAAACCCATATGTTCTTATATCTCTATAGAGAATAAATATATTTGCCTTCGGATTAACTTCTTTTATTTTCAGGGCGTTTTTAACTGCTTCGGAACAGCATACTCTACTGCAGTAAGGCCGCTTGTCATCTCTTGAACCAACGCACTGAATCATAACCACTGACTGACAATTGGTTAATTGGTTACTTGATGACTGGTTATCCGGTTGCTTGCCATTCACCGCCAGCAGTTCTTCCAGTTGAAGTTGAGTTATTACTTTTTCGTCTTCATTATAAAGATACTCAGTTGGTTTGTATTCTTGAGCACCGGTAGCCACAATTATTACTCCATGTTCAATTTCGTCTGATTTTCCCTTGCCTGTCTCCAATGTTGTTTTAAAGTTACCAATAAATCCTTCAATATTCGATATCTTTGTATTGGTATAAAGATGAATCCTGCTATTCCCTTTAACCCGCTTGATTAAAGAATCCAGCTGCTCTTGCGGATTTTCCCCGTTGAGCAGAAAATGTATACTCTTTAAATTACCGCCCAGCTTCTTCTTTTTTTCTACCAGATATACCTCGTAACCCTGCTCTGCGATCCCTAAGGCTGCGCTCATACCACTTAGCCCTCCGCCAATAACCAGAGCTCTATTATTTACCTTGACTTTTCTCCTCTGTAACGGCTCCAATAAACGCACCTTTGCCACTGCCATCCGTATTAGATCTTTTGCTTTCAAGGTTGCCTTTTCCGGCTCATGCATATGAACCCAGGAACACTGGTCACGTATATTAGCCATTTCAAATAAATAAGGATTAAGTTTTGCCTCACGGATTGTATTTCTAAACAAGGGCTCATGCGTTCTTGGAGTACAGGAAGCAACAACTACCCGATTGAGATTATGCTCTTCAATCAAATTTTTTATCTTCTCCTGAGTATCATTTGAACAGGTATAAAGATTATTCTCCACATAAACCACATCAGGTAAGGTTTTTGCATATTCCACTACCCCAGGAACATCTACCACACCGGCAATATTTGTCCCGCAATGACAGATAAATACACCAATACGCGGATCCTGTCCGGTAACATCTTTTTCCGGAGGATATTCTTTAGTCTTAATTAAAGTACCTCGTACTTCAGAAAGAAGAGATAAAACCTTGGATGCTGCACCACCTGCCTGCATTACGGTTTCCGGTATATCTTTTGGCTCAGTAAATGGCCCGCATACAAACATTCCTTCTCTGCTGGATTCGACTGGTTTAAAAGGATCTGTCCAGCAAAAACCGTACTCATTGAGTTTTATTCCAAAATTACTATTCAGCTCTCTGGCTAATTCCGGCGGCTGCATACCAACAGCCAGAACTACTAAATCATACTCACCAGTTAACCTTTTCCCCTCATCAGTTACATAATTAATCTTAAGGTTTTTTGTTTCCGCTATTTCTTCTACAGTTGAAGGGCGACATCTTATATATTTTACTCCCAGTTCCTTTGCTCTTTCATAATAAGCATCAAATCCTTTGCCGAAAGCTCGCATATCCATAAAATAGATATGACACTCTAATTCCCCGCCGGCATGTTCCTTAGCAATAATTGCTTCTTTAGTGGCGTACATACAGCATATTGAAGAACAATAATCTCTTTCTGTATCCCGGGAGCCCACGCATTGAATAAAAGCAATTTTTTTCGGGGTAAGCTTATCTGAAGGTCTCAAGACTTTACCTTCGTATGGACCAGAGGCACTTAATATTCTTTCGAATTCAAGGGCAGTAACAACATTAGAATAATTTAAATAACCGTACTCTAATTTCGAACCTGCATTAAAAAGATCATAACCCGGTGAAAAAATTACCGAGCCAACTTTTAAATCAAGATCTTCTTCTTTTTGATCGTAATTAATCGCTCCTGCTTCGCAAAATTCCTTGCATATCTCACATTTATCACGAAGCATATGAACACAATAACGGCTATCAATAGTAGCCTTATTAGGTATAGCCTGCGGATAAGGAATATATATCGCCGGTCTGGAATTTAAACCCATATTATGTTCATCAAGAATAAAGCGAGGCTTGTTTTTGCTTACTTCTGGAAGTTTGATCTTTCCTGTCGGGCAGATAAAGTCACAGGCACCGCAAACCTGGCATATCTCAGAAGGCTTTCCAAAAGGCGACACTACTTCTCTCCTCGGGCCACGTCCCGCAAAACTTATGACCGCTTTCCCCATTCGCTCTTCACACATCCTCACACACAGCCCGCAAAGGGTACAATCTTCATTTTTGGATTTGAACCTTGTTTTCTCAACACCTAATTCTCTGGCAAGACTTTTAATATCTTCCGAATCTGGACATCGTGCCATAAGCAGTTCTATCATTATTTTCCTTGTCTTTATGACTCTTTCCGAATCAGTCTGAACTACCAGACCCTCCAGTGCCGGATATGTGCAGGATGTTTGAATTTCCGAAGATCCTTCACCCCTGTTTATTTCAACAAGACAAATCCTACAGGCGCCATAGGGTGAAAGTGCCTTGTGCGAACACAGAGTCGGTATTTTTATTCCTGCTTTTTCTGCAGCCTTTAGAATAGTTAATCCTTTTTCTACTTTAATCTTTTTATCATTTAAAGTTAACGATATCATTTTTTAATCTCTTTCGTGCTCAGACGATGATATATACCATCTTTCTTATATTCATAAATAAAATCTATATCGGGATTTGCAGCAATTAAAACTTTCAGCGATTTATAAATATCGCCAAGAGGTTTGCGGTCAATATGGCTGCAGCCGAAAGTAGCTTTAACCTTTGTCCCCTCACCAGGCTTTGACTCAATTTTAATACCCCCACCGCTTTCTTCCGCTGATTGTGCCAGAAGGGGAAGACCCAATCCAACTTCTCCTTTGCCTTTTGTTGTAAAAAACGGATCCAGTGTATTTTTTAATGTTTTTTTATCCATACCTTTGCCGTCATCAATTATTTCAACAGTAAGTAAATCCTTTCTCTTATCCTCTGCAATCTTTATTTCAATATTTTTCGCAGAAGCTCTAATTGAATTTTCCACTATATCCAAAATATGCAATGACAGATCCTCCATTTAACTAAACCAATACCTTTCTTCCATCTTCTCCGGATAAAGCTTTCTTAATTTCTCCTATGCTTGCTTCTTTCATAAGAAAGATAGTAAAGCTTTTACCGATATCATTTAAAAAATGAGCATCGGAAAAAGTGACCAGAGGTAAACCATAGCTCTCCGGATTTAACTTTATACCAGAAAACGAGCCCACTTGGTTTTTATAATTTGGAGATAATTCTAGAGCATCCAAAAGTAATCCTTCTGGAATAAACCCCAATTGTGCAATAATACTAAAGTTTTCTCTATCAATATGTGAAGCAATGCTCAACCCTCCAAGAGAACAGATTGCCTGCACAATCTCCTGTAAAGGTAAAGATGTTGCTCCAATTAAAAGCCTGCTATTGGAGCCAGTGACTTCATCATTCTTATTGATTATAAGTTGTCTTCCAAAAACCTCTTCATCATTGAATCCTGGTAATTTTTCATAAATGATT
Source organism: uncultured Actinomycetota bacterium (assembly GCA_964610315.1). GTDB lineage: Bacteria > Actinomycetota > Humimicrobiia > Humimicrobiales > Humimicrobiaceae > JAQVEM01. The sequence continues at coordinate 124,599 of CAZSVM010000001.1, forward strand.
TCCTGAAACTTAAACAACTCATCTATATTGTCAAAAAGAGCAAGAGTATGAACCTCCTCCTGCGATGTGGCCTCAATCCCGCCAATGACTGCTATATCTTCCTTCTCTCCTATTTTTTGGGTCGCTATTACATTTTCTGCTGAATTATGGTCACATATTCCAATTATATCTAAGTCATTCATTTTCGCTTGTTTAATTATTCTTCCTGGAAACATCTCTTCATCTGCACAGGGCGAAAGAGAAGTATGAATATGCAAATCCGCCTTAAATTCTCTTAACATTTATTCTCACTATCCTCCAGACTCTGGCTCCTCCAATAATCCATGTAACTTACCTATTATTTCAAAAGCAGGAAGTTCAGTTACTATAATAGGTATATTTTTCTGCTCTGCTTTTTCTAACGTCTCTGCTTCCGGTTCTCTTCCATTGACTATTATAATTCCGGCCAGTTCCTTTAATACAGCAACCCCAATAATATTCTGATGAATTTGCAAAGTGATCCAGATACTGTCTTTTTTTGCATTTGCTATAACGTCGCTCAATAAATCACTGGCATAGCCGGTGCTTACCTCTTTATCCAAATTAAAGACTTTTGATTTGACTTCAAGTCCTAACTCTTTAATTATCTGACTGAGTTTCATTTTTCCTCCTAGTATAGATAATTATTTCCAGTTTTGTTCCTTTCCCAACCGTAGAGTCAATATGCATCTTATCCGCACACTTTTTTATGTTTGGAAGACCCATTCCGGCTCCAAACCCCCACTCCTGTACCTTGAGAGAAGCAGTTGAAAAACCGGGCTTCATTGCCTGTTCAATATCAGGGATGCCAGGACCAGAGTCTATGGCCTCAACCTTTATTTCATCCGGCTTGATATAAGCATTAATACTACCACCTAAAGTAAAGATAACAATATTCATCTCTGCTTCATATGTAGCGATAGCTACCCTACGAAGAATTTGCGAATGCATGCCTAATCTGGCTAAGCTTTTTTTAAGGCTACTGGCAGATTCCCCTGCGTGCTTAAAATCCTGACCGGAAATATTATATTCAAAAATAAGAGTAGTTTCATCAGCAACTATATCTTCAAATATATGTGAAGCCCTGTAACGATGAATCTCTTCTTCATGATAATTGATCTCAAGTTCTTTGAGTAAAGTTTTTATAATATCACTTTTGGCAATAATGCCTACCATCTTTCCGCTATCGCGTTCAATTACTGGAAAGCGGCCAAATCCATATCTATTAAATTTATTAACTGCATGAACAAGTGGTTCATCTGCATACAGGATCTTTACCTTCTTCGTCATTCTGTCTTTTACCAGAGCATCCTCTTTCCCATCTGCCAGACATTTTATAAAATCTTCAATACTCACAATGCCAACCAATCCATCATTATCAATAACCGGTATGCCCGATATACGGTTAGCTCTTAATATCTCTCTCAATTCACCCATGCGGTTTTTGGGTTGAACCTTAATCACATTTTTTGTCATTGCCTGTCTAACCTTTAACTCATAAATAAGTTCTTGAACTTTTGTAATTTTTTTATTCATTTATTTCAGAACAGCCTGCCAGCCCTTCTTTATATAATCTCCCGCACGCTTCAAAAAGTGGCAGAACTGTTAAAAGCAGAGGTATATTTTTATTTTTTGCAAGCTTAATAGTTTCCTTATCAGGTTTTTTCCCCCTTGTAAAACATATTGCTTTAATATCAGCCACTTCTGCCGTGCGGATAACCTGCGGATTTGTAAGTCCCGTCAGAAGAAGAGAATCCGGTTTGATAAAAGCCAGAACGTCACTCATCAGATCACATCCGCAACCCATCTTTATTTCCATCTGCAAATTATTAGCTCCGGTAATTATCTCCGCTTTAAGTATCTTCTTTATCTTTTCGAGAATCATTTCCTCTCTCCTTCAAGGTTATAACAAAAACACTGTTTCACTTTAAATAACTTTTTACCTTTATCTAAATTTTTCTTTTTATATCAACCCTGCATGCTCTAATTTTTTCTATCCCTTCAGGATAGCATTGAATTTACATACCTCATAACACATATTACATTTGATACATTTACTCTGATCTATAGTCTGCGGTTCTTTTTTCTTGCCGGTAATGGCATTCTGTGGGCATTTTTTTACACATAATAAGCACCCTGTACATTTCTCCTTATCCACAGAATATTTAATTAATGCCTTACATACTCCGGCCGGACATTTCTTATCCTTGATATGAGCTTCATACTCATCTCTAAAATACTTCAGTGTACTTAATACTGGATTGGGAAGTGTTTGCCCCAATCCACATAAAGAAGCGTCTTTAATCGCTTTTCCTAATTCTTCAAGAAGTATTAAATCCTCTTCTTTACCCTCACCGTTACATATCCTGTTAAGAATTTCAAGAAGCGCTGATGAACCTTCCCGACAGGAAGTGCATTTTCCACAGGATTCATCATTGGTAAAATTTATAAAATATCTGGCAATATCAACCACACAGGTATCCTCATCCATTACGATCATTCCACCCGAACCCATTATAGAACCTGCTTTAGTCAGCTGTTCGTAATCTACAGGCAGGTTAATAAGATCTGCCGGGATACACCCCCCTGAAGGACCTCCTGTTTGCACCGCTTTAAACTTTTTTCCACTAGGGATTCCGCCACCGATATCATAAATTATTTCCCTTAAAGTTATACCCATGGGAACTTCAACCAAACCTGTATTATTTATCTTTCCTACCAAAGAAAATACTTTCGTTCCCTTACTTTTATCTGTTCCAATTGATGAGAACCATTCGGCTCCCCTAAGGATTATTGTTGGTACCGTTGCCCATGTCTCAACATTATTAATATTGGTTGGTTTACCCCAGACTCCAGATTGAGCAGGAAATGGGGGTCTCTGTCTCGGCTCGGGAGGTCTTCCTTCAATAGAAGCTATTAATGAGGTCTCCTCGCCGCATACAAATGCTCCAGCTCCTTTCTGGATGGCAATATCAAAGCTAAAACCACTCTCAAATATGTTTTCCCCAAGCAAGCCATACTCCCTTGCCTGATCAATAGCAAACTCCAATCTTTTTAGAGCCAGAGGGTACTCATTCCTAATATATATATAACCTTTGTTTGCCCCTATACCATACGCTCCTATAACCATTCCTTCCAACACCAGATGAGGGTCAGATTCAATAATACTTCTATCCATAAATGCACCCGGATCACCTTCATCGGCATTGCATATGATATATTTTTCTTTACCAGGACTCTTCCTGCAAAATTCCCATTTAAGACCTGTTGGAAATCCTGCTCCTCCCCTGCCACGAAGCCCTGAATTTTTAATTTCTTTTATTACCTGTTCCGGGGTCATTGACGTTAAAACCTTGGCCAGAGCTCTGTATCCATCCCTGGCAATATATTCATCAATTTTCTCAGGATCTATTAGCCCCCTATTTTTAAGGGCAATTAATGTCTGGTGTGCGAAAAAACCGATGTCCATCATTTTCGGAATTACTTCTTTTTCCTTAGGTGGGAAATACATCAGCTTTTTGACAGGTCTTCCTTTTAAAAAGTGTTCTTCCACCAGATAGGGAATATCTTCTTCAGTTAGATTTTGATAGAATATTCCATCTGGTTTAACCACCATAATGGGACCGACTGCACAAAAACCATTGCACCCTGTCATAACTACCAGGATCTCATCCTGGAGTCCTTGTTTTTTAATTTCTCTTTCCAGGACTTCCTTTATTTTGAAGGAGTTATTTGAAACACAACCCGTCCCTGCACACAACATTAAATGAGTCCTATATGTTTTCATTTCTTAGGATACCCTTTCACTGCCTATAGCCAGCGCGTATTTCTTGACTATTTTACCACCAATGACATGCTCTATAAGAATTTTCCTAATCTTGTCCGGAGTCAACTCAATGTATTTAACCGGAGCCTCTCCTTTAAGCTCCACCGTAGCCATAGGTTCCTTGCTACATAACCCAGCGCAACCCGATGTTGCCAGTAAAACATCCTTTATATCCCTTTTTTCAATCTCATCTAATAAAGCATTCATTATTTCCCTCGCCCCAGCCGATATACCGCAAGTTCCCATATGTACGGTTATTTTTGCCCGGCCGGCACCTTCGCGCAAAAGTGTCGCTTTTTTTATTCCCTCACTTATTTTATCCAGATCTTTAATTTTTATTCTTGGCATAGATTCCCTTTTTATTTAATTTTATTTCTTCTCTATATTGTTCAATAATCTTTAAAATTCTTGCCTGAGTCAGTTTGCCATGTATATTTTCACCAACCATCATTACCGGAGCTAAACCACAACAACCAAGACAGGCAACTGTTTCCAGAGTAAAATTCATATCATCGGTAGTCTCACCCGTCTTTATGCCCAGCTCTCTTTCCAAAGCACTTACAATCATTGATGATCCTTTAACATGACAGGTTGTACCTACGCAAACTTTTATCAGGTATCTTCCTACGGGTTTGAGACTGAAGGCATTATAGAAAGTTGCCATTCGGTATATTAGACTAAGAGGAATATCCAGTTCTTGAGAGGCGTATCTCAGTATATTCTCCGGTAAATAATTATATGTTGTATTAATGTCCTGTAAAAGGGATACAAGAGACGCCTTTTTACTCTTATATTCTTTTATTATCTTTGCCATCTTTTCCAGATCTTCTGCGGAAAGCTTTACTTCTTCTTTTTCAGGCTCAATATAAATTATGTTTCTTACAGGACAATTATCAACACATAACGCACAACCGGTACATTTTTCCTCGTCAATATAACGCGCTCTTTTTTTCAAAGTCACAGTAAAATTACCTGGTTGACCTTTTATATCTCTTATATCAGCCATGGTGATAATTTCAATATCTTTGTGACGGCCAATCTCAACCAACCGGGGAGCCATAGTACACATAGCACAATCATTGGTAGGGAAGGTTTTATCCAACTGGGACATTACTCCGCCAATGGAGGGTTTTGTTTCCACCAGATATACTTTTATCCCTGATTCAGCAAGATCAAGTGCAGCCTGCATACCGCCAATTCCTCCACCAACAACCATAGCCGCGCCAACCTTTTTCTGATTTACAACATCCATTTCATTATTCTTAATATTTCCCTTCTGTTTTTTTATCTTTTCCATATTGCATCCTCTACCTTATGTTAATATTCATTCGGTAATCCCTGTAATTCTTTATAAGTAAATACAGGCCCGTCTTTACATACATATTTAGGCCCGATATTACATCTTCCACACTTGCCAATCCCGCATTTCATACGCATCTCTAGAGAGAAAAAAATCTTATCTAGCTTAAAGCCTAGGTCCATTATTGGCAGCATGGTAAACTTTACCATTATAAGAGGACCGCATATAAGAGCAACGCTATTTTTAGAACTCGGCGCCACCTCCTTTAACACATTCGGTACCAATCCGACATGACCTTTCCAGTTTTCGTCTCCTCTGTCCACTGTTAGGTGGACATTTATATCATCTCTTTCTTCCCACTGTTTCAATTCTGATTTATAAATAAGTTCGCCAGGACTGCGTGCACCATAGAGTACAGTTACATCTTTAAAACGGTGCCTGTTTTTTTTATGAAGTACATATCTGGTAAGCGATCTTAAAGTGGTAAGAGCAAATCCCCCGCCTATAATTACCAGATTTTTCCCTTCAAAATCTTTCATAGGAAATCCATTTCCATAAGGACCTCTTATACCAATTACATCTCCCGGGCAAAGATTATGCAGAGAGCTAGTAACTGTACCTGTGTTATATTTCTTAACAGTGAACTGCACTAACCCTTCATCCATAGGTGATGAAGCAATCCCGATGGGCGCTTCACCTATTCCCAGCACTGATATTTCTGCAAACTGTCCGCAAGCATATTTAAACTTTTCGGTGTCTTCTTTAACATTAAATACCAGATCAAATGTTTTAATATCCCTGGCCTCATTTTCAATAGTAATCTTTTTTATAGTTACCGGTATAGGTATATATGGATTACTCATAATCTTCCTTCCGACAATGTAAATCCTTAAATCTTCTTATCTTCACGCAATGATCCAAACGACATCAGTGACACCAGCGCTTCTCTTAAATCAAGATTTACCGGACAATTTCTAATACAGCGCCCGCAGCCTACACAGAATATTTCTTTAAAATTCTCCGGACAATAATTAAATTTGTGCATAATTCTCTGCCGCATTCTTTCTTTATAAGTTGGCCGAGGATTGTGTCCAGAGGCATGTAAGGTAAATAAAGGAAACATACAGGAATCCCAACAACGTATCCTCTTACCTCTGGATGGTGCCAAACCTCCTGTTTCATGATCCATTTCATCGGTAATATTAAAACAGTAGCAAGTAGGGCAAAGATAAGTACAAATGCCGCAACCCAGGCATTTTTGATGAATTTCATTCCACAAAGAAATATCAAAAGCTTCATCCAATTTTTCTTTAATATTCTGCAGGTCAACCGCGGAACGAATTTTTTTCAAACTTAAATCCATGAGTTTATTTTTCTTTTCTATATCAGATTTTTTAGCCTCCTTAAACCAGCTGTTAAAATTTTCAATAAATTTTTCACCCCTTTTAGTTACTGGCTTAACAAGAATATTCTCCTCCAAATCAAACAAGATAACATCCGATCCTTCTTCATTGTCCGGCTTCCCTTTCAGGGAAGTGCAAAAACAGGTAATTTGCGGTTTATTGCATGCCAGAGAGATAATAGTTGCTCGTTTTCTCTTCTCCAGATAGTAAGGATCCTGAAAATCATCTCCTCCAAAGAGTTTATCCAGCATAGAAAAAGCCTGGGCGTCACAAGGCCGGATTCCAAAAATCAAATAATTCTTAGTTTCGGAAGAATAGCTTTTAGACTCACCTACAGGTGTAAACGTCATACTCCCGTCGGACAGAGTCGAAGTTCCTGCTTTGAAAGGAAATAAGGTTTCTACTTTAGGAAAGAATATTTCTTTGGGTGAAATTTTTGTATTACGATAATTCCAGGGGATATTCTGGCCGGAATTGAATATAGAGAAACGAATATCACCATCTTTCTCCACAGGTACAAAGATATCATATTCTTCCTTTAAACTATCTAAAAATTTTAATATGTCTTTCTTTTTAATAATTTTTAACTTTGTATTTTCCATTCTTAACTCGATTTATGGCTCGGTAATAAATTCTTGTTTATCATCAGATTTAAAAGTTGCCAGTGGTGGAGTCTCTTCTAGTGAAATCCCCGCCTCATACCCAAAAAACTCTTTTACGTCTTTTATCAATTTATAAGTAAAAATTCGCAGATCGATTCCCATTGGGCAAGCTCGTACACAAGCTCCGCAATCGATACAACGTCCTGCCTGATGAAATATCCGTCCAATATGGAAAAACATAATATCCGAAATATTATCGGTCACCCCTATCCATTTTGGCTTGGTTTGTTCGGCAAAGCATTCTTTGCAATAACAATTGGGACACGCCTGACGGCAAGCATAACATCTTATACATTTTGAAACCTGTTCCTGAAAATACTTCCATCTTTCTTCAATGGGTTTTTTTTCAAACTCTTCAATAAATGCTGCCCGTTCTTTTTCTTTAGTCTTTCTTTTTTCTTCTCCGATCAAAACATCATAGATCACTGGAGCAGTATATTGACAACTCTTACACACTTCAGCCAGTAGCTCTTCTTTTTTAAGTTCTATCTTTTTTTTATCCTCATCTTCAACCAGCACCTTGCCACCTTTCTCCTCGGCGGCTACTATCTCAACCTCTTGCATTTTACATCCAGCATTTTGTATCTTTCCTATATCTATCATTCCCTCACAGTTAATTCCAATTATATAGAGATTTTCTCTTGGTATTTGATGTTCCTTTACCAGACCTACTATAGAACGGCCGTCACATCCTTTGGCCAGGATACCTATTCTGGGTAATTTTACTTCCTTCTTCTGCAGCTGAGGAAGAAAAAACCTGGGAAGATATACAGCTAAATTATTAGAACAATAGGAATTCCAAATTAATTTCTCTACATCGTCCGGTTTAGTAATAAAACAGGGTGTTGCCCTCAAAGGTAAAGTTCCCTCACTATAACCGATAAAAATATCAATTTTGTTTTCTTTGAATAGTTTTTTTACCGTTTCTTTTATTTTTTCAATCATTTCGCTTATCCGCCAGTATTATTAGTTTTTTCGGATCTGTCTTAAATAAAAAATAATGAACATAACCTTTTTTATAGATTTAAAATTCTTTTACCATTTTTTTAACAGGACCTAATTTTTTCACTTCCCCGGTAACTTTCTCTATAATCTGGGCAAAGCGGCCGCCTTCCGCTGCCGAGACCCAGGAAAATTGTACCCTGGCCGGCTCAATTCCAATATATTCCAGGAAACTCTTTAGTAACGCAAATTTTCTCCGAGCAATTAAATTCCCACTGATATAATGGCAGTCTCCAGGATGACAACCAGAAACTAAAACGCCATCGACACCGTTCTGTAATGCTTTTATAATATAGAAAGGATTCACTCTTCCCGAACATGGTACTCGAATAACTCGTATATTGGATGGATATTGAGTCCGCGAGACTCCCGCTAAATCAGCTCCAGCATACGAACACCAGTTGCAGAGAAAAGCAACTATTTTAGGTTCCCAGTTCTTTGTATTTTCCATCTCTAAATAACCTCTAATGCCGCCAGAATTTGTTCATCTTTAAAACCCTTTAAATCTATAGCGTTAGCCCGACAAGAAGAAACACAAGCGCCACAACCCTTACATAACGCCTCGTTTATCACGGCAACCTTTTCTTTTTCATCAAGTTCCAACGCTTTATAGGGACAAACTTCGACACAGAGTCCACAGCCTGAACATCTGTCTTTGCGTATCTCGGAAATCTTACCCTCGGCTTGTAAATATTCTTTGGTCAGGATAGTCATCGCCCGGGCAGCAGAAGCTTTAGCCTGGGTAATGGCTTCTGATATATCTTTAGGATAGTGAGCCAATCCACACACAAAAATCCCATCGGTAGCAAAATCTACCGGCCGCAACTTGACATGTGCTTCCAGGAAAAAGCCTTCAGCATTTAACGGTACTTTCAGCATCTGGGATAACTTCTTGTTTCCATTATTAGCAACGATCCCTGAGCTAAGTACCAAAAGATCCGTACCTATAAGAAGATCCCGGTTTAGAATTAAGTCTTTTACCTTTATATTGAGTTTACCATCATCATTTCTTACCTCTGGCTTAGACTCCTCTTCATAACGAATAAAAATTACTCCCTCTTCCCTGGCTTTTTTGTAATAGAGCTCTTTTATCCCATAGCTTCTTATATCTCTATAAAGAATATAAATATTTATTTTAGGATTGAGTTCTTTGAGCTTTAAGGCATTTTTTATAGCTTGAGAGCAGCACACCCGACTACAATAAGGTCTCTCTTCATCCCGTGAACCTACACATTGGATCATAACCACGGTATTCAACATTGGGGAATTAGTATTCGTCAATTGTTCACCATTCACTGCTAACCATTCTTCCAGCTGCCTTTGGGTAACAATTCTATCATCTTGACCATAAAGGTATTCAGTGGGTTTATATTCATCAGCTCCGGTAGACACGATAACTACTCCGTGTTCAATTTCTCTCTTATTCCCATTTTCAGTAGCCAATAATGTCTTGAAATTACCTACGTAGCCGGTTATTTCCTTAATTTCACTCTTTGTGTAGAGATTGATCATCTTATTAGACTTCACTCTCTCTATAAGCAAGTTGAGGAAATCCTGGGTTTTCTCGCCACTTAAAGTATAGTGGATGTAGCGAAAATTTCCTCCCAGGTCAGCTTCTTTTTCTACTAAATAAACTTCAAACCCTTGATCAGCTAGTTCAAGACTGGCAACCATACCAGCTACTCCGCCTCCGATAACCAGGGCTTTTTTATTTATATCAAGAGTTGCTTTGGAAAGAGAGCTAAATAATCTTACCTTAGAAACTGCCATGCGTATCAGATCACAAGCCTTTTTGGTAGCTAAATCCTTTTCATTCTGGTGTACCCAGGAACACTGCTCACGAATATTGGCAAACTCAAAAAGATAGGGATTCAATCCTGAAGTTTGAAGAGTTTTCTGAAACAGAGGTTCATGGGTCCTTGGCGTGCAAGCGGCAACCACAACCCTATTCAGATTTTTTTCTTTTATCTTTTCATTAATTAATCTTTGTGAATCCTGTGAACAAGCAAACATAAATTCCTGAGAATGAACCACTCCGCCTAAAGTTGAAGCATACTTAACAGCTTCAGCTACATCAACAGTAGCAGCAATGTTGATTCCACACCGACAAACAAAAACACCTATCCGTGGTGGCTGCCCCTCAATATTTATCTCCTGAGGCAGTTCCTCCTTTATTTCTTTAACTGGAAACTCCACCAGCAAAGAAGAAGCACCAGATACGCTTCCAGAAGCTTCCATTACTGTTTCCGGTATATCTTTTGGCCCGGAAAAAGTTCCCGCTACAAATATACCCTCTCTGGAAGTAGAAATCGGTCTAAATGAAGATGCTTTCGAAAACCCACATTCATTTAACTCGATATTCAATTTCTTAGCTGTTTGCTTGATTTTACCCGTAGATAACAGGCCAACCGAAAGAACCACTAATTCAAATTCTTCTCTTTTTATTTTGCCTCCATCGGTGGCATACTGAATGACCAAATCCTCGGTACCTGGATTAACCTCCACCGAAGAAATACGGGCATGAATAAAATGCGCCTTATAATCATTTTTCGCTCTGTCTACAAACTTGTCAAAATCTTTACCATAAGCCCGTATATCCATATAAAATATGGAAGTCTTGACTTCAGAAATATGCTCCCGAACAAGTATCACATCTTTGGTTGCCTGCATACAGCATACAGCAGAGCAGTATTCATTACCTAACTGCATATCCCTGGAACCAACGCACTGAATAAAGGCGATACTTTTTGGTTCTTTACCATCAGAAGGTCTTAAGACATGTCCCTGGGTAGGACCGGAAGCACTTAAAATTCTCTCAAACTCAATTGAAGTCATTACATTGGGAAAAGTTTTGTAACCATATTCATCCTTAAGCGTGGCATCAAACTCTTCCGAACCCAGAGCCAGAATTACACTTCCTACATCAATCTTTATAATTTCTTCTTTCTGATTAAAGTCAATTGCCTTCATCTCACAGAATTTTTCACAGACTCTGCACTTACCTTTTTTAAAATAAAGACAATTCTCTTTATCTATTATTGGTATTGCGGGAACAGCCTGAGGAAAAGAAATACGGATGCACTTGGTCTTACTTAAACCTTTATTGTATTCATCCGGTATTTTCACCGGACACTTGGTCATACAGATACCACAGCCTGTACATTTTTCTTCGTTAACATAACGGGGTTTCTTGATTATAGTTGCCTGGAAATGAGGAGCCTGGCCAGTTATACTCTCCAGCTCGGAATTGGTAATAATCTTAATATAGGGATGCGCCCCTGCTTCTACTAACTTCGGAGAAAGAATACACATAGCACAATCGTTTGTGGGGAAGGTTTTATCCAATTGGGTCATTCTGCCACCGATACTAGGACCCTTTTCTACCAGATACACCTCAATATTCATCTCCGCTAAATCCAAAGCAGCTTGAATTCCAGCTATGCCGCCACCAACAACAAGAACTCTCTTGTGCATAAATTATCCTCTGAATCTCCTTATTCTCATTATTCGCTCTTCCCTTAAGGAAGAGGTTTACTCCCCCCCCTCATGATAAGATTTTATAGCATTTAACTTTTGGTCAATCTTTGATTTTATTTCTTTAGCTATCTTTTCTTCCGGTTTGAAGGTATGCTTTATAAAGCTACAGCGAATTTCCTGAATAAAACGATCTAAATCTTCTATCTGTGCTGAAGTCTGAGCCGGGACATAATTACCTTTGATAGCTAGATATCTTAAGATTCTCATAATATCAGTAAAATTTACTTTCTGTGGACATCGTGCATAACAACGGTAACATTCCAAACAAAGCCAGATTGCAGGAGAAGAAAGAACTTCTTTACGCATGCCCAGAAGTATTTGACGCACAATCCTCCGACAATTAAATTCCTCATCAATTTCGGTAATGGGGCAACCAGCAACGCAAGTTCCACAAGTAAAACACCTTTTTAAATTTTCTCCACCTGGTTGAGAAGTAATCTCCTCACGGAAATTAAAATCTAATTCATTTACAACTATAGCTTTTTTCTTATCTCCCACTTATTCAGCCCTCCTGGTTATATCTTCCACTCTGAAAAATTATCACATTATAACAACATTATAACAACATTATAACAATATTATAACAATATTAAATTGCCTATTTTATTTAATTTATCAGCTATTTACGAAATTTCCCGCGATCATTTATAAAATACTATAATATACTTTTATTTCCTGTCAAGGAAAAGAAATAGTTTTTGTTTAGAAAGCTTCTTAAAAGTAAGTTTATAGAGGAACTTAAAAAAATCATTAAGGTCAAAGAGCCAGCTATCAAAGAATTATCTTTTTTCTTCAAATATAGAGAAAAGATTATTATAATTAAGACGATTTTTATATGAATATCTCTCTGAGAACAAAATTAATTATAAGTTTCCTTGCTGTGGTAATTGTTACTGGTTTTATTTCTACATTGGTGGGTGTAAATCTAATAGGCAATGGAATAATAAGAGAGGAACAGGATAGGGTAAGAACCGATCTGTATTCAGCAAGAGAAATATATCAAGAAGAACTTAAGGAGATCAGAGACTTGGTAAGACTGACCGCTGTAAGATTCTTTATAAAAGAGGCTCTCTTGAAAAGTAATCTGGAAGGTATAGAAAAAGAGCTTGTGCGAATCAGAGAAGAGGAACACTTAGATATACTCACCCTTACTGATAAGAATGGAAAGGTTCTTTTCAGGTCTGGCAATCCTGATGTTTACGGTGATAATCAGGCAGAAGATGAATTAATAAATAGTGTGCTGTTAAATGAAGAGGTAGTTGCTTCAACCCAGATAATCTCAAGGGAAGAGCTGGAGAAAGAAGGACCAGATTTAGCCGAACAAGCTTATATAAAGTTTATACCAACCCCTAATGAGAAACCAAGTCCAGAAAAGGAAGAGACATCTGGAATGGTGATAAAAGCAGCAGCTCCTATCATGGGTTATAACAACGAACTACTGGGTATCATATATGGGGGGAGATTACTCAATAGAGATTATGAGATAGTCGACAAAGTTAAGGACACAGTCTTTGAGGGAGTAAAATATAAAGGAAAGGATATAGGAACAGCAACTATCTTCCAGGGAGATCTGCGCATCTCAACTAATGTTCAGAATCTTGACGGAAGCAGAGCTATTGGTACCAAAGTCTCCGAGGAGGTATATGATCAGGTACTAGTGAAGGGAATGCCCTGGATTGGTAGGGCATTTGTAGTAAATAATTGGTATATCACTGCATATGAGCCGATAAAAAATATAAAAGGTGATATTATCGGTATTTTATATGTTGGCATTCTTGAAGAAAAATTTACCGATATGCAAAAAAAGACCCTGGGGATATTCCTGGGGATCACCCTTGCCGGAATGGCTCTGGCATTAATTATTTCATATTTCTTAGCTTCTGGTATACTAAAACCAATTTACAGGTTAGTCTATGCCTCAAAGTTACTGGCAAAGGGAGACTTAACACAAAGAGTTAAACCCACCTCTAAGGACGAGATTGGCGAGCTGGCAGAAGCGTTTAATTTTATGGCCTCCTCTATAAAAGAAAGAGATGACCAATTAAAAGCACGTACCCAACAAAAGATACAAGAATCAGAAAGATTAGCCTCCCTTGGAAGGTTAGCTGCCGGTGTTGCTCACGAGATAAACAATCCCCTGGCAGCAATCCTGATTTACAGTAATCTCTTGCTGGAAGAATCAGAAAAACAGGACTCCAGAGGAGAGAATCTAAAAAAGATTATCAGGGAGACTATAAGATGCAAAGAGATTGTAAAGGGACTCCTGGAGTTTGCCCGGAAAACTGAACCAAAAAAGGAGCACTCAGATATAAATGAGATTTTGGAAAGGGTTTTATCTCTTGTTGAGAAACAAGCACTATTTCAAAATATCAGAATAAATAAAACACTTCACCCTCACCTACCTATGGCAATGATAGATAAAACTCAAATTCAACAGGTTTTTATGAACATCATTTTGAATGCGGCAGAGGCAATGCAGGGAAGAGGGATTTTATCTGTTCGTACTCAACTCTTAAAGGACGGGCGTTTTATAGAAATCGGATTTACCGATACAGGCTGTGGGATCCCCCGGGAGAATATGAAAAAGTTGTTTGAGCCCTTCTTTACAACTAAGGAGGGGGCTGATGGAATAGGACTGGGGTTAGCTATCAGTTACGGAATAATAAAAAACCACAGGGGAAACATCGAGGTTAAAAGTCAGGTTGGAAAAGGTACTACTTTCCTCATAAGATTACCTGTGGAGAAATATAATTAACAAAAGAGAAAGAAGGCATACATAATGAAGAAAATAGCAAAGATTTTAATTATTGACGATGACCCTGATTTTGTGGAGGCAACTAAGGCAATCTTAGAAAGCAAATCCTACAAGGTAACAGCTGCCCATGATAAAAATAAAGGATTGGAAAAAATCAATTCTGAGAAGCCTGATTTAATCCTTCTTGATATCATGATGGAAAAGCTTGACGACGGTTTTGCTATCTGCTATAAACTTAAGCATGATCCAGAATTGAAGAAAATCCCGGTTTTAGCAATATCAGCCATCACTGAGAAGACCGGTTTCAAATTCTCTGTAGAGACCGATGGAGAATACTTTGAGGCAGATGATTATATAGTAAAACCTATTAAGGCAGATGATTTACTGAAGAGGATTGAGAAACTTTTAAAGAAATAAACACTTTGAGAATTTAATATGGCTAATATTTTAATTATTGATGATGAAGAGGCTATAAGGGACTCCTGTTCTCAGGTGTTGATTAAGGAGGCATACCAGGTAGAGACAGCCAGTGATGGTGAAACCGGATTATATAAGTTAAGAGAAGAAAAACCTGATCTGGCTCTGGTGGACCTGAAGATGCCCGGCCTCAGTGGCATGGAGGTACTTAAAAAAATCAGAGATATCGATCCAAATATAATCACCGTAGTTATTACCGGTTTTGCAACAATAGATTCTGCAGTAGAGTCAATGAAAGAGGGCGCTTATGACTTTCTTCCTAAACCTTTTACTCCGGATGAGCTGCGCCTTATTGTTAAGAGAGGGTTAGAAAAAAGGAAATTGACTCTTGAAGCCGCTGCTCTTCGACAAGAGAAAAAGAAGATAGAGGAAAATTTCATTACCATGGTTTCTCACGAATTGCGCACCCCACTTGTCGATATTCAACAGTATTTTGAGGTAATATTGGGCAGGATAACTGGTGAAATAACAATAAAGCAACAAAAGATGCTGGAACGAATAAAGGAAAGAATTGATACACTGTTAAAGCTTATCAATAATTGGCTGGATATGACACGAATTAAAACAGGAGAGATTGTAGAAAATTTTGAACCGTTAGATATATCTTCTATCCTGGTGGACGCCATAGATTGCATGCGCCCGCAAGCAAATATGAGAAAAATCGCTCTGGAAGTAGATACCCCTACCAGCATAAAAAAAGTTAAAGGTGATAGGGAAAGCTTGAAAATGATGCTTACCAACCTGATTTCTAATGGGATAAGATTCAACCATGAAAGAGGCAGCGTTTTAGTAAAGGTAAAGGAGCAAGAAGATAATATAGTTATAGAGGTTTCTGATACCGGTATAGGTATTCCTAAAGAAGATCTCCCATTTATATTTAACGAATTTTTCAGAGTTAAAAGTGATAATACCCGGCATATCGATGGTACAGGTCTGGGACTTTCTATTGTTAAGAAGATAGTGAAAATGCACTCCGGTTCCATCAAGGTTGAAAGTGAATTAGGAAAAGGTAGCATCTTTTTTGTTATTTTACCAAAACTTAAGAAAGAATCTAATTAAGACTATGCAGATATTAAAGTTAGACAAGAAAAATTTAAATGAATTTATTTTCAATTTGAATAAATTCGGTGAAGTACATGCCCCTGTCAAAAAAGGTGACAGGCAATTTGTTTTCTCAAAACTTACTGATTTCTCCAGGATAGAGCTTGGATACACTAGAACTATCCTGCCGCCTAAAAAATATTTCCATCCGCCAACCGATACTCTATTTAAGTTTTCTCAAGAGGAAGGCTACCAATCGTTGACAGAAGAATTGAGGAAAAAATATGTGATTTTTGGACTTCATTCTTGTGATATCTATGCTCTTAAGATACTCGATTTGATCTTTGGAGGAAAATTTGTAGACAATCGTTATTTCACCCGAAGAAAGAATATTTCTATAATCGGATTGGATTGTATTCCGGATGATAAATGTTTCTGCCGCTCAATGAGGGCAGACTTTGTAGAGGATGGTTTTGACCTTTTCTTATCGGATATCGGTAATTCCTATCTGGTTAGAGTAGGGACCGGTCGGGGAGATGATATGGTGTGCGAGACTAAAGGCCTGTTCAAAGAAGTGAACAGAAAAGATATAGCAGAGTATAAAAGAAGATCCGATGAGAAGAAAAATCTTTTCAAGGTGGATATCGAACTTAGTGATTTACCAGAGATAATGGACCTGGAGTATGAAAGCAAGGTGTGGGAGGAGATTGGCAAAGATTGTCTCAGCTGCGGAAGTTGTTCGATGGTTTGCCCAACCTGTTACTGCTATGATGTATTTGATGAAGTCAGTTTGGACGCCAACCACGGAGTTCGTAAAAAACAATGGGATTCCTGCCTATTTAATGATTATGCCTTGGTTGCTGGAGGTCATAACTTCAGAGCAGAACGGTCATCCAGGGTTAAGAACAGATTTTTCCATAAACAAAGGGGATTTGTTACCCAATATGGAAGACCAAGTTGTGTCGGATGTGGGCGTTGTATAGAGGTATGCCCGGCCAAGATAGATATTATAGAGGTAATTAATAGAATACGAGGTGTAAAATTATGAACACTCACTCAACTCCGGTAAAAATAAAAAATGATATACATCAACCACGCTTGGCCAGAATCATTAATGTTCTTCCACAGATTCAGGATCATATTTTATTTCAAATAAAGTTTGAAGATCCCAGTGCTGCCTCGAATTTTATTTATAGACCCGGACAATTTGTTGAATTGAGTGTAATAGGCAGTGGTGAAGCACCTATTTCAATATCTTCATCACCTACCCGGCCGGGGATTATTGAACTCTGTGTGAGAAAAATTGGGAGGGTAACTAATGCTTTATTCAGATTACCCTTAAATGCGTTAGTTGGAATTAGAGGCCCTTACGGTAATGGTTTTCCCATTGAAAAGTTAGAGGGCAACAATTTATTGATTGTAGCCGGTGGTTTAGGGATGGCTCCCTTGAGATCTCTTCTCTGGTATGCTCTGGATAACAGGGCCAAATTCAGAGACATTATACTTATGTTTGGGGCAAAAAACCCTGATGAGATGTTATTCAAGTACGAACTTCTAAAACTAATTGACAGACCTGACATGAAGTGTTTGTTAACAGTGGACAAAGATGAGGAAGGAATATGGAAAGCTCATTTCGGGGTGGTAACAAAGTTGTTTGATTACGTAAAACTCGACCCTTTTACAACTTATGCTACCCTATGTGGGCCTCCTGTTATGTATAAATTTGTTCTCAAGGAGCTGTTAAAGAGAAATTTCTCCAAGGACAGGATATTGATGTCTCTGGAAAGAAAAATGAAATGTGGTATAGGTAAGTGTGGGCATTGCAGCATTGGCTATAAATATACATGCATAGATGGACCTATATTTACTTACTGGGATGTCATGAACCTTCCGGAAATGATTGAATAAAGGAGATTATGGTGAAACCAAAAGTCGGTATACTTGGATTGACAGGATGCGCTGGCGAGCAGATAGTAATTCTAAATTGTGAGGACCAGCTTATTGATATCCTGGGTGCTATCGATATCAAATATTTTCCCACGGCTATGACCAAAAATGATGACCACTGCAAGTTGGATATTGCATTTGTAGAAGGAGCAGTTGTTCAGCCCAAAGATGAGGAGTCATTGAAGAAGATCAGACAAAGATCAAAATTGCTTATTGCCCTTGGCACCTGCGCTGTATGGGGTGGGCTTCCAGCTATGAGAAATGATGTTCCGCGAGAAGTATTTCTAGAGAAGGTCTACGGTACAAAAGGTAAATATTTTAAAAGCATCCAGGCACAGCCTTTGAAAAATTTCGTTAAGGTTGACCTATATATCTCAGGATGTCCAATAGAGAAAGAACAGTTCTTAAAAGCAGTTGCCTCTCTTCTGCATGGCGATCCTCCCTTGCTGCCCAGTTATGCGGTATGTACAGAATGTAAGATGAACGAATATGCCTGTGTATTAGTTGAGAAAAATGAATTGTGCCTTGGACCTATAACTGTGGCCGGTTGCGGCGCTCGCTGTCCTGGTTACAATACCCCTTGCATTGGCTGCAGAGGTCCTGTAGATGAGGCTAACATCGCTTCTGAGGTGAAGATACTAAAAGAAAAAGGATTTACCTTAAGAGACATAGAAAATAGATTGCGAAGTTTTGCTGCTCAAGCAGAAATTTTACGGAAACAATTTAACAAGAAATAATAAAATGCATGATTCAATAGTCATAGATCACTTGTGCAGAGTAGAAGGACACGGCGGTATTACTGTCGATGTTAAAGATGGAAAAGTTACGCAGATAAATGTAGATATCTTTGAAGGCAGCCGTTTCTTTGAACCTATTGTAATAGGGAGATACTATGATGAAATTCCTCCCATATTATCACGTATATGTGCTATCTGTTCCGCAGTTCATACCATAACCTCCTTGATGGCCATAGAGAACGCCTTTAATGTAAAAATCACACCCCAAACTGCTCTACTGAGGGATCTATTAATACAGGGCGGGAACATAGAAAGCCATGCTCTTCATCTATTCTGTTTGGCAGTACCAGACTACCTGGGTTACACAGGAGCTATTAGTTTAGCAGCCGATCAGCCTGATCTGGTGATAATGGGTTTGGATTTAAAAAAGCTGGGAAACACCATTCAAGAGGCTATAGGCGGCAGGGCAGTCCATCCTGTAAATGCAATAATCGGTGGTTTTGGAAGATTACCGAATAAAGAAATTCTCCTGGACTTAAAGGAGAAATTGAATAGAGGACTACAACAAGCCCTGGCTACTATCGATATAATGGCTACTTTAAAAATTCCTAATTTTACCGAATCTCCAACAGTTCACGCAGCACTCGAATCTGCTGATGGCAAATATAGCTTTTTTGGAGATAGGATAATCTTGTCAACCGGTGACTCGATAGATATTAGTAAGTATAAAGAATTATGCAACGAAAAGGTTGTTCAGCATTCTCATGCAAAGCACAGCCTATTTAAAAACAAACCATTTATGGTTGGTTCTCTGGCAAGAATAATACTAAATGGGCACAGGTTAACCGGAGAGGCTAAAAAGGCTATGAAAAAATTAGGTTTGAACCTGCCATCACAAAATGTGCTTCATAACAACCAGGCTCAAGCTATTGAGTTAGTCTATGCCATAGAAAGATCACTTGAAATTATAGAACAGCTTCTTAAATATGGAATAAAAGATGAAAGACCTGCCAGGATAAAGGTTAAAGCAGGCAGAGGAACAGCTGCTTGTGAGGCACCGCGTGGCATGTTGTTTCACAGTTATGCCTTTGATAATAAAGGAAAGCTCGTCAATGCCGATGTTATTACCCCTACGGCACAAAATTTAGCCAACATAGAGAAAGACCTCAGGATTTCAGTGGAGAGACTGGCTAGTGAGCCCAAGGAATCTCTATCAGATAAATTAGAGATGGTAGTAAGAGCCTATGATCCGTGTATTTCTTGTTCAGTTCATTTAGTTGAGCTAAATTCTAAATAAAGGATATATTAGTTATTGATACAGATAAACCGATACTGAAGAATGAAGTAATTATTAACAAGTTTATTTCCAAAGTTATTGAGGAAATACTGTCAGAGAAAGATATAGATAGAGTATTACTCCTGTAAAATTTTTAGAAATTCCCCTTTCATGGAATTAGATATTTTTTGCAATGCGTTTAAATTATCTCCTATATTGGAGTTTAAGATGAACAAATTTGTTAATTCCTTCCTTATGGCTAGAGTTGCATTTACAGCTTCCTCTTGACTTGTTTTACATTTAATTTCTTCCATAAGTTTATCAAGGCTGACTGCCAAATTTTTAATCTCTTCCGATTTTGAATTTATAGTTTCGCAGACCTTCTTTATATCACTAATTTCTTTAAACATCCTAACTCCTCCCCATAAAAATATTTAAAAATATTTCATATATTTTTTACGATAATCGATTATAACAATATGCCTCGTTTGTTACAATATAGCTACAAATGTTACAAAATTGCGACACTGTATATAGTTAATCAACAATTTATTATATACCAGCTTCTTTTTTTACCAACGAAATTATTTCAGGAATCTTTTCTTCTATTTCTGGAGACAATCTATCTCCAAAATCCATTTTTTTTGGCTTAACACCAATTATTGATATATCAATATTTATTTTTAAAGCCTTAATCAGTTTCAATATGTCTGCAAGATTTAGCTCATGTAGAGATAGACTCTTATAATCTCTTTTAATAAATTTTTCGACATCACTAATATTTATATTGACCACATCACCCACATTCTGTCCAGCGTCTATAGCATCTATAATTATTATTTTACTGCATTCTTTTGATAAAAATATTAAATCGGCTCCCGAAGTTCCACCATCAATAATCTCTACATTTTCAAAAAAATCCAATTTTTCTAATTCTTCGACAATCCTTATACCTATTCCATCATCGGACCTATATTTATTTCCAAAACCAATTATTCTTATATCTTTTTTTGTGTATCCAATTTTATTTGAATCATCTTTATTGATAAAAGCCATCCCCTATACAAAGTCATTCCATATACTATTTAAAAAATAATATACTTTACTTATTTACCAGTTTTACATTCAGTAAATGAGTAGAACATGATATGCAGGGGTCATAAGCTCTTATCAACATCTCGCAATCAAATCTAATCTTTTCCTCTGTTTCATTTAAAATTTTAGGAATGAATTTTTCTAAATCATTTTTTATATTACCATAATTGTGATTAGTAGGAATTATTAGATTGGCTTTAGTGATTCTTCCTTCCATATTATAGGTATAATCGTGAATAAGCATGCCCCTGGGAGCTTCCACTACTCCTACTCCTCTGCCTGCTTTAATCTTTATCTCCGATAGAGCCTTACTCTCATCCAGGCCGCTCTTCAGTAAATTGTCTATTAATCTAAAACTATCATCAATACAGTGAACAATTTCTACAAATTGGGCAACATTGTTCATAAAGGGATTGTAACAGATTGGTTTTAGCCCTAACTTACTAGCATACTCTTTAGCATTATCAGAAAGCACTTTAAAATTATTATTTATCCTTGCCAGAGCTCCGACCATATTGGAGTCTCTTGAAGATCTGGCATGCTTAGCTGTAGAATAATCAACTATCTTTTCACTTATTTTATCAAGATAATTCTGGTCTTCTATTACCCATCCATCGGTAGATTTAATGCTTCCATTATATATAGCATATTCATCAGGATCACTTATAGATACGTACTCAGTTTCTCTTTCAAAATCAGGGATCTTTATCTCCCTTAATATTTTAAGTGTTTTTTCTAAATCAGGATAAATAGCTTTCAGCATTGTTTTTATTTTTACCAACTCCTCCTCCATCGGAAGTTTGGTAAAGCCACCAACAACGGTTCTAATTGGATGCACTGCTCTGCCACCTATAATTCTAACTATATCATTCGCCGTTTTCTTTATCTTTATAGCGATACTTATCAAATCCGGATAGTCATCAGCTAAAGAAAAAATACTGCCGCTTTTAAAGAAATCCGGTAAAGCTAAATAATAAAAATGAAGAGCATTACTTTGTACTAATTCATAGTAAAATATTAACTTTCTCAGATTAATAGTTTGAGTTGAGGGAGTAATACCCATTGCTTTCTCTGTTGCCTTAATTGAAGCACAAGTATGTGAAACCCCACAGATCCCACATATTCTTGAAGTTATATGAGAAGGCTCATCATATTTTCTTCCAACCAGAAATGCCTCGAAAAATCTGGGTGGTTCGGGTATTCTAAACATTAACTTATCAATTTTTTTATCCTTTACATTTATAATCAAATCGCCGTGACCTTCGACTCTTGATAAAGGGGAAACTTCTATACTTAAATTATTTGCCATTATAATAAGCCTCCAGAATTATTAACTATTTTTATTCTTCTCTACAGTTACCTTCTTGCATGCATTATAAAGATTAAACCCTTCCATAATATCTTCAACTGTCAGTCCATACTCTGCTAGTAAATCTTTCTGGGCATTTACATTAGGATCATCAATAAATCCTCTGCAGGCTTCACATCCACTACCACTGTTGGGGCATCTGGAATTGCAGCCCGCTCTTGAAACCGGTCCCATACAGGTTATACCAAATTCATATACACAGGTATTCCCGTTTCTTTTGCATTCTACACATACCGGATAATTGGGTATCTCCGGCTTTTTTCCCATAATAAGAGATCTTACTATATCTACAATCTCAAATCTGTTTGGAGGGCAGCCCCTGGCATAATAATCAACCTTAACGTATTCATCAATTGGTTTTACTTCTATGGAATCTATCCAATCCTTCTTATCACCGTATACCAGTCTTTTGGCTTTCTCCAATCCATACAGGTTCTTAAGGCAATTCAGTCCACCGGTTACCGCACAGGCCCCGATTGCTACTATTATTTTCGCAATATCTCCTATTTTCTTTATTCTTTCCACTCCATGTTTGGTAGTAATTGAACCTTCAATCAGAGCAATCTCATAATTATCACTGTGTTCCGTAATAGCTTCCTTAAATTGAACAATTTCAACTGCATTTACCAGGTCCAAAAGCTGATCTTCCAGGTTTAATATTTCAAGCTGACACCCGCCGCAGCCGGTGAACCCAAATATTCCAACTTTTGGTTTGTTCATTATAAAGCCTCCTTTAAATTCCTTATTTCCCATAGATTAAATACCGGTCCGTCTATACATACCAGTTTGTCACCGATATGACAGTGGTTACATTTACCCACTCCGCATTCCATTCTTCTTTCCAGGGAGAGGTAAATATTTTCAGGTTTAAACTTTTTTTTCTCCAGCTCATAAATCACATATCTGTACATAATAGGCGGTCCACATACTGCAATATAGGTATCATCCGGTGGGAAATCCACTCTTGGTATTAACTTTGTACAAACCCCAATTTCTCCAGTCCATTTATCATCAGGATTATCTACTGAAAGGCATAATGAGATATCACCACGATTGCTCCAATATTGAATTTCATTCTTAAATAAAATACTTTCGGGATTAACTGCACCATATATTACCATTATCCCTTTATAATCTTCTCTATAATGTAGAATATATCTTATTAATGACATTAATGGCGCAATTCCCAATCCACCAGCGATTAAAAGGACATTATGATTTTTCATCTCCTGATAAGGGAAATATCCATTTCCGAATGGACCTCTTATTCCAATTTTTGTACCTTCTACCATTTTATGAAGAGCACTGGAAATACTACCGACATTCCTTATGCAAAGCTTGAAGAAATCTTTATTAGTCGGATTGGATACAATGGAAAAAGGTGCTTCTCCTAATCCAAATAAAGTTAATTCAACAAATTGACCGGGTTTAAAACTAAAACCGATTCGCTTTTCTTCATCGTCAAATACTATTTTAAATTCTTTTTCGGTAGCACTTAAATGCTCTATACGAGTTATCCGGGCAACATCAGGAACATATATATTATTTTTGTTTCTCTTTACTTGCGCTTCAAACCCCATTTATATGCTCACCTCTTTTTTAACAGAATTAATATCTTCAGCAATATTAATTTTAGCCAGACATGTTTCTATACATCTTCCACACCCAACACAGGCATACATGCCAAATTTATCAATAAACGTCTTAAGTTTACATCTATATCTCTGCTTTAATCTATTTTCCTTATTGGGTCTGAAATTGTGACCCCCGGCTACCAATCCATACTCCGGTATCATACAGGAATCCCACTCTCTGGTTTTATTTCCTTCCACCAAATTAAGTTCCATATCATCCTTTACATTGAAACAAAAACAGGTAGGACATACCAGATTGCAAGATCCGCAACTGTAACAATCTTTTGCAACTCTTTTCCAGAATTTTTCATCATTGTAAATCAATTCAAAATTATCATAAAAACTCTTAATGGCAACATCCAATTTAAATTTCCTACTGTAATCATCCATATATTTATCATATTCTTTAGAGTCCTCGGCCGTTGCATCGCTTACCTGTGTATACTTATCTAATATTTCATCCCCTTTTATAGTGGCAACTCTTACAAAGTATTTATCTTTTAGTTTAGTAAGATACAGGTCAAATCCGTCTTTTGCATATTCACTACCCATGCTGGGAGAAAAGTTTGTTTCGGTTGGTTCGGTGTCCATCCCGATCACTATAAGTTTTCTCCTCTTTGCCATATAATTTTCATCAATAAAATCCGTAGTAAAAAACCTGTCTAAAAAGTTCATCCCATTTATATCCCATGCATTGATCCCAAATAAAATTTTATCACTGCTTTCTACTACCGGTTTTACTTCAATTGTTTTATCAATCTCATAAGTAACTAATTTTTCGGTTGGAGGGAACAAAATTTTTTTAGCCGGGGGGATAGTTGTTCTGGTGTAATTAGTGTCAAGTTCGGAAATATCTTTAATGGGAACGAAGTCATGTATTGCTTTATCTTTCCTTTTTGGTCCGATAAACTCATAATCGGAAATCAGGGATTTCACAAAATCTTTGTAAACATTCTTATCCATAACTTTATATAACATAAATTCTCCTTCCTTCTACATCTATAACCATAAATAAGTTACTTCCGGTAGTATTATTTGTAAAAGGTTTGTAACACGTGAAATAAAATATCATTTACCAATTTCAATGTCAATCAGACCTATAAATAAATTTTCTTAAACCATCAATCTCTATGTAAATCAGCTGATAACAGCCAGTTCATCCACTTATCCATACCTGCTCCTGTTTTACAGGAGATCTTTATTATTTCGGAATCAGGATTAAGCTGGTTCACTTTCTTTTTAAATAAACTTAGATTAAAATCGCTTATTTCCATCAGGTCCATCTTATTTAACAAAATAAGGTTGCTTTTAATAAAAACAGGTGGATATTTTATTGGTTTATCATCCCCTTCGTTTACCGATGATAGAACAATTTTATAATCTTCTCCCAGATCGTATCCTACCGGACATATTAGATTTCCCACATTTTCGATTATTACTATATCCAGTTTCTCAATTCTTAACTTACTAACCGCTTTCCATACCATTGTAGCATTCAAATGACAGGTACCACCAGTATTTATTTGAACCACACTTTTGGTAAATTTACTAATTTTCCTGGCATCATGTGTCGAGGATATATCTCCTTCTATCACTCCGATTTTCTTTTTGTCCCTTAATCTTTTTATAGTCTCTATAATTAGAGAAGTTTTGCCCGCACCTGGAGATGAAAGCAGATTTAATACCAAAACTTTATTTTCCTTAAATAACTTCCGATTGCTATCTGCCTGATCTTTATTGTATTTTAATACGTTTTCAATAACTTCTATTTTCACCTTTATACGGTAATACCTCAATAAAAATTAATAAAAATTTACA
This sequence comes from uncultured Actinomycetota bacterium, assembly GCA_964610315.1. Classification (GTDB taxonomy): domain Bacteria; phylum Actinomycetota; class Humimicrobiia; order Humimicrobiales; family Humimicrobiaceae; genus JAQVEM01. Next base: position 150,496 of record CAZSVM010000001.1, read on the forward strand.
CTATATTACCTTAATATATTTTAATGTCAATTTGCTGCTGCCCCGGGTATTTTACTTGTAAATTAAAATTGATGTTGCTATAATCTCAAATCAAATTTATAGTAATCTAGTAAGCATTACTGAAGTCGCTTCCATTAAAGGATTTAAAAAGATGGTTGACATTACGCCTTTCAGAGGGCTTGTTTACAATGAAAGCATGATAGGGGATATTTCTAAAGTAATATCACCTCCTTATGATGTAGTTTCCTCATCTTTAAAAAAAGAGCTTTATAATTCCCACCCTTATAATATCATCAATTTAATACGGCCGAAAGGTAATGCAGGAAACAAATATAAGAGAGCAAAAATATTATTAACCGAGTGGATAAAGAAAAATATTCTGAAACTTGACGATAGCGAACGCTTTTATATTTTTGAGGAAAATTTCAATTTTTCCGGTAAAACAAGAAAAATTTCGGGCTTTATCGGACTCACCAGAATAGAACCTTACTCTAAGTTACAGATTATACCTCACGAAAAAACCTCAACCAGCGTAAAAAAAGACAGATTAAAACTACTATCGGAATGCAGAACAAATTTCGGAGTGGTTTTTACCCTGTATAACGACAGCAGTGGCGAAATAAAAAATATCCTGGAAAATAATATTCAGAATAAACCAGAAATAAATACACATGCAGGATACGATCCAGATTTAAGATTTAAACTATGGAAAATTACAGGCATTAAGGAGATAAATCAAATTATAAGTATTATGAAGAACATGAAACTCATAATAGCAGACGGACACCATCGTTATGAGACATCTCTGATTTATAAAAATGAATACAATAAGAAACTCGACTGTAAGAGGGAACCAAATCAGTGGTATCCCGAAGATTTTATACTTACTCTTTATATCGATAGCAGGCAGAATAACTTTTTTATACTGCCCACTTATAGGTCTATAAAATTCAAAAATTATCCGAGCCTGGAAAAAATCCTGGATAAAATAAATAACACTTTCGATATTGAAGAAAATACATTAAAATCTGCCGGATATCTCAATGAAAAATTATCAAAATCAAAATCCAGTGGCCTTAAGAGTTTCTTCTTATATAGCAAGGAAAAAAAATTATACTTTATAACCTTAAAAACAAGCTGTATAAATAATATTAACCATAAAAGCCCGACAGATAGAGATTATTCAAGTATGGATATAAATATATTTCACAAATTCTTTATGGAGAGTATTTCCAGCCAGCACGAAATTGGAAAAATCGATTATTCCCATTCTATAGATGATGTAATAAATAATATAGATAGTAAAAAATTTGATATCGGAATATTTTTAAATGCACCCACGGTTAAAGAATTGGAAAGAATCAGCACAACCGGCTACTTAATGCCGGAAAAATCCACCTATTTCTATCCCAAACCCTGTACCGGCCTGGTTATGTACAAGTTCGATTATGGTGATAACTCATTCACTCAAACCATTAAATAAATACCATCATTAACAAAAGAATATCAGAAGAAGAATAATTAAATATTTAGAAGAAAAATAATTAAAAAGAAAATGGGGAGATATGTTCTCCTTTTTTATTTTTCAAATTCTCCAGTCTTATCTTCTGCTCTCTTAAGATTTCGAATAATATATCCGGAACACCGGAACCCAGGTCATTATAAATTTTTATAATCCTATCTATCTTGGAAAGATTTTCAGGAACTCTCAGAGTAAATTGCTTTATATAGTCTTCTCGCACATAATCTTTGCCCAGAGCATCTTTAAATAGTACTTTAAGATCTTCATATTTTGGAATAAAACCGGTACCAACATTAATTGCTTTTACATCTTTATAAACACGCAGTTCCATCCATTTTAACCATATCTTTTTGTCGGTCTTTTTATTCAGATAATTGCCACTACCATCCTTTAAAAAATAATTGACACCGAATATTTTAGGAGGATCTTCAAGTAATTCCCCAAATTTAAGATTGATATCTATATATTTACCAACAGGAATAGAAAGGAAATCTAGATTTGACATTGGATTAAATTCCCTTACCCCTGTTTTGCCTAGAGTAGCCGCAGTTGTTTCTGACTCTATGGATGCACCTATACTCACCATCCCATGAATCCAGTTATATGATTCCAGCACCGGTACCAGAGTATCCGAATCCCTTCCTCCATATATTATGCCTTTTATTTCAACACCATCGGGATTATCGTAATTTATATCAAGATTATCTAAATTTCTGAGATTAACCGTAAATCTTGCATTTTTATGAGAAGGAGCAATTTCTTTTCCTTGAGAATCCCTCTTACCCTGATGCCACTCACCTGAATGATTCAACCCTTTCAGGGGTACTTTTCCTGGTTTACCCGTCCAGTAGGCATTTCTATCTTCGGTTACCAACACGTTCGAAAATATAACTTCATCTGGTTCATTTAGAACTTTCCAGATGACTGGGTCATCATCCGGATTAATATCTTCTATTATCCCAAAGATTCCGATCTCCACATTAACAGCACGTACCTCATTTTCAATATTCTTAATATAGACAATATCATCTCCCACTATTGTCTCCTCGGGTATCATTGCAGTGGAAGTCTTTCCGCACATCGATGGAAATGCTCCGGTAAAATAAGTTATCCTGCCTCCCGGACCATGTATTCCAGAAATAAACATATGTTCAGTCAGCCAATCTTCTTTTGAAGCTCTGTTTATTCCCAAACGCATTGCCAGTTTTTTATGTCCGATTGTATTTCCCCCATACTGGGTATTCACAGAATATACGATATCCTCTTCGGTATCCATATATATCCTTCTTTTATCGATATTTACACTTACCGCATTTTTGACCTCTCCCGCCGAATGTATGAACCTGAAAAAATCTTTGTACTCTCCAAACCTTCTGAATTCTTCATACCCAGGCCTGTAAAGTAAGATTTCGGAGTGTGATACATAACTTGAATCCGTTAACTGAATAGCAGGAATTGCAAACCGGGAATTAGCCGGCCCCAGGCAAAAAAACAGAATATACAATTCTTTATCCTGCATTATATCCTTCATAATGCTTAAAATTTCTTTAAGCCCTTTTTCTTTTTCTATGGTATTCAGGTTCGATCCTAAATAAACTCCTTTTGGAAACATCAATCTGGTATGTTCTTTATCCCTGCCCTGATCATAATAACTGTCAAAATGAACGGTATGACCGGGAATGGACAGTTTTATCTCCTCACCATCTTTTATAGCTTTATTTCTTATATAATCAAAATCTTCTTCCGAATCATCGCAGATAAATATCGATTTAGGATTAAGAAGTCTTATAAAATTTGCAATAAATTCCAATAAATAATTATTTTTTATTTTGATTAATTTATTATAATTTTTACTACCGCACCTTTCCTTTATTACTTTTAAATTTTTATTCATTTTCTTCCTTTATTTCTGATTTTTTTTTATTAATCCGGTCTTAATATCATAAAAAATAATTATTTTTATTAAAAAACTTAATATTTTCATGATTATACTAAAAATTTTATTAAAAATATAGATATATTTAAAAAATTTTAAAAAAAATGATAAAAAAACATAAAAATTTTCATTTTTAGCAATTTTTTACAACTTTTTATAAATATTAGAATAATATTTTTAAAGCTAATGGATATAATAAAAATTATCGAAACCGATACTAATGACTTTTACTTCAATATAAAACACAACCCGGCAATATACCGACAGTAATATACAACCATATTTTTCTTAAAGATTATTTTATATTAAATGGAGACTGATTTAAAAGATATTTTTTAAGATAAGTAACTTTATTAAAATGGCCATAAATAACTGCATTATTATCTTTTATTCTCACTGAAATGCTGGCCAGTCTGTTTCTTTTCTCTCTAAAAACATATAAATTACTATCACGTTTATCCAATTCATAATTAATTCTATTTATAGCTATATTTAGAACTGACAAAAAATTATCTTCATTTTTAAAAAAAACGGCACTTTTAAAAGGCCTGAATAGCATTCCCAGAATAACAGCAAATATAAATCCAAATGCAGCCCCGACAATTAAACCAAACCTTATTACCGGATATAACCCACTCATGGAAGCCGGCTCTGCATGCCCCGGACCCAGGGTACTCAAAGCATAAAAAATAATGGCGATCAAAGGACATATTATTATTCCGTAAAGAAACGCCACTATCATATTAGTTAAAATGACTTTTTTGAATTTTGCATTATTCATTTCTTCTGATTTCTAGCCTGACTGTTATTCCATTAAAACCATTTAATATTTTATTAAACTCAAGCCTGAAAGAATCCTGGCATATTTTGATTAAAATAATCTATTTTTTTCAAGAGTCCTTTTTTCTTTAATATAAAAGCCACCGCTCCAATAGCACCGGCATTTGTACCCAGGGTAGCAGGAACAATTTTTACTCCTTCCATGGCCGCAGTGAAAGCATGATCTTCTACATATTTCCTTACCGGATCAAATAAAAGATCTCCTGCTTTGGCCATTCCCCCTCCAATAACAACCATTTGCGGATTTATTATGCTAACTATATTGGCTATACCGATTCCCAGATACTTTCCTGTTTCCTCAACTATACGCTGGCATAGCTTATCCCCTTTTTTGGCCGTATCATATTAATTTGCAGGTAATCCTTTCCAATTTATTTTTTATTAAATCGGTAAGCATAGTTTTTTTACCCTTTGCTATTGCTGATAATGTTCTATTTACTACTGCTTTTGCCGAAGCATAGGCTTCAAAGCATCCCCTGTTTCCGCATCCGCATAAAAGTCCGCCTTCCCGGATTATCATATGCCCTATCTCTCCAGCCGTATGCCGTATTCCATGCAAAACTTCTCCATCGATAATTATTCCTCCGCCTATTCCGGTACCCAGGGTAAGTAAAACTAAATTATCGACGCCTTTACCGGCTCCCAACCACCATTCTCCCAATGCAGCTGCATTGGCATCATTTTCTAGAAATATGGGAAGATCAAGTTCATCCCCCAGCTCTTTTACCAGGGAAGTATTAATCCATCCGGGGATATTGGGGGCAACATGTATTATACCTTCATCGCTATTTATGGGACCGGGGCCACCTACTCCCATTCCCAATATCGATTTGGAGGAAACTCCTAATCTCTCTCCTTCCTTGAGAACATTTTTTGCCGAACTGATTATCTGAGAAATAGTTTTTTCCTTGCCCCTGCCACCAAAGGTTTTTCTGGTATCTTTGGTTATTATTTTGCCATCCCGATTTGAAAGTATGCAGACAATGTTTGTTACTCCTAAATATACTCCAATGACATAATAAGACATCCGTTTCACTTGCTACCTCCAATTCTTTGTTTATTGCTATCTATATTACAGATTATTATTTCTATATTTATTCTTATTTAAAAACTAGCCAAGACTTTATCTATTGACTGTAATCTAATCTTATTTTAAATTACCGCGGTTTTTTTATTATTATCTTTAAATATTAATAAAATTATTGTAATAGTTTTATAATATTTATATGTTATTAGTTAATATATAACTTGTAATTATTAATGTCAATAAAAAATTATTATACTTTATTTAATACTTATTTATTAATATTTTCAAAACCAACTTTAAACCGTTATTTAACTTTCGCTATTGTGAAATATTTTCTCTTATTTTTTATTTCTACCGTTTCCCCGGTTATATTAAATTTTCCTGTCAATCTGATATCTTGTGAAGAGCTACCCACCATAACCTTTACCGCCCCGGGTTCTACCACGAATTTCATATCCCGGTTATAAAAACCAAGTTGGGTTACCGGCAGAATAAATGCAACTGTCTTATTTTGACCCGGTTTAAGGGTAATTCTCCTAAAACCCTTCAATTCTTTTACAGGTCTGGTTACTTCGGATTGTATATCTCTGATATATAATTGTATGACTTCATCTCCTTTAACGGCTCCGGAATTTTTTACATCCACACTTATTTTAACTTCTCCGTCAGACGGTACATTTTTGGGTCTGATGGTCAAATTGTCATATTTGAAATCGGTATAGCTCAAACCATAACCGAAGGGAAATAACGGTTTACTGCTTATCTCCACATAATCACCTTTCCAGTGAGAACGCCCTCCGGAAGGTTTGTGGTTATAATAGACCGGTATCTGACCCACTGACCTTGGAAAAGATACCGGAAGTTTGCCTCCCGGATTGTAATCTCCGAAAAGAACATCTGCTACTGCTCGGGCCCCTTCCTCACCCGGGAGCCATGCTTCTATTATTGCCGGTATATTATCTGTAATCCAGTTGATCGATAACGGCCTCCCATTGATTAGAATAACAACTAATGGGGTGCCTGTTTCATAAACAGCTCTTACCAGTTCTTCCTGTACGCCCGGCAGATTAAGAGTAGCTCTGTCCCTGGATTCCCCGCTTGTGCAGCCATTAACCAGTCCAGATTTGTCACCTACGATTACTACTGCGATTTTCGATTTCTTTGCAGCTTCAACCGCTTCATTAAAACCTTCCCTGGAATCGCTGTTTACCTCGCAACCCTTGGCATAGTAAACAGCAGTACTTTTGCTTACCTTTTCTTTTATCCCTTCCAATATGCTGGAGATTGATACAAAACTATCGACCAGCTCTATTTTTTCCGGTACGGGAGTATTAAAAATTTCATTTTTCTCCTTCATTTCGATTAGGGATTCCAGATGACTCAGATATGTATAATCCCCGAGGATATTCCTTGTAGTATTTGCATTTGGTCCGATTACTGTAATTGATGGAATATCTTTACTTATGGGAAGCAATTTTTCCTTGTTTTTCAATAATACAATTGATTTCCGCGCTATTCCACGGGCAAGAGCTCTTTGCCCGGGTGTATCGAACATCATGGAAGCTTTCTTTTCATCTACATAAGGATTTTCAAAAAGTCCCAGTAAAAATTTCATTCTTAATATCCTCGTTACCGCTATATCGATCAGCGACTCTTCCACCAAGCCTTTTGACAATGCTGTTTTCAATGGTTTTCCGTAACAATCGGTACTGGGAAGTTCGATATCAATACCCGTGTTTATTGCCAGCTTTGCCGCATGTTCTTTATCCTCTGCAATAATATGGTAATCATATAGCATATTTATACCGAAATAATCAGACACCACCAATCCATTAAAATTCCACCGGTTCCTCAGTATATCTGTAAGCAATTCTTTTGAACTATGACAGGGAATACCATCAAGTTCATGATATCCTGGCATTATGGCAGCAATACCGCCTTCTTTTACAGCAGTTTCAAAAGGCAACAGAAATACCTCGTTTAATTCCCTTCTGGGAATATGCGCGGGCGCCCAGTTCATCCCACCTTCGGAAAAGCCATAACCAACAAAATGTTTAGCCGTAGCTACAATTCCGCGCCGCCAGTCTTTACCCTGAATTCCCCTTATGTAAGATGCCCCCATTCTGGAAACAAGGTAAGGATCTTCTCCAAAGGTTTCTTCCACTCTTCCCCATCTTGCATCCCTGGAAATATCCAATACCGGAGCGAGAGCCTGATGAGCACCTACCGATCTCATTTGTTCTTTTATTACCATACCCATTTTTTCCGGTAAACCGGGGTCCCAGGTACTTGCCACTCCTATAGTCTGGGGGAAACAAGTTGCGCCTTTAGCCATATATCCGCTGCAGGCTTCTTCATGAATGATAGCCGGTATACCCAGACGGGTATTTGTAATAAGATATTTTTGTATCTGGTTCGCTATTCTGGCAGAAACGGATGGATCAAAATTACTTGCTCCGCCAAGCCGGGTTATCTGCCCCATGCCATTTTTCATCAGAGTGGCTGCTTTTTTATCTGAAAACCTCTTTCCATCCAATATCTCGTAAATCCATATACTACCCTTCTGGGCTATTTTCTCATCCAGAGTCATAAGGGATAAAAGACTTTCCACTCTTTTATTAACAGGTTGATTTGTATCAAGATAAATTTTATTTTTATTTATTTTCCCTTTATTTTTATTCATTTTAAAGAATCTTTCTTTAAAAGGTTTTTAATCTTTCGCAGATGGATATAATAATTTCTATAATTAATTTTTACAAACAAATTATTTTATGCAAAGAATTTATTCAAATAGACTCTAACATTCTTGACTGCATTTTCAAAATAAGTTAAATTAACCTTTTATTGAGCCTGCAGTTAATCCTGAAACAATATGACGCTGGGCAAATACATAGAATATAACAGCAGGTATAGCTGCTAATATAAGAAATGCTGACACCAGAGATAAATCCTGCCCGTATTGGCCTTGGAATTGCATTGTCCCAAGCTGCAGTGTCCATAATTTTTCCTTATCTATCAGAACCAACGCTACCAATAAATCGTTCCAACTGTTAACCACAGCTAAGGCTGCCACCGCAGCCAGTGAAGGACGTGCAAGAGGTATTAAAATACGCCAGAAAAATCCAATTGTATTGCAGCCATCTATACAGGCAGCATCCTGAAGTTCTGAAGGAATATCCATAAAAAAATTGCGGAGAATTACAGTTGACATAGAAATCTGAAACGTTGTTAGTACCAGTATTACCCCTATCAGGTTGTTGTATAAACCTATCTGCCTTATTATAAGGAATATTGGCAAAATAGCCACTGTAGCTGGGAACATAAGGCCCAGGGTAAAGAATTGAAATATGGTAGACTTACCCCGGAAATTCATACGTGAGAATACAAAAGCTGACATAGAAGAAATAACTACCACTCCAACCGTTGTTGATAGTGTTACAACTACACTATTGCGCATCATATACCAGAAAATCGGCATATTTACAATTTTTACAATATTTTGCCATCTTGGTGGTATGGGGGGAACATAAGGAATTGTATAAAATTCACCACGTGTTTTTAATCCACCAAATATAATAATGACAATCGGGACAAGAATAAGGATTACAGCAAATGTAAGAATAACATATTTTAAAACTCCCAGAATGCGTTCCTTCGATTTCGTTCTTTTTTTGGCACTGCCATCTGACATAAATCAATCCTTTCTATGCTATATGTTCTGTTTTACGCACAAAACCCCTGTAGGTTACCGAAAAAATCAGCGCAATAATCAACATCATTATTGCTACCGTCGAACCATATCCAAGTTGAAATCGTACAAAACTAAAACGATACATATATGTTGATAAGACCTCGCTGGCATTAACCGGACCGCCTTTAGTCATAATCCATACAATTGCAAAGACCTGCAGCGAACCGAGAACTGATAAATATACTGATGTTCTTACCGTACCCATTATTAAAGGTAAAGTTATATGTGTTATCATCTGGCGTTTTGTTACGCCATCAATTAAAGCAGCTTCTTCAACATCTCTTGGAATATTTTGCAGTCCTGTTATATATAGAAGCATGTGAAACCCTATATATTTCCAGGTCAGAACAACAAATATTGAAAATAGAACCAGACTTGTATCTCCCAGCCAGGCCTCAGTATTCAGCCCAAGTGCTTGAAAGACTGCATTTATAAATCCCCTACTTGGCTGAGGATTATAAAGAATTAGCCACATAATAGCTGTAATAGTTTCAGACAGAACATAGGGCATAAAAAATACTGTTCTATAGAATGCACGGCCACGTATTTTACGTCCAACCATAATAGCAAGGGCCATAGCCAGTGGGAGCTGTATTAATAAAGAAAGTGCAACAATAAAAAAACTGTTACCTACGGCTTTTAAAAAAATCTTATCCGTAACTATTTTTAAAAAATTTTGTAATCCTGTAAAATCTTGAGCGGGACCCATACCGTTCCAGTCAAATGTGCTGTAGTAACCACACTGCAATATGGGATATACCAGGAAAATAAATATAAGCGCTGCAGCAGGAAGCAAGAATAAAAAAACTTTTATTCTGTCTATTGAGATACTGCGGGGTTTGATTCTTTTAAATGATTTTATAATAAACCCCCCCCTACTATGCATATTTTATCTTTTATTCAAATTTTTTAATACTGTTAATTATTGCGGGGATTGGGTCTTTAAACCCAATCCCCGTCTATACAAAGACTCAAACACTTATCAGTCCAAGTTCTCAACAGCTGAATCTTCAACCATTTGAGCAGCTTCCTCCGGTGTCATTGTTCCAGCAAAAATTGCCTGAACGGCGTCATTAACTACAGAACCCATTGCCGGTGGAAGATACTGGTCATAGTACAGCTGGAAATACTCTGCATCTGCTGCACCCTGCTGAACAAGTTTAAGTAATGGATCAGTTAGAGCTTCCTCAGCACCTTTCACAACAGGAACAGACATTCCTATTTCAGCCTGCGCTTTTTGTGAGTCTACACTGCTTATAAATTTCAGAAAATCTACTGCTGCATCTGGAGCATCTTTACCAACTACAAATCCATTACCGCCACCCAGTGCGTCATTAGGATCGCCGGCACCACCTTCAACTGCGGGGAATTTGAACCAGCCTGCTTTATCGCCAAGTCCTTCGCCGCTAACACTGTTATCTCTGAATGAACCAGGAGCCCATTGTCCCATAAGGTCCATAGCAGCTTCATCATTACCCATAAGGGTAGCTTCATCGCCCCAGGTTGCACCCAGGAAACCATCCTGGAAGGCATCTAAACCAACCAGTTCTACAATTTTTTCACCTGCTTCTACAAATGGAGCGTCAGTGAAGGAACCTGTTCTTGAAGCAGCGGCATTAAAACCAGCTTCTCCACCAATACGCGTTGCAAGATATTCCCACCAGAATGCAGCCGGCCATTTATCCCCTGCACCAACGGCAATCGCAGTAATACCAGCATCTTTCAGTTTCTGCACATCATCAAGAAGCTCAGCCCAGTTTGCAGGTGGACTATCAATGCCTGCTTGAGTAAATAAATCCGTATTGTACCAGAAGCCAACCATTCCCATGTCTCTCGGTACACCATAGTTTATCCCATTATAGGAATAAACACCCAGAGCACCTGGTGAGAATGTATCACCCCAGCCGTCTGTAGCAAGTTCTACTGAAATGTCTCTAAGTAGGCCTGCTTCAGCCTGATCATTCATAGTACCGCCACCCCAGCTCTGGAAAAGATCCGGTACTTCGCCGGACTGCATAACTGTGGTCAGTTTTGCTTTGAAGTTCTCATTTTCCATAACTGTGACCTCAATGGTAACATTTGGATGGTCAGACATATACTGGTCAGCTAAATCCTGCCATAAAGCTTTTTGAGCTTCTTCTGTCTGGATATGCCACCAGGTTACGGTAACGGGCTCGGCTGATACTTCTTCTGCTGTAGTTTCTTCGGCTGTCGTCTCTGCTGTAGTTTCTTCGGCCTGTGTGGTTGCTGTTGTTGCTGCTTCTTTCTTGCATGAAGTTCCAATAAATAACATTGAAACCATAAAAGCTACAATTAAAGCCAGAATCAGTATCTTTTTCACTTTTTTCATCTCCTTTTAGACAATTTTTTGATAAAATATACTGGAGATTTGTTTAAGATAAGCCCCTTAAAGCCCTTAGACAAATCTCATTTTTTTACCCCCCCATACACCTCCTTTAACTTTTTCCGATATCCAAATTCTTTTATTAAAAAAATCACTCAAAATATTTTGAAAGCACAAATGAAGCGGCACCCAGTACTCCTGCGGTATCATTAAGTTCGGAGTATTTAATCTCGGTTTCCCTTTTTATGGAGAACAGGGAAATTTTATTAATCTTTTCCTTCAAATTTTTAAGAAAATAATCTCCTGCTTTGGTAAATATACCCTGGATTATTACAATCTGTGGATCGTACATAAGAATAATGTTCGATATCCCGATTCCGAACCAGTTTATGGCATCATCAATGAGCTCCAGAGCAAGCTTATCTCCTTTATTGGATGCATCGAATATTCGATTGATATCTATGGTACCGGTATCATTTCCGTCAAAAATAATTGAATCAGGATACTCTTTATTTTTTTCCCTGGCCATCCTTAATATTCTGTTGGTGGAAACCATTGCTTCGAAACATCCCTTGCCGCCGCAGGCACAAATTTCCCTTGCTTCCGGATCCACTATCATGTGGCCTATTTCTCCGATCAGATAATGATTACCTCTTTTGATTTCATTCTCTATTATTACCCCTGCTACTAATCCCTTACCGGCCTGTACGGCAACAATGTTATCCTTCTCTTTTGCCAGTCCTAAAATTTTTTCGGCAAAAACCTGAAATCTTATATGGTTATCTACAATAACCGGTATTTTACCGGGTATTTGTTCCAGTATTTTTTCCTTTAGATTAATATTCTTTCCCCAGGATGGAAAGTGAGGTGAAAAAATAACTTCACCTCTGGTGAAGTTAGTTATACCATAAGCTCCAATGGCCAGGCCGACAAGTTTTTTTCTGTCAATATTGGTATTATCTATAAGGTTATTATACAAACTGATTATCTTTCTTAAAACATTATCAAACCCTTCATTTGTCTTTAATGGGATTGTATTTTTATACAGAATTTTGCTCTTTAAATTTGTGATAATCGCAGCCAATTTATTTGCTGATATAATCATGCCGATTGCATAACCACCATCGTCATTAAATTTATAAATATTTGGTTTCTTACCGCCTTCTTCCGTAGAATTTCCTTTTCCTGCATTTACTACCAGTCCATTTTTTAAATAATAATTTATTATAGTCATGAGTGTGGGTTTGCTTAAGTTTACCTTTTTAGAAAGTTCAGCTACTGATATTTCCCCCGAATCACGAAGAATATTTAATATTACCTTCCTATTTGTTTGCTTAAGAGTTTTTTGTTTTTTTATAGAGATCATTCGTTAGAAGTCTTTTATATTCAATGAATTGAGATTATTATAGAAGTAAAATGTTAGTTAGTCAAGTCAATTTTATAACTAATTTTTATAATTCACTTGACTAACTAATTTTTTTCTCTTACTATAATTCATAAAAATATCAGAGTTTTAAAAAACAAACACAGTAACTCTTGCAGAAAACAATTAAATTTTTTATTAATAAAATTTTAAAAATCATCTTACGATAGGAAAACCTTATGGGAAACATCATAAACACCCAATATCAGGAAATTAGAAGAACCAAAGAAGAGCTGATAAAACATTTAAATGCTTTTAGTCTCGAGATTAAAATCTCAGTAGGTATATGGTATTTTACACCAGTCGGAGGAAGATTTCATGAAGCATATATAAATAATAAAGCCATACCGCAGAGGCTGGAAATGGCAGCAGAAATGGCAAAATACGGCGTGCATGCTATAGAAGCTCATTACCCTGCAGAAGTAAATGAAGAGAATTATCATCTTTATAAAAAACTTGAAAAAGAAAGCGGAATCAAACTACTCTCCTGCTACCCTTCGATATTCTACCCTAAAGAATATGAATTTGGTTCATTATCGAATCCCTATAATAAATACAGGGACAAAGCAGTAGAAATTCTGATAAATTGTTTGAAATTCGTAAAAGATAAAGGCCTGCATCATGCTGGTATATGGCCGGGATCAGATGGTTATCTTTACCCATTGGGTACCAATTATTATGATATGTGGGATAGATTCGAAGATGCAGTAGCTTATGCCATGGACGAAATTCCAGGAGTACCGGTTGCCATAGAACCCAAACCTTATGAACCCGTTCCAAATAATATTTACAGAACTACTGTAGATGGACTGCTGGCCTGCAGAGATATCGAATCAAAATTAAAATCCAGAATTAACAGAGGTCTTCTTAAAAAGAGCTACAAGCTGCTGGGAATGCAGCCGGAAATAGGACATATCAGAATGGGATTCGAAGATGCTCCCTATGCTTTTAGCAGGATAACCAGAGAAGGCAGATTATTCCATACCCACTGGAACAGCCAGCCTATGGGTAATTATGATCAGGATCTAAATGTCGGCGTTATCGAATGGCAACAAGCCGAAGCTTCACTTTTTTCACTCAAAATGTCGGGGTATAATGAATATTTCGGTATAGATATTAATCCTGAAAGAATGCCCGTACAGAAAGCTATCGAAATAAATTCTATTGCACTTAATATCATGAACGAAAAAATCAACAGTTTGCCTAATGAAGAGATAATAGAAGCATATTTTGATCCAGAAAATCACAGAGGTGATATTGAATTAATATTAGCAAAAAGAATAAAATAAAATAGATTGAAATAATATAAAAAGCAGTCATTTTATAACCATGAAATTTCTTTTAGGCCTTGATGTTGGAACAACTTCCACCAGAGCCATATTAATAAATGAAAACAGCAAACTGGCAGCTTCAAGCACAAGTGATTATAGACTTATGACACCAAAACCGGGATGGGCTGAACAAATTCCGGATGATTGGTGGACTGCTTCGATTAAAACCATAAAAGATGTTATAAAAAAATCAAATGTTTCTCCTAAAAATATTGCCTGTGTTGGTTTATCAGGTCAGATGCACGGCAGTGTCTTTTTGGATAATCAGGGTAATGTAATAAGACCGGCAATTCTCTGGTGTGATCAGAGAACCTATAGGCAGTGTGAGGAGATATATGAAATATTTGGTTATGATAATTTTATAAAACTATCCTATAACAGAGCTCTGCCAGGATTTACAGCACCCAAAATATTATGGCTGAGGGAAAATGAACCTGAAAACTATAAAAAAGTATCAAAAATTCTTTTGCCCAAAGATTACATAAGATACAGATTATCCAATATTTATGCAACCGAGGTATCTGATTCTTCAGGTACAATTCTTATGGATATTCCTTCTAGAAATTGGTCCAATGAAATTTTAAACGGACTGCATATAGATAAATATCTGCTCCCGGACATATTCGAATCCGAAATAATATCTTCAAAAGTTAGTAAAGAAGCCTCTGACCTTACCGGATTGATCGAGGGTACTCCTATAGTTGGCGGGGGCAGTGATAATGCTGCGGGAGCGGTTGGCAGTGGCATTATCGGAAATAATCTTATTCTAGATTCAATTGGAACTTCAGGTGTAGTATTTGCACACAGTGATAAGCCCCTATACGATTCTCAGGGCAGATTACATTCTTTTTGTCATGCCGTTACCGGAAAGTGGCACCTCACCGGAGTTACCCTCTCGGCTGCCGGTTCACTAAAATGGTATTTTGATAAATTTGGCCCATCGGTAGAAACAATCAGCAGTTTTCCTCACATTAAAGGATACAGCTTACTGGATAAACAGGCAAAAAAAGTACCGGCAGGATCAAACGGACTTATATTTTTACCATATCTGTCAGGTGAAAGAACACCTTATGCAGATCCTCATGCAAGAGGTGTATTTTTCGGCATCTCTTACCTGCATAACTCCGATCACTTTGTAAGGTCTATTATGGAAGGAGTGGCATTCAGTCAACTGGATTGCCTATCTTTGATGAGAGAACTCAATATTAATTCCGATAAAATTATTTTATCCGGAGGCGGATCAAGAAGTAACGTATGGAGACAGATTATGGCAGATATTTTAAACTCAAAAGTTATTACTTTAAATGTCGAAGAAGGACCGGCTTTTGGGGCTGCTATAATTGCGGGTAAAGGATGTGGAATTTATTCCAGTATTAAAGACATTGCCGACAGAATAATCAATGATGTGGACCAGGAAAATTACCCTATAGATAAAAATGTTAGAAAATATAGGAACACATATAAAATTTACCAATCATTGTATATGAATTTGAAAAATAATTTTAAAGAATTAAGCAATTTATAATAATTAAATTCCACTTATCAAACAACTCCTAAATAATTAAAAATAATAAATACTGTTTATATTGGAAAATTGCTTATTTGAAAGTAATATATAGGTTGTAAAGTTATTTAGTAACTATTTGACTTTAAATTAAGGAAAGAAATTACTCATTTTTAATTACTGGAGGTATTATGTATTACAAAGGAGTAAATATCGGCGGTTTGTTTTCCCAAAATAATAATTTTTCAGATGAATTTCTTGATAACTTTGTTACCGAAAATGATATTGAAAAAATATCCGGATGGGGTTTTAATACAATCAGACTCCCTATTGATTATTACTTCTTTGAGGATGATTCCAAACCCTTCATTTACGATCTTAAAAGAATCAAAAGAATCGATGATCTTATCAAGATTATAAGTAAATATGATTTAAAGATTATTCTGGATTTTCATAATATGCCAGGCTTTACTTTTGAAGTAGACAAACTTGACTTCAATGATATCTGGGATAAAAATTCCCAGAATAGAAAAAGATTCTTAAAAATTCTTGAATTTTTTTCCGATAGATATAAAAACCGGGGCAATATAGTTTATGAGATTATTAACGAACCTGTAGCGCCGGATAATTCGTGGTGGCTCGAACTCGCCAAAGAAAGTATCGATGTAATCAGAAAGAAAGATAAAAATAATTTCATTGTTGCAGAATCAAATCTATGGGGTATGGCAAAAAACTTCAATATAATGAAGAAGTTTAAGGATGATAAAATAATTTATAGTTTCCATTTCTACCACCCCATCCTGGTTACTCACCAATTTGCTCCCTGGGTTCCTTTTTACCAATATTACAGGGAAAAAGTAGATTACCCCGGAAAACCTGACAATTACTCTGAATCAATAACTCAAATGGTAGGAGAGAAAAATAAATATTTCGTAAATTTCCTGGAAGATATCAATAAATTCTGGGATAAAAATGAAATGTCAAAATTGATTGAACCCGTCCTGGAATTCAGGGAAAAACATAAAGTGCCCATCTTATGCGGAGAATTTGGATGCATAGTTAGAGCAAATAAATCAGTAAGGAGAAGATGGCTAAAAGATGTTATTGATATTTTTAAGGAAAATAAAATATCCTATACTTACTGGACCTACAAAAATATGGACTTTGGTATATATGATTTTACGGAAGAATATAAAAATAACCAAAACTATGATAAAAACAATAGACTTGATCTGGATACCTTAAAAATCCTTCAAAGTGGAATAAAAATATAGAATATTCATAAAAAACAGAAATTTTGTTACCACAAATCATTAAGAATTCAAAGTGAAATTCAGATGTAAATAAAAATACGGCGGCGACCTACTCTCCCACACTGCTAACAGCATAGTACCATCGGCGCTGAAGGGCTTAACTTTTGTGTTCGGGATGGGAACAAGTGTTGCCCCTTCGCTATAGCCACCGTAAGTTTTTATATTATAAGGAGCTGTTCTCTCAAAGCCTCATAGCGAATCATAGTTAAGTCCTCGATCAATTAGTATTAGTCGGCTAAACACATTGCTGTGCTTACACCTCTAACCTATCAACCATGTATTATACATGGGATCTTAATCCACGAGGGATGGGAGAATTAATCTTGGGATGGGCTTCGTACTTATATGCTTTCAGCACTTATCCCTTATAAACTTGGCTAATCAGCAATGCCCTTGGCAGGACAACTGACACACTAGAGGTTTACTCATCCCGGTCCTCTCGTACTAGGGACAAATTCCCTCAATTCTCCTGCGCCCACAGAGGATAGGGACCGAACTGTCTCACGACGTTCTAAACCCAGCTCGCGTACCGCTTTAATTGGCGAACAGCCAAACCCTTGGGACCTGCTCCAGCCCCAGGATGCGATGAGCCGACATCGAGGTGCCAAACCTCCCCGTCGATATGGACTCTTGGGGGAGATAAGCCTGTTATCCCCGGAGTACCTTTTATCCGTTGAGTGACGGCCATTCCACACTGAGCCGCCAGATCACTAGACCCAACTTTCGTTTCTGCTTGATTTGTCAATCTTACAGTTAAGCTCCCTTATGCTCTTATACTCTACGAGTGATTGCCAAACACTCTGA
>CAZSVM010000002.1:0-120389 GCA_964610315.1 uncultured Actinomycetota bacterium
TATTATTATTTCGATATTATTGTTAATAACTATTGACAGGGATTTTCATAGATAAAAGTTAAAAGTGGACTAAATATTTTTACTAGAAATTAGGAATATTCAGATCCTCCTTTTTAACTTTCTGAGTAAATGCTAAAGGTATTATTAGTTATTTTTTTCCAATCGATCTTTTTCTTTCAGTTTTTTGATGGATTTTTCGTAAAAAGGCTTAGCAATTTCTTTTGCTTTATCAAAAGAAATTCTTTTGTACATCCAATCAAGTTTTGCCTGTATTTGCTCTCTGGAAAATTTATCTAACCATTCGATATGTTTTAATGCATTTGTTTCGAAATAACTTATAGAATCGGCGTCTTTTATCAGATTCTGTTCATAAGTACCACCGCTCTCATGTTTCTCAATAAGGATTTTAACTCTGGAGGAAAAAACTGAATCTGCCCCTTCCTTTAAAAGGAAATTATAAATTGCCTTTGCACCATTTACTTGATGATTTTTAAGTACCTCTTTATCTAAGAGAAAAGCACCGATATCATAAGGGAAAAGAGCTCTTTCAATATCATGGGCGTAAGCAGCAATCTTTACTTCCTCACCGACATCAGGATCCAGTTCCAGTACCCAGTACAGAGTTCGGACAAAATGAGGATCTTTTCCGTTAAAGAGTGCATCTACATATTTAATAGTCTTATCTAAGAAGTTATTGTTGCCCATATGCTAAATATATCTCCTGCCATTTATCTTTTACTCTTTATTTCTAAATCCTTGTTTTTTTAATGTTAGATATACCTTAGGATAATAGTTATCTTTATAGAAGCTGCTTGTATTGTAGCTCCAGTTTATTTCCTTTTCTCTACCAACCTCTTTCAAATAATCTACCATTAATTTATCATAGGAGTCTATAGCATTTCTAAAATTTTCCTGGCTGTATTTTTCAAAATGACAGTAGGTCGATTTATCAAGCCGGGGTTTTAGCCTGGAATTATCTTCCGGATAACCAATGCATAAACCAGCAACAGGATATGTATATTTAGGCAATTCGAATAATCTGATAATAACATCAGGATTATTCCTGATACTGCCTATACATACTGTGCCCAGCCCAAGTGATTCAGCTGCAGTGATAACGTTCTGCATAGAGAGCCCAACATCCACAGAACCAACCATAATTGACTCCACACTGTCTGTGATAGTCTGTTTCCTGCCATTTTTTTCACATGCTATCCTAGTTTTTAGAAAATCCATTATAAAAAGAAAGAAAACAGGGCATTCTATTATCCAGGGCATATCAACTGCAACTTTTTCTATTTTCTTTTTTGATTCTCTATCCTTTATGACTATAATACCAGTTTGCTGGCCATTGAGAGAAGTTGGTGCGTGCTGCGCGATTAAGACAAGTTCATTGACAATATTACCTGGTATCATAATATCCTTAAACTTTCTTACAGATCTGTGATTCTTTATTATTTCTATTGTCTGATTCACAATCACCTTCCTCTATTATTATGAGTTTTATTTGTTAACCTTAATTTTAAGATAGCATAGGAAACTTGCCACATTACAACCTGATTATATTTGTATTATAGTTATAGTTTATACTTGTATTGCGCACACTTTTATCTACATTCCCAGATAAGCTTTCTTTACCTCGGGATTATTTATAATTTCCTCTATTCCCCCGCTGATAGTTATTTGTCTATGTTCCATTATATAAGCACAATCAATTATTCTGGAAACCTGGTAAAAATTTTGCTCTACTAATAATATGCTTGTTCCAAGCTCTGATATCTTTTTAAAATTATTAACCATTTCCAGAACTATGCTGGGCTGCAGCCCAAGGAGGGGTTCATCAAGTATGAGTATTTTAGGATTTGCCATCAATCCCCTAGCAAGAGCTACCATTTGCTGTTGCCCGCCGCTCATTGTGGAGACTATCTGCTTCATCCGCTCCTTTAGTATGGGAAAAATCGAATAAACTATATCCGCGTTTTCTTTAATTTTTTTCCTGTTTAAAAATGCCCCCGATTTTAAATTTTCAAAAACTGATAAATGCTCAAAGAGCCTGCGCCTTTCCGGAACAACTGAAATTCCTGCGCTTACTCTTTTATGAGGAGTGAAATTGGTAATATTTTCTCCATCTAAGAATATGTCTCCTTCAGATGGTGTTAGTATACCTGCAATATTGTTTACAAGCGTGCTTTTGCCCGCTCCATTTGGGCCAAGCAATGCAGTTATTTTTCCTTCTTTGACCTCAAGATTTACTTTGAAAAGGGCATTAATCTTTCCGTATGAATAGGATATATTGCTAATTTTAAGCATTCTTTTCTTCTCCCATGTAGGACTCAATTACACATTTATTATTGGCAACCTCTTCCGGCCTTCCGGAGCAGATAATCTTGCCCAGGTTGATAGCGGTAACTGTATCGGATATGTTCATTACAACTCTGAGATTATGCTCCACAAGTAATACTGTTATTCCTTTTTCATCCCTGAGTTTACGTATAAAACAAAGCGCTTTTTCAATTTCCTGAACAGTCAATCCTGCAAGAACCTCATCGAATAATATTAATTTCGGTTTTCCGGCAATAGCCCTTGCTATCTCAAGGCGTCTTATATCCCCAATGGTTAATGATTCAGCAAGGGTATTTGATTTATTTTCGAGACCAACGAATTCCAGTATCTCCATTGCCTCCTTTTTGGCAGAATCCAGGCGCACAACATTCTCAGGGCCAAACAATAAGGCCGGTATTACATTCTGCAATGCAGTCATTGATAAAAAAGGTTTGGCATTCTGAAAAGTTCGAGCAATACCCATCCTGCATATATGGTGCTGCTTGAGTCTATCAATTCTATGTCCTTCCAGGAATATTTCTCCCGCATCAAGCCTGTGAATTCCAGAAATCAAATTGAAAAAGGTAGTTTTTCCGGCGCCGTTTGGACCGATTATAGACCGGATTTCTCCTTTATTTATTTTCACATCTATTCCGTCCAGGACAACATTCCCGCCGAATCTTTTCCTTATACCTCTGGCTTCAAATAGTAAATCCGAATTTTCAGATTTCATATCTTATATCCCTTTTATTAAATTAAAATTATTAAATTTTTTTCCCAAGTTTTTCAAGCACCTTTATCACGTTTTCTCTGAATGAACCACCCGGCACAAATTTTTTTTCAAGAAATGCACTTCCTATTGTAAAACCCCATACCTGCTGCTCGATGGTCTTTTCCAGCCGGTCGAGGCTGTTTATTGAACCTGCTGACACTATTGGTACTTTTACTGCATTTTTTACTTTTCTCAGTAATTCATCTACCCCTGAAGTATCTATATATCTATAGGCAAGAATATCAAAACCATCAACACCTTCTGATTCCAGTCTTTTTGCGTCTTCTGCTATTTCATCTATTGTTCCATCGAGAACAGATGGCCGGTTATAAACTTTACCGCAAAAAGGAAAATATTTAATCTTTTTATTTATAATTTTCCATATGGAAGGATAATAAATAGTTCCCATAAGATAATCAAAACCCATATCGACTGCCATTTTAGCCGGGCCAATTATATCTTTTTCTTCATATTCAACAACTTCAAGGAAGGATTGGAAACCGGCCTGGTGAATCTTATTATTTAAAATTTTCATTTTTTCAGGCTCAAGACCAATCTCTTTATAGCCGAAATAGTCAATAGGGAGGTCTTTAACCTGTTCGAAATAATCCATGGCATCCGGTACTGTCATATCGTTCCGGGTAAACATCAGAATCAGTTTGGGCATCATAGTACATCTCCTTTAAAATATTAAATTATAAGCTCCGAATGAGCTCTGAATGACCAAAGTTTTTATTGTTCATATTTGTGCTTTTAAGATACTTTTATTTAGCTTTTAATTAATATTTTTAATTCGTAAGCTTTGATAACTTAATTAGGCTCCCCCTGGCTGCTGCTGAGTATAACTTCAATTTTTTTTGATTTTAGTTTATTGACATAATCTTCTGTTGTTTCGTAATCACATATCAAGCGGTCCAGCCCATCAAAGCCTGACCACGTGTAGGAAAAGGAGTTATCCATTTTTGAGTGATCTACAAGTAAATTTATCTCCGGAACTTTTTCCACTATTTTACTTTTGATCCTTGATTCATTTATTGTAAGATCCGTAAATCCTTTTTCAATCGAAAGTGCACCACAGGACATAAAAGCTTTATTTATATTTATAGTCTTCAGAAAGTCATCAATATCACAAGTGTATATCATATTTATTTTATCCAGCAACCCACCGGTGCATAGTATATTTATGCTGTCCTTCTTTGCAAGTTCATTTGAGATGATCGGGGATATTGTTACTACCGTTAAATATATGTCTTTTTTGATTAGTTCTCTAACAAGATATGCTATTGTTGAACTACCATCAAGAAAAATGGTGTCATTATTGTTTATATAATTAACAGCGGTCCTGGCTATTGAAATTTTTAATTCTACATTATTTTTCATCCTTGCGTAATAAGGCAATTCTGTCAAACTTGCATTATTTCTATAAACCAGATTACTTTTCGACAGGAAAAGATGGTCTTTCATTTCTTTAATATCCCTGTACAAAGTCATTTCACTGACATTAAGAATCGATGCCAATTCTTTTATGTTTATAATGCTCCTTGATCTCAGTATTTCAATTATCTGGTTTCTTCTTTTACTTATGTGCAATTTCTTATCCATCCTTCCAGATTATTAGATCTTAAAATTATCGTTAAACATTCTAATATATATACACTTTCACCTAATTATTAAGATTTTAATACTTATTCTTTCTTAATAATAATTAATTTAAAATTTTTTTCAAATTTTTATTTTACATAAATGAATTTATGTTATAATATAACATTGTTTGAAAACTATCAATGGTATTTTGTTAAATTTTTTAAAAAATTTGATAAAATTTTTAAATTTTCATATTATATGCTTTATTTAAAATTTACCTACAACAGAGCGGGAGGTGAGAAATAGATCTTGCAAAAATCTTTTATAAAAAATGATAACTAATTAAAAGAGGAGGGAAGATATGAAAAAGATACTTTTTCTGGTTGTTGCGGTGATGGTTGTATCATCACTGGCTATACTTCCGGGCTGTAAAGAAGACGGAGCTGCAACTGAAACAGCAGTTGAAACAGTAACTGAAACTGCTGCGGAAACTACTGCAGCAGAAGAAGTTGTGGAAGGGCCGAAAAGTGTTAAGTTTGGACATACAGGTCCAATAACAGGATTTCTTGCATCAGCAGAGGTTATTTGTAATTCTATGTATAACCTCTTTACTGAACAGATCAATGAAGCAGGAGGAGTGCCTCTATCCCAATACGGCACTACGGTACCTTTAAACTGGGTTGTATACAATGACCAGGGAGATACCGGAAGGGCCGCTACTAACGTAGAAAGGCTTATAAGTCAGGATAAGGTAGATATTATTTATGGTTCTTACGGGACTTTTCAGGGTTTTGCTCAGGAGCCACTTGTAAACAGTCTTGCAGATGAATTCAAAACTATTTATATGGTTGGTAATGGAACCTGTGTTAAGTGGGAAACTGCTGAAGAATTCTTCAATATATATGCAACAGATGAGCCATATTCTGAAAATGGAAAGCCCTGGTATGAATGGGAGTACACAATTTGGACCGAAGGTCCAAGAGCTTTCCACATCGAAGCTCTTGTAAACACGTTGAAAGAAGTAGGAGTTAAAACAGTTGTGGTCTGGGAGATCGGGACACTCTATGGTGCTGAGAGTTCAAGATTCCTTGAATATTACCTGCCTCAGGCTGGTATAGAGATACTGTCAAAAGAACAATACCCGGTAGATATACTGGACTTCACTCCGCTGATAACAAAAGCCGAAGGGCTTAATCCTGATGCAATAATACAGTTTAGCTATCCCGGAGATGGAATGCTGTCAATAGAAAACATGATTGCAATGGATTACAATCCAAAACTGTTCTATAATTCGCTTGGAACTACATCAAGTGAAGCTTATACAAAGTTCGGATCCAATCTTGACGGTATCATGTATCAATCATTTGCATTTCCCACAAGCAAGATGTCAGCAGGCCCATTCGGTTCGGGTATTGATGTTATGAATGCATACATTGATAAATACGGTTTGGCACCTGACCTGGTAGATGGGCCTATGGCTTATGGTACTGTGGAAGCAATGTACGAACTTATCAGGAGAGCAGGCACTACTGATAAGGACGCTATCTATGCCGAAATATTAAAGACCAAAGATAACCCGATTCCTACAGTACTTGGGCCATTATACTGGGATAAGGGCCCATGGCCTGAATTACCTGAAACAGTTGGACAACATATAGGAACCACTGACACTGATCTTGGTCAGGACTGCCAGATTATTTCTGCAGGCTTCGGAGAAATGGGAGGACTTCAAAGAGACTGGAATATTGAAGACTGGGTAACAGGAACTCCGCTATACCCAAAACCTGACTGGAAGTAAAAAATAATAATACTGTAACTTGCTGCCCTTCTTGAAAGGGCAGCAAGTTTACACCATTAATAACTAAAAAGCATGAAAGGAAAGGAGAAGATAGAGAATGAAGACTAAATTCTCTAGGACGCAGATCCTGAAAATACTTGACCAGAAGATAAAGGATGGAGAACCAATCTTTGTGGCTAATGCTTCAGCAGGAATGGTAGCAAGATATGCTGAAAAAAATGGCGCCGACATGGTAAGTGTGCACAGCTGGGGAAGGTTTCGATACAGAGGCCATCCGGTACCACTAACCACACTATGGTGGGGTGGCAGCAATGAAATGAAAGACAATGTTTTCGATGTTCATCATGAAATGTCAAATGCGCTCGATAATGTTCCTCTTGTAGCTGGACTGGAAGCCTATGATAGTTTGTTCAGGCATACCGACGAGCTGCTGGATAAAGCAACAGCTATTGGGTATGATGGTATACAGAATTTTCCAACTCATGGCGCATATATACCAATGAGAATGCTAAGGGATGCTGCTGGTTTTGGTTTCAAGAGAGAGATCGAAATGATAAAACTGGCAAGTAAGAAAGACATATTCTCAATGGCTTATGCTTTCTGGGCAGAAGATGCCAAGGAATTTGTTGAGAGTGGTGCGGATGTAATAATTGCCCATGCAGGATGGACCACTGGGGGAACTACTGGTGCCCCAAAGCCGGGTTCGGTAGATTTTGATTGGAAAGCTGAAGGTTTCAGGGCTCAGCCGAGAGATCTTGAAGGAACAATTAAACTTGCACAGGAAATAACGGATGCTGCAAGGAAGATTAACCCAAAACAAATTGTTCTTATAACAGGAGGTTCTTTGAACTCACCTGAAAATGCTCAAAAAATAATGGATAGTTGTGATGTAGACGGCTTTGAAGTAGGTCATGCTATTGACGTAATGCCTATAGAACAAGAACTTATTCGTATCGGAAAAGAATATAAGAGCCTGAAATTGAGTCCTGGTAATCCTAATTATAGACCATCAGCTTTATAATCAACCAAAAGGAGAGTGATATAATAATGGAAGGAATTGAAAGAGAACGAATATTATCTAAACTAGTAGAACCCATGCCAACAAGGAAATCAATTGTTGAGAACTGGCATGCGCAGATAAAAATGGGTATACCAATTATATATGCAGGCTGCAGTGCGGGCATAGTTGCAAAATATGCTGAGTGGACTGCACTTGATGCAATAGTAGTTTACGAGACCGGTCTATCAAGGCACTGGGGGATGCCTACGACCATGCTGGCAGATCCTAACAGGTTTTCTTTCCCCATGTATGAAGAGATAAGATCACAGGTTGACAGAACTCCTCTGATTGCAGGAGTAGAATGTTATGATCCTAGATTCAGAGGTGAACGTGGGTTGAGAAGGATGGTAAAGACTGTTATAGAGATGGGATATGATGGAATACAGAATTTTCCGACTCTGGTTTTCCTTGAGCCCACGACAAGGCTAAGAGATCCTTTAAATATGGGATGGGATAGAGAAGTTGAGCTTGTAGCTTTGTGTAATGAGCTGGATATCTTTACCATGTGGTATGCATGTACTCCAAAACAGGCTCAGGATGTTGCAAAGGCCGGAGCAGACGCAATAGTTCCCCATGCAGGATGGTCAAGTGGTGGAAAAGTTGGCGCACCAACAACAGAAAGATATCCAAATACAAGGATTACTCCAATAAAAAGCCTGGATGATGCCTGTAAACACGTACAGGAAATAACTGATGCTGCAAGGGAAATTAACCCCAAGATAATATCACTGTCTCATGGCGGTCCCTTTATCGATATAGAGTCAGTTAAGTATATGTTTGAACATACAACTACTGATGGTTTTGAAGCCGCTTCAGCATGGGAAAGGGTTCCTGTAGAAAATGCCCTTACAGATGCTATAAGCAAATTTAGGGCAGTCAAGAAAAAAAAGTAAGTAGTAATATAATCTGAATTAATATTAAGATTATGCTAGCCATAAAAATCTTTCTGGCAGCAGGTTAAATCATAACTGCCTGCCAGGAAGACAAAAGTAATACTGGAATGGTTCTCTTAAATAAAGAGATAGATTTGGAGAGTAGAAAATATGCTAACAACTATACTTAACCTTTTTGTCAGCGGTATTTTTCTTGCTTCCATGTATATACTGCTGGGGGTAGGTTTAAGCCTTCTCTATGGTGTTTCACAAACAATAAATCTGGCTCATGGAGATTTCATGCTTGTCGGGGCATATATTACTTTTGTTTTTGTTTCTTTACTTGGAATAGGGCCTTTATGGCTGTTAATTGTTGTTCCGGTTATAATGGGTTTTTTGGGAATGTTTTTGTACAAAACGATAGGTTTTTCCCAGATTATTAACCGCCCAATATCCAGAGGTAACCGTGAGTTTACAACTTTGATCATGACTTTTGCACTTGCCTGGATAGTATCCAATCTACTTGCAGCTATATTTACTGCAAATCCACAGACCTTTCCATTTCTTGAAGTTCGATACATGTTCAGCAACATTATTCCATTTAAGAGGCTGCTAACTATTGTGCTGTCGTTAGCGTCTGTCTCGATAATATGGACGATAATAAAGAAAACATGGGTCGGACTGGGCATTAGATGTGTTTTTGATGACAATGAAGCGTCAAAGCTGATGGGAATAAATCCTGAAAAAATACACTTTACGATATTTTTCATGGCTTTTTTCACAGCTGGATTGGGTGGCGTCCTATACAGTTATAATTATCCGGTCAGCCCGTATAAAGGAGTAGAACTCACAATGATAGCATTTGTTGTTACAATAATTGGAGGAATAGGGAGTGTCAAGGGAGCAGTGATTGGTGGGCTGATCGTTGCTTTTGTTGAGGTATTTGTTGTGTTCTTTACCGCACCATTGCTAAAGATTGCTTTTGTTTATTTCCTTTTTATTGCCATACTATTAATAAGGCCTTCTGGCTTGGTAAAGAATATGTAAGGTAGGTAAATAAATGGAAAACAGAATGATATCAGCAGTTAAAAATATAAAATTGCCGGTCTGGATACTCAGCATAATATTGATACCGGTATTGTTTACAGTCCCTATATATGCCAGCAGGGTAGTAATCCAGATGATGATTACAATAATCCTGTATGTCCAGCTTGTTATAGCCTGGAATATTTTTTCCGGTTACACTGGTTATTTGTTCCTTGGAGTAGCAGCAATATATGGAATCGCAGCATATTCATATGCAATTATATCAGTCTGGCTGCCGTATCTGGTTTCAATACTTGTGGTAGGAATAATATCATTTATAATTGCATATCTTCTTGGAATGGTATTTTTAAGAATAAGAGGGCCCTACTTCACTATTGCTTCTTATGCCCTTGTTTTATTATTTGCTTCCCTTATACTTTATTACGAACAAGCGGTTTCATACCGAACTGGAAGAACGGTAGCAATGATAGCACTGCCCAGGATCTATATAGTCATGCTCGTTATTACGATAATCACGCTTTTTGCAGCTTTTCTTATCAAGAATTCCAAATTCGGATATGGCCTTTCATGCATTAAAGGAAATGAAGACCTGGCCAGCATTGTCGGGATAAATACTTCATTCTATAAGACCCTGACTTTTAGCATAAGCGCTTTCTTTATTGGAATGACCGCAGCAGCAATTACCCCCAGAGGAGGCTATATAGATACTACCACTGTATTTGCCGGGGTTATTTCCTTTAACGTTCTTGTAATGGGTGTTGTTGGAGGTGTTGGAAGTTTAAGGGGAGGTATCATCAGCGCCTTAGTTCTATCAGTTTTCTTTGAATTTTTTGCAACAAGCCAGAATCCCTATCCTTTCTTTATTGCTCTGGGTGTGCTGCTTTTTCTTGGTATCTTTTTCTTTCCGAAAGGTATCGAAGGCGCATTAAGCCGTATTTCGACAAGAATTTTAAGGGCGAACAAAGAAAAAATATGAAGATAAGATAAAAATTACCATGTCCGGGCTTCGTTAGGTTTTATATTGATACTGATAATAGTTTTAAAAAAATAAAGGACCAGGTTAATAAAATAAAAACATGTTCTATATTAATTATATCTTGAGCAATTAGAGAAGGAGGAAAGATGAAATTTTTGGTACACTGGAAAATGAGGCCGGCACCGACCCAGGAAGTATTAAAACTTCTGGATAAAGATTTGAATTTCTGCAAGATGCAAATGAAGGAAGGAAAGTTGCTAGCTTCCTATGTACTGGCAGGCAAGCCTGAGGGATTTGAAGTTTTTGATGTAGAAACCAATGAAGTAATGCACAAAATAATAATGGATGCGCCTTTTGGCCCTTTCCTAGACTTTGAAGTCTGGCCAATTGTTGATTTCGAATTTTCACTTAACACACTTAGATCAGTTTTGGAGAAGAGCAAATAAAGTAACACACAGGTACTAAAAAAAGTTAAAAATACAAGGTTTCTGGTAAGTATTGCCTTTAAAAACTGCGAACCTTATTAGAAATCCTATATAAATATTATAAATATTCTTTATACGAATATTTTTAATATTTTTTTAATTGACACAGAGCAATCAAAAAGGGGGATAAATGGCCAAAACTATAATAATTCTGGGTACTTTGAACACAAAAGAAATTGAAGGCCACTATATCAGGAATCAGATAGAGCAATTTGGGCACAAGGCTATATTCATAGATGTAAGTTTGAAAAAATGCAGCCCTAAAATATTACGGCAAGATGATACAACAAACGAAACAGTAGTAAAAGAAGCAGGATCAAGCATAGAGAAAGTTGAAAAATTGGAAAGAATGCCTGCAATTGATGTTATGGTAAGGGGAGCAATTAAAATTGTTCATAAGCTTTATTCAAGTGGAAAATTGGATGGAATTATAGGTTATGGGGGCAGCATGGGTGAGTCCATAGCTTCGCTTGTAGAAAAATCATTGCCCTTAGAGGTTCCGAAGGTTTTAGTCACTACTTCATTAAGCCTGGCCGCAGGGTCAGTGGGGCCGAAGAATATAGCAATATTTCCAACTGTAACTGATATGAATGGCATAAGGATAAACAAGATAGAAGCAATAACTATTGCCCATGCTGCCTCTGCTATAGCAGGCATGGTTGATGCGAAGCCTGTGTTTCCCGAAGAAAGAGATATAATAGTAGCGTCACAATATGGCAATACCACACCTCATGTTGATAAGGCCAGGGAAATCCTGGATGAAAAAGGCTATGAATTTATATCATTCCACGCAGTCGGTACTGGCGGAGAAATTCTGGAAGAATTGGTTGATAGCGGAATAGTAGCAGGGGTGCTGGATATTACAACGCACGAGGTCGTAGACTGGTTATTTGGAGGATTCTCGAATGCAGGCCCAAATAGAATGGAAACCGCAGGCATAAAAGGGGTGCCCCAGGTAATTGCTCCAGGATGCCTTGATATGATCCAGTTCTGGTCCATAGATACAGTTCCGGAAAAGTTTAAAAAAAGGGATTTTTATTTTCATAATCCGAACTCAACCCTGATGAGGACAAATAAAAATGAAAGCAAAGATCTTGGTAAATTGTTTGCGGAAAAAGTGAATAAAGCTATGGGGTCAACTGTAGTAGCTATACCTTTAAAGGGATGGTCAATACTGGATACTGAAGGCAAATACTCCACAGTTAAATGTGATGGGATACCAACCGGAAGGAAATGGCATAATGCGGAAGCTAACCAGGCTTTTGTAAAAACCCTGGAAGATAATATAGATAATTCCAAGGATAATATAGAGTTAATTAAATTCGACCTTCACATAAATGATGCTAAATTTGCTGAGATAACAACTGCAATACTTGATGATATGATTAAAGGCCGCTGGAAAAAAGGCAAAAAGTATTGATTTCTTATAAAGATTTCGAGATTACAGCACCGGGCGCTTGCCTACAGAACAAGGCTGCAAATTATTGCGAGATGTTTCTTCTATGCACAGGTTTTTTGGTTTTTGCAGGTTTGAGTGATGTATTTTTATAAAACTGCTAAGGTTGGGAATAGTTAATATTATTGACTGCAGAGAGATTTTACGGATGTTTGATAAGAATAAATTGATAACGCTAATATGTTCCTGGCTGGTTATTTTTGCCGCGTATATTTCAGTTTTATGTGTCTCTCCTATTATCGGCCTTATCTCTTCCGAATTAAAGCTTAATTCTTCCCAGGCAGGATTATTATTTTCCGCACCCGTTATGACTCTGGCAATATTTGCTTTTGTGGGAGGCTTTCTGGGAGATATGGTAGGGCCCCGCAAGACAGCAGGACTTGGAATAACACTTTTAACCATAAGCGGTATACTAAGGAGTCTTTCACCAGGATTCCTGATGCTTTTATTGTTAAATTTTATAGTAGGTATTGGATGGGGGATTATATTTCCCAATCTACCAAAACTGGTGAAATTATGGTTTCCTGGCCGGCTTGCGGGCACTGCAACCGGCATTTACTCAACCGGTGTATTTGTCGGCGGAACACTGGTTCTTTCCGTTACTATTCCTTCGGTTCTTCCTCTGGTAGGCAGCTGGAGGGGAGTTTTTTATTTCTGGGGGGCAATATCATTTATAATAACAATAATATGGTGGATCCTGGTAAGGGAGCCTTCCTCTTACAGAGAAAGGAAACTATCCCACTCCTTGTTTTCAAGAAATGCATTCATAATTATATTAAAGAATAAATATATATGGATGATAGCAATTTTTTTTGCATTTGCTGCAAATGTTACTTTCTATGTAATAACAGGATGGTTTCCTTCGTTTTTTATTGAGAAGGGTATCAGCGAGGCGAGCGCGGGATTTCTTACTTCGCTCACCACATTAGGTGGATTGCCTGCTGTTTTTCTCATCCCGTTTATTTCTGATAAGGTAGGGCTTAGAAAACCATTTCTCTGGATAAGTTGCCTGATTGCAGCAGCAGGTTTTATGGGGCTAATCTATTCAAATTTTATATTTGATATTGTGCTGATGATAATAATCGGGATTACGATAACAGCCACATATGTCATGCCGCTTTTTCTCCCGCTCGAACTTGTTGATGCTGACCATGCAGGGATGGCAAGCGGGATAGTTATCTCAATCGGATATATAGGCGGGGCACTTGGCCCGCTTATGATAGGTTATTTAAAAGACATGACCAACACACTGGTACCTTCACTAATAATCCTGGCGGTACTTATGATAATTTCTATGATACTTATTTTATTTATACCTGAAACAGGAGGTAAAAAAACTGTATAGTTATCTATTGTAAGTAGTTATTTAAAATAAAATCTTCGCATCGATATGAAATTGTATTAATAAGAAAGGTTGGAAATGGATTACGAGATTAGCACTAAAGCAGAAAAAGCATTTAAATTGGCTTATGATTTTGACCTAAAATATGGGGAATGCGCCCAGGCTACTCTTTATGCGCTTCAGAATATTTATGATAAGAAAGATGATCTAATGTTTAAAGGTATAGTGGCTCTAGCCGGAGGGGGCCTTCACAGGTGCGATGGGAGCTGCGGAGTTTTTGCAGCAAGCATAATCTTTATGGGGCTTTTTGCCGGTAGAGGTTCTGAGGATCTTGACGATAATCCCGGTGATCCTTCGGCATACGAGAAACTCAATTCTCTTTTTTTCATTGGAGATATAATATATAAAAAGTTTATAGAAAATTATGGGAGCATAAATTGCAGCGATATTCAGAGAAAGCTACTCGGCAGATCATATTTTTTAAGGGACCCTGATGAGATAAAAAAATTTATCGATGCAGGCGGATATAGCAAAAGCGGAGGCCCTTGTGTTGTTGCCAATGGTGCAAAATGGACTGTCGAGATACTGGAAGATTTCTTAAAAAGATAAGAAGTTTTGTATAAATCTAATTACAGAAAGAGAGTTGAAAGTAAAATTGAACGTAGATGTAGCTCTTACCAATACCTTCACCAAGGAGGATCTCATAATAGATATAACCAGTTCTGTATGTACGGTCATTGATGTAGTCCGTGCCACGACCACTATTGCAACTATATTTGGGGCCGGTGCCGACAGTATAATTATCGCTTCCAGCCTGGATGAAGCATTTAAATTAAAAGAGTACTTCCCGGAAAGGATTTTATGTGGGGAGAAGGACGCAGTACGTCCTGAAGGTTTTGATTTCGGTAATTCTCCCCGGGAACTTTCACTTCTGGACCTTACCGGGAAAAAGGCCATTCTTAAAACCACAAATGGTACTGTTTCATTTTTGAAAGCCAGGAACGCACCTGCGGTATTCTCCCTCGCCGCTATTAATTTCAGACATACCGTAGATTTTATTGCGCACTATGCACATCAGAATTCCAGAGATATTTTAATCATATGCTCAGGCCAGGAGGGAAGAATTGCATATGACGATACCTATGTTGCCGGTCTTGCCGTAAAACATCTTATGACAAAACCATATATTTTCAATTATAGTGAAAGTGCCAAGCTTGTACTTTCATCTGTTCTGGGGGAGAAAAACATAAAAAGCGCTTTTTCCAAATCGGTATCCTCTAAAGTTTTACAAGAAGCCGGGCTCGAAGGTGACATTGCTTTCTGTAGCAGATTAAACATTTATAATTTGCTGATAGAATCTTCTGTTATGAATTCCAGGAGAAACATAAAGGATATTGGAGAATTGTTAGAACTTAAGATTTACAAAGAATAAAAATTACAGGAATTTTTTTCAATTAATTTATGTTCAAATTCCTCCAGGGGCATATAACCCAGAGAAGAATGCAGTCTCTTACTGTTGCAAACATCTTCAATAAAATATGGTATCCTACTGGTTACATCAGCGCAGGTTTCATTTTACAAAATCAAGGCTAGCTAGTATTTTAGCTTATTGATAATTTAAAAGCAGAACTACCTAAAATTAAGATTTATACCATTTTTTCCAGCATAAGCTTTGGCAAGCGATATGAACACTGCACCTCTACTCCTTTTAATTTTTCCAGTAAGATGTGTGTCTTTTATTATACTTAAAAATATTCTTATCTGCTGCTCTGATATTTTATCAACTATAATTCGGAATGCTCCCAGGCTGTGATTATCTTCAAGCTCTTCAGCAATCTCTTTGGCCAATTGCTCCTTTTCTATAGATCTTCTTTTAGCTCTAGGGTATTCAGTTGTCTTGTTGTTTTTAATATAACTGTTTTCTGGATTATTTTCTTTTTCCAGAGTATTTAACTCTGGGAAGCTCTTTTTATCATTTTCTTCAAGGGATTCTCTTATCTTTTTTCTAATATCGTTAATATCTTCTTTGTTTTCTAACTTTTTTTCCTCTATCACTTCTCTTGAGTTTTCCACAACCTTTTTCCCGCTAGTCTTATTAACGTTATTTAAATTAGTGTGATTAGCGTAAGTATCAATAGGGTCGCTTTTTGTAACTTCTAGAGGTTGCCTATTACGACTTCTAGAAGTCGCTTTTTGCGACTTCAGGAAATTTGATAATTCTGGCTTTAAAACATAAATCCTGTTAGGATTGCCCTGTCCTATTCTTTTATCAATTATTAGATTATATTCAACCAACTTTTTTTTATATCTCATAACAACTGTTCTATCTATTTCTAAAAGGTCAGCTAGCTCTTCTATGCTGAAGATTAAATATATATAGTCCTTTTCATCTTTCCAGTTGTTTTTAATAGATAAATCGAGCCGGTCTCTTAATATTGAGTACATAAGCTTAGGACCAAGAGATAGTCCTTTATACCTGGGGTTTTTAAAAAGAGCTTTCGGTGTTTGATAAAACCTTAATGTTATCTCTTCCTTTAAAGTATAAAATCTATCTGAAGGGGTAGAATTGTACTCTTTGTTATTTGAGAAACTATTGGTATCGCCGGAAGCACTTCTAGTATTATTACTTATATTTTTTCTATTGTTCATAAAACTATAGATCAGTAGGTTGCTTTTAATATAAATCCAATTCTTTTTTGGCCTTTTCTTAAGTTATCTTTTCTCATTATATAGCTGCCAGTTTAAATCTTCTCCTAATGAAAAAAGCCCGGCATTATACCGAGCTTTTATATTTAAATAACTTTTATTTTCTTTTTAAATTTAAGATCTACATTAATTGGATTATCTTCGACATTTGCTAAAAATAGTGCTATATCCTCTGGATTTTTAAGGTATACGCTAGGTGAACTGCCTCCGCCATTCGCCCCGAATTAGCCAAATGCTGCTTTTTATACTACTGGTGAGTTTTTATTTTATCTTTTTTATTTTCAAATTCAATAGGTACTTTTTTAAAATTATTTTTCCATATTCATAGTGTAGATGTAGATTATAGTTATAATATAAGTTTATTTTACTTGAAGCTTTTTTATTTCTGCTAATTTTTTTCAACAGAAGATCTTATTCTGGAATCATGGATTTTATCAACCCATTTGGCTTCTTTCTTAAAGTTAAACGATTTAGGAAAATACAATTCCTGGAAATAACAGAACTGTTTTTCTTTCTGGTTGATAGATAAAAACCATCGATTAATACTTTTTCCGACTCAGCTACTCAATCTTTCTATCTATCTTCCTGGGCGGCTTCTTCCTTCCATACTTTATGGTAAAAGCATCAGGGTCTTCCTTGTATTTCTTTACCAGCTCACAGGATCTCCTCAATATATTTTCTTTCTATCTCTTTCTCTACATACTTTTTGAGCAGTGCCTTTACGTCGGAATCACCAAACCTTTTGTGGATCTGAGCCATAATTTAAAACCTTCCTTTTTGATTTTAAATTATAGCTAAAGCAGGTGTTCACTTTTAAATTTTAAATTTAATAAAAACGGTTCACTTCTAACTTTTAAATGACAAAATACCTTGGGATATTGACAAAAGATATTTTTTTAATATAATTAAATCGTGTTAGTAATTAAAACGTGTTAGTATCCCAACTCTATTTTTCTTATGAAAAAATACACTGGTATGAAAGAAATAGCCAGACTAGCCAAAGTATCCAGAACAACAGTTTCATTTGTACTTAACAAGAGAATGGATATGAAGATATCTGAAGCAACACGTAAAAAAGTTTTAGATATAGCTGAAAAGTTAGATTACTATCCTCATGCCATAGCTAAAAGTCTGGTAAAAAAAGAAACAAGAACAATAGGTTTAATTTTATGCCAACAATTAGGAAGTGTATTTTCTGATGCACTTATTCCGCAGGTTATCTTAGGTGTAAGTACAATCGCGCAAAAAAAAGATTATAAGGTTCTACTTCAATATATTGAAAATTCTGAAAAAAAAGGTAATTACTACCAATTGGTAAGGGAAAAGCGAATAGATGGGATAATTCTCTCAGGCCCCAGATCAGACGACGAAGAACTTATTAGATTGAAAAACGAAGATTTTCCTATCGTATTAATGGGACAAATAAACGGGGATAATTTTAACTGTTCTGATATAGACAACGTAAAAGCGGCAAAAGAAATAGTATCTCATTTAATTTCTCATGGCCACAAAAAAATTGCAATGATCACCAATGCTTCCCTTAATTACACGGCAAGTAGATTTCGTTTATTGGGATATAAGAAAGCGTTGCGAGAAAATTCCATAGACTATGATAAAGAACTTATTGGCATAGGAAATTTTACACCGCAAAGCGGCTTTGAAATTATGCAAAAATTATTATCTTTAAAAAAATTACCCACTGCTGTTTTCGTGGCTTCTGATGTTGTAGCCTTTGGAGCTATGGATGCTATAAGAAAAAGAGGTATGAAGATACCTCAAGATATAGCAATGGTAGGGTTTGATAATGTAAACCTGTCTAAATATGTGGATCCTCCTCTAACCACGGTTAATTTACCAGCCTTTGATATTGGGGAAAATGTAGCCAGTCTTCTTATAGATGTTATTGAGAAAAATGAAGATAAAAATAAAAAAATTATTTTAGAAGCTCATATAATTATAAGAAAATCTTGTGGCTGTAATATGATAAATATTTAAGACAATAGTCAATACTTAGGAGGTGATGAAAATAAAAAAAGAGATTTGTCCGGGACGTCTAATATTATCTTATATTAGAGATGTAACCCAAACAAATCTCAATAGGAATTTACCAGAGATGATATTAAAAGTAAAGTACGGGGAGGTGATGGAGGGGAGAAATAATTTGGATTTGGACAATCAATAGTTTATACAGAAAGGATTTAAAATGAAAAAATCATTATTATGGGTAGTAGTTTTAGTGTTAACTATATCAATGATTGCGGCTTTTTCATTTGCAGGTTGTAAAAAGGAAGCAGCGGTAGAAACAACGGCAGCGGAAGTTACAACTGCAGCAACGACAGAAGCAGCCGTAACTACGGCAGCAGAAGAAACAGCCAAAAGTGGAGCTGTGACAGTTATCGGTACATGGGGCGGAGATGAATTAGCAAATTTCCAGGAAGCAGTTTTCCCCTTTACCGATGAAACGGGTATCGGGATGGCATTCGAAGGCACAAGGGATCTGGCAGCTGTTCTTACTACAAGAGTGGAAGCCGGAAATCCGCCTGACATAGCAATACTGCCAAATCCGGGTCAGATGTATGAATTAGCTAAGAGTGGCGATGTTGTCGATATCAGCCAGTTTATGGATATGGGAGAACTGGAGACAAATTATGCACAGGCTTGGTTAGATTTAGCCAGTTATGATAATACTCTTTATGGTATCTTTTATAAGGTAGCAGACAAGAGCCTTGTCTGGTATGATCCAAAAGCTTTCTCTGCAGCTGGATATGAGATTCCTACCACCTGGGATGAGTTAATAGCATTATCCGATCAGATTGTTGCTGATGGCAGTACCCCATGGACTATAGGCCTTGAAAGCGAAGCTGCCAGTGGATGGCCTGGTACTGACTGGATTGAAGATATAATGCTCCGAACTGCCGGACCGGATGTTTATGATCAGTGGGTTAACCATGAAATACCATGGACAGATGAAGCAGTTAAGAATGCATGGGAAACATTTGGTAAAATAGCTCTTAATGAAGATTACCAGTATGGCGGCACAACAGGTGAACTTACTACTAATTTTGGAGATGCTCCAGCTCCGCTATTTACTGATCCGCCAGGAGCATATCTGCATCGTCAGGCTAGCTTTATAACGGGATTTTTCCCGGAAGGCCTTGAAGCTGGTGTCGATTATAACTTCTTCCCATTGCCATCTATAGATCCGACATACGGGGTTCCGGTTCTGGGTGCAGCTGACTTAGTAGTTATGCTAAATGATACACCGGAAGCAGAAGCACTGATGAAATACCTGGCTACGGCTCAGCCTCAGGAAATCTGGGCTGGTCTTGGTGGTGGATTTATCTCACCTAATAAAGCAGTTAGCCTTGATTCTTATCCTGATAATCTTACAAAACAATTGGCTCAAGCTGTAGTAAGTGCTGAAGTCTTTCGTTTTGATGGTTCCGACCTTATGCCTGCAGCTGTAGGCTCCGGGTCCTTCTGGACAGGTATCCTGGATTATGTAGGCGGCACAGATCTTGATACTGTTCTTAATGACATTGAGGATAGTGCTGTTGATGCCTATAAATAATTATTGATATTCCGAAGCTATATTAGGAAGGGCAATCCATATAAAGATGGATTGCCCTTAACCTAACTATCTTGATGTAAAAGCAAAGGTTTGTTTTTAGAGGAAGAATAGTTATGAGAAAGATAAATATGTGGCCGTGGTTATATATAGGGCCGGCGTTGTTAGTACTTGGATTTTTCCTGGTTTATCCTATCGTTAATACGGTCTATCTTAGTTTTCTGGATAAAAGTTCAGAAAGTTTTGCTGGTTTAAGTAATTATATATTTGCGTTCACGAAAAAACCCATGCTGATCGCATTTAGAAACAACCTTCTATGGTTGGCAGTTTTTACCGTATTTACAGTTTCTCTGGGTTTAATTTTTGCTGTACTTTTCGATCGTGTTCGCTATGAATCAGTTGTTAAGTCTATAATCTTCCTGCCAATGGCGATATCCTTTGTAGGAGCGGGAGTCATCTGGAAATTCGTGTATGCATATAAACCTGCAGGTACTCCTCAGATTGGAGTTTTGAATGCGATTTTAACTAAATTTCCTAATTCCGAACCAATTGGTTGGTTAGTTAATAAACTAACAAATAACTTTGCTCTAATTTTTGTAGGTATCTGGATATGGGTAGGCTTCTGCATGGTTATTCTATCAGCAGCCTATAAAGGTATACCAAAGCAACTGCTAGAGGCAGCACGTGTAGATGGGGCCAATGAACTGCAGGTTTTCCGGCGTATTACCATACCACTAATGATGCCGACTATTGCTGTTGTTGCTACTACAATGATAATCAACGTACTTAAGGTTTTTGATATCGTTTATGTTATGACCAATGGTCAATTCGATACAGAAGTTATCGCAAATCGAATGTATAAAGAAATGTTTCAATTCCATAACTTCGGACGTGCAAGTGCTATTGCCGTCATCTTATTATTAGTTATTATTCCGATAATGATATTTAACATCCGCCGATTTAGAGAACAGGAAGCTTTGCGATGAATAGAAAAATAATAAATTTTTTTCCAAGGGCTCTATTGCATTTTGTCATAATCGTTGTAACCTTCATGTGGCTTACGCCGTCATTAGGACTTCTTGTAAGCTCATTCAGGGGTAGAAATGATGTTTTGTCCTCAGGATGGTGGACGGTCTTTGGGCACCTGTTTGATTTTAGCCAATATACATTAGAAAATTATACTGATGTGGTTACTGCCAATGGAATGGGGCATGCCTTTCTTAATAGCTTGATTATAACCATCCCTTCTACAATTATTACTGTAATGATTGCTGCATTTGCAGCATATGCTTTTGCCCGTATGGAGTTTCCAGGAAGACAAATATTATTTATAATGGTGGTGGCCTTGTTGGTTGTTCCCATACAAATGACGCTTATCCCCATTTTAAGAGTCTATAATAAGCTAGGAATGGCAGGTACATTTTATGGGATCTGGCTGGCGCACGCCGGATACGGCCTTCCCTTTGCCATATTTCTGCTGCGTAACTTTTTTGGTTCTCTTCCGAGAGACATTTTCGAATCAGCTTTTCTTGATGGAGCATCTCACCATACTGCATTCTTCCGTCTGGCATTGCCTTTATCTATTCCTGCATTAGCTTCCCTTATAATTTTTCAATTTTTATGGGTCTGGAATGACCTCCTTGTTGCATTGATATATCTGGGCGGAACTCAGCAGGTAGCACCCCTCACACTGAGGTTAAGCAGTCTGATAAATTCACTGGGTCAAAATTGGCAATTACTTACTGCTGCTGCATTTGTATCAATGGTACTGCCTTTAATTATATTCTTCTCACTGCAGCGGTACTTTGTTCGAGGGATTCTGGCAGGATCCATAAAAGGATGATAAATGATGAAGTAAAAGCTTTTCTTATTAAGGATAGAAAAACTATAAACTTTGAAATTATATGATACAAACAGAGTCATGAAATTGTTTTACTAGAAAGGTAAATTTATTAATGAATGGTGATGTATTATTGATACAAAAGAGGCACATAAAAGCTGCGGAAAATATTGTTAAGAGAATTTTAGGTAATAAGTTAAATAAATTTATAATAGTAATTGGCGGAGAGTCGGGTTCCGGGAAATCGGAAGTCGCCCATTTAATATCGCAATTCTTAAAGGATAAAGGGATTCTTGCGAAGATATTACATACAGATAATTATTACACCATACCACCGAAGAAACGTTATAAATGGAGAAAAAAGAATGGATTAGAAAGCATTAATTATGAAGAGTATGATTGGGATCTTATCAAAAGACACATAAAAGAATTTAAGGAAGGTAAAATGTCAATTTTACCATTCTTAGACTTGCTTACAAATCAAGTAGATAAGCTTATAACTGATTTTAAGGAAATCGATGTGCTCATTTTAGAGGGTTTGTATTCCCTTTACATTGATAATAGCGTTAATTTAAAAGTTTTTATTGATTTAGCCTACCCTGACACTAAAAGAGCACAGATATTGAGAAGGAAAGAAAAATTTGATGAATTCAGATTAAAAGTACTGGAGCGAGAGCATGAAGTCGTTCAGTCGTTAAAACCAGAAGCTGATTTAATTATTACAAAAGATTTTAATGTCGTGGATGTCAGAGATAAATCATAAAAGTTCGCTTTAAGAATTTACAAGTTTAAAAAATTAATTCCAAAATCTATAACTATTACAGCTGTGTTTGCAATTTAATAAATCAAAGGAGGAAGATTGTTGCGTGGCAAGTTCAGCTTCGATGCTGTTATATTTGATCTGGATGGAGTCATCACACAAACTGCTGAGATTCACAGTCAGGCCTGGAAAGTTATGTTTGATGATTTTTTACTAAGCATAGTGAAGGGGAAAAAAGAATCATTCAGACCTTTTGATTTGAAAGAAGACTATTTAAATTATGTAGATGGAAAACCAAGATATAAAGGTGTGGAGTCATTTTTAAAATCAAGGGGTATTGCTTTACCATCCGGGAAGCATGAGGATTCACCAATTAAAAATACTATTTGCGGCTTGGGAAATAGAAAAAATGTTTTATTTAAGAAATTATTGAAATGTACTGAAGTAAAAGTATTTAAAACCACGGTTGATTTTATTAGTGAATTAAAGAGTAAAGGAATTAAAATAGGTGTCGCCTCTTCAAGTGAAAGTTGCAAAAAAATCCTTTTAAAAACCGGTTTATTTAAATTATTTGATGTATTTGTAGATGGACTTGTGTCCAAGAAATTAAATCTTAAGGGAAAACCTGAACCAGATATTTTTTTAACAGCATGTAATAAACTCGGAGTAGACCGCAAGCGTTGTGTTATTGTAGAAGATGCTGTCTCAGGAGTTCAGGCTGGAATTAAAGGAGGATTTGGCCTGGTATTGGGGATTGATCGACAAAAAAAAGAAAAGTGCCTGAAAGAAAATGGAGCAGATTTAGTTGTGAAAGATCTTGGTGAATTGAATTTTTCCAGTATTGAACAATATTTTAAAGAGAAGCAGGAAACCGAAAGATGGTCTATCTGTTATAATCATTATTCCCGGAAAAAAGAATATGTAAGAGAGTCCCTCTATACTGTTGGTAACGGTTATTTTGGAACAAGAGGGTCGGCAGAAGAAAGTAAAGATAATGGAATAAATTATCCCGGTACCTATATAGCTGGCGCCTATAATAAATTAGAAACTAAAATAGAGGGGAAATTGATAGAAAATGAAGATATGATAAATTGCCCCAATTGGTTACCTTTGACCTTTAAAATTGGAAAAGGTAAGTGGATCGATTTAAATAAAGTTAGAATTATTAGTTTTGAAAGAAGACTTAATTTAAAGAAAGGAATTCTTTTTAGAAAGGTAATAATCAAAGATAAAAAGAATAGAGAAACCCTCGTAGAATCCAGCAGGATAGCCAGTATGGCAAACCCACATATTGGGGCAATAAAATATAATGTTACTCCTTTAAATTATTCAGATAATATAACAGTTAAATCTGAATTAGATGGAAATATAATTAATTCTGGAGTTAAGAGGTATAGAGCGCTCAATTCAAAACATTATGATCTGGTTAAGTATGGAGGAGAAAAAGATATTAGCTTCATACAGGTAAGAACAAATCAATCCCAAATTGATATTGCTCTGGCTGCCAGGCTGATTATTAGTATTGATAATAAAGAAATAAATCCAGATATAAAAGTTAGTAAATCTGATGATTCAGTTTTTTCACATTTTAGTGTACTGGCTTCAGAAGGTAAGGCAGTTTCCATTAATAAAATAGTGGCTATTTATACTTCTAAAGATATAGATATAAAAAACTTTCCGATAAGTAATACCGTAAATTGTATTAAACAAATTGGCAGCTTCCAGGAGACTTTATACCATAGTGAAAAGATATGGAATAATATCTGGAAAGAAATCGATATAGAAATTCAGGGTAATGACCGGATACAAAAGTTAATCCGTCTTAATTTGTATCATCTGATAATCACTGTTTCGCCACAAAATGTTAATATTGATGGAGGATTTCCAGCGAGGGGACTTCATGGGGAAGCTTATAGAGGGCATATATTCTGGGATGAACTATTTATTTTACCTTTTTATAACATCCACTTTCCGGAGGTATCCCGGTCGATCTTACTTTACAGGTACAGAAGACTGGATATGGCTAAAAGAAATGCAATAAATAATGGTTACCAGGGTGCATTATATCCCTGGCAAAGTGGCAGTGACGGTAGTGAACAAAGTCAGATTATTCATTTAAATCCAATATCCGGGAAGTGGGATATTGATTATAGCGCTTTACAATACCATATTACTCTGGCTATTGCTTTAAATATCTGGCAGTACTACTGGATGACCGGAGATATTGATTTTATAGAAAAATATGGCGCCGAGATTTTCTTCGAGGTATGCAGATTCTGGGCAAGCAAAGTTGAGTATAACAGGGAGATACAGCGCTATAAAATAGAAGGGGTAATGGGTCCGGATGAATATCATGAGAAATATCCTGATTCAGATAAAGGTGGCCTGAAGGACAATAGTTACACAAATATTATGGTTATATGGTTATTCAGGAAAGCTATTGAAATATTAAATATTTTAAAAAAATATTCCGGAAATTACATAATAAAAAAAAATAATTTAGAAACAACGGAAATAAAAAAATGGGAAGATATTGGTAAGAAGATAAATCTCATAATATCCGGAGATGGATTGATATCTCAATTTGATGGTTATTTTAATTTAAAAGAATTGGATTGGAAAAAATATTTAAGTAAAATTAGAAAACCGGATCGGATGGATCGATTATTAAAGGCAGAGAAAATCTCACCTGATAAGTATAAAATTTCAAAACAAGCTGATACTCTCATGGCCTTTTATAACCTTGGCCTGGATGGGGTGGCAGATATAATTAATGGGTTGGGTTATTATGAAGGAAATGATATTTCAAAAGTTAATTTTGACTATTATATTAAGAGAACCTCACATGATTCTACTTTAAGTCTGATTGTCCATTCTTATTTAGCTCATTTAATAGGGTATGAAAAACTTGGGTGGGAATTATATATAAGAGCTTTGAATAGCGATTATGAGGATATACAGAATGGAACTACA
Organism: uncultured Actinomycetota bacterium; assembly: GCA_964610315.1. GTDB lineage: Bacteria > Actinomycetota > Humimicrobiia > Humimicrobiales > Humimicrobiaceae > JAQVEM01. The sequence continues at coordinate 25,562 of CAZSVM010000002.1, forward strand.
GGAGAAGGTATTCATACCGGTGTTATGGGCGGAGTGATTTTAATGATTTTGAGGTGTTATGCAGGTGTAGATTTTAATGCTGAACCGGTCAGTATTAATCCCTGTTTACCACGCAAATTGCAAAAGATAAGTTTTAAGTTTATCTTAAGGAAAAGAAGATATTATCTGCAAATTACCAGGGATAAGATAAGAATTTTGATACATAGCGAAGAAGAGAATTGTGTGAAGGTTCTGGTTTATAAAGAAGAATATTCTGTTATGGCAGGAAATTGGAAAGAAATTAAATTATCCAGGTAAAATTATTGCTGATTAGAAAATAGTAGGAACTTTATATGTCATTAGATAAAGAAGCTACCAAAGGTTTTTAAAAATCAAAATTAATGTTTTTATTGGGAGTGTAACAAATTCTTCTGAAGGCATATAACCCAGAGAAGAATGCAATCTCTTACTGTTGTAAACATCCTCAATAAAATATGGTATCCTACTGGTTACAACAGAGCAGGTTTCAACTTTACAAAATCAAGGCTAGCTAGTTTTTTAGCTTATTGATCATTTAAAAGCAGGATTATCTGAAATTAAGATTTATACCATTTTTTCTAGCATATGCTTTAGCAAGTGATATAAACATTGCACCCCTACTCCTTTTGATCTTTCCGCTAAGATGTGTATCCTTAATTATGCTCAAAAATATTCTTACCTGCTGTTCTGATATTTTATCAACTATAGTTCAGAACGCTCCAAGGCTGTGACTATCTTCAAGCTCTTCTGCTATTTCTTTGGCTAGTTGCTCCTTTTCTCTGGACCTGTATCTTTTTAGTCCGTGATATTTCTTCATCTCACCTTTAAAGTTCTCCACAGCCTTTCCTCTACTGACCTTATTAACGTTATCTAAATTAGTTTCATTAACGTCAGTATCAATAGGGTGTACTTTCAACACTTCTAGAAGTGTATTTCCTACACTTCTGAAATTCTAGTAATTCGGGTTTAAGTATATATATTCTATTTGCTTTCCCTTGTCCTAATCTTTTTTCAAAAATCAAGCCATATTTAGCAAGCCTCTTCTTATATTTAATAATAATCTTGTTAGATATCTCTAAAAGGTCCATAAGCTCTTCTACACTAAAAATTAAATATATATAACCTTTTCCATCTTTCCAGTTATTTTTAATTGAAAGATCCAACCTGTCTCTTAATATCGAATACATAAGCTTTGGACCAAGAGGAAGACCTTTATATTTAGAGTTTTTAAAAAGAGCCTTCGGAACCTGGTAAAACCTCAAAGTCACTTCTTCTTTTTCAGTATAAAATCTATCTGATGGGATTGAATTATATTTTTGGTTGTTTGCAGAGCTAGTATTGTTGTTGGAAGATATCCCAGGTTTTTTACTTATATTTTCTCTATTATCTTTTAAGTTGCCCCTATTCATTATAGGATTCCCTTTACAAATCTTCATCTAATATAAAAAGCCCGGCATTATACCGAGCTTTATACTCAAATAACTTTGATTTTCTTTCTGAAGGTAAGACCTATATTAACTGGATTACCTTCAGCATTTATTAAATCTTGTACTATATCCTTGGGATTTTTAAGGCATACGCTAGGCGAACCGACTCCGCCATTCGCCCAAAGCAATATTTATATACATTAGTTTTTAATTACAATCAAGTCAACTTAATAATTTTATCTTTTTTACTTTTAAATTTAATAGGATTAACCTTATTATTGAAGCTATTATTATTTTTTATTTAATAAATTATAACTAGATATGATTAGAAAAACGATGTGATTTTTTACTCTTTTTCCATTTTTCAGCGAAAATGAGGTTGTTTTGAAAGAAGGCTGGGCCAGCTCAGTGGTTCGAATGGCTTGTCTCCTTGAAACTTATTAAGGCTTTGTGAAAACTCGGACTCCTTCAATTTTTTTTGTCCGGAAGCTCCTCGTTCTCTAACTGTAATAGTCCAGTTTTTTATTTCCTTATCTCCCACCGTTCCTACGAATGGTATCCAATTAACTTCTGCCTCCCGAATTTTGCGACCAACAGTTTCTTTGCGGTCATCGATTTCCACTCTTGCCCGCATTTGTGAAGCAATTTCCAGACACCGCGAAAGATGTCTTTCGGCTACAGGTATTAAACGAACCTGAACCGGACACAACCAGTAAGGCAGTTTGGTTTTCTCTCCCTTCTTTATTCTCCTTGCTTGCCGTTCCAGAAGAGCATATAGATTGCGGTCTATAGATCCGGAGATTGATGTATGCAAAAGTAGAGGATATTGTTGCTTGCCATCTTTATCAATATAATGAATCTCAAACCTTTTGGCATTTTCAACATCAATTTGTACTGTAGAAAGAGCTGCTGCTTTCTTTTGCCCGTCTATTACATTAAATTCAAACTTGAGAATAAAATAGAAAAACCTCTCTTTCCAGGTCTCAAACAAAACTGGCTGCCCAAAATCTTTAACAATTTCCAGGATGAAGTCTCGATTTTTTTGGAAAAAATCGTCGACAACTCTTATTGCCATAACATGATTGAGCTCGAGATCATTCATCCACTTCTTACAAAGAAGATACTGCTGATAAAATTCTTCCTTTGCTTGCCTCACATCGGTACAAAGAGAATGCATATCCGGCATGGTGAATCCTCTTAAACGCCTCAATCCGGCCAGTTCTCCTGCCTGCTCTCTTCGAAATGAATAATGAGTCAATTCATAAATTCTCACCGGCAGATGGTGGTAGCTTATTTTCATGTCATGCATAATCAAATATTGTCCAAAACAAGCAGCAAAACGAAGAAAATATTTCTTATTTCCACTTAGTAAATGATACTGCCGTGCTGGAAAACGCTTTAGATAACCTGCCAATTGTGGATGGTTAAAATCATACATGATTGGGCTTTCGACCTGCATAGCACCATAACCTTTTACGATTTCTGAAGCATGGCTTTCCATAAGACGCTTGATCAAGTGTCCTTTTGGTAACCAACGAAAATTGCCAGAATCAGCAGCTGGTTCGTAATCGACCAGCTCTAATTGTTGCATCATTTTTACATGAGCCGGTGCTTCTTTCACTTCCCTTGAACCAGAGATTTCATACAAATAAAAAGTCTTTAGATCCTCACTTCCGGCCCAGTTAAATTCCCCTGTACTAACAATTGATCCATCGGGTGAAATAATCAACCATTCCGATTTTGGTTCCCCTTTTTGTTTTTCGTTCATCTCTATTTCTTCTTTTTTTATTTTCAATATTCTCTCTAAAAAATTAGTAACTCTATCAAGTATATAATATTCCTTAATTGTTTTACTTGACAATGCTTAACCCTGGATTTTCTTAAGCTTCATGTTAACTTACTCATTTTTAATTATTATATTATAAAATTCAAATCCTATTGGAAAGAAAATATTAAGTCTCAAGTATCATCTTCTATGATAAAAACTTCATTTATACTTGATTTGAGAGCTTTTGCTACCTTGTAAGCCAGCAGGAGTGAAGGATTATATTTACCTTTCTCCAGATAAAGCATTGTCTGCCTGCTGACCCCTATCATTTCGGCTAACTCATCCTGAGTTAAATTATACCTCGCCCGGAGTTCCTTGATTCTTGTTCTTAATATCATGTTTAACTTAAATAAACCAGTGCTAATTTTAATAAAACACTAAGCTTTTTTATAGTAATAAAATATAAATGATGTTATCCAGACAAATAAGCCGGCAGCTATTACTATAAATAATGATTTCGCGTCTGGCAGGATGTCTATTGTCAATAGAATGTACAAAGTAAAGTAAGTCGCCAGTAGCGCGTTACGTGCGCTTCTGTCTGATATAGCACTCTCTCTTTCATCTTCCTCGAATCTAGGTTTTACTTTCCGTATATAGATTCTATAAACAATCAGGAACACACCAATCAGCAAAATAATGATTGACACCCATAAATAAACGCTTTCAGGTAGCTGTGGAAAAAGATTTATGTTAGATAACCTGAATAAATTAGAAAGTGCTATCGCACCGAAAACACCGATCATTATATTTGCCCAGTGATTTAAATACCTCATCTATCCTCCCCTCCCCCTGGTGTTGATAATAGTAATATATTTATAACAATATGTAATAAATATATTACATTAAATGCAACCCGTCAAGAGCAGTTTCTACTTATGCTATTTAAAAATTAAAAGCGCGGGTCTTTCTTTTAACTACAAATAATTTTTGATATAATACTTTAAATTTTTCCCAGTGATTATTAACTAAAAGGATTTAATGTTTTGAGAAAATATTACTTAACTGCCGGCTGGAAGATGAATCTGGGTGTAATTGACAGTATTAATTATGCCCAAAAACTTAAACAATATGTAAATTCAATTCCGGATTTAAATAAGAATTTAAAATTAGTGATTTTTACCGACCTTCTTTCCCTGTATTCAGTCTCAAAAGTATTATATAACACCAGGATGGAAATCGGCTCACCAGACCTTTTCTGGGAAGATTCAGGCGCCTTTACGGGCGAGGTTAGCCCGTTATTTTTAAGTAAAATCGGCTGCAGTAATGTCTTAATTGGCCATCCCGAAAGAATAATCAACTTAAAGGAAGACAGCCGGATGATAAATAAAAAAGTAAAGGCAGCTTTAAGGAACAATATAACACCCTTCCTGATTATATCCGAGAAAAGAGGTACCAATAAAGAAAAAGTCCTTTTTCAGGTAAGAGATGATTTTTTAAACTATACGGAAGCATTAAATGCTGAAGAAATATCAAAAATAGTTATTATTTATGAACCCCTGTGGGCAATAAATACTACTGAAGCAGCGTCGGCAAATTATATAGTTGAGATGGTCTCTGATTTCAGAAATTTTTTAAACAAAGAATTTGGATCTCAATTAGGCGATAATATGGATATCCTCTACGGTGGAGGTGTAAATATAAAGAACTTCAAGTGTATCCTGGAAGTTGAAAGGCTGAATGGAATAGGTATAGGTAAGGCAAGTCTTGATTTTAATTTCTTTACATCCTGCATCGATGTGGCAAACCATAAACTGAATAAGGAATAATTAAATCAATTAATATTCCAGTTCTTTCTGGAATTCCGAAAGCTCTTTGTTTACATTGTTTCTTGAAAGCACATAGAAGGCCTTCTCAAATATTTTAAACGCCCTCTTATATATCTTATGATTTTTTTCGATGGGTTCTATAGTCTGCGCTACTTTGACAATCTGTTCCACTCCTTCCTGGACACTATTAAAATAACCACATCCGAACGCTCCCAAAATTGCTGCACCAATACTTGCACATTCCGATACTTCAGGCCGCTCCACAGGTTTTCCGTAAATATCTGCCTGTATCTGGTTCCAGAGTTGTGATTTTGCTCCGCCGCCCGAAGCCCTTAAGCAGTAGAATTCTTTTCCCAGAACGTCTTCCATAGCCTCTTTTATCATATTGAGCTCAAAAACTGCCCCTTCCATTATTGCCCTCATTATATCCTTTTTATCATGCATAAATGAAATGCCCAGAAAACCACCTTTTGCATAATAATCATAATTGGGAGTAGTCTGTCCCTGAAAAAACGGGAAAAAGATCAAGCCATTGCTGCAGGGAGGACTTTTCGAAGCTTCCCGGTCAATAATTTTAAAAACATCGACTCCTGACTTTTCGGCAGCTTTATTTTCCAGTGGTGCAAATTTCTGCTGCCACCATTTCAGGGTACCGCCAGCAATGGCCTGCAGGCCTTCCATATCCCACTTACCGGGTATGCATGAACCTCCAATCACCACTTTTTGTTTTCTATCTTCTTTCCTGGTATCTATATGGGCAATTATTGCTCCTCCTGTTCCCAATATCACTACTGCCATACCTTCCTTGATCACTCCTGCACCAATTGCTGTACATTGCTGGTCACCTCCGCCAATAGCAATGGGCATGCCTTCTGCAAATCCTGTTTCCTGTGATACTTTCCTGGAAATCCTACCAACCATTCTTGCGGGTGTGCCTACCGGCGGAAGTTTATCCATAGGGAGTCCAATTATATCGCATAGCTGCCTGCTCCAATCAAGCTTATCAATTTCAAGCATTCCGTTCATGGTAAGAGAAGAAGGATCCGTGCTTAGCTCTTCTGCCCCTAATTTATTTAAAAAGTATTCCTGACCGTTAAGAATTTTAAATGTTTTTTCAAACAGGTCTTTTTTATTATCGATAAACCATTTTATTTTTGGGTATGCCCAGGCAGTGGAGGGGAAAACTCCTGTGATTTTATGATATCGCTTTTTACTGATTTTATTTAATATTAAATCAAGTTCACTATCTCCTCTTGTATCGGCCCAGACAATCGAATTTATAAGTGGTTTAAGATTTTTATCAACAGGAATGAATGTGCCCCGCTGACTTGAAATTCCCAGTGATTTTATATTTTTAGCCGGAATATTTGCCCTAGATATTGCTTCTCTGGCTGCTTCACATATTTTTTCCCACATTATGATTACATCCTGCTCGAACCAGCCCGGCCTGGGATGTTCACTGGGATAAATTCTATATGCTCCGGATTTGACTTTTCCTGCCTGATTTATGATTAATGCTTTTACTCCAGTAGTTCCAATATCCAGACTTGAAAAATAAATTTCTGCCATATTATTATCCTGAATAAATATTGATTATTGTCTTTTAATGTTTACACTGATTCAAGTAATTTTTTTGTAGTTTCATAACCTTTTCCGATAACCCATTCGGCATCTTTTTCCCAGTATTCCGGCCTGAAAGTTTCAATGGATATCATTCCATTATAATTAACATCCTTTAAATTCTTAATATAATTCTTTAAATCAATTACCCCTTCCCCGGGAAAACATCTGTGGCAGTGGTCCAAAACCTCCAGAGGCAGATCCTCGCCGTCATCAAGATGCACAACAAATATCCTGTCCGGTTCAACAATTTTAATATCCTTAAAATCATTTAACTTGTTATAAAGATGAAGATTGAATGCATCAATAGTCAGGCCGACATCCTCACTGTCAACAGCTTTTACGATATCCCAGGCCTGCCGGATGGTCCTTACACAACAGCCGGGATTTCCAACCGGCTCGAATCCCAGCCTCATTCCGTAATTTCTTCCAGCCTCTAAGAGTTTCGTTAAGTTTCTTACGGAATCTTCGAAAACTTCGGTTTCGCTGCGGGTATTGGGCTCTTTTGTAATAGTAGGCACAACTACTATGTAATGGCTGCCTATTTGTTCTCCGATCTCGCAGGCCAGCATGAAATCATCCATTATTATTTTCCAGGAATTATCATCACAGAAGTTAACATCGAATAATGCATTAAAAGCATGGGGTTTGATTCTACTGTTTTCGAAGAATGATTTTAAATCTTTTACCGAGTGTTTTTTTAGATAACACTTAAGCATATCCAGACGGATTTCAATAAAATCATAACCGATTTTCTCACAGAGAATTAAATCATTTTCGAGACTGGAACACCCCATGGCAGTTGCTTCATTATAGCTTATTTTCATATCAAAACCTTTCTATCAATAAACACCAAAAAATATCGTAATCTGATTAACTAATTACATTCATCATATTTTTAAATAACATTAAAGTAAAAGTTTAATCATATTTCTTTAAATTAATATATATAATATGAATTCCTAAGATAATTATTCTTAATAGATTACATTCTCTCTTTTGCCCGATTCCGAAGATTTCAGGATAGCGTCACATACGGCAACCGCTCTGTAGCCGTCTTCAAATGTGGCCACCATCGGCTCAAGTTTTGCGCCATTTATAACCGCGTTAACCATATTATAGGCGGTGTGAACAAGAGTGTTTTCCCAACCTATTATATGCCCATGCGGCCACCAGTTTTCATAATAAGGGTGATATGTTTCGGTAACGTTTACACAATGAAATCCCCTGGTTTCGGCAGGCTCTTCTTCTTTCCAGTACACCCACAGGTTATTCATATTTTCCAGATCCCACCAGATACTGCCCTTCTCACCATTGATTTCTATGGTATTAAAATTTTTTCTGCCTGGGCAGAACCTTGACGCCTCAATAGTTCCAATCGCACCATTTTCAAACTCAACAACCGATGCTACTGCATCATCCACATCGACCTTTTCCTTCTTTTTTGTTTCCTGGTTATATCTTTCATTAATAAATGTTGCTGCCGTGGCCATAACGCATTTGATTTCACCACATAAAAATCTACCCAGATCTATTATATGCGAACCGAGATCACCCAGTGCACCGCTTCCGCAGCATGCCTTCTTTAATTTCCATATCATCGGAAAATCAGGATCGGCTATCCATTCCTGCAAATATCTTGCCCGGAAATGGTAAAGTCTGCCAAGCCTGCCACTCATAATTAAATTCTTAGCCAGAGCAATAGCGGGCACCATTCTATAATTATAGCCGCATATGTTTTTAACTTTATATTTGGTTACCGCATCCAGCATCTCCCTTGCTTCCCTGGCATCACGGGCAAGAGGTTTCTCGCAAATAATATTTTTACCTACCCTGGCAGCTTCTATAGACTGTTCTGCATGGAGGAAATTGGGTGTAGCAATAATAACAATATCAATCCTTTCATCACCTGTAACTTTTTTCCAGTCTGTTGTGTATTCCAAAAATCCATATCTTCTTGCCGCTTCAGCGACACTATCTTCGGGAATGCCACAGATACTTATCAGGTTGGGAACAGCAGGAGGAGGCCAGAATATATAAGGCATCTGTTTCCATGCATTCGAGTGAGCTTTCCCCATAAATGCATGGCCTATAAGACCTACCCCGATTTCAGGAATATCACCTATTGTTTTTCCCTCCGAAGTCATTGACACAAATCCAACTTTTTTTTCTGTCATTTTCTCACCCCACAAAATAACCAACTTTTAAAATACTTATATTCAGTAACAGCACTTATATTCTTTACTCTATTGAATTGTTTCTTATATGGCTTACGGCTTAGGTCATTTAACGATTTCTATATCAAAAACCTTTGACATATATTTTAGATCTTCGGACCTGTCTCCAACCACTATACAGTCATGATGTGAATAAAAAAGATCCATTAATCTGTAACCATCTTCTACCTTTATCAGTCCCCCGTTTCTGCAGTCAGAACCCGGATATTGCACATAGCTCTCAAGTTTTCCTTTTACTGACATAAGTTTATCCAGGTTAGGATGCAGCTTTGTTATTAAGACCTTTCCCAGCGGAAGCCTGGCATCTATTACAGTCGCATCTTTATCTACAATAGCCAAGACCTTTTCTCTCAAGGTCCACTCTTCAGCCATACATTTCGGTACCAATCCAAAATAACCGCAGTGTACCACAAGCAGATGATTTTCAGGTTCATCAACTTCGGGAAATTTTTCAATTTTTTCATGCTTTAAGGCCGCCATCCCCATGAGAAAAGGGTAAACATTACTCATAATTATATCCGCACCGATTGATTTCCGGATCAGGTACATGGTGAGGAGTGAAATAGTATCAGCCTCACATGACCATATCAGGTCTTTCTCTTCATACAGAAGACTCCACGCCAGACACGGTGTTGTATTTGAGTAAAAAGATTCGTTTAAACAATTAATCCCCGCACCTTTTATATCACGATCTTTTTCAATTTCCTCTTTTATAGCAAGATAAATTTTACAGGCATTTAGAAGAGCAGTATTTGAAACACCTTTCATTGGTATTTCTTTCTTACTGGCTGTACTGGCTGCCAGGGAATCGGGAATTTTCTTTGCTTTCTCTGCAAGTTCCTTAAAGCTCTTTTTCAGCACCGATATCCCAAATCTCTCTTTAATTGTCCTTTCACATCTTTCTTCCCACCAGTAGAAGCGTTTAAAAATCTCAGCCTGCATACCTTCACCGGGATTATCCTGGAAAACTAAAAATTTTGTTTTCTTCATTTCCCTTTTTAATGCAAGGCTTCTGCATATTTTTTTTGCAAGATCAAGGCTGTAGGGTGCAAATACCTTTAATCCTTCTGCCCTCAGGAATGTGACAATCTCCCAGTCCCACATGTTTACCGTACCGAAATCGGATGTGATAATTAGCAGAGGCAATTTTATTTTCTTCAGCAGATCTATCTGCTTGAAAGCATCCCCTATAATCTGGGGAAAGATAACGGCATCTGCATCTTTTATAAGTTTTCCCAGCTCAAGTGGCTCAGCAATATGGGCCTCATCCTTAAAAAAATTACGTACAATACCAAGATGAGATTTGAATTCATTATCCATACCGGATTTAAAATACAATGGCTGTAGTATCGCTTTCATTTTAAACTCCTTATTAGAAATAGCTGGCTTTAATTAGCCATAATGTAAATAACTGTCATTATATGGTATTGCGGCGGAACCTTTTTTGTCTTATAAGATTATTTTTCATCTATCTTTCCAATATAGCCGGCCTTTGAAATATTTTCCCGTTTACCTCAATCTCTATTTTAGGAAAAAGAACCGGTCTGGTAATAAAACTAAAACCATCACCGGCAGCAATAAAAGCATCTTCGGATTTGGTTCCGCTTATGGACGGGTTCCAGCAAAATGCCTGATTCTCCTGAACTATTTCTCCGGAACCAGCCGTACATACATAATCCCGGACATCGTAACCTATTGCTCCACCCTGATGGTGAAGTTTCCATTGGTTATGATAACCCAGTTCTTCATATAAATCGCATGCTCTGTTAAAGATATTATTGGTTTGTACCCCCGGCCTTGTTGCAGCTATCATCTCACATTCGATATACACATTATCCCTGAACTGTTTTTTAATCTTTTCAGGAATTTCTCCGAAATTCAGCAGCCTGGTTACCGTAGTAATAAGGCCCCATTTCCTTGCCATAATGCAGAGCATAAGGCTGTTTTCAATCTGCTTTTCAGTAGGAAGGGGATGTCTGTATTTATAGGCTCTCATGTCAGCAGCAGCCTGGTATCCCACAGGATCGATCCTATGTCTCCACAACCTGCGTGCAAGCTCACCGGTAACTTCTGCTTCGGTCTGTCCGGACTTAACCTCCATCAGAACCGATTCGATAGCTTCAGACGTTTTTTCACCCAGCCAGAGATATCTTTCAGCCTCTGAGGGAAGGAGAGAATACCTGATCTCCTTAATCTGCGGTTCAATATTCTTCAGTCCATAAACTGATACATCACATCCTACGTTAAGAGAGGGAACAATCTTTTTAATAAGATCATGTTCCCTGGATTCGAACCATTCATATTCAAGCAAATGGAATCCAAAATCCTTTAAATTTTCTTCCTCCATATTCCTTGCAGACTCAATGCGGTTTGCAATGAGATATTTTTCTTTTTCAGTAACCAGTATGGTTGTAAATCCCATCTCGGTACAAACCGGCACCATATTTATTCCCCCGCCGGTAAACCAGCTGAAGTTGCTCTGTTTTTTAAAAACAATACCTTCAAGTCCCAACGATTTTATCAGTCCTCTAACCCTTTCCTCTTTTATGCCGATTTCTTCCTTTCTATTCATAGAAACTCCTCCGTCTGAATTCTTTAAGTATTGCACTACTGTTATGTTTTTAAGTTATAGCCTTGTAAGCTAATCTTTAGTTTCCCGGTATTTGAAAATAATTTTAGCCCTCTATGAAACTATTTTACCTGGTAATAACAATCTCTCCCTCTTTCATAACCATCTTTATTTTCTCTTCCGTACCAAGCAGACTTATATCCTGCAGAGGATCCCCATCTATTAATATAATATCAGCCATCTTTCCCTCTTCTAATGTGCCTGTTTTATCCTCAATACCGATTGCTTCAGCTGCTGTTTTTGTCGCAGCAATAATTGCGCCCATCGGAGACATCCCCAGTTCAACGAACATTCTGAGCTCTCCGGCATTATCACCCTGGCGAATAAAGGGGACACCTGAATCTGATCCAAATGATATTTTGACTCCTTTATCAATATACATTTTAAAGTTCTTCTCTTTATCTTCCCATGTCTGGTTGGCCTTATCTACCATCCAGTCTGGCAATTCACCTTTTCCTCTATCTTTTATCATGCGAACGTAAAGGTTTGTTGATTCTAGAAAAACATTATTCTTAACCATCATCTCGGCACATTCTTCATCCATAAAAAAGCCATGTACGATTGAATTGGCACCGGCATTGATTGCATTTTTAATTGCAATCGGTCCCTGTGCATGCGCAATAGCTTTCTTTCCCATTTTATGAGCTTCCTCTATAGCTGCTTTTAGCTCTTCCAGTGTTGCCTGGGGAGCTGTTGCTATTCCCGTACTAATAATATCCCGGCTTGCCACAACTTTTACATTATCTGTTCCATTATAGATATTTAAACGTGCTGCCCTTCTCCATGCATCGGGACCATCACAATGAATAGTAGACTGTTCAGGATGCACCGGCATATTTGCAAGCCAAGGAGGTAAAAAGTAACCATGCCCTCCAGTAACCGAAAGATGATAGCCGGTAGCGAAATACCTCGGGCCAACAATATCTCCTCTGTTTATAGCATCACGCAATGCTACCTCAAGCCACCCCCATCCGGAACCTCCGTCTCTAAGAGAGGTGATACCCATCTCCAGTGTACGCTTTAGACGCGGTACTGATTTCATTGCTAGGGTCAGATGATTATTATTTACAGGCATGCAATAAAACTCACTGGTTTCTCCGTCAGTATAGATATGAACATGACTGTCTATCATTCCCGGCATGATAGTTTTACCATCCGCTTCTATAGTTTCAACACTTTCTCCTTTTGGAATATCTGCCTCGCTCATTTTACCAACAGAAGCTATCTTTTTATCTTTAATTATTACCACTGTATCTTTTACAGGTGGCTTACCAGTTCCATCTATTAATATTCCTCCTTTAATAACCTTTGTACTCATTAACTGTCCTCCTTCTATGATTTTTTAATAATTTATATACACTATGTGCCAGTACAAATAAAAGCCATTTTAAATTCCACTCTCTGCTAGGGATATAAACAACAATAATAAATAAACTTCAATTTAAATTTTTAAGATTTTCATTGTGATTATCCTGCCTGCCTGCAAATTTACTGATTGAAGATCCGAAGTTATCCAATGAGAAAAATAACTCTCAGGATCATAGTTATACTAATCAACAAAAAGAGATGTAAAATTATAAAAAATCAAATCCTATTTTTTTAGATAATTCATTCTGCTGCATAAAATAGGATCTGATTTGATTTTTTAGACTTTCTTTGTAACTCTCTGCCTTATCGTATTTATCAGGATTGCAACGAATACAAGTAATCCCTGTACAAACTGAGTATAGTATCCGCTGACTCCTCCTGTTCTTACAATCATGACTATAAGTTGAACCAGGTAAGCACCGGCAATAACATTAATAAAATTACCTCTTCCACCTGTTAAGCTTACCCCGGCTATCACCGGAGCCGCTATAGCAGGCATGAGCCATTCTACTGCAAATTGAGAAGATACAAATCCCATTCTGGATGATAGTAAAAATCCGGCTATTGCTGAAAGCAATCCGGAAATTACGAATGCAGTAATTCTGACTCTATCGACAGGAACTCCCATTGCACTGCACGCTTCCCGGTTTCCGCCCACAAGATACAGTCTTCTACCGGTTACAGTACGCCTGACAAGAATTATGGCAATAATAATAGCTACAGCAAAGAATGGAACAAGCATTGAAATTGGCCCCACACGTGTTCTTCCCAGCCACATCCATGCATTGGGGAGCCCGGTATAGGCCTCACCACGTGTAATAATCAGGACAACTCCGGTTAATACCCACCACACTGCAACCGTTTGAACCAATGAGGGGATCTTTAATTTTGTAACCATCACTCCGTTAAAAAATCCTATGGCACATCCAAGTAAAAGTGTTATTAGCATGGCTATTGCTACCGGCGTACCATTTTTCCACGCTATTATCCCCATTATAGGCGCAAAAGCAGCCACGGAAATTATAGAAAGATCAATCTCTCCTATCAACATAACAAAAGTCATGGCAAAAGAAAGAAGACATACTGTTGTTCCCTGCTCAAGTACAACTGCAAAGGTATTGGCTGTAAAAAGAGTCGGGATAAAAACACCTGTGATAAGGTAAATCCCTATGAATAAGAACCATGTATAGTATTCACCTAAACCGTTCCGGACAGTCACTAAAAAGTGTTTTGTCGATTTCACGAATTTTACCTCCTATAAATCCTGTGTCGCTTTCAGCGCACTATCATATTTAATTATTTAAAATTATTACTCTTTATAATAATCATACTGGTCAAATATATCTACCATGAGTAGATCAAGTTGCTCATTTTATGGGAGCATATATTCTACTATTTTATCGGTATTAATATCCTCATTGTGGCCATAAAACACGTTTTCACCACTTCTCAACACCATTATGTAATGGCATAATTTCTTGATCAAATCCAGGTCATGAGAAACTATTACCATAGTCATATCCAATTCTTTATTGATATTTATAAGGAAATCGACGATTTCCTCCCTTCCGGCCAAAGATAATAAGGTAAAGGATTCATCCAACAGAAGGATTTTAGGATCGGCTTCAATAGCCCTTGTAATTGCTACAATTTGCCTATGTTCCCCTGAGAGTTCCATAATCTCCTGATCTACATTCAATCTAGGACCGTGTTTTGCAATTGCTTCCTCTGTCAAATTCTTCATCCTTTTTATATCAAGGAATGCAAAAATGCCCTTTCTTCTGGTTAGTTCCCTGCCCATGAAAAAATTTTCCCATACCGATGCAATATTAACTAATTCCAAAAATTGGTATGCAATCGCTATTCCCATTTTCATGGCATCAGCCGGGCTTCTAAATCGTACTTCCTTCCCATCAAGATAAATTACTCCACTAGATGGGGAAAGGTCGCCACTCAATATTTTTAGAAGGGTAGACTTCCCTGCACCGTTATCTCCAACTAATCCCAAGATCTTACCTTTCTCAATATTAACCGACACATTACAAAGAGCCTTTACTGTGCCAAAATTCTTCCAGATATTCCTTACCTCCATCATTGATCCAGATACACTCCTCCCGTTTGCCTGTTACATTAATATTGATTACAGGGTAAAATTATTTTTACCCTCTTTAATAAAAAATCATTAATTTTGAATATATATACTATATATGCTATTTATCCATTTAAAAAATATTAGCATAATATATTAGAAAAATTTCACACTTAAATATGGCTTACTTATTTGTATTGCAAAAACATTATCCATTATTTATTGACCCATTATTCTATCAGGTTGCCAATCCCATTGCTAATTTAAAGATTCTTGCCTTATCAGCAGACTGCTCATCAAACTGGCCCGCAATCTTTCCTCTTCTAAGGACTATTACATCATCAATGAAATCACTGATCTGCTCATACCATTGACTGGTTATAATAATCGAGGTGTCCTTCT
Organism: uncultured Actinomycetota bacterium; assembly: GCA_964610315.1. Classification (GTDB taxonomy): domain Bacteria; phylum Actinomycetota; class Humimicrobiia; order Humimicrobiales; family Humimicrobiaceae; genus JAQVEM01. The sequence goes on from CAZSVM010000002.1 coordinate 40,946, forward strand.
CTTTTTTAGCTTTTCTTAAGATATCGAAAATATCATTTATAACTCTCACCGATAAGCCATGAATAGGCTCGTCAAGCAAAAGGATTTCCGGGCCCGCCTCAATAGCCCTGGTGACTGTTATTATTTGTCTTTGTCCTCCGGAAAGTTCTCCTATTTCACGATCGATGTCGAATTTATGACCATATTTTGTAACGGTTCCCTGTGTTATATCCTTCATCTTTTTTATGTCCAGATATACAAGCGGACCTATTCTTCTGGTTAGTTCCCTGCCCATGAAAAAATTTTCCCATACCGACGCAATTTCTACTAATTCAAAGGATTGGTGCACAGTTGATATTCCCATTCTCATGGCGTCTGCGGGGCTCTTGAAACGTATTTCCTTTCCCTTAAAGTAAATGCTTCCGTCGGATGGTTGAAAGGCACCGCTTAAAATGTTCAGAAGAGTAGTTCTCCCTGCACCATTATCTCCAACAATTCCCAGGATCTTACCTTCCTCAAGAACAAATGAAACATTGTTAAGAGCTCTGACTGTCCCAAAATTCTTCGAAATATTCTCTACTTCCAATATCGGGCCAGTTCTTTTCATTCTAAAACCCCCAATCCTAATAATCCTCTTTCTCTGTATCTCTTTTATACCAGTTTTTTAAAAAAATTTTCAAATATCTACATTTATTCTCCACCAGAATGATCCTATTTTTTCCCCTACTTGCTATAATGTTCCCCCGAAGGGGAACATTATAGCAATTTGCCTTAAGTTTAACAACTAATGCACTTAAGCATTAGATGCCAGCTCTACTACTTTCCAACAAATGCTGCGAATTCATCCAGTAATGGCTGGGACCAATCTGGTTGTGTTCCTTTAGCAGCAAATATGGGAATAGGATCCATATCATAACCAAGCACAGGTATGATACTGTTTCCATATATGTCCCAGTTATTAACGTTATCTTTGGTGATACGAGGAAGCGGCGATATAGCTATAGGAGTCTCGGAAAAATCATACATTTTCAGTTCACAAGTTATATCTTCGCCACCCCAGTAAGTACCTTCAGGCTGATGAATCGTGAGAGGCAGTGGAATTTCCGGCCATGGATATGGATCATACTCATATGATGCATCTTTTAAAATGTACTGCATTGCGAGATCCCACTGTACGGCAGCCATAACATCAGGTACCTGTACATAGACAGCATCAATATATCCATATCTAAGCCACTGGAGTGCAGATGGTTTTCCATCAATACTGGTTACGTATACATGATTTGGGTCACCTACATAATACAGTTTGCCATATTTTTCCAGTGCTGCAACGGTACCCTGAAGATATGCACCATCACTTGCCGAAAGAATTGCAACAACATCCGATCCGGCACCGGCAATAACCGGGTCTATAGCTTCTGCCCAGCCTTCAGGTGTCAGACCGCCTGTAACCTCTATATAGTTGATTTCCGGATGCTCTGTTTTGATCCAATCGAATCCATCCTGTCTCAACTTCCAACCACTCATGGTCAGATCTCCATTAACAGCGATCACAGTCTTGCCTTCTGTTGTGCCGTATTTATCTTCTATCCATGCAACTGCTTCCTGTGCCATCTGTCGTCCAGCCGTTTCGTCGTCATACATCAAACATCCTCCGGTACTCTTACCGGTGATATAGTTTGTATATGCAACTACAGGGCAGTGATAGGTTTCTTCTGCTTCCCTTACGGCTTCATTTGGACCAGTGGTGCTGGTGGGATAAACGAACAATATATCAGCCTGCTGTGCATAGGTAATTATCTGGTCGGATTGTGTGGTGTCTGATCCGTCTGCACTGACAAAATTGAAGTTCCAGCCAGCAGCTTCTACATGCTGCTGCAGATAATTTGCAATGGTGTTCCACCAGAATTCACCGGTAAATACGTGCAGTAGCCACATGGTCTTTCCGAATTTAAAGTCCTGTGCTGCTGCTGTTTCTGCTGCCGTTGTTTCTGCTGCTGCTGTTGTTTCTGATACTGCCGTTGTTTCTGCTGCTGCTCCTCCTCCCTTACAACCATATAATGAAAAAGCCGCAATCATTGATATACTTATTACTAAAACTACTATCCATAATAATGTTTTCTTCATTTCCAATCCTTTCTTTAAAAGGTTAATGAACCTCAAAAACATACGTTACTAATTCTTTACACCACCTCCTTTACTTTACTTTTTATATTATCTCTGGTAAATTTCTTTTGAGATTTGTTTAGGTTACGCCTCTAATATAATATTATATTAGTTATCCTGGACAAATCTCTTTTTAATATCCACCACCTCCTAGATATTGATTATTGTTTTAAATTTATATCGTATTACAGCCACAAGATTTTCTTATGACTATATTAGCATCTAAAATAATTATTTTATTTTTCTCTACTCCTTTTATAATCTCTTTTATCAGATGCTCCTTCAATTGGAAATAGTAGCGCAGAGGACTTGAGTGATATATAATATTTTGTTTTTTTATTTATTTTAACCTGCTTTTTCAAAATACTCTCTTTATCCTGTTATCCTGTAATTACAAATATAGTATATAAGATTAATACTGTCAATAGTTTATTTTAGATTTATTGTCTACAAGTTAAAAGTGAATCGTTTTATTAAATTTATAATTCGAAAATGCGCTGCTTTTAGATCACTGGTTTTAATCTTTTTTGATATCGATCAATTGGTAATTGGCTATGTACCAGAATCTGACTTCAGGTATCTACATATTTAATGGATATTTGCACCTATTGAGTATCATCCTCTTTGGTTAGGTTGTAGTTTTTTCCTCGTAAGGTATTTCTTCCCTGCATAAAAAAAATATTGAGCGGCTATCTATATATTGAGCAATGGCAAGACCGTATTTTAAAATTACAGCTTTTAAAAAGCTGTATGTGAGCCCAGGAAACTTTTTTTCCGATAGTTTTGCATAAATGATATATACCGGTTAAATCGTTAGGAGAGGTAATAAGAAATCTTTTGGTATAAGTTATCAGCATATGGGTTAAACTTGTGGCGGCTTGAACCATACTGCATAAACTCTCCAGCATAATTGGTCAAGGCCTCTTAATCATGAATAATCCCCTCCTTCTTCCTTAGAAAATATCCAGCAGTCTCGGTCTGGAAATTAACCTATAGATTAAAGATTCAATATAAACTATTGACAGTATTAATCTTATATACTATATTTGTAATTACAAGATAACAGGATTAAGGAGTTATCTTGGGAAAGTAGGGATTATTTTGGGAGAGCAAATTAAGATAAGTAAAAAGAAATCTATAGACCACTCAAGTCCCTTACCTTATTATTTCCAGCTGAAGGAGCTTTTAGTTAATGAGATCAGGAAAGGGAGATTGAAACCAGGACAGCAGATTTCTTCAGAGTTTAAACTTTGTGAACAATTTAAAGTAAGTCGTACGGTAGTCCGTCAGGCCATAAGCAGTCTGGTACAGAGCGGATACCTGAATCGGGAAAAGGGAAGAGGTACTTTTGTAACCAGACCAAAAATTACAGAAAATCTCTTCCAAAATCTTACCGGATCCTATGAAGATATGCTGGCAAGAGGCATAAAGCTGGTTACCAAAGTACTGGAACAGACCAGATGTGAAGTTGACAGTGAAATTTTAGAAAGGCTTAAACTGGAACCTGATGAGCCGGTGATTAAAATAAAAAGACTGCGTTCTATTAGCAGTGAACCTATTGCCCTGGTAACTACTTATCTACCCTATAAAATCTGCTCTTCACTGCTTAAGGAAAACTTAACCAATCAGTCGCTATACAGTGTTCTGGAAGAAAAATATAATCTAAAAATTTCCAATGGCCGGCGTTCCCTGGAAGCAGTATCAGCAGATAAAAAAGTAGCTGCATTATTAGGGGTAAAAGTCGGTGCTCCCCTGATGTTACTTAACAGCATTAGCTATCTTGAAGACGGTCGACCCATAGAATATTTCAGTGCTCTTCACCGTGGAGATCGAAGCAAGTTTGTGGTATCGCTTATCCGTGTTCGAAATCGTTCTGCAAAATCAATAGACGACAGCTTTATCTCGGACCTTTGGGATACCGGTTTGGTATCACCCTAAATATATGTACAAATTCTTATTATAAGGTTATTAGTATTAAACTAATCGCTGGTTTTAAATCCAGCTCATAAAGAATAAGGAGAACTATTATGCCTAAGTACGGTGCACATACTTTCTTATGGATTGATGAATGGACAACAGAGAAAGGAAACCGGGCAATTGCTGCTACTGGCAAGCTTGGTTTCGATTTCATCGAAATCTCTCTTTTAAAGCCCGAAGAGTTCAATACAGCAGCAAATAAGAAGGCCCTCACTGATGCCGGAATTGAAGCAACGGGGTCACTTGTATTGCCCGAATGGGCACATATGCCAGAAGAGCCCGAAAAAGCCAAACAATTTCTGGTAAGCGCTCTTGATAAGTTAGAAGCTGTCGGGGGGACCTATCTTGGCGGATGTATCGCCTTCGCCCTGGGAAAGTTCACCGGAGAACGCCAGGTAGTGATAGACACACTTGGTGAGGTTGCAGAGGAGGCCAGGAAACGCGGTATCACACTGGGCATCGAAGTTGTCAATCGCTACGAAAGCAACCTGTTCAACACGCTAGCCGATACCCGGAAGGCTATTCTCGCCATTGGGGCAGATAATATCAAGATACACGCTGATACCTACCATATGTTGTACGAGGAGGAGGGTTTTTATAAACCGCTGGTTGAGAGTGCCGATGTACTTGGCTACATGCACATGAGCGAGAACCATCGCGGCTTGCTTGGCAGCGGTACAGTCAACTGGGATGAGGTGTTCAGAGGTCTGGCGGATGCAAACTATAAAGGCTCAATGGTCGTCAAATCTTTTCCTGCAGTCAACCCGGATTTGGCTGCGGCAATCAAGTTGTGGCGGCCACCGACCCAATCTTCCGAATTCCTGGCAAGGGAGGGCCTAAAGTTCCTTAGAGAACACGCTGAGAAATACGGTCTAGGAAAATAAACGGGTAAACAGGTTTAATCTATGTTTGAAAACTTGTTCTGGCTCGTTCTATTCGTGAAGGTTTGCTCCGTGTGTGCTTAGCGTAAAGAAAATGTCGAACTGCCAGAGAATACGATATTTATCCCTTATCCCCATCATTTATATAAAACTAAATTTCTTTTAGAAATATTCCGCTATCTAATTCTGTCAAAATCAATTTATAAATTAATAATTAAATTCAAAGAAATTTAAAGATTATATTTGAAAATCAGACAAAATCTGGTTAAATAATATCCAGCTTGTAAAATTTTAAATACAAATATTTTAAATAAATCTTAAGTATATATTTTTTATCAGAATATTTAGGGCAAGAAGTAAAATGACAGCTAAACAAACAAGGAAAAATTTTTGTAATTAGCGCTATTAAATTATTTAATTTATTAATTATATTAAGATAGGAGATGGCACAATGGCAGAAGAAAAAAGCCGGCACGGCTGCCTGTTGGCATGGCTGATATTGATAATAATATTGAATTCTACATCAGCCCTTTTTTACCTCTTATATATACTGGGAAGAAGGATAATTATTGATCAAATATCACAGGTCCCATTAACTCAGAGTCAAATACTCCAGATCCAGTCGGTCCTGAATATTCCTATCTGGGTAATTTCCTTGCTGGTTGGGCTTTCAATATTCGGTGTTGTATGTGCAATAGCACTCCTTTTATGGAGGAAATGGGGCTTTTGGGGATATCTGGGAACTACGGTTGCAAGTCTGACCATAAGCCTTATATTTTTCAGCGGAGGAATAGGAACAATAACTTACAGTGTGATTTCCGGTATTGCAGGGGTACTTATTCTATTCGGAGTGCTCCATATTGGCAAGGAAAATAAGGGCTGGACCCAACTTAAATAGATAAATTAAACTTTAATTTCATAAAAAAATAAACTTCTTTATTCCTGGTATCGATATTCATTTCCAAAACAGATCAGGTATTCATGGCATGAATAAGATTAAATACCATGTGTGCTCCAAATGTCCTTTTATTTTCAAGCTCATCTTCTAAATATAATTTTCAGGGGACAATAATAACTTATGGCAAAGTAAATGCGAATAGTTAACCCTCAGCACATTAAGCAAATCTTCAGAATTTAAGGTGCTATCACAAGTCAGTAATTCTTCAGCTTAATTTATCCATTTAAAAAATTAATAGACTTAAAACTACAATATCATCAATCAATCACCAGCCCACAGGTTAGTCTTCCAAAACAAAGTCTATATAATATGTCTTTTGAGCTAGACCTTCTTCTGATTTAACAGTAATAGTAGCTGTACCGGGAAGTGTCAAAGGAGGTACTATAACTATTCTGCCATTATCAGCAGCGGTGGCCAAGATTTCAGGCATTTCTTTATCTATTGAAACCGTATAGGTGGTTGTATCACTATCAAAACCTTCTATAGTCTGGCCATCTATCTTTAAATCAGTAAGAGATGCAGTGGTATTATAGGTAACCACATCCCCTATAACCTCCAGCTCAAATATCCGTAAAAAATCATTAGTGGTCATATCCAGCCGGAGCTGTGTGGTGGCAATTGGACTAAAGGTTACGGTTGTAGCCTGATTCATCTCAGTTGCCCAGTCTATATCAGTATTGCTGACTGGTATAAAAGTGTTTCCGTCCCAATAGGAAACCTTTATTGATTGGGGCATATTATTTATGGCAAAATATATGCTTAAATTATCTACTCTTTGCAGATTGGGCCAGATTAGGGACACCCAGTCACTCGGCCTGGCTTCACTGAATGACGGCAGAAGGGCAGTTGCCGATTTATTATAGTAGTTTGACCAGCCTCCTGATGCCTCATCTCCATCAATCATTGCAGCTGGCAGAGTGTCCTGGGTACCAGAGTAACTGGCATCTGCGGCTGGATTAAGCGGACTTTCCAGTTGAGCTATATTTTGGTCTACTACAACATCATCCGTTACTCTCATACTGGCCTGGGCTTTAATGGCAGTTTCATCTACAGTCCCTTCTACAGTAAACAGCCCCGGAGATTGGTAGTCCTCCGGGTCTATAGGATCCCACGTAACCGGTACAAATCTATCTACACCGTCATTATATACCAGCCTCACAATTGTAGGCAGAGCAGGCTTGCTACCTGCAGCTGTAACTGTTGAATATGACTCTATTGCCGCAACATCATATACCGCAATTACAGCTTCTGCCTGTATATCTTCACCTTCTACCTCGCCTTCCAGGGTATATATGCCACACTGAGCATTTGAGTCCTTTTCAAATTCATCCCACTTTACAGACAGCGACTTAGTGGAGCCATCCGCATATATAGCCTCTATGGTTTCCGGAAGAATTGGAGCTACATCTAACATAGTTCTTACATATACAGGTTCAATAGCCACTAGCTCGCTTCCTCCGGTCTCTGGTACTGAATATACTGTTACAGTAGCAGGAAGAAGACCGGATGAGGTAGTAGTAATAGTTATAGGACCGGGAGTTTTGGTGGATTGCACTACTGCGAGCATCTTACCGTTAAATGCCTGCCTATATGAAGTTTTATATCCTTCCGCACTTTCCTGACGACCATTATCAACCCCTACCAGAGTTCCTCCGGTAACAGTAAAGTTTATAAGGTTGCTAGCACTTGGGACCATAATACCGTTTGAGTCTACAACCTCAACTGTTATAAAGGATAATCCTTTACCGTCAGCAGTAATCACTTTATTATCCGGCGTTAATCTTAATGTATAGGGTGCTCCAGCTGTACTTAACTCATCTCTGGCTACTTCCTGACCATCCTTAGTAGCTACTGCAGTAAGAGTTCCTTCCTCAAATGGTACCTCCCAGGTAAGATGTAACTTTCCAGCACTTCCGTTTGGACTGGTGTAACTACCGGGATAGGAGCCATCAGTTACAGTCTTATCATCAAAAGTAGCTTCAGTAGTCTCTAAATAAGATCTTCCATCCAAAGTTGTCTTTTGATCAAAAGTTTTTATCCCCAGGGAATTGCCGTTCAAGAATAGCTCTACCGTGTCTACGTTTGAATAAGCCCAGACCTCTACTATCTGGCCAGGATTATAATCGGTCCAGTTCATGGGAAGTAGGTGTACCATGGGCTCTGAAGTCCACTGACTCTTAAAGAGGTAATACAGATCCTTAGGAAAGCCTGCGGTATCCACTGCACCAAAAAAAGAGGTTTTTACCGGGAAGTTGTTAAAATAGGGAGTGGGTTCACCTATATAGTCAAAGCCTGACCATAAGAATTCTCCTATAAAGAACTTTCTATCCCTATCCTTTTTTAAACCATACTCACCGGACATGGTCCATTGGGCTAGATTATTATCGTAAGAAGAGGTCCCTCTTCTACCAGGAGTATAATTCTCACCGGTATTTAGGTGATCGGGCTCCTGGTATATACCCCGAGTAGAGGTTGAGGAGGAGGATTCCGATTCAAATATGAATTTATCAGGGTATTTTTCATGAAGGGCGTCTACTGATTGCGCCGTATTGTAGTTTAGACCCACTCCATCAAGTAGGAGTAGGATTTGAGCATAGGGTGAACTGTCATCAGGTAAGCTTCTATAACCATCGGAGCCCCATACTATGGGTCTTGAGGTGTCAATTGATTTAATATCATCGATAAGCCTTTGAGCAATCGATACAGAGGCACCCCGGATCTCATTGCCAATAGACCACATGATTACCGAGGGAGAGTTTTTGGCAGCATTAACCACCTCTTTAATATCGGTATCACTGTACTCATTAAAGAAGCGTCCGTAATCATAAGTGGTCTTAGGGGATTGCCAGCAATCAAATGCTTCTACCATTAAAACTATGCCTAACTCGTCAGCAGCTCTAAGAACCTCGGGAGCAGGAGGATTGTGTGAAGTCCTTATTGCATTTACTCCCATACTTTTCATAATTTTCATCTGTCTTAGAATGGCATCATAATTTACCGCTGAACCCAGAGCTCCCAAATCATGATGCAAATTGACTCCCTGGATCTTGGCATACTTGCCATTTAAGGAAAAACCTTCTTCAGGGTCAATATCAAAATATCTTATGCCAAATGTGGTAGTATAGGTATCTACCACATTTCCATTAACAGAAAGCTCGCTTTTTAGCGTATAGAGATAGGGATCCTCAAAGGACCATAAAGTAGGATCGTCTACTCTTATATCCTCTTCATAGGTATAGTCCTGTCCACTGAGGGTGGCATTTGAGCTATTCTCTGCCACTATGCTGTCGTCTGCATCCATGATTTTAGATACCAGTTCTACTGTTTTTGTCTCCCCACTCTGATTAGCAACATCTGTCTTTATATGTACATCTGCATAGTTATCCTTTATGGTATTTTCTAGATCCGGAGTGGTTACAAAGATACCCCATCTTTTTACATGGATATTATCTGTAATAACCAGATGAACGTTTCTATATATACCGCTCCCGGAGTACCACCTGCTGCTGGGAAGCTGGTTCTGGACCTTTACCGCAATTACATTGGAGGTTACTCCATCGGTATAGGCTAGATCAGTCAGATCAAAACTGAAGCCGGTATATCCGTAGGGGTGGTTACCCAGTAGCTGCCCATTAAAATATACATAAGAATCCATATACACTCCATCAAATTCTATCGATATCCTCTTACCTGTCATGGAAGCGGGTAGTGTAAATGTCTTACGGTACCAGCCCAGGCCGCCCTGCAGAAACCCGGTTCCGGCATCGGTGCCCGTTCCGGGACCCATTACCGGAAGCAGCTCTATGCTCCAGTCATGTGGGAGGTCCAGTAATCTCCAGTCTGAATCATCATAATCTGGATACTGGGCATCTTCATATTCTCCGGTGGGATCTTTTATACCGGCAGGATTAACCAGGACAAATTTCCAGCCCTTATCAAAATCCAGGCTTCTGCTGCCTTCATAACTGATACCAACCACTTCGGAAACTGTTTTTTCGGTAATGCCCAGTCCCTCTTCTCTACCCTTACACCCGGCTATAAAACTAAAAATAAAAATTAAGGCTAAAAAGATACCTATGAATTTTACTCTTGTGTTCATTAAACTCTCCCTTGATTATTAAGTTCTCTGCTGTTTTACATTCTTTAAAAGTGCTTTTTTTAGTCTTACAAATCTTCCGGTAGGAACTATGGTTATTTTTACCCTTTTATTTTGAGAAATCCTTCTATCCAGATATCCCTGTATATCTTCTATCTTTCCAAAGCCCATCTTTTCGGTTTTGCTCGCGTCAAAATCCGAATAAAGTAAAACTTTAGCTCTGGTTAAGAGCCTGGCTACGGCAACTGCCTTATGGCCACCCAGTACAAACTTTTCCTTAAGTTTTTGACTTATATACTGATAGTCACGGCTGCCTGCCATCCACCGCTCGAATATATCTTCGCCAAACCCTTCACAGCAGGAAGCAACCAGTATTATAGTTCCATTTTCAGTAACTATACCCTTAATATTTTCCAGGGCTTTTTGTGACTGATACAGGTTCATATCTTTGGGGTAACCTCCCTGAGAGGTTATAACTATATTGGCAGCTTCTCCTACTTCCTTTTTATATATGGAGTCATATTTTTTTATACCTTCAAGGTAAGCTTCATTGTTTTTTCCGGCCACCGCGGCTATTATGTTTTTTCCATCATCCAGGATTACATTAAAAATAAAATCAATACCCGCTATCTTTCCTGCTTCCTCTATATCCTGCCTTACCGGATTGCTGTCAAAATTACCGGCAGCTGCTTTCTCTTCCAGCATCATGGAATGATTGGACCGGATCGAGTCTCTGGTGCATACTCCGGGCATAACTGCCTTTGCCCCGCCACTGTAGCCGGCAAAATAATGGTATTCGATATTTCCGGTTACTATTAAGATATCGCTACTCAGGATCTCTTTAAAAACCTCTACCGGGGTACCCTTTGAAGTATGGCCAATCAATTTTGCTTTCTTACCATTTGAATCTACAACTTTTACATTCCGGTAAACATAATCACCCACCAGTTTTCTTTTTTCACCTTCGGTGTGCCAGCGGTGAATCCCCAGGGCCAATACTACTTTAATATCAATGTTTCCTATACCACCTTTATTTAACTCTTCTATAAGCATCGGCAAAAACTTGTAGGAAGGGCAGGGTCTGGTAATATCACTGGCAATAATACAGGCACTTTTCTTGCCTCTGGCTATTTCCGATAAACTTTTTGACCCTATCGGATTTTTAAGAGATTTATTAATAATTCTTTCTTCATCCGGTTTAAAACTGTCAGTTTCGCCAGAAACAATATCCAGTACATTTCTATCCGGTATATCTAAACTTATCTGTCCTCTTCCGTAAGGAATCTTTATTTTCATTACCTTTTGCTTACAAAATCTCTTGCCCTTTTTTCAATAAATTCCAGATCCACTCTGCCACTGGTATTTTTAGTTTCCACCGCAGCTCTGGCCACACTTAACGCAACTGCCGGCAGGACTCTTCTGTCAAATGGTTTGGGGATAATGTAATCAATTCTCAAATCATTTCCTATTATTTCGGAAATAGCTACCGCTGCTGCAATTTTCATTTCCCTGTTTATTTCCAATGCCTCTGCATCAAGAGCACCTCTGAATATACCAGGAAAGGCCAGTACATTATTGACCTGATTGGGATAATCGCTTCTTCCGGTGGCCATAATTTTTACCCTGTATTTTCTGGCAAGTTCAGGCTTAATTTCTGGTTCAGGATTGGCCAGTGCAAATATAATCGGGTTTTTTTTCATCTTTTTTATCATCTCACCGGTCAGAACATTCGCTGTCGATACTCCGATAAATACATCAGCATCTTCCAATGCCCTGGAAAGATCTCCTTTAATATTATTTATATTGGTAGATTCCGCCAGTTTCTGTTTGGTAAGAGTTAAATTATCTCTTCCTCTGTGTATTATCCCTTTCCGGTCACATACAATAATATCAGACACGCCAATATAATTGAGTAAATATGTAATAGAGGTGCCGGCTGCTCCTGCTCCATTTATAACTATTTTTACTTCCTTTATATCTTTTTGGCATAATTTTAAGGCATTTAATAATCCTGCCAGAGTTATCACAGCCGTACCATGCTGATCATCGTGAAAAATAAGCATACCGGTTTCTTTTTTTAATCTGTCTTCAATCTCGAAGCACCTGGGTGCTGCTATATCCTCCAGATTTATTCCTGCAAATGACGGCTCCAACATTTTTATGGTATTTATTATTACCTCATTGTCCTGGCTGTCTATACATAAGGGGAACGCCGATACTCCGCCAAATTGCCTGAACAATACACACTTGCCTTCCATTACTGGAAGCGCTGCCCTGGCTCCTATATTTCCAAGACCCAGGACTGCAGAGCCGTCGGAGACTACCGCAATCATATTACCCCTGGATGTATAGTTATTAAGCTTTTGGGGATTTTTTGCAATTACCCGGCAGGGTTCCGCTACGCCAGGAGAATAAGCCAGAGATAGATCATGCTCATTTTCCGTTTTTACCTTACTTATTACATCGATCTTGCCCTTATTCTTTTTATGCATCTGCAGTGCTTCCTGGTAAATATTCAACCGGCTCCCCTCTTACTTTTCTTTAATTTTATTAATTTAATTCTAGCACTTATTCATATTTATAATACTGGTGAGTATGAAGGCCAGTATTATATTCAGAATCAATTTATAATTATTTAAAAATAAAAAAATATCGAATTTTAATATCTTAACATATACCCACATCATTATTAAGGGTACAATTTTATTAATAACAAATATGACATATAATATTCGACATGGAATATTTTGGGGACACCGATATTGGAAACTATAGAGAAAAAAATGAGGACTATCTTTATGCCAAAGATAATCTGTTTATCGTAGCAGATGGTATGGGCGGGCATAGGGCTGGTGAGGTTGCAAGCAGTCTTGCTGTAAAAACCTTTATAAAAAATTTTAGCTCTGGTCTTGCAAATATTACCAAAAAAACTTCAACTGATAAAAAAAATAAAAATCTTACTTCCTCTGATATAAAAGAACTGTTGATTACCAGTATCAAGAATTCCAACAAAGAAGTATTTAAAAGAGCATTTTCACAACCGGAATACTATGGTATGGGAACTACTTTAACCGGGTGCTACATTTATAAAAATAAAGCATTTATTATTCATGTCGGTGACAGCAGACTCTATATCAAAAGAGACAGCAAATTAAAATTATTAACTTCTGACCATACCATCGTAGGAGAACTGTTCAGGAGAGGAGAAATAAGTTACGATGCTACTTTCAATCATCCTCAAAGAAACTATCTTACCAATGTTATCGGTGTTGCCGAAGATATGGAACCTGATTTTTATACCTATAAAATCCTGCCGAAAGATATCATTATCATATGTTCCGATGGACTTAACTCCATGCTGAGAGACAGGGACATTGCTGGCATTATCGATAAACAAAAAAAGGTCAGGGATATCGTAAAAAATCTTATAAAGAAAGCCATAAAAAAAGGTGGTCTGGATAATATAACCATCATAGCTATAAAGATTTAAAATTTATGATAAATAATAACTTTGAAAAAAATAAATTAATCTCAAGAAGATATAAAGTAATTAAAAAAATTGCCTCAGGAGGGATGGCTGATGTTTTTCTGGGAGACGATTTAAAACTAGGAAGAAAAGTAGCCATAAAAGTGCTGGCTTCCAATTATGCCAGTGATAAAAATTTCGTAACCAGATTCAAAAGCGAAGCACAAATTCTTGCCAGATTGAACCATCCCAACATTGTTCAGGTATATGACTGGGGAGAATTCAATGGTTCTTATTTTATCTGTATAGAATATATCGAAGGAGAAAGTCTTAAAGAAATAATTGAAAAAAAAGGTCCTCTGCCTTCCCAAACTGCCGTCGACTATGCCCTGCAAATTTCAAGCGCACTGCTTATGGCCCATAAAAATAATCTTATACACCGGGATATCAAACCACAAAATATATTAATAACCCCGGAAGGAAAAGTAAAAGTGACTGATTTTGGTATAGCAAAATCTCTTATTACCGACGTTACCAAAACTTTAAACATTATGGGAACAGCTCACTATATCTCACCGGAGCAGGCCAGAGGTGAAGTTCTGGATCACAGAACCGATATCTATTCGCTGGGAGTGGTAATGTATGAAATGTTAACTGCTGATGTACCTTTCAGAGGAGGAAGCTCCATCGATATCAGCCTCAAACACATAAATGAAAAGCCTTTAAAGCCTTCGGAATTGATAGAAAATATACCGGACAAACTGGAAAGAATAGTAATGCACTGCCTTGAAAAAGATCCCCAGGATCGTTACCCCAGCCTGCGGGAATTTATCAGTGATCTGCAAAAATATGAAACTGGAAAACCTTTAAGCTTCGGTACCGGGAGAAAAGACCGAAATAAATCCGGTATTCTTATTAAAAAAATGAAATCTCCCGTACTTAACATTATTACAGCTGCTTTTATGTTTGTTTTCCTAATTCTCTCCATATTTTATGTTTATAAATATTATAATTACCAGAATGTCAACCTTGCCACCGTGTCAGTACCCCCCATCGAAAATATGGCGGTGGAAAGCGCGGAAAAAATATTATCCATCTTTGATCTTAATCTGGAAATAAAAAGTGAAATTTACAATTCCGAAATCCCGGAAGGATTTATAATAGAACAGGACCCAAAACCAGGTGAAAACATCCCGGCCGGCGGCAATATCGAAGTTACCATCAGCAAAGGATCTGAAATTACTTCTATTCTGACTCCCAATTTAATAGGATTGAGCCTTGAAGATGCCGAAAAAGTACTGGAAGATTACGGGCTGATAAGAGGGTACACCTCCAGAGAATATTCCAGTATCTTTAAAGAAAATTCGGTAATGAGCCAGACTCCGGAATTCAATGAAGAAATCGAACCGGGAGGGCCAGTAAATCTGACCGTTAGTAAAGGGGAGGAAACTATTATCATTCCCAATATAATCGGTCAGGATTATATATATGCCCTGGATTATATCGAATCCCTGGGACTTATAGTAGAAAGCGGCAAGGCTCCCCTAACCGATACCGCAAATGAACCAGGAAAAGTTGTAGAGGTAATACCCTCTCCCGGCTCCAGAATCAAGCCAAACAGTGTTGTTAAGCTACTAATTTCTACAAATGAACCATTGGTTTCAGTCCCCAATCTCCTGCAGCTCAGCTTTGAGCAGGCTGCAGACAGACTTGATTCCATCAATTTAAATTATGAAATAAGTTATATAAATACCGATTATTCCGTACAAGTAAACACAGTTATGGGCCAGAATCCCGAAGCAGGAACCTACGTATCTCCACAGTCAAGTATTATTTTATTTATAGGCAGTTAGGTTAGAAAAATCTAAGTCTTTCTCATTCTGAACTAAAAAAACCCATTGATTCGAATTTCTGCGCTCTTGCCGATTTCAATTCTTCCCCCGGAATGCTACTGTACTTTTCCAGTGTACTTATAATGTATCTTTTTACGATTTTTACCATCCTGGCAGGTGCATTCTGAGCTCCGCCTAACGGTTCGGGAATAACCCTATCTATTACCTTGAGCCTGATGAGGTCTCTTGAAGTCAGCCTGAGTTCCCTTGCTGCTAACTTGGTACCGGAGGGGCTTTTCCAGAGAATGGCCGCACACCCTTCAGGAGAAATAACGGAATAAGTAGAATTTTCAAGCATGGCTACCTCATTTCCGATAGCCAGAGCTAATGCTCCGCCGCTTCCACCTTCACCAATTAAAATAGAAATAACGGGAACCTTAACCTCAAACATTACCGAAATACTTTTTGCAATAGCACCCGCCTGGCCGTTATCTTCAGCTTCGATAGCCGGGTATGCTCCCGGTGTATCTATAAAGGTTATTATGGGGAATCCAAATCTGTCAGCCAGCTTCATAATCCGCTGTGATTTTCTGTACCCCTGGGGCACACTCATACCAAAGTTATACTCCATTCTCTCTTTTATGTTCCTGCCCTTATTATGTCCAATGACAGCAGCCGTCTTTCCGTTAATTTTACCAAAGCCGACCATAATAGATTTGTCCTCGCCGCCCAGTCTGTCGCCGCAAAGATTAATAAAATCATCAAATATACCCTCTATATAATCCTGACACTGCGGTCGTCCTTCATCTCTGGAAAGCTCCACTATCTTCCATATTCTTTTGGCATCTCTTTCCACTTTTTTATAGCTTTCAATCTTTTGAGTCAGATCCTTTTCGGCATCCTTGAAATGTATGCCGGTAAAGAAAGGAATTTTCTTTAACTTCTCCAGTTTGGAAAGCGAACCTAAAATCTCTTTAAGATAACTTTTTGGAATTTCTTCCAGTTTTTTTAAATCCATACTATCCCTTAACTATCACCTAAAATTATTTAAATAACCTTAATATATTGGCCAGCGTTTCTTTTAAATCACCCCTATTTACAATCATATCTACCTGGCCGTTTTTTAAATTTCTTTCTGCCGAGCCAAAATCAGGAGGGGGATTCTTTTTTATAGTCTGTTTTATTACCCGGGGACCGGCAAAACAAAAAAGTGCATTGGGTTCTGCTATTATGATATCGGCAAGGGTGGCAAAACTGGCACTTACCCCACCCGAAGTAGGGTTAGTAATCACAGAGATATAAGGAATTTTCTTCTCCATTACCCTATCTACACTGGATACTGTTTTTGCCATTTGCATCAGGGAAATAACTCCCTCCTGCATTCTGGCCCCCCCAGAGCTGCAGAATATAATAAGAGGAACGTTTTTTTCAATACTGTGGTTGGACAGGATCTTTATTTTTTCTCCTACTACGCTACCCATACTTCCGCCCATAAATCCGAAATCCATAATACCAAGAGCCACATAATTTCCATCTATCTGTGCTTCGCCAACCACAATTGCCTCATCCATACTGGTTTTAAGCTTGGTCTCTTTAAGTCTCACATTATAAGCTTTAACATCATAAAAATTTAAAAAATCAACCGAATTTATACTTTTTCCCAGTTCGGTGAAACTATTATGATCTGCGGTTATCTGTAATCTATCTCTGGCATTAATATAGTGATGATAATTGCAATAAGGACATACCCATAGATTTAATATAAAAATCTCATTTTCAATTTCCTTACTGCAATTCTCACATTTAATCTTTTCCATGTTCTTACCTGCTTATAGATATTTTTTAAAGCCCAGGGTAACATTATGGCCGCCAAAACCCATTGAATTGGAAAGAGCAATATTAATCTCTCTCTTCCGGCTTACTTTTGCAGTATAATCCAAATCGCATTTCTCATCCGGATTATCAAGATTAATAGTGGGAGGGATGACGTTATCCCTTATACCCAGCACCACCGATACAGCCTCTATGGCACCCGAGGCGCCCAGGCAGTGGCCGGTCATCGACTTGGTTGAGTTTATACTTATATTATAAGCCTGCTCCCCGAAACACCTCTTAATGGCAGCGGTTTCGATAACATCATTTAAAGGGGTCGATGTACCGTGGGCATTGATATGATCCACTTCTTCAATTCCTATTTCGCCTTCATTTAAGCAATTACTCATACATCTGGCTACATTTGCCCCTGACTCTTCCAGTGCAGTTATGTGATAGGCTTCGCCGGAAAGGCCATATCCAAAAATTTCGCAGTATATTCTGGCATTCCTCCTTAATGCTGAATCAAGTTCTTCCAGTATTAATATACCACAGCCTTCACCCATTACGAAACCATCCCTATCCCGGTCAAACGGCCTGGATGCTTTCTCCGGTTCATCATTTCTAGTAGAAAGAGCCTGCATATTGGAAAAACCGGCCATTCCCAGGGGAGTTATGGCCGCTTCGCTTCCGCCGGCAATCATAATTTTTGCATTTCCTCTTTTAATTATCTCAAAAGCGTCGCCAATGGCATTGGAACCTGCCGCACAGGCTGTAGTAGTTGTACTTACCGGACCCTTGGCTCCGCTTATTATGGAAACCTGGGCGGCAGCCATATTGCTTATCATCATGGGTATAAGGAAAGGGCTCACTTTATCAGCGCCCTTGTTGAGCAGTCTTTCGTGCTGCTGTTCCAGAGTGGACAACCCCCCTACTCCGCTTCCTATATAAACTCCGATATCAGCTTCATTATTGGAATCTATCTTAAGACCGCTATCCTTCAGGGCATTTTCCGCAGCTACTACCGCAAATTGTGCGAATCTATCCATTCTTTTGGCCTGCTTAAAATCTATATAATTTTCAGGTTTAAACTCTTTAATTTGAGCGGCGATCTTGGAAGCTATTTTTTCAACATCAAAGTGCTCAATCCTGCTCACTCCCGATTTTCCCGAAACCAGATTATTCCAGAACTTATCAACCTCCAGTCCCAGAGGGGACATTATTCCCAGTCCGGTTATTACTACTCTTCTTCCGTTATTTTCTGTTTTCACTAATAATTCCTTTACTCTTAAAAATTTAATATTCTGGATAAATGTCTACCTGATGTCTTTTTTGGGTTACGCAGTATTCCCCCTAAAAATATTATTACTTCCGGTCAAATACCCATTCCTCCGTCCAGATTAATTACTGTTCCGGTTATATAATCGGACTGGTCACTGGCTAGAAAAAGTGCTGTCTTTGCCACATCATCTACACTTCCCAGCCTGCCGGTAGGAATTTGCTCAATTAATTTTTCTTTTATTTTATCACTAAGCTTTTCGGTCATATCGGTTTCGATATAGCCGGGAGCTATGGCATTGACCAGAATATTCCTTCCGGCAAGTTCCCTGGCCAGCGTTTTGGTAAGTCCTATTATCCCGGCTTTCGATGAAGAATAATTACTCTGGCCAGCATTACCATGTACCCCCACTATGGAAGAAATATTTATTATCTTCCCACTCCTGTTTTTTATCATATACCGGGCTGTATATTTTGAACAAATAAACGCACCGGTAAGATTTATATCGATTACTTTTTTCCAATCCTCAAGGCTCATTCTCAGTATTAAATTATCCCTGGTAATTCCGGCATTATTGACCAGAATATCAATTTTACCCTCTTGCTTAATAATTTTTTCAATAGTCTGCTTCACACTTTCTTCATCCGTTATATCTACTTTAAAAAAACCAATTTTACCACCCCGGCAAGCAGATTTTAATTCACTTACCGTCTTTTGTCCTTCCTCATGGTTAACATCAAGAATATATACGGATGCACCCTCGGTTAAAAAAGTTTCGGAAATCCTCTTTCCAATACCCCTGGCACCTCCGGTTACCAGAGCTACCCTATCCTTAAGCCTCATTTACTATTCCTTCCTCCTTTAATGTACTTTTCAAATTTTCGATATCTTCCATTCCGTTAGTATTAAGCAGCGTAATTTCCTTGCCATCTTTTGCGGCAATTCTGCCCACCAGTCCCGATAAAACCGTTCCGGGTCCTACTTCTACAAATATGTTAATGTTTCTACCCAGCATATACCGGATACTGTCAATCCACCTTATGGGGCTTGTAAGTTGGCCGGTCAGTGTTTTTTTAATATCTTTCTTATCCCTGTAAACCACCTCAGTGGTAGAAAAGAAAGGTAAATTCATATCGTTGAATTCAACATTATTTTCAACGAATCTTCCCAGCTTCTCCGAAACCTGTTTCATCAATGGACAATGGGAGGCAACTCCAACCTTAAGGGGAATTATCTTCTTTACCCCCTTAAACTTCAACTCTTCTATTGCCTCTTTTACTGCATCCTGGTATCCGCTTATTACTATTTGCCGGTAGTCATTATAATTGGCAATAAAAACTTTGCCGGTAAATCTGCTCAGGACATCTTCTATTATGTCTGCCTCCGTCCCCAGAATTGCCGCCATCATTCCCTTCATATCCCGATTAGCTTGACTCATAATCATACCCCGGTATCCAACCAGCTCCGCACCCTGTCTGAAATCATAAGTACCGCAGCTGTAAAGAGCGCCGTATTCTCCCAGGCTGTGTCCAAGAACGGTATCGATATATTCTTTGTTTATAGAAAGATCATTTATAATATAATCATTAAGGGCACAGCTTAAGGTGTAAATGGAAATCTGGCCAAAACGGGTATCATCCAAAAGATTTTCCTGGCCACTGCCCCCAATTATTTTTAGTAAATCTATTTCTGCAATCTCACTTGAAATTTTAAAATACTCTCTATAACTGCTGTTGGCATCCAAAAAATCACTACCCATATTCCGATACTGTGATCCCTGGCCCGGAAACATAAGAACCATCTTTTTTAAAATTCCTGAAATTTTACCTGCATCTTTCAACTGATAAACCTTTCTAGCTAAGGGCAAACATAATTTCTGCAATGCAGGCTATATCGTTCCCAACCGTTGCCCTGCCTTTTGCCTTGCCAATATTTCTTCTGAGATTTTCCAGTTCCACCTCTACCATAAGTTCATCTCCCGGCTTTACTATCCTCTTGAACCTGGCTCTATCTATTCCGGCAAAAAGTACCAGTTTTCCTTTATTCTCGGGCATCATAAGTGCCAGTACCGCTCCTGCCTGGGCAATGGTTTCTACTATGAGTACTCCGGGCATAATTGGATTGGAAGGAAAATGACCCTTAAAATAATACTCCTGCTCCCTTACGTATTTTACCGCTTTGATTCTCCTGCCCGGTTCAACTTCAATAACTTTATCAATCAAAAGAAATGGATCCCGGTGAGGAATAATATTTTCGATATCCTTCCTGTTTATTTCTTCCATAATTGGTTCCTTTTTGTATAAAAAAAATTGCCGTCATGGAATAAAAAACTTACCCTTTTAGCTTTTTAGATAGACGCAGCTATATTTTTATAGTTTCATAACCGGACTGCAGTATAAGTGATTATATCCGCCAAACTTCGGAGCTGCGCACATTGTTAATTATTTATTTCCTGTTTTTGTATATAATATATAAAATATTATTTTCTTAAAAAAAGGAGTATACATTGAAAGAAGTAAACTGGACTCTTACTCTGGTAATGTCTATTGTTTTTGGCCAATTCGGTGTGGACAGGTTCATAATGGGTCATATAGGCCTGGGAATTTTAAAACTTATAACCTTTGGTGGTTTTGGTATCTGGTGGCTGGTAGATGTTATTCTAATTGCCACCAAATATAATTTTAGTAATATAAAATGGGTTGATTAATTCTCTTTCAAAATAATAAATGAGAAAATTTAAAATAGGCAGGTATAAAAAGTTCCTTAAAACCGATAAAATCGGCAAAAAAGTCATCTATCTGGAAAAAGTGGATTCCACCAATAATTTTGCCTCCGAACTAATAAAAAGCAAAGATAAGAAAGAAAAAAATCCTGATGGATTAATTGTACTCGCCGAGACCCAGAAAAAAGGAAGAGGCAGATTGGAAAGATTATGGCTGTCCCCTCCGGGAGGTTTGTGGTTTACCCTTATACTCAAAACCGAACTTGAAGAAAAAAAACTGCCGGAAATTACCCTAATTGCCGCTTACTCCGCCGCCTCCGTGTTAAATAGGGAATATAACATAAGAGCGGTAATAAAATGGCCCAATGACCTGTACTATGAGGAAAAAAAGTTGGGAGGTATTTTAACCGAAGTGGAAAAAATTGAAAGCGGGATTTTTTTAATAATAGGAATGGGTATAAATGTAAATATCGATATAGAAGATCTTGCCCCTTTGAACAAACAATCGGTATCCGTTAAAACCATACTGGGAAAAGATATAGAAAGAGAATATCTGTTGTCAAGAATACTGTTTGATTTCGAGAAGGATTGCAACCATTACTTCCAAACCAAAGATTTTAAAACTATATTCGAAAAAATTGAAAAAATTTTGAATTACGACATTGCATAAACATTGTATAAATCTACTCTTCGATTAAAAAATTGAGGAGGTTTTATAAATATTCAGGCATTTCTTTTAATATCTCTTTTATTCTTAAGCATTCTTTTTTTGGCCGCATTTATAATAAAATTAATATCCTGCTGTATTTTATTTTTTACAGCCATTCCAATGGAAACACTTACCGGAAAATCCAGCTTATACGACTGCCCGCATCTTTCATATATTCTTTCTATGATATTATCGGCAGCGCTGCTGTCAGTAAGGGGGAGAACTATAATAAATTCATCGCCTCCCCATCTAACTATTGTATCCTCATTTCTAAAACAGATTCTCAATATTTCTGCAACTTTACAAAGTAACTGGTCACCCCTGTCATAACCAAAATTATCATTCATTTCTTTCAATCCATTAACATCACAGAAAATAATGCTTAGAGGGAGCTGCCTCTGCGTATTCAGTCTTTTTATCTCTTCCTCGAAATAAGCACGATTATATAAACCGGTTAATTTATCGTGGAAGGATAGATACCATATTTCTTCCTCTGCCTTTTTCTTATCGGTTATATCCCTGGTAATACCAAATGTACCGATTATCCTGCCATTTTTATTATATAAAGGCATCTTTGTGGTTGATGCCCACTTCACGCCCTCTTCCCAGGTCTCCTTTTCTTCGATATTTATTATGGGTTCTCCGGTTTTTATTATATTTTGTTCATCTTCAAATGCCTGTCTGGCGTGCTCTTCGGTAAAAATATCGAAGTCAGTTTTTCCGACCGCTTCATCCGCACTTTTCATTTTGAATTTTTCCGCACAGGCTTTATTTATCCTGATAAATCTGCTTTTCAAATCCTTAAAATATATACTATCTGTAATATGATCCATAAGAGCATCGATCATTTCAGCTTTTGATATAAATATATTTTCATTATTTATCTTTTTAGCCATATCAAATATTTATAATTAATATATCAATATTTTTTTGATAATATATCATAAAATAACATATAATGTAAAGTTCAATACAATAATAATAAAAAATATTATAATTTTTATTGATTCGATGATAATAATTAAATATTCTCTTTTTAAGTTTTTGGTTGCAAATCTTTTTGTAATGGTCTTAAATAGGTATAGAAAGATTACGAAATTCTAAACTCACCGAAACCACAGTTAGTATGACTCTAAAAATACCTAAACAAAAAATATACGTTAAGATAAAAACCAGTTCCGCTATAATACTGGGTTATATACACATAATGATAGGCAGCAGAACTAGCGATTACATCAACTCTCAGATTAATAAATTCATCCCGGTAACAGATGCCGAAGTATATCCCTTAAACAATACTCCCAAGGCTAAGTTAGACATCAGTGGTAAAAATGAAGTTATTTTCTTAAATGTGGAAGATATCGAAATGATGACTCCTTTAGAAGAGGGAAAATAAATCATTAAAGGAATTCAAACCGAATTCCTTGAATTATCAACCATTCTCTAAACCATAGGTTTGCCATTTTTCAATCTCTTTATCAGCGTAGGCACTACTTCGAATAAATCCCCCACTATCCCATAGTTAGCTACCTTAAAGACGGGGCATTTATACAATACCCCAACAAATCAAATTATTTACAAGCCTTGTAATGTGACAAAAGTTTAAATTGAAAATAAACATATTTTTGGCTGTCGTATTAATCTTAACAATGATTATACGCATTAATTATATATATTGAATTTACTAAAATTAGAAGATCCAATACTGTAAGCATTTCGTGTTCATAGTATGTTCATCTTTATATGCTAAGATAATTCATCGTCAGAGGAAAGACTAACCCTTTGTCAATATTACATAGTAGAAGATAAAAGGAGGTGAATAGACAATATGAGAAAAAGGAAATTTACAAAATTTGGCGCTATTGCTATTGGTATAGCAATCATTAGCATGTTAACGTTTTCTCTTCCTTTGATTGGAGCAGCATCAGCTTCTAACGAGACCACAACAAAAGTAGAGGAGACTTCAATAAATGAAAATCTGGATAATGTACAGGAAGAAGTAGAAGATATCGATGAAGCAGGTGATTTGGATGATAAAGAAGAAGCTAACGATGCAGAAGAAGCAGATGAAAATCTGCCCGGAGGAGGGCATACGGATACTAATGATGATGAAGTTGAACACCAGTTTGAAGGTATAGAATAACTGCCAAATTTTTGTAATTCAATCCTCTCGGAACTGAACCTTCTGAGAGGATTAAAATTAATAAATCATACACAAAAATAAAATAAATTTCTTTAAGAGAGATTTGTTTAGAATTCGAGTTAAAATTGACCGTACGTTAGAATGGTTGATCTTAAAATTTATGGCTCACAAATTATCAAAATCTTTAAATTTTAAAAAAGAAGAAATTCAAGTTTTTATTGTCTCTTTTGTTTTATTATTTTTAGAAACCGCACTCTTTCACATATTGATGTTTACCCACAATTATTTAGATGCTATATCTATTATCTCCTATGCTCTTATCGGCCTAGCAATTGGTTCGCTTATTACTTATTTTATCAAAGAGTACAGCGAACACACCTTTTATTCATTGGTTTTATTTTTAATACTATCTGTTATTCTTGCATTCATTAATATCGTAAGATTTCCAACAAAAATATTTTTATCTCCTTTCATAATATTGCCATTTTTATTGGGAAGTGTGACTATCACATTTTTTTTTAAAAAGAAGAATTCAAACCGAATTTATTTTTTTGATTTATTAGGTGGAACATTTGGAGTATTCACTTCAATTATTCTTATACCTCTACTAAAAACTGAAAATGCATTAATTCTATGCATAGGCCTGCTTTCTATAATTGGATTATTTTACACCGGTAAAAGATTTAAAAAAACTTTAAAAGCTGCATTCATTTTTTTACTGGTTAGCTCTCAATTGTTAATGATTTTTAATATGCTGACAAATAATCTGGACCTGGAAAAAATAACAAAATGCTACAACGATTCATACCCTTATAAAATATTTTGCCTGTGGAATCATACTTCGGCTGATTATCAATATATCCTTTCAAAAGATAACCTGGTTTCAAGAATTTCTGTATATGAAAGAACTACTAAAGATGGGAAATCTGCTATTTTTGTTAACTATGATGGATATTCTGAAGATAGAATAACAGGTTTGAATGCTGCATCATGGGAAAATGATCACAGGATTCCTTTTATGTTTACTAAAAATGGGAAGGAGCATAGGTTATTTGAAGAAGATCCACATGTTTTGATTATTGGTACTGCAGCCCAGGGCATAGTCAAACCTATAAAACACCTGACCAGAAATTATTCATTAATAAAAGGTATTGAAATTAATCCCAGTATTGTCTCTATTATGGAAAATGAATTCCTCGAATATAGCGGGAGAGCGTACGAAGATATATCTATAGACATAATAGACGCAAGGACATTTTTAAAAAATACGGAAGATAAGTATAGTCTTATAACCCTATTAAATACTTACAAGACCCAGAATATTGGCTCTATAGGTGAACCGGATTTCCTTCATACAACAAACGCTGTTAGAAGTTATTTTAACCATTTAACTGATGATGGTTTTATTTTACTGGAAGAAAGAACTATTAATGAAAGGGCAAAGTTTGCAGTCTTAAGACTCATTAATAATTTTTATACAGTTCTTAAGGAAGATGGTTATAAAAATCCGCAGAACCACTTCTTTATTTATAACTGGAAACCCACCCAGAAAGAAACAGACAACAACTGGTACACCATGATTGTAATTAAAAAAACCCCGCTGACCGAACAGGATATAAATTATTTCGATAAATGGCTCAACTATCAGTACGATAGAGAGCATATTTCAAAAATTGCTAGCGAGTATACGCAGCTGGAATATTTACCGGATAGAGATCTGGATACTGAATATGCCAATTTTATCCATTCGAATGACAAAAATAATTTTTTTGGAAATAATATTATATTGAATCCTAATAGCGACGATAACCCGTATATATTCGCGGTATACAGAGATCAAAGTGAAATAAAAAAAATACTATATAATATTGGAATACTCTGTTTAATAATATTTATTATATCATTAGTTTTTCTTGGTAAAACATTAGGAAAAAAGCAATACAAATATGGTTTAAACTTTGCAGCTTACTTTTCTTTGATAGGGCTGGGTTACTTTATTATAGAGATAGGGCTGATGAAAATTTACCAGAATTATATGGGTTCTCCTACATATTCCTTTATATTCATACTGGGAACACTACTTTTATCTTCAGGAATCGGAGGCTACCTTTCAAAAAAGTTTTCTGATAAGCTGTTAAAATATGCTTTCATAGGTATTTTACTATTTTCACTTTACCATCTTTTTATTAATAAATACTTACTGGAAATTATATCCGGGAAACCACTATTCAATTCTTCGATTATCGCCTTAACGGTTTTTCCTCTGGGATATTGTATGGGAATTCCTTTTCCGAATGGAATAGAAAAAGTTAAGGCCTATATAAGTAAAAACCACGCAGCAATATTTTTTGCAATTAGTAGCATATTTTCCACATTTGCAGTTATCCTGACATTATATTTAAGTATTTCTTTCGGATTTATAATCACTTTTTCAATAGGAATTCTCTGTTACTTAATTGCTACTATTTTATTTTATATTTATACTAAATAATATTTATATGAAAGTAATAAATCAGAAACCATGAGATTACTAATAGTTGAAGATCAAAAAAAGCTTGTTGCTTATATTAAGAAAGGTTTGGAAGCTAATAGTTTTTCCGTAGATTTTGCCTATGATGGTGAAAAGGGTGAGAATATGGCAATATATGGTGAATATGATTTAATTATACTTGATATTATGCTACCAAAAAAAGACGGCATTCAGGTTTGTACAGCATTACGTAAAAGTAACATAAATATTCCTATATTAATGCTCACGGCCAGGGATAGTATCGATGATAGAATTATAGGGCTTAACAGTGGAGCAGATGATTATCTGATAAAACCATTTGCATTTAGGGAGCTACTGGCGAGAATAGGAGCACTGCTCAGGCGTCCTCCTAAAAAAGAGCCTGAAATATTTACAGGCCAGGATATATCAATCAATAGCGCAACCCTTTTAGTCAAAAAAGGAAATAAAACATTAAATCTTACACTTAAAGAATTTTCTGTTTTAGAATATCTATTGCGCAATAAAGGCAAGGTATTAAACAGGGAACAATTAATTGACCATTGCTGGGATTTTGCGTATGACTCCTTCAGCAATATTGTAGACGTATATATAAAGCGGTTAAGAAAAAAATTAGGTGATAAAAATGGAAAATATATTCAAACCATTCGTGGGCTGGGTTATAAATTTAAAGAATAATACTTTTTTTAGAGCAAAGCTAAAATTAACCTTTTTTTATGCCGTAATTTTACTCATTATAATTGTTATATTTAGTTCCCTGATTTATATTTTATTCGTTAACAACATTATAAACAGTAATGAATTTGAAGAAGAAAGCTACTCGGGATTAAATAATATTAAAGAACTGCAAATACTAAATAATGCCATAGATAGGTTAAAACTAACTCTAATAACAGCTGATGTCGGTATATTTATTGTAGTAATAATTGCAGGTTATTTCCTTTCGACCAAAACTCTGCAGCCGGTTAAAAATTCACTGGAAGAACAAAAAAGATTTGTATCAGATTCTGCTCATGAATTAAGGACACCTTTATCTATTATGAAAACTGGTATAGAAACTGTTTCAGCAGAAAAAAGGCAATCACTAAAAGAATATCAAAATCTGTCAAAAGATTTGCTTGAAGAAATAAATAAATTAATAACCATATCCAATGATTTGTTATTCTTATCAAAAAAAGATTCAGCAGCTTTTCTAAAAGAGCATGTGAAATTAAATATTTCCTTAATTTGTAAGAAACAAATTAACCTGTTTAAACCATATGCCGATAAAAAATCAGTTTTTCTCGAAAGTGATATAAAAGGGCAATATTACTTTAAAGGAAATTATGAACAAATAAATCAACTGGTAACAAACCTTTTAAAAAATGCCATTGATTATAACAGGCAAGAGGGCAAAGTTTTACTATCTTTACAGAAGGAAAAAAATAACATTATTTTAAAAGTTACTGATACAGGAATAGGGATATCAGAAGAAGATTTAAAATACATTTACAAAAGATTTTATAAAGCGGATAAATCAAGAAGTATTTCTGATAGTGGTGCAGGGTTAGGACTTTCCATAGCAAAAGAGATAGTAGAGCTCCATAATGGCACTATTAAAATCAATAGTGTTTTAAATAAGGGTACCGAAGTGGCAGTAATGCTTCCAGCTCTCTAGTTAACTGATCAATTTCTTCAAAAATATTTTTATTCATCATATGTTCATCTTATGGTGCTAAAATCTTTTATTTAAAGTAAAAAACCATTGTTTGTCAGTTAAAATTAATTAAGAAATACATTAATGAAGAAGCAGGTGAAAATAGAATATGGAAAATAATGAAATAATACTTGATATAATATCACTTTCAAAAAAATATAAAGATTTTTTAGCATTGGATAACCTTAATCTTCAAATAAATAAGGGTGATATATTCGGATTTCTCGGGCATAACGGTGCAGGTAAAACTACAACGGTAAATATATTAACCACCTTACTTCCACAGACTTCAGGAAGCGCGTCCATATGCGGATTTGATATTACCAGAGATAGTCTGGAAGTAAGAAAAAGAATCGGATATTTACCTGAAAACGTGAATTTTTACGAAAATCTTACAGCTTATGAAAACTTGGAATATTTTGCACAATTGTCGGGAATCAGGAATCCGGGTAAAAAAATTAAGGGTATACTAGAATTTATTGATTTTATGGGATTTGACAATAAGAAAGTTGGGGAATTTTCCAAGGGTATGAAGCAGAGAATTGGAATTGCACAGGCTTTAGTTCATGAACCTGATATATTATTTTTAGATGAGCCCACATCAGGTCTTGACCCCATGGGTATCAAGAAGCTTCGCGAAGTTATTTTAAAAATTAACAAAGAAAAAGAAATTACCATTTTTTTAAATACCCATCTTTTATCCGAGGTGTCAAAGATATGCTTAACAATAGGTGTTTTAAATCATGGAAAGTTAATTTACAAAGATTCCCTAGAGAATACTTTAAAAAAATTTAAGAACGAAATTTCTCTAGAGGAGATTTATTTTAATATCGATACAGAAGAAAGCATGTAGATATTATGCGGAATAAAATCTATATTATTGCCAAGAATGAATTTATAACTCTTTTTAAGGAAAAGACTTTTATTCTCCTTCTAATTATTTTTATCCTGATGACCTTATTTTCAACCTATATAGGCTGGTCAGCAAAAAATACTATAATTAATATTTACCAGGAAACAGTAAAAGAGCTATCCTTGGAAGGAGCCGGAGAAATTCCACCGAATCCGTTCATTGGAATCCCGGATTTATCAATATTGAAAAATATGATAATTTATGTTTTTTTAATAGGCTCTCTTCTGGCTCTAGTTATTGGGAACAATGCTTTTATAAGGGACAGGAGGTCAGGTGTATTACGTATAGTATTTTCAAAATATATAAATAAACAGTCATATATTTTTGGAAAAATAATTGGAATTTTCGAAACTCTAATAATTATTATCTTCATAACTTTTTTGTTAAGTTTATTTTCTGCGATTTTAATATCAGGTCATTTTTTAACTGCTTTTGAAGTGTTAAAACTATCCGGATTTTATAGTGTTTCATTAATTTATCTGATGATTTTTGCCATGGTGGGATTATTTTTTGCCATAAATTCAAGCAGTGAATCTACTGCATTGCTTATTCCTGTAATAATATGGGTTTTAATAACTTTTGTAATGCCTCAGATTACATCGGCACTTGTACCTACTGCTTTGCTTAATCCAACAAATATTCAGACTGTTACTCCACAAGGTAATTTTTTCCATATAATACAAATTATAGTCAGGCCGTTTTCTATTTCCGAAAGTTATAAGGAAATTGGTGGTATTTTACTGGAGACAAATTCACCTATAAATACAACCAGTATTATACAATCTAAATTACAAAATATAAGCGGGTTGGTTGTAATGTTTTCTTATCTTGGTATTTCGATGTTTGGCAGTATTTATGCAATAAATAAATTCAATAGTTGCGAGGAAGGGATACAGGAATAAATACATGAATCCGATAATAACAATTGCTAAAAAAGAATATCTGGATGCAGTAAAAAATAAATTGTTTTTGATACTCGCTATTTTTTTAATTTTATTAACAGTTATTTCAATTACAGTTGCTTCTTTTGATTTTCAAAACAAGGCTAAGGATTACAATATTTCTGTCCAGTTATTAAAAGATGCAGGTAAATCTGCAGAAATACCGCCTGCGCCAGAATTTTATCCACTAACAATGCTTAGAGGTGTGATGGATTATCTTGAGATAATCGGCGCAGTATTAGGAATAATTTTAGGATATTCGAGTATTGCAAAAGAAAAAGGTAAAAAAACACTACAGCTAATTTTAAGCAGACCTATTAAAAGGTCAACTGTAATTTCGGGTAAAATTGCCGGTAATAGTCTTCTTATTTTGACAGTTTTATTAATAGATAGTATTTTTATTTTTCTTATTACCTGGGGTCTAGGGAAAGTAATGTTTCTGCCTATAGAATTCTTAAAACTATTGCTTACTCTTTTCCTATCTTATCTGTACATGCTGTTTTTTTACTGTTTATCATCTGTATTAACCATAAGTGTGAAGTTGCTCCCCAATGCACTTATAATTATTTTTGTAATATGGTTGATTTTTGTCCTGATAATACCTCAAATTGGAGATACCATGGATCCCGATAATCAAATTCCAGGCGGTTTCTTTCAGAGCATGCACATATCCAGATCTCAGGAAAAAGAGATACTGGCAAAATTCAGCACCTACGAGACTACCAGGAATGCAATAGAAGAAAGCTCCATAACAAAACACTATGAACGTGCAAGTTTTGCACTACTTGGTATCAAGGAGGAATATAACAGTAAAAATTTTAAAATAATTTTTCATGACAAATGGAAGGATATATCATGGCAATTTGGATATTTAATTGCAGCAATGATATTTCAATATGCAGTTTTATCAAAAAAGAATTTTAATTTACTGGAGGGTTAAAATGAAAATAAAATATGTAATTATTGGATTCATAATGGTTGTTGTAGTTATTGCACTTATCTCTGTTATGCTAAATATAGGTATAGGTAAAAAGACTGCTGCAAATACTAATGTAAATACCGGTGAGCCTGGCAATACTGCCGATGAGTCTCAAAGCAGCTATACGCAAGCAGCAAATTCTGAAAGTACAACTGCAACTGCTGCAAAAAATGAATCCGCAACAAATGAGACTTCAAAAACCCTGGAATCAAATCTTGCTGATACCGATGGCGATGGTTTACCGGATATAGCAGAAAAAACACTGGGGACAAATCCTTTTAATAAGGATACGGATGGTGATGGTGTGGATGATCTAAATGATAAAGACCCGGTTTTTGCAGAAAATCCTTTTACCGGTAATTCTACTCAAGAAGGTTTCCAGATAACATCATTGCTGGTTGAAAATAATTATGACCCTGCTACAAAAAAAGCTGTAGATGACCATCTCGAAATTACTTTGAAGAATATAACCGGAAAAGATTTAGCTGATTTTGTAGTTTATTATACTGTTACTGATAACGTTATCAATAAAAAAGAAGGTTATATTGTAAAGTTAAAAAGCTTCACTTTAAAGAACGGTGAAACTAAAACCATACATTTTGATAATAATAATGCACCTGATAGCTTATTACCCGAGCATTTTGGAGAAAATCCTAACAGTATTTACAGGACAAATATAGACGCTAAAGTTTTTGAAGTAATAATCAGTACACCCGGCTACAAGATAATTTCTGAAAAAGTTAATAAAGATCCTGGTGGATCGGAAAAGGCAGATTAAAAAATGGTAAGCCTCCCCTAAACCATAGGTTTGCCATTTTTCAATCTCTTTATCAGCGTAGGCACTACTTCGAATAAATCCCCCACTATCCCATAGTTAGCTACCTTAAAGATGGGAGCAGCGGGGTCCTTGTTTATGGCAATAATAATATCCGAGGTCTGCATTCCGGCAAGGTGCTGAATTGCTCCGGATATACCACAGGCAATATATATCTTGGGATTGACCGTCTTTCCGGTCTGTCCCACCTGATGAGGATAGGATATCCACCCCGAGTCTACCGCAGCTCTTGACGCTCCAACCACCCCACCTAGAAGATCGGCGAGCTCTTTAAGCATCGGAAATTTCTCACTTCCGCCCAGTCCTCTTCCGCCAGATACAATTACATCGTAATCAGTGATGTTTATCTTTTCATCAAGTTCTCTGTCGACATCAAGCAATTTATATCTGGTTTTGAATCTGGATTCATCGATTTTTATATACTCAATTTTATCTTCATAATCCTGTTTATCTTCGGTAATTTTTTTCTCTTCCATAACATGAGGTCTTACCGTAGCCATCTGCGGCCTGGCATTTCTGGTAATGATAGTGGCCAGGATATTGCCTCCAAAAGTGGGCCTGGTTTGAAGAAGTATTTTCCTCTCATCGTCAATTTCAAGTCCGGTACAATCTGCAGTGAGCCCTGTCTTTAGTATGGCGGCAACCCTGGGAATCAGGGTTCTTCCAAACCAGGTAGCTCCTGCCAGAAATATCTCCGGCTTGTATTTGGTTATCAACTGAACCAGAATTTTAGCAAAAATATCATCAAGATTATTAGAGAAAACAGGGCTGTCTACTAAATATAATTTGTTCAGGCCGTACTGAAAAGCTTCCACTGCACTTTCTTTAATGCCGCTTCCTACAGCTACTGCAGAAAGTTTAACCCCAAGTCTGTCAGCTAATTTTCTACCCTCACTTACCAGTTCGAATCCGACATCAGCCATGATATTACCGTTTGCTTCAAGGTATACGCACACCCCGTTGTAATCGGAAAAATCTTTCTTCTCTTCAGTAAGGCCGGTAATTTCTATGGAATTAAATTTACATGCTTCTATACAGGCTCCGCAGAACACGCAGTTTTCATTAATTACTGCCTTTCCGTTAACTATATCTATGGCGTCGTAAAGACATACTTTCCTACAGAGACTGCACCCGTTACAGGTTTTTGGGTTTACTTTAATTTCCAAAAAATATCAGCTCCTTTACTCACGCCACATTTAATTCTTTTAATACCTTGTGCAGCTTCTCCACCTGCTCCTCTACGGTTCCTTCGATCATCATGGTTTCATGCTTTATCTGAGGAGTAAAAATTTTTACCACCTGGGTATAAGAGCCGGAAAGACCCACCTCTTTTTCATCCGCTTCCAGTTTTTTTACATCCCATATCGGTATAACCGCATTCTTGGCTTTCATCTTTCCCCGAAGTGACGGAACTCTGGGAATATTTATATCCTTTACCACTGACATGGCTGCCGGAAGATTTATCTCAAAAGTTTCGTATCTATCCTCCATGAGCCTCTTGACCTTCATTTTATTTTTACTAATTTCGGAAATGCTGCTTACATAGCCTATGAAAGGTATGTTCATTTTTTGTGCCAGTTCCGGCCCAACCTGGCCGGTATCTCCATCCAGGGTTTGCTTACCCAGTATAATCAGCCTGCAGTCCCCTATCTTATTTATGGCTCTGACCAGAGTAGTGGCAGTGGCCCAGGTATCTGCACCGGCAAATGCCCTGTCTGAAAGAAGCAGGGTACTGTCCACTCCTACCGATATAGCTTCCTTTAATATCTCTGCGGATTGAGGAGGTCCCATGGTAAGAGCGATTACCTCTACATTTCCAGCCTCGAATCTTTCCTTTATCCTTACTGCTTCCTCCACGGCATAAGAATCGAAAGGATTTATTATATTTTCTATTCCCTCTCTGACCAAAGTATTGGTTTCCGGATCTATTTTAATTTCAGTGGTGCCTGGCACCTGTTTTATGCAGACCGCAATCTTTATTTTAATCATCCTAACCTATTTAACCTATTTTTAAATACTACCTCTTTTAATTACAGCTCATATACTTATAACTACAGCCCAAATAAATAAAAAAATATCTATAGAAAGATTTATATAAGTACGGATTTTATGACCCTGCCTTCAAATCTTTTAGAGCACTCCCCTTTTTATCATATCCAGGGCAATTACATTTCTCATTATTTGATTGGTTCCCTCATAAATCTGGGTTATTTTCACATCTCTCATCATCTTTTCCAGGGGATACTCCTTCATAAACCCATAACCACCCAGTATCTGAACCGCATCAATGGTAACCTTCATGGCCATATCCGATGCGAAAAGCTTGGACATGGAAGAAAGACGGGTAATATTTTTTTCACCGCTGTCAATTACCCTTGCCGTATAATATACCAATGCCCTGGCTGCCTCAACACCAGTAGCCATATCGGCAAGCATATGCTGAACAGCCTGGAAAGAAGATATGGCCGTGCCAAATTGTTTTCTTATCCTGGAATAATTCAGAGCCTCTTCCAGTGCTCCCTGGGCAACTCCCACTGCCTGGGCTCCCACCGCCGGTCTGGATTGATCAAAGGTTTTCATAGCTATAATAAAACCCATTCCTTCGCGACTCAGTAGATTTTCTGCAGGAACTTTGCAGTCGGTAAATACAAGCTCCCTGGTAGCCGAAGCCCGTATACCGAGTTTATCCTCTTTCTTTCCAAATTCGAATCCGGGGGTTCCTTTTTCCACAATAATGGCACTTGCTCCCCTTATTCCCTTGTCAGGGTTGGTCATAGCAAATATGGTGTAAATATCTGCTTCACCGCCATTGGTTATCCACTGCTTGGTTCCATTTAAAATATAATGATCGCCGTCTCTTTTTGCAGTAGTTTTGATGCCACCGGCATCACTCCCTGCTTCCGCTTCGGTTAACCCAAAAGCGGCCAGTTTGCTGCCGCTTGCCAGCTGGGGCAGGAATTTCTTTTTTTGGTCATCGTTTCCGGCAATAAGTATGGGTATAAGACCGAGGCCGGATGCCGCAAAAGAAGTGGCTACACTTAAATCGCCCCTGCTTAACTCCTCGGTAGCCAGGCAAACCTCGAAAATACCGGTACCCATACCTTCATATTCTTCGGGAACAAATAACCGGAAAAGATCACTGCCGGCTATCTCTTTTATTATCTCCCAGGGAAATATTCCCTTCTCATCCAGTTCCGCTCTTACCGGAACAATTCTTTCTTTTACTATCTGCCGGCAGATATCCACGATCATCTGCTGTTCTTCGGTTAAAAGATACCTCATAAATCTCCCGATTATTAGTAATTTAAAACTGTTTTAAAGAAAGACGGGGGTATAACTCAATAGTTTCACTATTTTGAATTAAACCGGTGCCGGGCTAATCCATTGCAATGAAACTTTATATATACTGAAGCGTCTTAACCAGAGAACTTTACAGCTTAATGTTCTAATATTCTTTTATGCAAAATTTTAAAAATCTATTTTTCCGGAAAATTATTATGAACAGCAAATTAAATATTGAAAAAGCAGGAATTAGAGAAAGTTACCCCGTTGGTGGCATTACCTCTAATCTTACCACTAACCTGATATTCTCCCTGATTTTTGCCATTCTTATGGCAATTTCCGCCAACTCATTTATATACTTGCCTTTTACCCCCATTCCCATAACCATACAGGTATTAACCGTATTGCTTTCCGGACTCTTTCTGGGCAGCAGGTGGGCTTTTACCAGTCAGGTATTTTATATACTTATGGGCCTTATGGGTCTCCCTGTTTTCAGCGGATTTAAAAATGGTATAACTGCCCTGCCCGGACCTACTGGTGGGTATATAATTGGATTTATGGCCGCTGCTTTTACCACCGGATATATATATGAAAATTCGGTAAAAAAAACTACCAATTCCTTAAGTAAATTATTTATCTGCCTTGTTTCCTGCATTACCGGTGTAATACTTATCCATCTTTTTGGATTTATTCACCTGTTCAGTTATTTTTATAGTATATCCGGCACCTATTCGATTTCGGCTGCACTTATTAAAACCTGGGAACTGGGTACCCGGCCATTTCTGATAATAGATTTATTAAAAATAATTGCTGCAGCAATTATTGTAAATTTAAACAAAATCAAAAAATGAGAAAAATAAAAATAAATGACATTACCTTAAGAGAAATATTTCAAAACACAGACATACAGCAGATAAACATCGAGACATTCGATATGATTTTGAATCATTTCAATGATATAAAATATGACAGCCTGGAAATGTTAGGGGGTTCGAGTTTTGAAAAAATTCTGGAAAGTAATTTTAATCTGACCCCTCTGGGGCTGGCATCTTACATTAAAAATAAAGTTCCTTCTGTTCCGCTTCAGATACTGATGGGGGCAAGGAACCTGGGCGGGCTTGAAGTTTACTCGGATGATATTATTAAAAGATTTGTAAGGCAGTGTATAAAAAACGGTATCAGTATTTTTAGAGTATACGACTCCTTAAACGACCTGAATAATCTTAAATATACCATATCCACAGTAGTAGAAAATGGAGCCTCCTGTCAAGGCACTATTATATACGATAATTTTCAGGATATAAGTTTTTATATAAAAACGGCAAAAGATCTGGAAAAATACGGCTGCAGCAGTATATGTATAAAAGATGTGGAATCAACCATAATTCCCAAAAAAGCAGGGGAACTTTTTGCCAGCCTGAGCAGTGAGGTCGATATTCCCAAATTTTTCAGCGCATCGAATTTAAGGGGCCTTCAAATACTGAATTATTTTGAAGCCTGCCGGAACGGCTGTCAGGGTATAGATTTGAGTTTTTCCCCATCATCCTACAGTGATTATAATCATACCGTATTCTCCTATATCTCCAGTCTTAAGGATACGGATATTTCTCATAATCTGGACTACTCAAAATTAATTCAGTTAAGCGATATCATAAAAAGATATATCTATCCATTTATAAAACAGGATTTATTTTCTTCCAATTTCATTCTCAGCAATAAAAATCTTCTTCCAAAATGGCTTATTTCAAGTATCAATCGTCAGCTGGCCGAAATCGGCGAAACGGAAGCCATTGATTCCGTTCTGGAAGAAGTTTTCAAAATAAAAAAGGAGATAGGCAGCCCTACACTGGCCACTCCCATAGGCCAGATTATAGGGAGTCAGGCCATACTTAATGCGGTTATCTCCGATTCCAGATGGGATATATTGTGTGATGAGATAAAGAAGCTAATATGGGGATATTTTGGAAAACTTCCCGGAAAAGTGGACAAAAAAATTATTGAAAAATTAGAAAGTACCTCGACCGAAGACCAGGTTAAAGCCAGTATGGAAGTTGAGGACATTTACCAGCAATGTAAAAACGAGCTGATAAACTTTTCGGATAAGGAAGAAGATATACTAAATTACTGTTTTTATCCCGAAAAAACCAGAAAATTCCTTGAGAAAAAAAAGGCGGGTTTAAAAAAATCCGGAGCAGTAAAAGATTCCGAACTGGTTATAGAAAATCTTACTTTCAAAGGAAGCAAAACCGGCGCCATTGCAAAATTGGAGAATCTTGATATTAAAAAGCTGAGAGAAATAACCAATCTGGTTGAAAACAGCAATGTAGAGGAAATTAAACTGGAAGTAGAAGGAGTTAAAATTTCCATAAACAATCCCAAATACAAACCGGCAGAACAAAGTACTATAAAGGAAAAGACACCCGAACCCCAGGAAAAAAAATCCGAAGATTTAATTGAAATCAAATCTCCCATTGTAGGTATATTTTATTCTTCTTCCGGCCCGGACAGCCCTCCATTCGTAAATACCGGTGATAAAGTCAAAAAAGGAGACACTCTGTGCATAATAGAAGCTATGAAACTTATGAATAAAATTAATTCGGAATATGACGGCAAGATAACGGATATACTTGTATCCAATGAAGAAGCTGTGGAATTCGATCAGACATTAATGGTTATAAAAAAAGACCGGGAATAATCTTATGTTTAAAAGAATACTTATAGCAAACAGAGGAGAGATCGCAGTAAGAATAATAAGAGCCTGCAGGGAGCTGGGTATCGAAAGTGTTTCGGTATATTCAACCGCAGATAAAGATTCCATTCATACCAGACTTTCGGATAAAAGTATCTGTATCGGACCCCCTCCTCCCACAAAAAGCTACCTCAATATAGACAATATTATTTCCGCCGCCCAGATAACCGGATGTGATGCCATTCATCCCGGTTACGGATTTCTGGCGGAGAATCCTAAATTCGTAGATGCCTGCCAGCAAAACAGCCTGGTCTTTATAGGACCTCCAGCCGAAGCCATCTCTCTGGCAGGAAATAAATCGAAAGCTATAGAAGTAATGCAGCAAAATAAAATACCGGTCATACCCGGTTCGTCGGGTAATGTAGGAAACATAAAGAAAGCCTTAAAATTAGGAAAACGTCTGGGCTACCCTGTTATCATAAAGGCATCCTTCGGCGGCGGCGGAAAAGGGATGAGAATCTGCAGTAATAAAAAAGATCTGGTAACCTATTTTCCTCTGGCAAAATCAGAGTCCCAATCTTCCTTCGGAAACGGTGAAGTCTATATAGAGAAATATATTCCAAAACCAAGGCATATTGAATTTCAGATCATCGCAGATAATTACGGCAATACCGTATGCGTGGGAGAAAGGGAATGTTCCATTCAGAGAAGGCATCAGAAACTTATCGAGGAAGCTCCCGCAGTTAATTTGCCTCTAAAAACCAGCAGACTGATACGTGAATTTGCGGTAAGGGCAGCCAGGGCCATAAATTATAAAAATCTTGGAACTATAGAATTCCTGCTGGATGGACCGGAAAATTTTTATTTTATTGAAATAAATACCCGGATTCAGGTGGAGCATCCGGTAACAGAAATAGTAACCGGAATCGATCTGGTAAAAGAACAGATAAAGATAGCCTCCGGTCAAAAAACCAACCAGTTAAACGAAAATTATAATCCCCGGGGCCATTCCATAGAATTCAGAATTAACGCCGAAGATCCCGATAATGATTTTAGGCCCTGTCCCGGAAGGATAACCGATATTTTTTTCCCGGGGGGACCGGGCATAAGAGTAGACACTTTCGTACACCCCGGCTGCGAAATTTCTCCCTTTTATGATTCCCTGATAGCAAAACTGGTAGTATGGGACAGCAGTCGGGAAGAAGCAATTTTAAAATCACAGCGGGCTCTGGACGAATTTAAAATAGAGGGAATTAAAACCACCATACCCTTTTATAAAAAGATCATACAGAGCAAAAACTTCCTGGCTGGCAATATCCATACTCACTTTATTGAAGAAGAAATGGGTCATTAATAATTATAAATTTCCATAAGCAGGCCTTCCCTGTCCCTAAGATAAAGAGTGTCATGATCATTGTTCCATATCGGTCCGGAACTGTCCCAGTAAAATTTGCCTTCCTTATCCTGGCCCTTTCCGGTAAAAAGATAAATAGCGGCACCCGGTCCAAAAGAATACCTTCCGAATTTATAGATATTGGTACCACTATCCTTGATGGTCCAGCCGTAAGTATTAACCGAGCTAGTTCCCGTATTTTTTATTATTACATATTCATCATTCAAATTAGTGTTGTCATTTCCCAGGGCATCGTAATTAATCTCGACTTTTACCTTATTTATTTCTGATATCTGCCACAAGCCCAGGTTATTTCCCCTGGCATAACGCTCTGCTTCCAGAAATTTTTCGGTATATTTTATATCGGGCGGGTAGGTGTACGCATTAGCAAATCCCCTCTTTACCATCTCCAGATTTATAAATAGATTGTTTACATATACGTATCTTAAAAGCCTGCCATATTTGTCCGTCTCGGATATATCTTTTTCCAGAATTACTTCCCTGCCCAAAACCATTGTCTGCAAAGCTTCCCTGGCTTCTTCGAAAAAATACATTCCATATTCGGGAGTATTAATTCCAACCAGCCTTACCCTGCTATTATTGGTAAGAATCAGAGTATCTCCATCTACCACTTCTTTTACCACATAAACATTACCGCGGTTATCCCTGCTGATTTCGCTGCTGCTGCCGATATTTTCACCACTGTTACCTGCAGTATTATAATCATAAAAAAGGCCGCAGCCCATAAGGAAACCGGCAAGAATTATTATAAGAAATGAAAATAATTTAATCCGGATGGCCATTTGTCATTACTTCTTACGTAGTTCCGAAAGTTTTTTTCTGGCACCGCTGCTTAGTCTCTTTTCCAGGGAACGAAACTGTCTATTGGAGTCTTTCCTGGAATCACTAATGTCTTCTCTTGTTTTTCTTTTAAAATCTCTGAGTTCCAGATTAAATTCCCTGCTGGATTTTCGGTAAACGTTTTTTCTGAAAACCACTTTCTGCTGCAGATAATCGGATGTAACCACAAAAATCCTTCTATATCCCGTTTCCATACCAGCCAATTCTTCGATAATGTCGTCAGCAGACTCATTCCTTCTGGAATGAATGACTCTTACGCCGTCCACAATCCGGCTCTCCCTCTCCAGGTTATTACTGTTTCTGGCATCGAAAACAACCATTATATCGCAGTTTTTCTGGTTTTTATACCAGATGAGATCTGCTATCAATTTTTCCTTTAAATATTCTATTTTTTCTATGCTTAATTTACCGGCTTTGAAAAAATTAAATATGAAATTGTGTCCGTCCACTATTATTAAATTTTCAGTATCAGCCTGCTTTTTCAATTTGTTCCTGCACCTTATATAAAATAATTCCGCTGGCAACCGAAACATTTAATGACTGCATTCTGCCGCCCAGCTTTATAGAAATCATAATATCACAATTGCTGCCGACCAATCTACTTATTCCTTTATCTTCACTTCCAAGAACAAGAGCCATGGGAAAGGTAAAGTTAACCTCATCCAGATATTTAACTTCCGGGATTATATCCAGCGTAGTCCCATAGATCCAGAATCCCCTCTTTTTTAATTCTTTTATAGTTCTAATAATATTTACTACCCTGAATATCCTTATTTCTTCAAGGGCTCCGGCTGAAATTCTGCTGACTCTATCATTTACAGCCACGCTTCTTCTTTTGGCTATCACTATCCCTTCAAAGCCAAAAGCATTGCAGTTCCTTATTATTGAACCAAAGTTACCTACATCGGTTACACCATCGAGAATAATTAACCTTTTTTTACTCTCCCTTTCTCCG
The DNA here is from genome assembly GCA_964610315.1 of uncultured Actinomycetota bacterium. Taxonomy (GTDB): domain Bacteria; phylum Actinomycetota; class Humimicrobiia; order Humimicrobiales; family Humimicrobiaceae; genus JAQVEM01. Next base: position 82,019 of record CAZSVM010000002.1, read on the forward strand.
GTCATTTCCTCATTCAAGTAATTATCCAGTTCCGCATAATTATAGGATGACACCATAGCATATATACCCTGAGATTTAATGTCTTTAATGAAAATGTTGTCAAATTTGGCAGGCTCCATTTCTACTATATTAATACTCTTCTTTTCTGCTTCCCTAATTATTTTATGTATTCTTGAATCTTTCTTTCTCCGCTGGTCGACCATAATTTTATATATTTTCCTCCTGCCTGCATTTGAAGTAATCAGGGAATGAACAGGGTTCACTCCCGATATATATTCATAATTTATATTTTTGTCCATTGCCATATTTTTTAATTTTTACCCGCAATAAATCAAAGAATCACATAAGATTATTTTTACAATTATAATATCTATTTATCTTTATTTTTTAAAGATAAAACTGTTTGAATATGAAGAGGTGTAAGAAATATCACTGTTGATAATTAAAAAATTTCTTCTTAAAAGACTGAAGGTAAAGGAATTAACGCTTTAGCTCCCAGATGGTGCCTTCTTTTCTGTCTTTCAGTATAATACCCTTGTCCTGCAGATAACTCCTGATTTCATCTGCCTTCTGGAAATATCCGTTCTTCCTGGCAGCCTCTCTTTCCGCTACCAGTTTTTTTATTTCTTCTTCGGTTATTTCCATCCTGCTCTCTATATCTTTCGATAATCCGGAAACTTCTCCGGCAAAATCTATTCCCAGAACCATTCCCAGCTCTTTAATTTTACCGTATGCTCCGCTCAAACTTTTTTTAATGGATGGCCGGATTTTAAAATCCGGTTTTTGTATTATACCGTTTATATTTTTTATAAATTCAAAGATATTCCCTATGGCTTTGGCTGAATTGAAGTCGTCACTCATGGATTCCTTAAAACTGCTTTCAAGTTTTACAGTAAGTGATTCCAATTTTGATCCCACCCGGCTGGAATCTCTCTTTCCCTTTTCCACTGCCGGTAAATATTCGGCCTGCTTCTGCTGCACTAAAAATTCAATATTTTTTAAAGTATTGGTAATTTTCTCCAAGGCTCTACCAGCCTCCTCCAGTTTTTCCATACTAAACTCCAGCGGACTGCGGTAATGAGTGGAAAGAGTATACATTTTTATAACATTGGCAGAATAAACCTTAAGTAGATTTTTTAATATCCAGTTTTCCTCAAGGCCCAGTGATTTTGACATCTTTTCTTCTTTTACCTCAATCATGCCATTGTGCATCCAGTATTTTACAAAATCGCCCTTATCCGGAAAGGCTGCTTCCGACTGTGCAATTTCGTTTTCATGGTGAGGAAATATCAAATCTATACCCCCGCCGTGAATATCGATATTCCGGTCCAGAAGGGCCACCGACATTGCAGAACATTCGATATGCCAGCCCGGTCTTCCCCTTCCCCAAGGGCTGTCCCAGGACGGCTCTCCTTCCCTGGCCTTTTTCCACAAAGCAAAATCGATTTTATTTTTCTTAACAAAGTTATCTTCTTCGGCATTTTTCATCTCATCTATATCCTGCCCGGATAGTTTCCCGTATGCGGGGAATTTGCTTACTTCAAAATAAACATTGCCGTCAATTACATAGCCATAACCATTTTCAATAATTCTTTCTATAATATTTATTATTTCGGTAATCATCTCCGTAGCCAGAGGCATCTTACTGAATTCACCCACTTCCAGGTTTTTCAAATCCTCCCGGAAGGCTTTTATATATCTGTCGGTTATCACTTTGTAATCGACTTTTTCTTCCTGTGCTTTTTTTATTATCTTGTCTTCGATATCGGTAATGTTCTGAACATATTCCACCCGGTAGCCCAGATACTGAAGATAATTGCGTATCATATTAAAAACCACAATGGGTCTGGCATTGCCTACGGATATGTAGTTATAAACAGTGGGACCGCATACATACATTCTAACCCTGTCTTCATTTAGGGGTTCGAATAATTCCTTCTTGCGGTGCAGAGTATTGTATACCTTTAAACTCACCAGTATCCTTCCTGTTTTAAGATTGTATTTGATTTTACAGATTTTACTACCGGAACTCTCCGGCTGCGAGGATACTACTTATTTTTCTTTTTAATTTTTTCCAGCTCTTTTTCCAGAAAATCTATCCTGGCACAGCAGTCACTTAAAATTTCACTAACCGGGTCGGGCAGGTTCATTCTGTGAAACTCATCAGATAAAACTCTTTCGCCTCCGATTTTTACGATTCTTCCCGGAACCCCCACTACTGTACATTTATCGGGAACAGATTTGACCACTACCGCTCCCGCACCAATAATCACGTCATTCCCTATATCGATAGAGCCAAGTACTTTTGCCCCGGCGGATATAACCACATTATTCCCAATGGTAGGATGGCGCTTGCCTTTTTCCTTTCCGGTACCACCCAGGGTTACACCCTGATATATAGTTACCTCATCGCCAATTTCAGAAGTCTCTCCGATTACTACAGCCATACCATGATCTATAAAAATCCCCTTTCCTATTTTTGCCCCTGGATGGATTTCGATTCCGGTAAAGAACCGGCTGCATTGAGATATCCACCGGGGAATAAAAGGAATCCTGTGTTTATGGAGCCAGTGGGCAATTCTATGGTTTATAACTGCATGTACTCCCGAATAAGTAAATAAAATCTCTGTGGTGCTTATTGCCGCTGGATCTCTTTCTTTTGCCGCTCTTACCAGACTTTTTAATTCTGCTATCAGTCCCATAACACCATCCTGTTATTTATTTATTTATTATCATTTTTTATATATTCTAAAGTTTGTTTAACTCTTTGTATACAATTTTTTAAACCCAGTATGGAAATAACTGCGGGCAGTTCCGGGCCGTGCGTTTTACCGGTAATGGAGGCCCTGATGGGCATATATAATAATTTGCCTTTAATTTTTAAATCTTTAAGATTTTCTCCCACCGAATTAATCAATTTCCTGCTCTGCTCTTCATTTAAATCTATATCCGGATTATTGTCAAAAGATTTCCACTCTCTCTCCATCTCTTCAAGAAAATTCTGCAGTACCACACCAGAGCTGGCTAATTTTAAAATTTCCCGTGCTTCCTTGCTGTAACCGGTGACTCTCCCACTTAAAAAATCCTTTATATAAAAAGGGAAATCGCTTAAAACCTTCAAGTTATCCTGGAAGGCTTGTGCTCCTTTTAAAACCTTATCCATAACTTTTTTATTTTCCATATCCTTTTTATCTATTATTTTTTCTTTGATTAAATAAGGTATACAAAGCAGGGCTAATTCCTTTACTGTTTTTCTCCTGATATAAATACCGTTTATCCATTTTAATTTGTTCATATCAAATACGGCTGGACTTTTTGAAATATGGGATATCTTAAATTTATCCAGGATATCTTTCAAACCGAATATCTCCTCATTATCCCTGGGTGACCACGAAAGTATGGAAAGATAATTGGCAACGGCTTCCGGCAGATATCCCTCAACCCTAAATTGAGAAATGGTAGTAGCTCCATGTCTTTTGCTTAACTTGGAACCATCCTCCCCCAGTATCATGGATAGGTGTGCAAAAAAGGGCAATTCAAATCCAAGACTTTCAAATAACAAAATTTGCCTTGCGGTATTGGTTAGATGATCTTCACCCCTCAGAACATGGGTTATCTTCATATGGCCGTCATCCACTACCACCGCAAAGTTATAGGATGGAGTACCATCGGATTTAATAATTATAAAATCTCCTATAACGTTGGATTTAAAAGTAATTTCTCCTCTTATCAAATCATTAAAAATAATTTCTCTGTTACCTTCCACTTTGAATCTCAAGGCAAACAGTTTTCCTTCTTTTAAATTCTTATCAATTTCGGCGCTGCTCAATTTCCTGCACCGGTTGTCGTATTTTGACATCTTTCCGGCAGCATATTGATCTGCTTTAAGTTTTTCCAGCCTCCGGGGGGTACAGAAGCACCGGTAAGCTTTGTTCTGCTTAAGCAGCATACGGGCATACTCCTGGTAAATTTCAATCCTTTCACTCTGTCTGTAGAATTCATCCCAATCCAGACCAAGCCACTCCAGGTCCTTCATTATTGATTTTTCATAAATACTGCTGGATCTCGTTATATCAGTATTTTCAATTCTTAAAATAAATTTCCCTCTCATACTCCTGGCTGCCAGCCAGTTAAACAGTGCAGTTCTTGCTGTTCCTATATGCAGCCCTCCGGTAGGAGAAGGCGCAAATCTAAAACGCGGTACCATTTTCACTCCGTTATTTTCAATCCATAATTTTTACCTGTTTAAAATAAAATATCGATATGAAACTCGCATAAAATTATATAAATCCTTGCTCATAATTTTAGAAGAACCCTATTTCAACAAAACCACGCACTGCGCAACAATTCCTTCTTCTCGTCCACAAAATCCAAGGCCTTCAGCGGTAGTTGCTTTTATGTTTATATTATCTTCGTTTATCTTTAAGATCTCCGCTATATTCTTTTTCATTTCCGGAATATATTTGGAAACTCTCGGCTTCTGTATTATCAGAACGGCATCGATATTTACAATACTAAAATTTTTATCTTCCATCTTTCTTCTTACCTCTTCCAGTAGAACCAGGCTGGATATATCTTTATACCGGATATCATTATCCGGAAAATGAATTCCTATATCCCGAAGGCCGCAGGCCCCCAGAATGGCATCCATTACTGCATGTATCAGGACATCAGCATCGGAATGGCCAGCCAGCCCCTGGGAATAATCTATATTTACTCCACCCAGTATTAGCTTCCTGCCCACCTTAAAACGGTGGACATCGAATCCTAATCCAACTCTCATAAATAATCAACTTGCCCTTTGGTGATTCCTATCATTTGGTTATCTCCTGATATTCCTGGTCATAATCAGTTCTGCCAGAAATAAATCAAGAGGAGTGGTAATCTTTATATTCTCATGTCTTCCTCTTACCACATAAACCTTCCCATTCATCCTCTCCAGCAGAGAAGCATCATCGGTACCGATAAAACTATCTTTTATTGCTTTACGGTGAGCTTTTAAAATATCTTCATAAAAAAAAGTCTGAGGAGTCTGGGCATGCCAGACTGTATCACGGGGAATAGTTTTACTTACGATGTCTCTATCGGTTACCTTTACCGTTTCCATTACCGGCGCTGCCATTATAACTCCCCTGATTTTGGGATCTCTTTTGTTTTCCCTTATCAAAATATTTATTAGAAGATCGATTTCTTCCGAAGTAACCAGAGGTCTTACTCCGTCATGTATAGACACTACGTTGGTAGAAGAAGGCAATTCCCTTAAGGCATTATAAACGGATTCCTGCCTGTTTTTACCGCCTATCACCAGTTTTTTTACTTTATTAAACGAGTATTTTTTAATTATGTCTTTATGGCATAACTCCAGATAATCCTGAGGAACCGAAATGTAGATTTCTTTTGTCTTCGATGAATTTTGAAAAGCAGCTATAGTATGAGCCAATATTGGTTTTCCATAAATGTTCATAAACTGCTTGCTGACATTGCCTTTTAACCTTGTACCTTTTCCGGCTGCTGTAATTATCGCTGCATTCATAAGTTATCATCACTAGTTTTTTGAGAAGCTGCTTTAATATAGAGAAAATTTAATAAAACTAAAACAATATTCCAATTATGCTATATTTTAATCTTTGGAATTATCCCTCCTTTTCTATTATACGGTTCATTATATAAATAATATTCCGAAAATTTCTTCAGCCTGTCGTATAAAGATCTGGCTTTATTTTTCCCCATTCCAGCAACTTCGGATAATTCTTCTATACTAGCATTTAGAATATTTTTTAAACTGCCAAACTTATCAATCAAACTGATGATAACCGGTTGAGGCAGCCTTCTTACTTCCGTAATAATTCTCAAGCCTCTCGGATTCATGGCAAATTCCCTTAAACTACCTTCCACCTCATAACCCAGAATTCTGGCAATATTCCCCAGCTCCAGCAATTCTTTCTCGCCCAATGAATTCATTTTATCTTTTATTTCAAATGGATCGGCAATAATATCCGGATGTATATAATCACCTATAACGTTCAGGCAGTCATTTACTACATTGGCCATTAATTCTTCTACCTGCATATTTAGAAGTCTGCCCTCCACTCCTAACTCATATATATATTTTTTAACTTCTTTTTCCGTTCTCTGCACGATGCTTGATCTCTGCAGTATGCTGGCTACATCAAAAAGGGTTACCACATTTTCCAGCTCTCTTACGGTGAGGTTAAAAGTAAGTTCATCCAGTCCTTCCTTGTATTTCTCAAGTGTTTGCAGTGCCTGATTTGCTTTGGACAGAATTACTCTCGGCTCTTCCAGCATATATCTTATATCACCTTTATAAATGGTAACTACATCTCTTTTCATGGAAATAGAAATAACCAGAGTATTGGTTTGTTTGGCTACTCTTTCTGCAGTCCGGTGCCTGGTTCCGGTTTCGGAGGTTTTAATACTGGGATTTGGGAAGAGATGTGTATTGGCATATAAAATTCGCTTGCTGTCAGAACTTAATATAATAGCCCCATCCATTTTAGCCAACTCATAAAATTTTGTAGGGGTAAAACTGCATCCTATATAAAATCCGCCGTTTACCAGCTTCAGTACCTCCTCCGAATCTCCTACTACAATCAGACCGCCGGTTCTCCCCTGCAGTATATATTCTATGCCCAATCTGAGTTCGGTACCGGGAGCTATTTTTTTCAGACAATCTATTAACAATAATTCTTCATTTTTTTTATTCATTGATCCTGTAATATTAAACTTTTAATACACTTCCCCGACTTGATTTCTTGATGTCAAAGTGCATTTTCTTATCCCTGGCACTTATTTCTACCTTCTGGCCCGATTTTATTTCACCACTTATCAATTTCTCGGAAAGAGGATCTTCTATCAGATTCTGAATGCATCTCCTCATAGGTCGGGCACCCATTGCCGGATCATAACCCTTTTCCAGAAGTAAATCTTTTGCACTTTTCTTAAGTTCTATAATAATGCCCTGGAGTTCAAGCTGCTGTTGCACCCTGGACATCATAAGATCCATGATACTATAAATCTGCTGTTTTTGTAATTTATGAAATACTGTAACCTCATCGACTCTGTTCAGGAATTCCGGTCTAAAAGTTTGTTTCAGTTCACTCATTACTTTTTCTTTTATTTCATCATAGGATAAGTCTTCAGTATTTACCTTCTTGAATCCCATGGGAGTATTTTTCTGTATTTCCCTTGCTCCCAGGTTGGAGGTCATTATAATTACCGTATTTTTAAAATCCACTCTTTTACCCTGGGAATCAGTAAGATGACCATCCTCGAAAATTTGAAGCAGTATATTAAATACATCGGGATGTGCCTTCTCTATTTCATCCAGCAGTATTACGCTATACGGTTTCCTCCTTACCAGCTCGGTAAGCTGGCCTCCTTCGTCATAACCTACGTACCCCGGAGGAGAGCCAACCAGCTTGGATACGGAATGCTTCTCCATGTATTCAGACATATCAATCTGTATCAAGGCTTCTTCCTTATCAAATAGGAATTCTGCTATGGTTTTAGCCAGTTCTGTTTTTCCTACTCCGGAAGGCCCCAGAAACATAAAAGAACCAATTGGCCTTTTTGGATCCTTAAGTCCGGAACGGGATCGTCTTATGGCCTGGGAGACTGTTTTTATAGCCTCATCCTGCCCTACCACTCTTTTGTGTAGTTCATCTTCCATCCTGAGTAATTTGGATGATTCACTTGAGGTTAGCTTATATACCGGAACACCAGTCCAATTGGATAATACCTCCGTTATTTCACTCTCGTTGACAATTTCTTTCCCCGTTTTTTTGGATCTGATATTAATTTCTTCTATCTCTTTTTTTTCTTTTATCAGCTGTTTTTCCTTGTCACGCAATTGTGCCGCTTTCTCAAAATCCTGTGATTCAATAGCTTTTTTCTTTTCCCGGACAATTTTTTCGATATTTAATTCGATTTCCTTCAAGTCGGGAGGAGCAGTAAGAGTTCTTACTCTTACCCGGGAGGCAGCTTCGTCTATAAGATCTATAGCTTTATCCGGCAAGAATCTGTCACTGATATAACGCTGTGATAATTTTGCTGCTGCTACTATTGCGTCTTCGGTTATATTAAGGTCATGAAACGACTCATATCTGTCTTTAAGGCCTTTTAGTATTTCTATGGTTTCATATACTGTTGGTTCATTTATAAAAATGGGCTGGAATCTCCTCTCAAGCGCTTTATCTTTTTCCACATATTTACGATACTCATTGACAGTAGTAGCCCCGATAGCCTGAATCTCTCCCCTGGCCAGCATCGGTTTTAATATACTGGCGGCATCGATAGCCCCTTCGGCGGCACCGGCACCTACCAGGGTATGAACTTCATCGATAAAAAGTATAATATCCCCGTCATCTTTGATTTCAGCCAGTACTTTTTTTAACCTTTCCTCAAAATCTCCCCTGTATCTGGAACCAGCAATCAAAGCTCCCAGATCAAGGGTAAATATCTTCTTACCGATAAGATTGGAAGGAACTTTTTTGCAACAGATAAACTGAGCCAGCCCCTCCACAATTGCAGTTTTTCCAACTCCTGAGTCACCTATAAGTATAGGATTGTTTTTGGTTCTCCTGGAAAGTATCTGTATTATTCTGTCAATTTCTTTTCTTCTTCCAATCAGTGGATCCAGTTTACCCTCCTGTGCTAACAAAGTCAGATCTTTTCCATACTGAACCAGCATCTTAAGCGGTTTTTTCTGATTTTTTTCGGCTATAGTTTTTTCCGGTTCCGAATAATAGGACTGCTTATTTAAAAGCTCTTTTACCTTTTCCTTTACGTTATCCAGAGTGATCCCCATGCTATTCAAAACCCTGGCTGCTACTCCTTCTCCTTCCCTCAGCAGTCCTAACAGTATATGCTCTGTTCCTATGTAATTATGTCCCATTTGAAGAGCTTCTCTTAAAGACAACTCCAAAACTTTCTTGGCCCTTGGTGTAAAAGGAATATGCTCATACGACTCGGAGGTACCTTCGGTAACCACTTCTCTTACCGCAGCCCTGATTTCATCAAAGGATACATTCAATTCGTAAAAAACCCTTGCCGCAATTCCTTCCTTCTCATCAATCAGACCAAGAAGAATGTGCTCGGTACCGATATAGTTTTGTTTTAAAAATCTTGCTTCATCCTGAGCCTTTACCACTACTTTTCTTGCTCTTTCCGTAAATCTTTCAAACATTTAATCAACTTCCTCCAATATTTTTTTTCTTATCATATCTGCCCTGATTGAATCAATCCGGTCATCGGTTATTTTATCACTTATTTCCATATCCAGTATAATACGGGGATTACTTATTTTATTCACTAATTCAAAAAAATCAAAATCTTTTACCCCTTCTATTATATCCAGATCAAGACCCAATCTTATTATCGATAACAATTCCAGTGATTCCTCGTATGATAATATTTTAGCATACTTAAGCAAACCAAAGGAACGGTATATATTATCTTTGATTCCTAAAAGGTCTTTTTTCTTAAGCTGTATCCTGGCATTTTGTTCATCATCGATTATACCAATGCAAACTGCCTGCATTTCCTCAAGTATATTCTTCTCACCTTTACCCAGTGTAATTTGATTAAAAACCTTAAATAAACTACCGATTATTTCGGACTGCCCTCTGAAATATCCTCTAATCTGACAGCCAATCCTGCTTATTCTTCTTACGAAATCAGCTATTCCGGAGCTCACCGCAAGGATAGGAAGATGCGCAATAACCGTTATTCTCAATGCGGTTCCCAGATCGAACGGACTGGCTGTAAGATACCCCAGATTTTTATCGAAAGCAAAACTCAGTCTCTTTTCAAAATACTTCTCCATCCTGGCTACTTCATTATATGCTTTAAAAATATTAAGGCCGGAATACACGCTCTGTATCCTTATATGATCCTCATGATTGATAATTACCGTCAATGATTCTCCCGGGGACGGCCCGGTTCTCACCAATAATCCCTCGCCCTGCATTTTGCATGCTATTTCAGGATCCAGCATATAATCTTTAAAAAGCACATCCCTTTGTATTTCTTTTAAATCTTTAACCTTATAAAATTGAAAGTCTCTAAATTCTCTTATATCACCGGTATATTTCTTTATTTCTTCCAGCAGGATATTTTTTTCCCGAATACTGCTCATACCTACAAAATTTCGGTTAGCAAGATTTCTTGCCAATCTGACTCTGGTATTTAAAATAATTTTATTTTTATTATTCTTTTGTCTGCTTCTGCCGGCTTTATTTTCCAGCAGATAAAATTTTTTACCGGCCATATATATTTTCCTCCAGTTTTCTTATCCTATCCCTTATTTTTGCTGCTTCTTCAAAGTTTTCGATTATTATCTCACTTTGGAGTTTGTTTCTGAGATCCCTTATACTCTTTTCCAGTTTGATTTTTCTACTGGTGTTAACCGGTATTTTGCCTTTGTTCTCCAGGCTTCCCTGAATAGATTTTATTATCGGAAATAGTATATCTTTAAATTCGCTATAACAATTGCCGCAACCTACTCTTCCCATTTTCTTAATAGTTTTTAAGTCGATGCCGCAATAGGAACATTTTAAGTTCCTGGCGTACTTTAAACTTTTCAAGATTTTCTTATTCCTGTCTGAACCTGTATTCTCATTGCCTTTATGAAAAAATTTATAAAGAATTTCAGCAAGATCATTATAGAAATCTTCATCATTCAAAAAAGAGAAATCCTTTGCACATTCCTTACAGATATTTATTCTTTCTACTTTGGTGCCCTGAATTTTTATCAGATGAATAGTAGCTTCATTATTATAACAAAAATCACATTTCATATTTTAATCACCATTCCGGAATAAATTATTTTGTATTTTGCAGAGAAATTATATCACCTTTTTTATAAGAATAAACTTAAATTACAGCATAGCATTGTTTATTCCTATTCTGGTCTTAAAAGGGGGAAAAGAATTACATCCCTAATGGAACTACTGTCGGTAAGTACCATAACCAGCCTGTCAATTCCTATTCCTTCTCCGCCGGTCGGCGGCATTCCATACTCCAGGGCTTTTAGAAAATCTATATCAATTTTACCGGTAATTCTTTCTTCTTCGAACTTACTCTTTACCTGGCTTCTAAATCTTACCAGTTGTTCTTTAGGATCGATTAATTCCGAGAAAGCATTGGCAATTTCTTCTCCTCCAATAAACAGTTCGAATCTTTCGGTTAAATTTTCATTTTCAGGATGCCTTTTTGCCAGAGGGGAAATCTCTATTGGATAATCCTTTATAAATGTGGGCTGGATAAGCTTTGGTTCCACTACCGCTTCAAATATTTTATTTATAATCTTACCCTTTCCCCAGTCCTTATCGATCTCGATATCATGACTTTTTGCCACTGATAACAACTCTCCTTTTGGATTATCAAAGCCTACCTTGATCCGGCCAAGCTTATAAATAGCTTCCAGCATAGTAAGTCTTTTCCACTTCCCATCAAGATTAATTTTGTTACCTTTGTAACTTATGGCTAATTTGTCTATGGACTGCCTGGAAACAAATTTTATGAGGTTTTCGGTTATATCCATCATATCATTATAGTCCGCATAGGCCTGATAAAATTCCAGCATAGTAAACTCCGGATTGTGCTTATAGGACATTCCTTCATTCCTAAAATTCCTGTTTATTTCAAAAATCCTTTCGAATCCACCTATGATCAGCCTTTTCAAATATAATTCGGGGGCAATTCTTAAATAGAGGTCAATATCCAGAGCATTATGGTGAGTTATAAAGGGCCTGGCCGCGGCACCTCCCGGTATAAGCTGAAGCATAGGGGTTTCAACTTCTTTAAAACCGTTACCATTTAAAAATTTCCTTATGGCATCTATCACTTTAATTCTGGTCAGGAATATATCCCTTATCTCAGGATTCACCATAAAATCCAGATATCTCTGGCGATATCTTAATTCTTTATCCTTCAGGCCATGCCACTTCTCGGGAAGTATTCTTATAGCCTTACTCAGCAGCTTAAAACCGGAAACCTTCAGGGAAAGTTCCCCGGCATGGGTGACAAAAACAGTTCCTTCCACACCTACCCAGTCGCCTATATCCAGATTTAAAAATTCATCATAATTCTCTTTGCTGATATCTCTCTGGCTTATATATAATTGGATCTTATCAGTAAAGTCTTTTATATCCGCAAAAGTAGCCTTACCATGCCTCCTGAAACTCATAAGTCTGCCTGCTATTTTAAAGACAGTTTTTTCATCTTTATCTCCTGCTTTAAGCTGGGAATATTTTGCTTTTACATCTGCTATATGGGTATCTTTTTCAAACCTGGTTTCATATATATTCTTACCCTCTTTTTTCAAAGCTTTTATTTTTTCAAGTTTATTTTTTAATGCTTCGGCCAGAGGCTTCTCAGACTCCAATAAATATTCACTTTTCGAGGTAAGCAGCTCACTGCTCTTATTATTGAGGTCAGAAATATTATCCTTTTTATTGTCCTTCATTATCGAATACCGTTAAATTATGGTTTTATTTCTTTTTAATTATCTTTTGATTACCATGTTATTTGACTTTTATTATCTTCAGTCTTTTGGTGTCTTTAGGAGTTTTAACCAGCACTTCATCTCCTGTTTTTCTATTTATCAGTGCCATTCCCATCGGGGATTCATCCGAAATTTTATTCTTTTCGGGGTCGGATTCTATGGAGCTAACTATTTTAAACTCTTTATCCTTTTTTTTATCCATGTCTCTTACTACCACCATCGATCCCAGTTCTACTAATCCTTTGCTCTTTTTATTTTCTATGATCAGGTGATTGCCTAAAATCTCGTTTATCTGCTCTATCCTGCCTTCTATAAAAGCCTGCTCATTCTTGGCATATTCATACTCGGAATTCTCGGTTAAATCTCCCCCTGAATTTTTTGCTTCTCTTAGTCTTTCGGCTATTTCTTTGCGTTTGTTGTTTATGAGGTTGTCTCTTTCTTTCAGCAGTTCTTCATATCCTTCTTTAGTAAGATGATATTCTTTCATAAATTCTTTTCTCCCCATTTCCAAATTTGCATTGGTATTCTTCAGTATTTATTTCCAGTACTGAGGTTATTAATAATTTAATTATTTAATTGAGGTATTATATTGTATGAGGTATGAGATGTCAAAAACAAATATTTAATTAACCAAATCTGCCGGTTATATAATCTTCTGTTCTCCTATCACCGGGATTGGTAAATATCTTATTTGTGTCATCATACTCGATTAAAGTTGCCGGCTCACTGATTTTTTCGGTAAGAAGAAAGGCTGCTTTTTGGGATACCCTCGCAGCCTGCTGCATGTTATGGGTAACTATTATTATAGTATAATTTTCTTTCAATTCGTCTATCAGATCTTCTATTTTTTGGGTCGAAATTGGGTCCAGTGCCGAGGCAGGCTCATCCATAAGTATTATCTCCGGATTCACGGCAAGCAGCCTGGCGATGCATAATCTCTGCTGCTGGCCTCCTGAGAGATCCAGAGCATTTGTATTTAATTTATGCTTTACTTCATCCCACAGGGCAGATCTCTTTAAACTATGTTCCACGATTGAATCCAGCTGACTTTTTGAATACCTTTTATGCAGCCGGGGACCATAAATTATATTTTCATAAATAGTCTTGGGAAAAGGATTGGGCCTTTGGAAAACCATTCCGATTCTTTTTCTGAGATCCACAACATCTACATTATCCTTATATATATTAATCCCATCGATTATTATTTCGCCTTCTATTCTGGTATTGGGAAGCAGCTCATTCATACGGTTAAAAGTTCGCAGGAATGTGGATTTTCCACACCCGGATGGACCTATTATGGCAGTGATGGCATTCTTTTTAATATCCATATTTATATCCGATAATACTTTACAGGCTCCATAATAAAATCCGTAATCTCTTACTCTTATTTTTATGTTGTCATCATCCATTTACCAGACTCCAAAATTTATTAATATAATAATCTGCCAATATGCCGGATATAGGAAACTGGTTAAAAAATCATTAAATCAAGCGGAATGATAGCAGAAACCTTAAAAAAAATTAACCATAAGGTAAGAATTTTAACAAAACTTTAATAATTCAATTAAAGTCCCATCCGGCATATTTTACTCTGTCAATTTGACTTTATATTCTTCAAGTTTCTCTGCCAGATAATCATACTTCAGAGCAAGTATTTGAATGGCCAGAATTGCTGCATTTTCTGCACCATTCAAAGACATACAGGCAACAGGAACTCCCGAAGGCATTTGCACAATGGAAAAAAGAGAATCCAATCCGCCCAGATCCTGAGTCTTAATGGGTACCCCTATTACCGGAATGGTGGTATAAGAAGCAATCACACCGGGAAGATGGGCCGCTTTTCCCGCTCCTGCAATTATTACTTCTATTCCCTTATCTTTTGCATTCCTGGCGAATTCTCTTGTCTTTTCGGGCATCCGGTGAGCCGATAGTACATTTACTTCATAATCTACTCCAAATTCCTTTAAAAAATTCGATGCCTTCTTCATTATCACATCATCAGAAACACTACCCATAACCACAGCAACTTTCTTACCCTCACTAACCATCAATCACTCCTTTCCGCTTTTAATGCAATATCTCTTCTGTATTGAATTCCTCTAAAATTTATTTTTTGCACTGCCGAATACACTTTATCTCTTGCTTCCTTAAAGTCGGTAGCTCTGGAAACAACACCCAGAACCCTACCTCCGTTTGTCACTATATTACCGTTTTTTATTTTGGTACCAGCATGAAATACAATTATATCCTCACTATCCCCAAAGCAATTCAACCCCTCAATCAGGTCTCCGCTGGATGAACTCTCGGGATATCCTTCGGATGCAGCTATAACACAGACACATTTATTTCTATCCCAATTTAACTCTTCCCTGCTTAAATTTCCTTCCGCACATTCCAGCAGCAGCGGTAAAAGGTCATCTTCCAGCCTGGGAAGTACAACCTGTGTTTCAGGATCCCCGAATCTGCAGTTATATTCCAGCAGGTAGGGTTTGCCGCCGCTAATCATTATACCGGCATAAAGGACTCCTTTATATATTATATTTTCTTTCAGCATTGCCTGGTAGGTAGGAAAAATAATTTTATCCAATATCTGCCTGTAAATCTTGCTTCCAACCATGGGCACCGGACTATAGCTTCCCATACCGCCGGTATTTTTTCCCCGGTCATTATCAAAAATTCTCTTATAATCCTGGGCGGGAGCCATGGGAATTAACTTTCTACCGTCGCAAAGACATAATACCGATACTTCATAACCTTCCAGAAAATCCTCAATTATTATTCTATTTCCTGAGATACCGAACTTATTCCTTACGAAGCAATCTTTTACCGCTTCCACAGCCTGTTCCCTGCTTCTGACTATCACCACACCCTTTCCCGCTGCCAGTCCATCTGCTTTTATAACCACCGGAAATTTGTTTCTTTCCTTCAAGTAATCTATTGCCTGACTATAATTTGATTTTTTGAAAATAATCCCCGGGGGGGTGGAAATATTATTCCTCTGCAGAAATTCCTTGGTAAAAACCTTGCTACCTTCTATGGCAGCAGCTCTCCTGTGGGGGCCGAAAATCCTTAAATCCTCTTTATCGAAATAATCGACTATTCCCTCTACCAGAGGTGCTTCGGGGCCTACTACAGTTAAATCTATCCTCCTGTCTTTTACCAGCTTTATGATTTCGGTAAAATTGTTTTCCGATATACTTATATCTAAACATTCCGCAATCTCAGCAATCCCGGCGTTACCGGGGATGGCATAAACTTTTCCTGCCAGTGGACTTTTTGAAATTTTCCAGACCAGACAGTGCTCTCTGCCACCACTGCCTATGACCAATATATCCAAACTTGTTCCCTTTGCTGCTTCTGTCAAACTATAAGTGTCGACCTTCTATTCTGATTAAATAATCTATCCCTTAAAATATCATCTTTTACAATTATTCTGCTTCTTTCCGCACCCACACTTACCATGGAGACCGGAACTTTTAGAATCTTCTCGATATTTTCTATATAATTACGGGCCTGTACGGGGAGATCTCCAAAATTCTTTACTCTGCTAATATCTTCATTCCAGCATTTGAACTCCTGGTAAACAGGCTCACATTTATGCAAAATAGTTTGATGGCAGGGCATATCTTTATAAATTTCACCCTTATATTTATATCCGGTACATATTTTTATTTTTTTCAGGCCACTCAATACATCCAGCTTGGTCAGGGCAATACTATCTATAGTATTTATCATAATGGAATATTTCAATATGACCGCATCCAGCCACCCGCATCTTCTGGGCCTGCCGGTTGTGGTACCATATTCACAACCTCTTTCCCTCAGGTATTGACCTATTTTTTTATTTTCCTCGGTGGGGAAAGGACCGGAACCCACTCTGGTAGTATAGGCCTTAACTACCCCAATTATTTCATCCAATCTGTTGGGTCCAACACCGGCTCCAACACAAATACCTCCGGTAATAGTAGAGGAGGAAGTTACATAGGGATAGGTTCCATGATCTATATCCAGCATAGTACCCTGTGCCCCTTCAAATAATACTCTTTTATTTTCTTCCAGAGCTTCACTTATAAGAAAAGTGGTATCCACTATATACTTATTAATTCGTTTTGCATACTGCTTGTACCGGGTAAAAATTTCTTCCGGATCCAGCGGTTTTAACCGGTAAATTTTTTCTATTATGGCATTATTTAATTTTAAAGATTCTTCCAGTTTGGTTCTGAATATTTTCAAATCCTGCAGATCCTGTACCCGGATACCTGTTCTCAGGGCTTTATCGGCATATGCAGGCCCGATACCCTTATGGGTGGTACCTATTCTGGATTTACCCAATCTATGCTCACCTGCTTTATCCAAAATTATATGGTAAGGCATAACCAGATGCGCATTGCAGCTTATCCTTAAATTATCGGTACTTATACCTTTACTTTCCAGGCTGTCCAATTCTTCTATTAGCACTTCCGGATTCAACACTACGCCGTTTCCAATAACGCAGGTTACATCGGGATATAAAATTCCCGATGGAATCAGGTGAAGCTTGAACTGATTATTTCCCTTTACCACTGTATGTCCGGCATTATTCCCACCCTGGAACCTTACTACCATATTTACATGATTTGAAAGTAAATCAACAATTCTACCCTTTCCTTCATCACCCCACTGCGAACCAATTATAGCTATACTGGGCATTTCATTCACTCCTATCCTCAGTCTGGTAAGGTTTACTTAAATTTGAAAATAATGCAAATTCCTTATTGAACTGCATTTTTACTTTACCTATAGGGCCATTTCTATGCTTGGCTATTATAATTTCTGCTTTTCCGGTGTGCTTGTTTTCATCTTCCTCATAATAATCATCCCTGTATATAAATACCACCAGATCCGCATCCTGTTCGATAGAGCCCGATTCCCTCAGGTCTGCAAGAAACGGCCTCTTCTTATCCCTTTTTTCTACTTCTCTGGAAAGCTGGGATACCGCAATTACCGGGACGTTCAACTCTTTGGCAATACCTTTAAGATTCTGCGATATCTCGGTAATCTCCAGTACCTTATTTCCTCTGTAGTTGGCGGTGGACTGCATCAGCTGGAGATAATCAACAATTATTAATTTTACATCATTGGTACTGACCATCATACGGGCTCTAGCTCTTAGATCCATAACGTTTAAGAATGCAGTGTCGTCTATATAGATTTTACATTCCGATAATCTCTCTACCGCCCTTCCTAACTGAGTCCATTCATTATCTTCTATTTTCCCTTTTCTTAAGTTATGTAAGTTTATTTTTGATTCTGCGCTTAGTAATCTTTGGGCCACCTGCTGCCTTGACATTTCCAATGAGAAAACAGCCACCGGAATTTTTTCTCTTAAGGCAATATTCCTGGCTATACCCATAACAAATGAAGTCTTACCCATTCCCGGTCTGGCTGCTATAACAATCAAATCGGATTTCTGAAAACCGGAAGTGTAATAATCAAAATCTATATACCCCGACGGTATGCCTGATATATCCGAACTACCCTCATGTAAAACCTCTACCAGCTCGAAAGCTTCAGTAATCAGATCTTTCATTACTGCAATTCTATCTTTGGAACTCCCTCTGTTTAAATCTTTGTATACGGAAAATATCAGCTGTTGTGCCTTATCTACGGTAGACTGTAAATCATCAGGAACCTCGTAACCCATAGTGGCTATTTCGGTAGCAGCATAAATCAGTTTTCTCAAAATAGAATGATTACTTACAATCCGGGCATAATATCCGGCATTGGCAGCCAGCGGCATGTTGCTTATAAGAGAATGGATAAAAGTTTTTCCTCCTACTTCATCAAGCAATCCTTTCTTTTTAAGATGATCCGCTACAGTTATGGGATCAGCCGGTTCCCCTTTTACGTTCAGCTCTACTATGGCATTGAAAACTTCCTGGTTGGATTTCCGGTAAAAATCCCCGGCGGTTACCAATTCAGCCACTGATATTATGGCATCCCTTGAAATTAACATAGAGCCCAGCAAAGACTCTTCAGCTTCTATATTATAGGGGGGTATCCGTTCCAATTTGCTGGTGTCCAGAGGAGAAAGATTTCTTTCTTTTTTAATTTGTTCTTGCATAAATTCTTTTATCTGTCCCCGGATTTAGGTTTTATACTTATTTTTTCTTATTTTTCTTCTATTTTAACCGAATCAACCTCGTTTTTGGTTCTTAATTTTTTCTTTCTGCCTTTTTCTTTTACCGATTCTGCTTTCTGCTTTTCTCCCTCTGCCGCATTTTCGGTTTTTTCCTTTTCAACCTTCTCTTTTTCTACTTCTTCTTTCTCTGCTTTCTCCTTCTCTGCTTTATATGCCTCGATTAGTTCCTTCGATTCCTCATCCGGCTCTACTTTTACCTTCAGGGAAGATTTGACTTCCTTATATAATTTAAGTTCTATATCATATTCTCCCAATTCTTTTATATGTTCCTGTAAATCAATTTTTTTCCTGTCCATCTCTATTTTTCTTTCCTCAGAAATCTTTTCTGCAATATCTTTATTGGTTATGGAACCATAAAGTTTACCCTCTTCACCGGTTTTTACCACAAAGGTAATCTCCAGCCCTTTAAGCTTTTCAGCCAGTTCTTCTGCTTCTTTTACATTCCTGGCTTCAACTTTTATAGCTGCCTGCCTTACAAGCTTCATTTGATTTATGTTACCCCTGGTAGCAGGAACTGCCAATCCATTGGGTATTAGATAATTATTAGCATATCCCGATTTTACTTCTACTTCATCTCCAATGTCTCCCAGTTTCTCGTGATATTTTGTAAGTATGATTCTCAAATTTTCCTCCTATCTTCTGCTCCTGTCTTCCCACCAAAATTAAGCTAATTGTTTTCTTTCCAATCTTCTAAAATTAATCCATATATCAATTAATCCCATAAAAGGCAGAATTAATAATGTAAATCCCAAAAATAAACCAAAACCCAGTAATATAAATATGCCCGTTCTCCATATAAGGGTAACTTTATATTTTTCCAGCAATCCCCATATTACCGAGATTCCGAGAATCAGGTATAACGAACCAAAAACAGCCAGCAGATTGAATCCGGCAATATCCATTATTTTATTTAAATTTTGACTGCCGTAAGGTATAAGGACCAGTACCAGTCCTAAAATTACACCCCAGCAGTAATACCAGGGTATGTCCCAGTATCTAAAAGACGTAAATGGTTTTACGTCGATATCATATTTTAAAAGCACCGCACTGGTGGCTTTATAATTCATCACGCTTATAAAGGTAATTAAACTTATTAAAATCCCCGGAATAATATAGATAATAAATTTTACAATATCCCTGACTTGTGCCATTATAGTTCCAAACTGTGAACTATCGATTGACAGTAAACTGGCATATTCCGAAATTGATTGATCGCTAAATGCGTGGTCAATATAAGTATTATAATTTTCAATAACCACATTTATATAATTAACTCTGTTCACGGCAGAGGTTAACAGAAAGTACAGAAATAATGCTCCCCAGAATGTTAATAAAATATAGCCTATAGTGGATAATTTACTTTTACCCCTGCCAACGGAACTCTTATAAATAAAAGAAATTGCCACTATTAAAATTGCCGCAACCGGTGCCATTACATAATCCAGAAAAACCAGTATAATGCAGGCTATAGTCACACAGATTATACCGTCTTTTATCCTTCCGCCCAGAAACAGGATAGTGACCGGAATGGGCAGCAGTATTATCCCTGCTACCCCAAGAATGGGTATAAATACCGCAAAAATCAGAGATAAAAAAGTAAATAAAGTAAGTAATGCCAGATTCAGTCTCTCTATTTTAGGATTTTTTAAATTATCAAAGGACATATTATCTTTTAAAGTAAGGTATGAGAGCGACAATCCTTGCTCTTTTAATAGCCATTGCTATCTTTCTCTGATGCTGTACGCAGTTTCCAGTAGATCTTCTTGGTTTTATTTTTCCCTTATCGGATATAAACTTTTCAAGCATGTTTACATTTTTATAATCAATATTATCAATATTCTCTCTGCAAAAGTAACAGAATCTTTTTCTCTGTCTCAAATTAAGCGAAGAACCGGTTGCACTCCTCAAACTTCTTTCATTTCTGTTGTTTTTATTCTTTCTAGCCAATTAAAATTTCTCCTTCTGTGCCTAAATTACACAATATTTAAAATGGTATATCCTCGTCACTGAAATCGACTTCTTCAATATTTCCCTCATCAGTAGTATCTTTAGCCGATACCCCTTCTTCCGCACGCGGATTTTTCTCAAGTTTGCAGGAAGCAAACTCCAGACTCGGTGCCACAACATTGGCAATAATTCTTACTGTAGATCTTTTTTGCCCCTCCTTACTTTCCCAACTGTTCTGGGAAAGTCTGCCTGAAACCAGAACTCTGTCTCCCTTACTCAGACTTTCGGCACAATTTTCAGCCAGCTTATACCAGGCGGTAACATTAAAGAAATCAACCTGGGTTTCCCACTCCCCCGAATTTTTATTCTGAATATTTCTGTTTGCTGCCAGTCCAAAACTTACCACTGCAGTTCCACTGGGAGTAAACCGGAGTTCGGGATCCCTGGTCAGGTTTCCTAAAATTGTTATGTTATTAACACCAAAAGCCATTGCCATTCACCTTCTTTTGATTTTTTATAATCATTTAAGATTGATCACTTTTAACAATCAGATGGCGCAGTATTTTATCATTGATCTTGTTTACCCTGTCCAGCTCCGAAACAATACCGCTATTTCCTTCAAAATAAATTATAAGATAGTTACCGCTTTCCTTCCCTTTGATAGGATGGGCCAATTTTCGAATTCCCCATCTGTCAACGTTGGAAACGGTACATTTTTCTTTCTCGATTAGTGAGGTAATTTTGGATAATTCTTTGTCAACAGCTTCTTCTTCAAGGGATGAATCGAATATAACCACCAATTCATAATTTCTCAATCTTCTAATCCTCCTATGGACTAATTTTAATAATTAGGTTCTGCTGCTATGAGCAGAACAGAAAGATAATAAGATAAAAATATTCTAATTTTTTACCCTTATCACCATTAGGGATATTATAACATTTAGAGCCAATAATCAATAATTAATTCTGTTTAATTCTGCCGCCGGATTTGGCTTAAATGCTTCCCTCCAATACCACCCTCCATTTAAAATTTCAAGGCGAAAGGATTCGGTTCAATCTTGGTTTCTCATATATACATTAGTACAGGGATAGGGAATTTCGATTCCTACCTGGTCGAATTTTTCTTTTATTCTCTTTCTTAACTGCCTGGCAATGGTCCACTGCTCGGCAGGTTTTACCTTGCAGATAATGGTAAACTTAACTGCTGAATCCCCCAGTTCGTCTACTCCGCCGTCACCCAATATTTCCGGCCTTTCCAAAATGGATTTTTTATACTTTTTATCACTTACCAGTTCATCGAATACCTCTTCCAGGACTTTCACCACTCTATTTATGTTCTCCTTATAATGAACCCCAACCTCTATCATAGCTCTTGACCAGGTATGGGTCCGGTTACTTAACCTGGTAATCTCGCCATTGGGTATAAAGTGGAGTGTTCCTTCCAGATCCCTTAATACCGTAGTCCTCAGATTAAACCTCTCCACCACCCCTGAAGCATCTCCTATGGTTACAATATCGTTTATCTGATACCACTGCTCCAGCAGGATGAACGTTCCGTTTATCAGATCCTTTATAAGGCTCTGGGCACCAAAACCAATTACAATACCTGCTACCCCGGCACCTGCAAGTAAAGGAGTAACCGATATCCCGATTTGATCGGCAATTATCAGTAATGCGGCTACTACAGAAATCGCTATTATCAGGTTAGATATAACACTGGTAAAGGTAAAGGTACGTTTTTTGATTATAATTTTTTCATCGCTGATTCTTCTCTCAACCAGTTTCCTTACTCGCCTGGCAATGATTCTGACAACCAGTATTATAATCAGGGCAGCGGCTATTATTATTACTATATTTAGCCAGTTATTTAAAAAATTTTCAAAAATACTGCCGTTAGTAACTTGTGAAGCTCCACTATTATCTCCCATTTCTTAAACACCCTCTTTAATCTTTTTTAATTTCAATTTTTATCTCTCAGGCTGCTGTAAATCTGTATTACTTTGTCTTCCCTGTCATCATACAGAGGCTTGAGGTGGCCGGTGTAATTAATGGCCGAAATATAGGGAAAACCTTTATCGATAACCGCAATATTTATTGCTCCCTGCCGCTGAACAATGGACCTCCATCTGGGTACGGGAATTTGAAGCCAGTATACCAGCAGTGAAAGTATTATTCCGCCGTGAGTTATTACTGCAACACTGCTTTTATCTTCATTCTCATTAATCATGTTATTAATCTCGGCTATTGCTCTTTCCTGTACCGTTTTAAAACTCTCCCCTTCCGTAGGCGAATTATTATAGGGATCCTTTAACCAATCCTGATACCCACTGTGATATTTCTCATTGATTTTGTCAAATTTCATTCCTTCCCATTTCCCAAAATTTATTTCTTTCAAATTTTCTCTTATTATCACTTCTAAATTTCTACTCCTTCTTATTATATTTGCAGTATCTACCGCACGCTTTAAGGGACTGCTGTAAATATTGGAAAAATTTACTTTTGACAGATACCTGGAGGCAAGTTTTGCCTGTCGAATACCCAGGGAGGTTAAACCAATATCTTTATCTCCCTGATACCTCCCCTCCTGGTTCCACAATGTCTGACCATGTCTTATTAAAAAAAACTTTACACCCATTAAATTACCTTTCTGCTCCTTTTAGCTAAAGCTCCAGAAATTTAAACTGGCTGGTGACTCTATTCCTTATATCCGAAGCTTCCGGAAAACGGTATAATACTTTTCCTTCCCTTACTGCTTCTATAAAAATGTCCTGATAGATACCCCCGCACCGGTCGCAGCGATAACCGGATGCTTTCTTACCCTCCAGTATTATTTTGTCATTGAAACATCCGGTGCATCTTATTACCTTCTTTGCTCCGGACATCTTTCCTCTCTTGGATATTTTCTTTCCTTCTATTTCTACAATATCCAGCGAAAAATCGAGTACTCTTGCCCCGCTTATGGCAGTTCCAATTCCAAAAGCATCTGCCGTATCCTTTAGTTTCAGAACATCCTCTTCATCAAGTCCGCCGCTTACCATTAATTTGACTTTATTGAATCCCCTTATATCCAGTTCCCATCTTACTTCTTCCAAAATTTTTTTAAAATTCCCCCTTCTGGATGCTGGGGTATCCAGTCTTATTCCCATTAAATCTTCCCCCAGACTTTCAGCGACTCTTATTGCTTCGAATTTTTCATCGCCAAAAGTATCGATAAGAGAAATTCTTTTGATTTTCGGTTCAATCACCTCATTAAAAGCTCTGGTTGCTTCCACCGTATCACCCATAATAAGGATCAGTGAGTGAGGAATGGTCCCCACCGGCTGCTGGTTAATCAGTTCTGCACCAAGGGTGGTAGAAACTCCGTCGGCTCCGCCGATAAAAGCACTTCTTTCCACCATAGGAGTTATGGCCGGATGTATTCTTCTGGCTCCAAAACAGTAAATCGATTTGTCTCCTGCCGCCAGTTTACATCTTGCCGCTTTGGTAGCTATTCCACTTGCCTGACATAAAAATCCTAAAATTGTGGTTTCATATATTCCAAAATCCATATACTTGCCCTCAATTACCATAACCGGTTGAAAATCTCTAAATGCCGTTCCCTCCGGCATGCACCTTATGGATATTTTATCTACACCGGAAAGGAGTTTTATAGTTTCTTCTATTCCGGCAAGAATTCCCCACTGGTAATTGCCTGGAAAACCTTTTAAGAATATTTCAGCTTTAACCACAGGGTTTTTACCCACCGTTTTTAATATTTTTTCCGTTCTCTCAAAATATATATCGGTGAGCCTACCCTTTTTTATGTCATCATCGCTTGCGGTGTGAAACATAATCAAATCCTTCAGACTATATTCGCTTTGAGTATCTTATTCATTTGCTCCAGTGCAAATTCATGATCTTTTCTGTTCAAGCCAATTACGGCATCTTTTACCACGTCCACCTTATAGCCTCTCATTACCGCACCGGCTACAGTGTAGAGAATGCATATATTGGTGACATTACCGGTAACTATCAATTTTTTTACCGATAACTTTTGCAGTATTTCATCGAGGTTGGTGTTAAAGAATCCGGAAAAGGTTTTTTTCCTCACAATTATGTCATTCCCTTCCGGTTTCAAATCTTCGATTATTTTTGATCCCTCCGTATTCCTTACTGCATGAGGAGGAAACAGATCGAATTCCTTATCATCTTCATCGTGACTGTCACATAAATATATTACCTGATAACCCTCGTTTCTTGCCTTCCCCATTTCTCTCTTTATGGGCTCTATAATTCTTTCAATTTTGGGGACCTTAAGGGGCGCTCCGTCAAGTACAAAATCATTCAGCATATCTATTATCAACAGAGCTTTCTGACTGGTCATTTTATCACCCTGAAAATTTTAAAAATTTACTTACTATAATGCTTTCGCAATATTGATTTTAGTAAAATTACATTAAGTATTGCAATTTTCAATCAATATTTGCTTACATTGAATATTAACATAATAATACCATCTGAAAGGTAAATTTTGTAATTTTTTATATATTTATAAATTTGCATATTGTTTTTTTACCTTCCCCTCTATAGAATTAATAGGGATAAAAAGCATTTATTAAAAGTTAAAAATTAGGGGAAAAGACCAGGAAAAATGAAAAAAAATAAATTAAATAGATTTATCTTTATTATTGTAATATCGATATTAAGCGTAATTTTTGTAATGCCATTGACCTCCTGCACCCGCAGTGTTTCCTTATACTTCGCAGACTATACCGATACGGAAGCATACCTGGTAAAGGAAACCAGAGAAATTACGGCAGGCGATGATCTTTATAAAAGGGTGCTGGAAGAATTGATAAAAGGCCCTGAAAACAGCAATCTTTATCCCACCATTCCTTCTAATGTTAAAGTTAATTCGGTTAAAATATCCGACAACACCGCTACCGTAGACTTCAGTAAGGAAATTATAACCAATTTTGAGGAAATACCTCACAGCTCTACTACCGAAGTTCTGGCCATTTACTCTATCGTCGATACCTTGACCGAGTTTGAAGAAATAAAGAAGGTTAAAATTACCATAGAAGGCAAAGACAGCGGCCAGATAGATGGGCTTTACATAGAAGATTTCTGGGGACATGTTGGTATTTATGAAGAATTCACCAGGAATGAAGACATTATAGAAAAATCTTAACCAGCGGTACCAGCCGTATTAAAATCATACAAAATGTTAAAAGAACAGGAAATTGCCAATACCATAAAAAGTAAAATAAACCATACCGGTCACTTTTTTAAAAACACCCTGACTTCAGCTGATAAGAAGCCTGCCATAGGCTGGTTCTGCACTTACACTCCGGAAGAACTTATAATTGCCGGCGGATTTATTCCCCTAAGAGTTTTGGGAAGGAAAAAAATATTAAAATCGGAAAGTTATTTTCCCATAAATTTCTGCCCTTACATCAAGTCCAGCTGGGAAAGTCTTCTTGCCAGCAGCGGGAATTTTAAGGGGTTGATATTTACCAATTCCTGTGACGGTATGAGAAGGCTTTTTGATATAGCCAGCAAATATTTAAAGGATATCCCTTCTTACCTTCTTGATGTTCCTCACCTAAAAGATAAAGATTCCATAGATTTTTTTATCAGTAATATAAATGATATGAAAGTGCTTATCGAGAAATTAAGAGGTAAAAAAATTAAAAAAGAGGAAATAGAAAAATCAGTAAATATCACCAACAGAAAAAGAAGACTCTTAGAAGAATTCAACCACCTTTTCAGACAACTGCCTAATCTAATATCTATCTCCACCTACTTTAAGGTTATGGAACTGGCTACCACTTCCCAACCTGAAATTTTTAATCTTGAGCTGGAGAACTACATCAAATTTATAAAAAAAGCCGGTACCGAAAATAAAGCTGTCTTTCAACCGGACAATAAAAATTCTTCCCCGGTAATGATAATTGGTAACTTTATCGCTGAAGAAAAATTATGGGATATGCTGTCCAAAATGAATTTAAGACTGGTCTCCGACGACCTCTGCACCTCAAGCAGATATTTTGAAAAGCAGGTAGAATTAGATGCAGACGACGGTTCGGATTATCCGGAGGCAATAGCCGAAAGATACTTAAATAAACCCCAGTGTATGAGGATGGCTGATCTGGGACTTAAATTGTCCGAGATTAAAGACAATATAACAAAAAATGGTATAAAAGGGGTATTATTTATAAGTTTAAAATTTTGTGATACTATGCTTTATTCATTTCCTCTGTTGAAGAGGAGACTAAATGAAATGGGGATTCCCATTCTATACCTGGAAGTAGAATACAATAATTTTTCGGAGGGTCAGATAAAAACCAGGATACAGGCTTTTCTGGAAATGCTTTAGGCAAATAAACTTAAAATAAAAAAGGGACAGAAATGGGTGTAAAAGACAGGCTAAAAACTAATATACAGAGAAATTTAAACCAGAGGTATATTAGAAGGCTCCTGGGTATTATCTCCGTAAAACCCCTGCTCTATGCTTACGGGAGCACCTTTCACTCTGCCGCAGATAAATATCTCAATATCTTTACCATAGAAAGCCTCAAGAAGGCCTATTCCGATAACGGCAGGCCGGTAGGTTATGGATCTCTTTTTCTACCTTACGAGATGTTTTACGCTCTGGGAGTTACACCATTTCTTCCGGAAGTTATGGCTGGATTTACGGCTGGCCTGGGACTGACCTCCCAGACCATAAAAGAAGCCTCCTCCAATTGGTACTCCCAGGACTTATGTACCTTTCACAGAAGTGCATGCGGGGCAGTGGAACTGGATATATTTCCAAAGCCGGACTTTATCATAACCACCAATTTAGCCTGCGATGCCGCCCAGAAAACATTCTGTATAGATTCAATAAAATATGGCATCGAGAAAAATTTTTATATGATAGATGTTCCCTATTATTATTCGAAGAAATCGGTTTCATATCTGGCCAGTCAGATAAAAAAGGTATGCACCGATATATGCTTAAAAACAGGTAATAAACTTGACCGGTCCCGGTTTAAAGAAGTTATCAGTCTCTCCAATGAGTTCAGAAAATGGGCAATCGAGGTCAATAACTTAAGGAAGATTCTTACAGATTATCCTCCCTATTATAACGGACTTAACTTCATCCTGCCTTTCCATGGTCTTGCCGGAACCAGAGAAGCCGTAACTCTCTATAAACAGATGTATAAGGAACTTAAAAAATATTCAAATAAAGAAAATACCTTCGGCAGCAGCAAAGCGGAAGGTAAGGTTAGACCCCTAAAAAGAATCCTCTGGCTTCATCTCAAACCTTATTACCGGAATGAAATTTTCGATATACTGGATAAGGAGAACTGCAGGGTAGTATTTGAAGAGATAAATTATGTTTACTGGCCAGAACTTGATCCTGAAAAACCTTTCGAAAGCCTGGCTGAAAAAATGCTTTCCCACTTTTTAGTGGGCAGCATCAATAGGCGGGTTAATATGATCCTTAAAGCAGCCAGGGACTATAAAGCTGACGGTGCCATCCTCTTTTCTCACTGGGGATGCAGGCAGAGTAACGGGGGCGCCAGAATTATAAAAGACAGCCTGAAGGAGCTTAATATTCCCACCCTGGTTCTTGACGGTGACTGCGTGGATCAAAACAATTCCTCAAAGGGCCAGGTAAAAACCAGACTGCAGGGGTTTATAGAAATTTTAAACTCTTAGCCAAAAATAGAAAGGAAACCAATGTATACTTGTGGTATCGATGTAGGTTCAGTTTCCACCGAAGTGGTAATACTGAACTCGGAGAACAATAAAATTGAATCCTATATGATAGTCTCTACCGGTTCCGATAGTAAGAATTCAGCTAGAAATGCTTTTCATGACTCCTTAAATAAGGCTGGGCTAAAAGATAACGAATTAAATGCTATTGTGGCTACCGGCTATGGCAGGATAAATATTCCCTTTGCCGATAAAAATATAACCGAAATAAGCTGCCATGCCCGGGGAGCGGTTTCTTCATTTCCGGACCTAAAAATGGTAATAGATATCGGTGGGCAGGACAGCAAAGTCATAAAGCTGGAAGGGGGGAATCCCATTGACTTTCTTATGAACGATAAATGCGCCGCCGGAACCGGGCGGTTTCTGGAAGTAATGGCCAAGGCACTGGAAATAAATCTAGAAGAGTTTGCCCCTATTTTTATTAAAACTGATGATAGGGTGGACATAACCTCCACCTGTACCGTGTTTGCCGAATCCGAAATAGTATCTCTTATCGGTCAGGGCACCGATAAAAATAAGATCATAAAAGGGCTTATATATTCCATTGCCAACAGGATAACCTCCATGGTGGAAAGAGTGGGCCTTGAGGAACCAGTATGTATGACCGGAGGAGTGGCTAAAAATCTGGGAGTAGTAAGGGCCCTGGAAGAAAAATTAGGAGTGAAAATAAATATTCCTGATGAACCCCAGATAACCGGAGCATTGGGAGCAGCATACCTGGCTCAAAGTATTCGTTAGTCTCCTTATGACTGCTTTAAATCATATTAAAAAATAATGGACCTATAAAATCATTTTAAATTCTACAATAGATCTAATAAATTTGAATTTATTCTTGTTTTTTAATATTTTTTTATCTTCTGTTAAAAGTGGTGTTTGGCAAAATTTTGCCACTGCAATATAAAAAGAATCATATATGGTTAAATTACAGGCCTGCGCAATTTTTATGGCCATGTTTAATATAGAATGATCGGGATAAATTACCCTTAAATTCATTTTATACAATGCCTCTTTTATTGTAAAAATATCCTCTATACCGAATTTAGACCGGGTAAGAAAGGCATTGATTATTTCTAAAAAAAACAAATCTGGAACTATGATTTCTAATTTATTCAATATTTTTTTCCTCTGTATTTCCAGAGCAATTTCCACATTATCTTCGGATTTGGTATTGAACCATTTAACTGCGATTGATGCATCTAAAACTATTTCCATTTTAACTTACCTTTTTTCTCTGAATTCCCTGATTACTTCAGAAGCAGTTTTTCCACCAACAAAACCATTGCTTTTTTCCCGCAATTTTTCCATTGCTTTTGCTGCCCATTCCATATCCTTCTTTTTCTTTTCCAGTTTCCTTTTCTTCTTGACGTTGATTATATACTGGGAGGTAGCCTCACGAATCAGCCAGCTCTTACCGACCTTTTCACTGATACAGAATTCATTTATCTCTTTTAAATTTTTTTCCGGAATAGTTATATTTATCTTTTTTGAAGGCATTTATCATCACCAATAATAAGTATAATTAATGAAGATTAATTGTCAACATAGATAAGGTATATTTTGGGAAAATTTAAGAAAGATTAGCGAATCTTTAAAATTGTCTATCTCTTTAATTCAATACAAATGTAAATATAATTAAACCATTTTTTCGGATTTTTATTTTTAGTTCTTACTTTATATTTATACTATCTTATATAGGCTTTGTTTCTTTCAGAATCTTCAACAAACTGACACCATATATTTCCGAAAGTGTCTTTAATTTTTCCATTCCGGGAGGATCTTTAAAATCTTTTTCTATTTTATTAAGGTAATCCATGGAGAACCCTGAGAGCTTATTTACTCTAAACAAGCTCAGGTTTTTCTCAAGTCTTACGTCTCTTATATATTCGGAGAATATCCTTTTAGAAATTCTATTCATAATTATCAATCATAAAAGTTTTTATTTCTGTACAGGTTTTTATAGGCGGCAATTTCAGATTTTTTATCTTTTAAAACAATCAGAGATTTTTCCATATTTTTTTGATTTCTTCTGTTCGCTTTCCATCCTATAACTAATACCAGAGTCAATATCAGCAATAAAATTGTCCCAACTATTATTTCATACCGGATCTGACCTGCCATATTTAAAAAGTTATTTATAATGTTTATTATCACTTCCATTTTTTAAATATATTTATTTTTTAATAATACAATTTTTTTTTATTATATCATAACTCGTTTTACTTTTTCATATTATAATAAATTATTTAGTTTGTATTCAGTCAATTTATCAGTTTTTAACTGTACAAAAGTATAGTAAAATTTTAGAACTAACAGGCATTATTCATCGATATAGAAAATATGTAGATATTAAGCTAAAATAGAACAAATAAATCATTTATTTTTATTATGAAATATTTTTCTTATATTCTTATTATATGCCTATTTTTTTCGATACTGCTGCTTAATTCCTGTAAAAAAATAGAGTCTGAAGAACTTCTGGATACTGAAGAAGTGCAAGATGAAATTTCCAAACAGGTTCCGGAAGCAAAGGATGAAGATACCCGGAACGGTAAAGTTAATCAGGAAACATTGGACAAGCTAGAGAACCATATAATGTTTTATAATAGTGAAGCAAATTTTGCTTTCATCTATCCCCAGGAATATCTAACCATTTCTTCGTATCCCGGTTTGTCAGGTGATTACGGGGATCTCTTTTTAAATGTCAGAATAAATGACATAGAAAATCTTAAAGGGTCCGAGAAAGAAGTCGCCATAAGTGAAAGAGATGCTCTTGAAGCCGGAGACTTCGGCCCGGAAACAGGTTTTTCCTATAAACCTTCGGAAAAAGTGATTAAGGTCGGTGATACATTTGTAAAAGAATTTTTAGTCTTTTCAAGATATGAGATCTGCGATGTAGCCTTTGACTGGGAAGTCGATTTTTATAATAACGAATATCAGGTACAGATAACGCTTTCAGCCGATAAAGAAAAAATGTTAGAAAGCCTGGACCAATATTTTATATACGATGAAGTAAACTGTCCTGGTCAAAAGGTCTGGGATTTCGACAAACAGGATGAGTTTTATGATAAATTGATAACCGGCCGGCTGCCTGGCCTTGCCTCGGAATGGTTTGACGCATTTGATTCTATTATGTACCTGCTTCAGATAAATGATTTCAAAGGAGCATCAGCAGGATACAGCAGATTGATAGATAAAAGGTCTTTTGAGGAAAATCCTGAGGAAAAATATTTAATCGAAGTTTCCTATCCACAGTTTGAATCTGCGGCAGCAGGCGGGCTGAATGAAAGCATTAATAAAATAATATATAATCAGAAAGTGCTTTCTACAATAAGTGATTTCAAAGATGAGATCTCTTCATATGATGAAGATTTTGCTTTAAGCTATTTTTTATCAATAGATTATTCCGTAGTAATGTATAATGAAAATGGAATCTCGGTCTGTCTTGATATCTACCCCTACCTGGGAGGAGCCCATGGAATGCTGTATTTCGAAACTATTAATTTCGACCTTAAAAAAATGAGCCTGGTAGAGATGAAAGACCTGTTTGTGGCCGGATATGACTATCTTGGTACAATCTCAGAATATTGCAGGGAGGATCTAGTCAAACAGATGAATGACTGGGGTTTTGAACCTGATAAACAATGGTTGGAAGAGGGTACTGATCCCGCCAATATGGACAATTTCGCAAATTTCCTGGTAACACCTTCCGAACTGATAATAAAATTTCCGGCTTACCAGGTAGCTCCCTATGCAGCCGGAGATTTTACGGTCAATATACCTTATGAAGAATTTGAGGGCGATTTGAATCCCGAAAGCATAATCGGAAATTATAGCTATTAATTGATTTTTAATCCACATTCTCGATTTCAGATAGTATCTTTTTTAATATTTATTTTCTTTCAACCGATATGGTAGCCTTGGTAACTATTGCTGCGATTGCACCTATAGCAGCCCAAACCGGCAGGAGCAATGCACCGACTACTCCCAGGGTTAAAGGAATCTGAATAAGCGTTTTTCCTTCCTCGCTTTTAATTATAATATTTCTAATGTTACCCTCTTTTACCAGCTCCTTGATCTTTGCCAGCAAGTCTTCCCCTTTTACCTCAAATTCTTCCTTTTTTTTCCTGGTAATTTTAATCACCTTCCTTCTAACCAAACTTAAAATTGGATACTGCTTACTATCAGACTGATTGGATCCAATGTTTTCATAAAATCATACCTTACTATCTCCCCTTTTAACTGTCTTATAATATTCTAATACATTCATTGCAAATCTTGCTGATACAGTTCTGGGCCCACCGCTCATTTCTACGCCGACTTCTATTGCCTCGAGTATCTCATTTTCAGTTGCACCGTCATCCAAAGCCTGTTTTATATGCCATTCCATGCAGGATTCGCAATTGATTACTACTGAAATACCTATTGCGATTAATTCTTTTTGTTTTTTGATTAATTCACCATCTTTATAAGTATTTTGCTCCATATCAATAAAAGACCGGTATACTTTTGATTTTTTTGAATAGTAAGAATGAGCTTGTTTTCGGTTTTTTATAATCTGTTCTATTTTACTTCTATCTGAATTCTCCATAGCCTGATTTTCTCCCCTAAATATATATTTGATGGTCAGATATCATTTTTATCAGTTTAAATTAGAAGAGTCAAGAGTCCATATTGTTCTTGATGATGGATTGCTTGTATAGGCTCCCCGTATCGGAGGCCTTTAAAACTTTAAAAACATTAACTTCTTATATAAATTATAATCATTTACTAAAAGAAATACACTAAATGCTAAATAAATAACGGAATATATAACATTTTTCTGAAGATAAATTCTTAAACATATTCAAAACAAACAAACTACCAATATATCTCACGGATTTCATAATATCTACAGAATCTACCAGTAATAATAAAATATTTCTTTATTCATAGTATGTTCATCTTGGTGTGTTAAATTATTAACCGTAAATGGCAAGATTAACCCAATATAAACATATTAGAAAACAGGAAGGGGGTGAAGAGATTATATGAGAAAGATAAAATTTGGAAAGTTTGGCATTCTTACTCTTGCTATAACAATTGTCAGTATGTTAATATTTTCTCTTCCCTTAATGGGAGCAACAGCAGCAACTAAAGAGACCACAGCTGTAGAAAAAACTTCGGTAGTAGAAGACCTGGATGATGTACAGGGTGAAGTAGAAGATATTGATGAGGCAGGAGACCTTGACAAAGTAGATAAAGCAGAAGAAGTAGACGATGCTGATGAAGCTGATGAAAATCTACCTGGTGGAGGTCATGAAGATGCTGACGGAGTTGATGTAGAACATGAATTTGAAGGCATAGAGTAATTACTAAATGTTTTCAATTTAATCCCCTCAAGATTAGTTTCTATGAGGGGATTATTCTTTGTGATTTAATTGCTACAATCTTATTTTATATCTATACTAAATAATATTTATGTGAAAATAAAAACTTTTAGGATCATGAGATTATTATTGGTTGAAGACCAGAAAAAAATGGTAGCTTATATTAGGAAAGGCCTGGAAAATAAGAGCTTCTCTGTAGATTTTGCCTATGATGGCCAGGAAGGTGAAAAAATAGCTCTGTATGGCGAATATGACCTTATAATTTTAGATGTAATGCTTCCAAAAAAAGATGGCATTGAGGTCTGCAGATTATTGCGAAAAAGTAATATAAATACTCCCATACTGATGCTTACAGCCAAAGATAGTATCGATGATAGGATTATGGGGCTTGACAGTGGAGCAGATGATTACCTGATTAAACCATTTGCATTTGGTGAACTTCTGGCAAGAATAAGAGCACTACTCAGGCGTCCGCCCAGTAAAGACCCTGAGATATTAAAGAGCCAGGATATATCAGTTGATAATTCAACTTTAGAGGTCAGAAAAGGAAATAACCTATTAGAACTTACTCTTAAGGAGTACTCGGTACTTGAATATCTATTGCGCAATAAGGGCAGGATTTTAAACAGGGAACAGATAATTGACCATTGCTGGGATTTTGCATACGACTCTTTTAGCAATATTGTAGATGTATACATAAAACGTTTAAGAAAAAAATTAGATGATAAAAATGAAAAATATATTGAGACTATTCGTGGATTGGGTTACAAATTTAAGGAATAATGCCTTTTTTAAGGCAAGATTAAAACTGACTTTATTTTATATAGCTACCCTACTTATTATAATTATCGTATTCAGCATAATGCTGTATACATTATTTGTCAGTAATATTGCAAGTAATTTTGAATTTGAAGAAGAAAGCTATTCTGATGTTGAAACAAACTCCCAGTATGTAGTCCTAAATAATGCTATAAACCGTTTGAAACTGGTTTTAATTTTCACCGATATTGGAATCATCCTAATTATATCTGGAATGGGCTACTTTTTAGCAGGTAAAACCTTGCAGCCTATTAAAAAGTCCTTAGATGAGCAAAAAAGATTTGTTTCAGATTCCGCACATGAACTCAGGACTCCATTGTCAATAATGAAGACTGGTATTGAAACTATGGCTATAGAAAAAAATCAAGCCCTAGAAGACTATAAAGTACTTAATAGGGAATTACTTGAGGAGGTAGATGGATTAATAAATATGTCAAATGATTTACTTTTTTTAGCTCACAGTGATTCAGCAAAACCAGAGAAGAATCTGGATAAAATAAACCTTTCTTCTATTTGCTCAAACCAAATTAAATCAATTAAAGCATATGCCAAAAGTAAAGAAGTCAGCCTAAATGAAGATATAGAAAAAGCACTTTATATAAAGGGAAATGCTAATCAAATAAACCGCCTTGTTGCTAATCTTTTAAAAAATGCAATTGATTACAATATAAAGAATGGAGAGGTACTATTATTGTTAAAAAAGTATAAACACAATATAACCTTGAGTGTTAAAGATACAGGGGTAGGTATAGCTTTAAATGATCAAAAACGTATTTTTGAAAGATTTTTTAAAGTTGATAAAGCGAGAAGTATTTATGAAGGTGGATCTGGTCTTGGTCTTTCTATTGTAAAGGAAATTGTGGATTTTCATAAAGGTGCTATTAAAATTAATAGCGTACCTGGTAAAGGTACTGAGGTTATTATTTCATTTCATTGATTTTTAATGGAAAACCAGAGCCAAATTTCGCTGGCTCCCCAAAGTGATGAAATTTCGAATCAGATTTTTAATGAATTAATTGATTTGAAAAATTTAGTTATTAACTAAATAATATAGATTTTTAATTTTGCTGGGCATAGTAGATAAAGTTAAAACTAAGATAATTAATTTTGATAAAGATATTTTTTTACCTGAATTTATTCTATAAATTAATGCTATTTCTAATTAAATCTTAAGATGTATAATAATACTGTAATAATAAAGCTTTAAATAATATGCTATGCATATTTTATAAGAGAGGAAGCCCACCATGCTTGAGCAAATTCATAAACACCTTGTTTCAGAAATTCAACAAAATACCCGTACTGATACCATTTTTATTATAACCGCTATTTTACTTAACCTGTTATCTTTAGGAATAAACTCTGTAATGGCAGGTGATTCGCGGGAAGACACAAGCCTATTTTTAGTTATGTTTATAATAGTAGCCCTTGTCATCATAGTAAACATTATAGTAATAATAGGACTTATTAAAGGAAAACAGACTAGGGTTAAATTAACTAATGGACTAATAAAAATGTATAAGGACCAAAATGTAGATAAATACTATGATTTATCACTACTGCTAAATTATAATACGAGATACAATCTTTTCATTTTAACAGTTGTTTTTATTGGTGCAATTGCTATTGCTATTCCTTTTATAATTAGATAATGAAGCAGAGCTAAATAAATATTTAAAAAAATGGTATAAAAAATCAAATTTTCGTCAATATTTTGAATCCATTTGGAGGAGTATGCTCATAGCTTTTCTATTTTGAGTAATATGATGTATGGTGGGTGCTTCTTATAAAAAGAATAAAATATTTAACTTGACTCCCCATATTGGACGCTTTTAGAACTCCAGAGATATTAAATATATGTATAAATCATAAACATTCACTATAAAAAATGAACATATCCAGTGCCTAAATCGTGTTCTAGGCTATACAAATAGGTTTGCAATCCTCACCCTGGATAACTAAAACTACTTCAATAGTATATTTTTACTATAAAAACCTATGTTTAAAATAAAATTATAAAACGTCACTTTTCCAGCAGATTAGTGGGATTAAATTATCCTTTCTATTATCTCTAGTTATTTTTCTAAAATTTTTTTAAGATTTTCTCCTTCTTCTCTCACGTGCTGGTTACTCATTGCAATTTTAGCTTCCATTTCTTTTCTAGACAATTTATATAACAAACCTCCAGCTCTCACGTAACTTTTAGCAGTAAAAACAGAATTTGAACCCTTAGGTTTAATTAACCATTCAAATCCGGGAGATACTAATGATATAGGAAAAGAATATCTGAACACAATCCTTCTGTTTGGAATAACTTCACCAATAATTCCTTTGAGTTTAAATACTTTTCCCCTTATAACTTCTTCGCCATACCAGCCTGAACCCGATTCCATTGGTTTTCCTTTAGTCCATTTGAATAAAATATGATCTTTAGGATGCCAAGTTTTATAATTTCTTTCAAGGTTGGTAAAGAACTTCCAAATTTTTTGGGGTGTTGTCCTTATTTCTATTGAATTACTTAATACTAACTGGCTAAACAATGACATATACCTACCCTCCTAATATTAATCTAACTCTTATAAAGTATATTATATTTTTTACCTCTCTTACACATGCTATGGATTTGATACCTAAACACTCTTTTTACAGGCCGTTTTTATTTATTCAGATACTGAATATTTTTTGGCTCATATCCCCAAAAGATTTAATAAATAAGAAAATAACGAGAGTAAATTTTATGCCATTGGAATTAAGCTGCGCCGTTAACTCTTGAAGAGCCTAAAGAGCCCTAATGAATGTTCAGCTTGGCTCCCCGTATCGGACGCTTTTAGAACTCCCGGGAACTAAATCCATATAATAATTATATTCAAATACTCCCAGGAATATATTTCTAAAACTATTTTCTTAAATTGTATACTTTGTTTAAATAACCTTTTCCGGTTTTATCCTCATTGAGATGAACCTCTGTACTTTTTTATTGAAAAAACATATTTTAAAAATTACCTTGACAGGTAGAGTAATTTTATATATTATTACCCAATGTGATAGAGTAATATTAAATTGCTTATACATCATATGGAGTAAAATATGATTAGTAGTGATATAATCCGTGGGCATCTAGATGCGGTCATTCTGAAACTTATTCTTGAAAAAGATAGTTATGGATATGAGATTTCTAAAGAAATAAGTAATCGGACAAACAATCGTCTAACAGTAAAGGAAGCTACGCTTTATGCCGTCTTTCAGAGACTTGAGAAAAATGAGTATATAGTATCCTATAGCGGACAAATTACCCACGGCAGGAAAAGAAAATATTATAAAATTACACAACTGGGTCGAGATTTTCTTGAGGAGAAAGTAAGTGAATGGCAAACAATTAAGGACATTATTAATACATTTTTGGAGGTAAAAGATGGTAACAATTAAAGATTATCTAGAAGAACTATTTGGAGATATCCCAGATAGTGCAGAAAAAGAAAATATTAAACAAGAGATCATGCAGAACCTTGAAGAAAAGGTGCAGGATCTAATGAAAGGAGGTAAAACCGAAGAAGATGCAATTAATAAGAGCATCGTGGACTTTGGCGATATGCAAGAGATTAGGAATAATCTAATGCGAGCAGCTCAGCCAAAACCAACAAAGGAAGATATTTCAAGATATAAAAATCACTTATGGTTCTCCATATGCGGAAGCGTGTTGTTTATAGGATTAATTTTGTTTGTTAACTTTTACTACACACCAAATATTATATGGTTTGTATACCCTACATTTGCAATTTTGTGGTGGCC
>CAZSVM010000003.1:0-112099 GCA_964610315.1 uncultured Actinomycetota bacterium
AAGTGGCGGAATTGGCAGACGCGCTGGACTCAAAATCCAGTGAACCGCGAGGTTCGTGTCGGTTCGACCCCGACCTTCGGCACCATTAAGTACCGAACATAAAATCTGGCACTATCCTAATCCGGTATCGTTTAAAAAATACAAATTATTTTCTGTCCATGTAAAAAATAGAGGAGCAAAAGAACTTTATAATGATAGGATATGGGCTAACCTATATAAATCTTCGTCTATACTTTTCTTTATCTCAAAGATGTCTTCAAACCTGGATATCTCTATTTTCATGCTCCTTATTCCTATCATGCAGTCACTTTCACCTTCCAGCAGTAAGTCTACGGCTTTTCTGCCAAATTCAGCCGCCAGGATCCTATCCATAGCCGAAGGAGAACCCCCTCTCTGAATATGGCCAAGTACGGATACTCTTACTTCATGACCGGCCAGTAACTTAATGGAGGAAGCGACATCAGCCGCACTGGCTGCCCCTTCTGCTACTATTATTAAAGTATGCCTTTTACCTATTCTGTGATTTTTTATATTACTGGCAATTTTAACCAGATCAACCTTTATCTCCGGTATTAATATATAATCCGCTCCACAGGCAACTCCGGTATTTATAGCAATTAATCCCGAATTCCTCCCCATAACCTCTATTACGAATATTCTTTCATGTGAAGAAGCCGTATCCCTGATTTTTGATATAATATCGATTATCACATTAAGGGCTGTATCAAATCCTATACTATAGTCGGTCCCCGCAATATCGTTGTCTATAGTGGCTGGAATTCCCACAACCTGTATTCCCTGCTTATGGAGTTCGTGAGCACCTCTGAACGAACCGTCCCCTCCCACTACAACCAGACCTTCTATATCATTGTTTTTCAAATTATTTATAGCTTTTTTTTGTCCGCTCCTGCACTCAAATTCCTCTGACCTTGCCGAATAAAGGAAAGTACCTCCTCTATCAATGATCCCGCCGACTGAATTCAAATCCAGCAACTTAAAATCATTATTGATTAATCCTTTAAATCCTTCATAAAATCCGTAGACCTCCAGATTGCAATAGATCCCGTATCTTGTAACTGTCCTTATCACGGCATTCATTCCGCTTGCGTCTCCGCCGCTGGTAAGTATGGCAATTCTTCTTTTCTTTTCTGTCATAGCCATTCCTCTTACTTTCTTCTACTTTCCAATTCTTCGAATACTTCTTTTAAGGTAATTTTCTTTTCCACCATCATAACCATGAGGTGATAAATCACATCAGCTATTTCATTTATGATATCCTTCTTTTTCTGATGTTTTGCCGATAGGACTACTTCCATGCTTTCTTCGCCAATTTTTTTCAATATTTCATCCAGTCCCTTTTTATGCAGAGAGTAAGTATAAGAATCAGAAACTTTATTTTTAATTCTGTTTTCAATTACATTATACAGCTTATGGAGTATATTTTGTTCCGAGCTCTCCTTAAAATATTTTTCAAAATCCAGGTCCTTTTCCATATCCTTAAGGGACCGGTAAAAACAACTTTTTTCACCGGTATGACAGGCATTTCCTACCTGCTCCACACTAATCAGTAAAGCATTTCCGTAGCAATCGTATTTTATATTTTTTATTCTCTGTATATTTCCCGATGTTTCCCCTTTGTTCCACAGCTTTTTTCTGGTTCTGCTCCAGAACCAGGTTGTACCCGTTTCCAGACTTTTTTTTAGAGATTCTTTGCTCATATAGGCCAGCATAAGAACCTGACCCGATTTATAATCCTGGATAATAGCGGGAATCAGACCTATTTTTTTGTTTTCTTCTTTTTTAATCTGGTTATCCTTACTCATAATCCTCCGGCATTGTCAGCTTCTCTATTTTATTTTGGTATCTTTTAGTTAAAAAATAAAAACCGGATATTTTATAAAAGCCACCTCTTCCGGTTTTGATACAAAACCGATACATATTCTATTTAAAATTAACTGATTTTTTAATAATACCATACTGCCGTTTAAAACTTCTATACTTTTTTAAATATGCAAATTAGAAGACTCATTATTATAAATTATTTGGGCAAGAAAAAAATAAATACTCCTATATGGATAAAAGATCCGGCCATGGCATTACAATCTTACATTTATTCCTTCGGATTTAAGATATTTTTTAGCCTCTCTTACGGTATGCCTGCCATAATGAAAAATAGAGGCTACCAAAACTGCATCGGCATTGGCGTATTTAATTACATCTCTTAAATGTTCCAGTTTTCCGGCTCCACCTGAAGCTATAACCGGAATATTTACCGTAGAGGTTACTGCTCCGGTAAGCTCTATATCATAACCGTCTTTTGTCCCGTCTTTATCCATACTGGTAAGCAATATTTCACCGGCTCCCAATTCCTCGGCTCTTTTTGCCCACTTCACAGCATCCATACCGGTAGGAGTCCTCCCTCCGTTTAAATATACCTCCCAGAAACCTTTGCTTCGGTACTTTGCATCGATGGCAATTACTACGCACTGACTTCCAAAAACCTTCGAAGCTTTACTTATTAAAGATGGATTTTTAACCGCAGCTGTATTCATGGAAATCTTATCCGCCCCTTTTTTCAATATTTCCCGGATGTGTTCTATTCTATTTATGCCTCCGCCTATGGTATAAGGTATAAATACTTTTTCCGCAGTTTTACTGGCAAGATCGATAACCGTTTTCCTTCCTTCATGTGAGGCAGTTATATCCAGGAATACGATTTCGTCGGCTCCTTCTCTATCATAAAAAGCAGCTAGCTCAACCGGGTCCCCTGCATCCCTTATATTTATAAAATGTATCCCTTTTACCACTCTTCCCTTATCTACATCCAGACAGGGAATAATTCTTTTAGTTATCATCCTGCCTACCAATCCTTATGGCTTCCTTAAGATTAATTTTAACCTTTCCTTCATATAAAGCTTTTCCTACTATTACTCCGTTAATTCCCATATTTTCAATTTTCTTAAGATTAACAATATCTTCTAAACTTCCTATTCCTCCCGCAATTATAAATTTCAATCCGGAATTTTTTAAAACTTTTTTAATAAAATCAAAATCGATACCCTCCAGGGTGCCGTCTCTTGATATATCTGTAATAATCACCTGGCTGGCACCTAAATCCTTAAGCCTTTTTATTATTTCGAATATAGTGAGTGAAGTCTTTCTTTGCCACCCGTTTTTAAAAATAATTCCACTGGTTCCATAGTCAAGACTTAAGATTATCCTGTCCTGGTAATTCGAAATACTTCTCTTCAGAAAATTCAGACCCTCTACAGCTCTTGTCCCCAGTATGGCCCTATCCGCACCTTCTTCCAAAACCCTGTTAACTGCTTCAATACTTCTTATTCCCCCGCCGTACTGTATTTTTATATCTACTTTTTCTTTTATTCCGGATACAAATCTTAAATTCTCCAGCTTACCGGTTCTGGCTCCATCCAGGTCAATCAGGTGCAGCCACTCCGCTCCTTCTTCTTTCCATCTGGCAGCTACCTTAACCGGATTATCGGAATATTCCTTTCGGGTATCAAATTTACCCCTGGTCAATCTTACACAGCTGCCGTTAATTAAGTCTATCGCCGGTATTATTATCATAGGATTCTTCCTTTATGCTTTTTTCTCTATAATTTTTCCTTATCCTCTTTACCCGGTTCTTTAATAGAGGACTACCACTTCTTTTTTTTAACCTTTTTCTCTGGCCATGTCCCAGAAATTCTTTAGAATTTTTAAGCCGCTTTTGCTGCTTTTTTCCGGGTGGAACTGCAAACCATAAATATTGTCACATTCTATACCGGCAGTCAGCCGGATGCCGTAATCTGTATTGCAGCTTATAATATTTTTATCTCCAGGTATGACATAATAGGAATGAACAAAATAAAAATTCTCACCATCTTTTACACCGGAAAACAATCTGCTGCCTTCTTTTAAGATTTTTAACTGGTTCCATCCAATGTGCGGTACCTTTACCTGTGGGGGGATTCTGTCCACATAACCTTTTAACAGATCCAGACCTTTGCTTTTACCGTCTTCAAGGCTGTACTCAAAAAGCAGCTGCATACCCAGACATATTCCCAAAAAGAGCTTTTTTCTTATATTTTCTTCAAGCACCTTGATTAAATTTATTTTCTCCAGGTTTCTATAAGCATCCCTGAACGCTCCTACACCAGGAAGCACCAATGCCCCGGCATTATCTATAATCCTTGGACTTCTGGTTACTCTTACCTCCGCGCCCAACCTTCTAAAGGCATTTTCCACGCTTCTAATATTACCCATATTATAATTTACAATGGCAATGTACATAGTTTACCCCGTTAAACTTATTTGATATTTTAGGTGTAGATTTTTAACCGGCACCGTTCGCTAAAAAATTAGTGTTTTAAATCTATATTAAACCTTTAGTTGAAGGTATGGAGTCCGTCCCCGTTCTCCTGCTCGCATTATGGAGTACGATACCAAAGGCTTTAAAGACTGCTTCTATAATATGGTGGGAATTTAGTCCGGTATTCTTGTTTATATGAAGATTTATAAAACTATTACTAACCAGAGCTCTGAAAAAATCTTCAACAATCGCAGTCTCCATCCCATTAATTTTCTCATATTCCATATCCACACTGTATCTAAGGTAGGCTCTTCCGCCTATATCAAGGGAAACCGAGACCTCCGTCTCATCCATGGGTAATAAAATATTACCAAACCGTTTAATTCCACTTTTATTCTTCAAACACTCGAAAATAGCTTTGCCAAGACATATACCTACATCTTCTATTATGTGATGACAGTCCACTTTCAAATCGCCGGAAACTTCAAGATTCATATCGAAACTGCCATGTCTGGTAAAACTTTCCAGTACGTGGTTAAAAAAAGGAACAGGAGTTTCTATATTGGCAATCCCGCTGCCGTCAAGATTAAATTCTAGTTTTATGTCAGTTTCTTTAGTTTTTCTGATTATTTTTGCTTTTCTTTTCATTTTTTTCTCTACTTATTTTATTACATTTTTAATTTTATTTATAAAATTACTTATTAAATCATATTTAACCCGGTAACTGGTAATATTGGCAATCAACCTGGTAGTGGAAACAGCAATTTCTTCCATTTCCACTAAATTATTTTCTTCCAGCGTTTTACCGGTTGAAGTAATATCCAGTATTTCATCCGCAATTCCCAGCATAGGAGCAAGCTCTACTGACCCGTGCAGCTTTATAATCTCCGCTTGTACGCCAATCTTGTCAAAATATTTTTTAGCAATATTGGGATAGCTGGTAGCAACTCTTATCAGGCCAAAATGCCTGTAATGTTCCTTTACTTTTTCTACACCGTCTTTTAAGGTAGCCAGAATTATTCTGCATTTTCCATTTCTTAAATCCAGCAGTTCATATACATTACTTTCTTTTTCCATTAATGCATCCTTGCCCGAAAAACCTACGTCACATGCACCATGTTCCACATACACAGGAACATCCATGGGACGCGAGATAATGTATTGTACCGGGTCTTCTCCTGAACTTATGGAAAGTTTTCTGTTTTTTTCCACCAGAGATTCTACATTATAACCCGCTTTTTTCAGCAGGTCCACGCAGGGATCGAATAAATATCCCTTGGGAACTGCCACTTTAATTTCTTCTTTCATTGCCTATCTCTTTTATAAAATCTCTTATCTTTTTTATTTTTATTTTATTCTTATCAAGGTCATTTATTTTTATACTCTCAAAATCGGATTCAACCTCAACCAGCAAATCACACTTTTTATCCCTGGCCAAATCTTCCGGATTAGGCTCACTCTCAAAATATAACTCCACTATAATACCATTTCCATGTAATCTTTGAGCTATTTCGATTAATTTTGCAAATTCTTCACTATTGGTAATATATTCACTTCTTAGTAAAATTTTAAGGCTCTCTTCCCCGCTTAATTCTCCAATAGACTCATGGGTTAAATCAACATCAAGCGCAAAACCGGTGGCAGGAACATCCATTCCGAATTTTTTTATCAGCC
This sequence comes from uncultured Actinomycetota bacterium, assembly GCA_964610315.1. GTDB lineage: Bacteria > Actinomycetota > Humimicrobiia > Humimicrobiales > Humimicrobiaceae > JAQVEM01. The sequence goes on from CAZSVM010000003.1 coordinate 5,987, forward strand.
CGTCATATCTCCCTCCGCTTCCTATAGTACCAGTTACATTTGAACAGTAAACTTCAAATAAAAGACCGGTGTAATAATCAAAATCCCTTATAATACTGAAGTCAGCCACCAGACAATCACTGTAGCCAAATTTCCCCAGGATATCATATATTTCCTTAAGGTAATTATAACTTTTAATTATTTTCTTATCTTCTATTCCGGAAATTAAACCGGCTATTTTTTTAATACTGCTTTCAGGCTGCATTAATTTTATAAAAATATCCGCTTTGTTTTCATTTTTCTTACCCAGGAAATTTTCCAGGGTTACAAAATCCTTTGCTATAATTTTTTTCCCGATATAATCCCTATCTTTTATATCCAACTCAAACCAGTCGCACAATCCTTCGATGAATTCCACATGTCCCAATCCTACTTTATAATTACTTAAATTCAATCTTTTTAAAATGTTTATTAATATAACCAGAATTTCAATATCGGCCATTATAGTGTTTGAGGTACCAATAAGCTCCAGGCCTGCCTGATTATAAACCCTTCTTACCCCTTTCTGAGCACCGGCCTGCCTGAATGAGTCCGCAAAATAACAGAACCTTACCGGCAGCTGATTCTTCTTTATTCTCATTCCGGTAAGTCTGGCTATGGGTATGGTCATATCACTTCTAAGAGATACCGGGTTTCCGTCAACATCGAAGAAGTTGATTAGTTTATCCTTCCAGTTTTTACCCACTCCTATTGAAATATTCCTGGTATACTCCATTACCGGTGTATTAATCTCGCCGTAACCCCACAGCTTGAATTCTCTGCCGATAATCTCCTTTAAGTTATTTCTCTCTTTTGTTTCGGAAGGAAGTATATCTCTCAGTCCAAAGGGCAATTTAACTAGCTGATTATCTTTTTTATTCTCAAACATATTACTCCCTAGCTATTGCATATAAAAAAAGTATTTTACCACACTGTGATATTTTAAAAAAAGTCCAATTTTATATCCCGGAATAAATAACGAATGTTTCTATTTTATACCGGTATTCTATCAAGCCTTTCTTCTTCGGTTATGGGTTTGCCGTTTTCATTTACAGTTATATTTTTACCATCAGCGAACATTGTCCTTATGGTACCACTTGCCGCTTTTACTCCGCATAAATGAGGAGCATCCAGTATCCCCGTCTTTATTGCCTTTGATATTATGGCCGGGGATATTAAAGTATCCTTATATTTCTTCTCTTTATCCAGCATTTTTATTTTCTCTATAATCAGCCTGGCATCTTTGATTAACTCATCTTTTCTCATTCTTACTTTTTCATCCAGTTTCATATCAGGACAGCCAGATAGATAATTGGCTATTACTTTTTTTACAATTTTAACACTTTCTATAATATCCTCCGGTTTTGCAGCATGGTCGGCTTCACAATAGGCAACCACATGTAAAATATCCGGGTTTAGCTGCATCTGAAGCAAGGTGGAAGAAGCAAGCTGGCCTTTACCTTCATCAAAATCCGCAGGATAACTATACAGTCCCGATCTGGTCTGTCTTAAGGTCATAAAATTACGGTTTTGGAGAGATTCTACTAAATCTACTTTAGCCAGCATTTTTGCCAGATCCATAGTAAAAGAAGTCTCAGGCGGGGTGTTGAACATATACTGCGAAATATAAACCTTCACACCCATCATTCTGGCATTATAAGCGGCAATATAAGCTGCTGCCACTGCAACGGAATCGGGAGAATACCGCAGGCTCCAATGATGGGATTCGTTAACCTCTACCGGTATATTTCTTTGAGCATGCCACTTCATTACCAATTGATTTTCGGATATTGACTCTTCCAGCTTTCTACCGCTTCTGTTATCCAGTTCATTATACCAGCAAAGGGGTACGGCACACCATGCATTATTGATACTATCCAGAAGAACCTGTGCCATCTTGATGATATCATTGGTCCCGCTATAGCACCGTAATAAGGGATAATTTCCAGTTCTTGATGCGGAATAAAGACTCTTAAAATCTCCGATACTCCTTAACGGCACTCCCCCTGCCCCATCTTGTTTTTTATTCATTTTTTCAGGGTGGAAAAAAAATTCCTGAGTATTTTGATCGGGTCCGATAGATATCACATCCAGAAGTCCGCTTGCCGAAATTTTTTTTATCCCCTCTATTGTTTCACCTAAAGTCGGCCTTCCAAAATGATGCCTTATTACCGGAAAGGGTTTTTTGTATTTAATCCGTTCTAAAATGTTCTGAGGAGGAATTTTATCTCTGACCTCTATTTTCTTTTTGCTTAAATAACTTTCAATTTTTTCGGTACCTTCCTCACCGGTAAAAATAATATCGAATATTCCCAATTTTTTCCCTATCTTCGCTACCGGTTTTGTGCTTCCCAGTATAAATTCTATTTTTTTACCTTGTAATTTTTCCACTATTTTTTCTTTTAATTCTTTAAATACCGGCAGAGCACTTTCCGGGGACAGACGGTAACTCACCGCTATTATATCAGGATTATATCTTTCCATACTTTCTTTTAGTTTATCGATGGTACAGGCAGAACCTAAAAATTTAGTTTCATATCCGTGTTTGCCGGATAAATTTAAGAAATTCAAAATACCGGCAACATGTATACAGCTCCCGATGCAGGCACCCAGTATTTTCTTCATGACTTTATACTTACTTCTTCCCCTTAATGAATATGTTCCTCATTTGATCCAGATTCAACCCTTCCAGACCCAGCCTGGAAAGATTTCTTCCCGTGTTTCTAAAATCTCTCTTGAATATAGAATTAGCTATATCGATGAGCGAGTCAATTATTCTTGTCTTTACTCCCAGTTCCTTACCGAACTCTGAAATAGGAACCAGGCTCATGGGGACATCCTCGGTTATATAACGTACATTTATAGTTCTGGGAGCCATAATTCCCACGTAACCAGGATTACTGTGTATGGCATCGAATAAATTATCTTCTACCACATTATAAGCCATTGACAGCCATTCTATGGCAGAATATATATTGGCACATCTTAATTTTCTGGCAACCATTACTCTTTCTTCATCAACTGACTCCAGAATCTTTGCTACGGATTGAGTAACTCCTTCTATATAAAATTGAAAATTACCCATAGTGGACTCTATTCTGCTCAAGTTAAGTATGGTAATGGATGGATGAAATACTGCGCCCATGTTATTAAAGCTGGTTTCAATCACGCTGGCGGCAGGAATAAATTCCGGAAATGCATCGTTCAATTTTCTTACCACCGCTTCAGTTTTTCGAGAAGGTATTGCCGCCACCGGTAAAGCCTGTTTTATTCTGAATATTTTTGCAGTAGCCGGACCCATACCCCTGCTTGCATATATAAAGGTCTGAGCTTCAGCTACAGTAATATCCTTCTGGTTACCCTCCCTGCGCAGTGTATTTAAAAATTCAAGGGCTCCGCATGTTCTTCCCGGATTTAAAACCACAATTTGTTTATTACTTAGATAGGGTGCGCAGATTTTGGCAATGGATAAATGCCCGTCTGCAGGCACCACTACCATAATTATATCCACCCCTTTAATTGCTTTTTCCATATCACTGGTTACTATATTAAGTTTACCAAAACCTTTGACTTCACCTTCAAGCTCTATTCCCTTCATTTTTTTTATAGGTTGAATTCGTGAAAATGTCCGGTTATATAAATTAACTGTAAACCCCTTTATGGCCAGATGCGCCGCTACCGCTTTCCCTCCATGTCCTGCTCCCACTACGGCAAATTTCAAATCATGCATTTAATTCCTCCGGTATCTCCTTATATATCTAGACTATATCCCAATTAATTTTATCAGTAAATGTTTCTCTTAAGTTCTCCTCCAGAGCCTGATTAAAATCTATTCTGCAATTTGATGGAAGTCTGTAGATTTTTTCTACATTTTTCCCATTTTTATCAGTTACTTTAAATTCCACTTCGTTAAATCCGGGGTATTTTTTTAATACATCATAAAACTGATTTATGAAACTTCTGCTCATATCACTCTTTTTTACAGTAAAGACTATCCTGCCAATTTTTTCACTTATAAGTTCATTCTGACTCTTATATAATTTTTTATCTTTTTCCAGTTCTTCGAATTCATTGGCTATAATTTTTAACTGGTCCTCCTTTTTATCCAGCTTTCCCTTAATTTTTACAATTTTATCCTCGGAAACAATTTCTCTATATCGGGTAAGTATGGAAGGGAACACAATTACTTCTATGCTGTCGGTAACATCCTCCAGGTCCATAAAACACATTTGTTGGTCTTTTTTGGTATATATGATCTTCATCCTGCTTACAATTCCTCCCACCGCAATACTGGTTTTATCTTCAAGACCATCCAAAGCCTCTATGGGAGTCAATTTGGAGAGCGAATCTTCGTACTCGAACAAAGGATGCCCTGAAATATAAAGGCCCAGCATTTCTTTTTCAAAATTCAATAACTCCTTCTTTGAAAATTCCCTGAATTTCTCTTCCAATTGATAAGATCCGTTCAGTAATATTTCCTTCTTCTCATTACCGTTTACTTCAAACAGTGAATACTGCCCTATATCCCGGTCCTTTCTAATTTTTAAAATCTCTTCAATTATACTCTCGTAATTCTCCAATAAATATTTCCTGCTGAGGCCCAGGGAATCGAAAGTTCCGCTTTTTACTAAACTCTCAATGGTTTTTTTATTCAATACACTGCTGTCCACTCTTTCACAAAAATCTATAAAATTTTTGAATTTACCGTCTTTTTTTCTCTCTTTCTCTATGGATTCAATAACATTGGTTCCTACATTTTTGATAGCCGATAATCCGAATCTAATTGAATCTTCCACTACCGTAAAATCGGTAAAACTTTCATTAATATCGGGAGGTAAAACTCTGATACCCATTCTTCTGGTTTCATTGACATACTGGGCCACTTTTTCCTGACTACCCATTCTTATACTAAGAAGCGCCGCCATAAACTCTACCGGATAATTAGCCTTAAGATAAGCAGTCTGATATGAAATCAAAGCATAGGCGGCACTGTGAGACTTATTGAATCCATACTCCGCAAAGTGATTTACCAGCTCGAAAATCTTAACCGAAATTCTTTCATCGATTCCCTTTCTTTTTGCACCTTCTATAAACTTACTTTTTTGTTTGGATAGTAGACTTCTTTTTTTCTTACTGATGGCTCCTCTTAAAATATCCGCTTCCGACATACTGAAACCGGCCAGCTCCGATGCTATTCCCATAACCTGTTCCTGATATAGGATAATTCCATAGGTGCTTTCAAGAATTTTCTCCAGAGAAGGATGGAGATAATTTATCTCCTTTCTTCCATTTTTACTTTCTACAAAATCTTTTACCATACCGCTCTGTAGAGGACCGGGCCTATATAGTGCCAAAAGTGCGATTAAATCTTCGAATTTTGTTGGTTTCAGGTTTATTACCAGTTCCCGCATACCCGAACTCTCAAGCTGGAATACTCCCAGGCATTCACCTTCACTTAACATATCGAAAGTCTTTTGGTCATCCAGATCTATATTATTAATATCTATTTGTACACCTTTGGTTTTTTTTATTAAAAACAAGGTTTTATCTATTAGTGACAGTGTTTTAAGTCCCAGAAAGTCCATTTTTAGCAGACCTATTTTCTGTATGTCTTCCATTTTATACTGCGTTACAATATCACCTTCATTCTCCTTCTGTATGGGGGTGTAGTTATAAAGGTCCTCCGAAGATATAACCACTCCCGCGGCATGGATGGAATCCTGCCTGGATATACCCTCCAGTGAAATGGCTGTATCGATGACCTCTTTAATCTTTTCATTGTTCTGATAAATTTCTTTTAATTCCGGAACCATTTCCAATGAGTTTTTAATGGTCACGTTCAATTCCATGGGAACCATTTTTGCTATCCGATCCACTTCAGCATAAGGCACCTCCATTACTCTTCCTGCATCCCTTATAGCCTGCCTCGCTGCCATGGTTCCGAAAGTAATCAGCTGAGCCACCCTCCTGTCACCGTATTTTCCGGTAACATACTTAATAACCTCATCTCTTTTTTCGTAACAAAAATCTATATCTATATCCGGCATACTCTTACGTTCCTCATTTAAGAATCTTTCAAACAAAAGGCCGTATTTTAAAGGTTCTATATCAGTTATCCCTAATAGATAGGAAACAATACTTCCGGCCGCCGAACCTCTTCCCGGCCCCACTCTTATATTGTTATTTTTGGCAAAATTAACCAGATCCCACACTATTAAAAAATATTCCGAAAAACCCATTTTCTTTATAACTTCTAGCTCTCTTTTTATTCTTTCATCAATAACCCCCATAATATTGCCATATCTTTCTTTGGCACCTTCATAACAGAGTTTCTTCAAATACTGGTCCGGGGTATAGCCATCGGGAACTTTAAAAGATGGTATTAAATTCATATCAAACTTTAAATTTACATTACACCTATCTGCAATCTCCAACGTATTTTCAAGAGCACCTGGAAATTCCTTAAAAAGCTCTTTCATCTGATCATAATTTTTAAAGTAATATTCTTCCGTGGGAAACTTCAGGCGTCCTGCCTCATTTATAGTAGAACCGGTCTGGATGCAGAGCAGGACATCGTGGGCCTTCCAGTCTTTTTTATCCAGATAATGAACATCATTGGTAGCCACCATTGGAATTTTATATTCCGAAGACAATTTTAATAAAACCTTATTTACCTTCTTCTGCTCGGGAATACCTGAATCCTGAAGCTCCAAAAAAAAGTTATCCCGGCCGAAAATTTCCATATATTCTTCCAGAATTTTCTTTGCAGTTTCAATCTGTCCCGAAACAATATACTTTGGAATTTCACCCGAAATACATCCGCTTAAAGCAATGATGCCCTGGCCATAATTTCTTAACAGTTCTTTATCCACTCTCGGCTTATAATAAAAACCCTCCAGAAATCCAAGACTTACCAGCTTTATAAGATTCTGATAACCCCGGTTATTTTCAGCCAGTAAAGTCAGGTGATATGAAGTTTCTTCCTTCTTATCTCTTTCCAGTTGTTTATCCCACCTGCTTTTTGGAGCCAGATAAATTTCGGATCCTATTATTGGTTTTATTCCCGATTTTTTGGCCTGGTTGTAGAACTCAATAATCCCGTACATAACTCCATGGTCAGTCAACGCCAGAGCGGGCATATCGAACTGGCAGGCTCTTTCTATTAATTGTATTATTCTAGAGGCACCATCTAACAGGGAGTATTCACTGTGGACATGTAAATGAACGAAATTATCTTTTTTCATTCTAAAAGAATCTAGTTGTTTCTTTTGACCAAGATTTCTAATCTAAATTACGCTAAATATATTAAATATATTTAATAAACAACTCTATATAATTCTTCGAGCGAGGTTATTCCTTCTGCAACTTTATAGGCTCCACTTTCCAGAAGTGTCATCATACCTTCTTTTCTGGCAACATCCATTATATCATCAGTACTTCTTCTCATAAGAAGCATTTCTCTTATTTTTTTGGACACAGTCAACAGTGAATATATTCCGGTTCTCCCTATATAACCTGAAAAATTACATCTCTTGCATCCCACACTTTTATAAATCTTTTTTCCTTTAAGTATGGGCTTTATTTCTTCATTAAAAGATGATTCGGGTACATCAACCTTTTTCTTACAATTATTGCATAATATTCTCACCAATCTCTGGGCAACTATGCCTGTTACTGCCGATGATATCATATAGGATTCCACTCCCATTTCCAGAAGTCTGGTGAGACTGGATGGGGCATCATTGGTATGCAAAGTGGTTAAAACCAGGTGTCCGGTAATAGCTGCTTCGACAGCTATCCTTGCAGTTTCCAGGTCTCTTATTTCACCTATTAAAATTATATCCGGGTCGCTTCTAAGCATAGCTCTCAGGCCTTTTGAAAAACTCATATCTATTTTAGGATTTACCTGAACCTGCATTATCTGGGGAAATCTATACTCTACAGGATCCTCGATAGTAAAGATTTTTTTCTCGATATTAGAAATTTTACTGAGACTGGCATATAGAGTGGTAGTTTTTCCTGATCCGGTGGGCCCGGTAATAATAATAGCACCATGGGGTATGCTTATCATATTCAAATACTTGGGAATATCATCCTCGGACATTCCGGATTTTTTTAAATCAAAAACGGATTCATCTCTATCCAGTATTCTTATGGTGATATTCTCGCCAAAAACAGTGGGTATGGAAGCCAACCTCAGGTCAATCAATCTACTCCTGTAGCTAATAGAACTTCTACCATCCTGAGGCAATCTGTTTTCGGTTATATCCATCCCCCCCATTATTTTATATCTTGAAATCAACAATCTTTGAACTGTTTTGGGAACATCTTTTATTTTTTGCAGTACCCCGTCCACTCTAAATCTAATGGCACAATTCTTTTCCTGAGGTTCAATATGTATATCACTGGCCCTTAGCGATATGGCCTTCAGTATAATCTGGTTTGCCAGTCTAACCAGAGGATTTTTTTCAGCCAGTTCCTCTTCGAATTTTTTTCCTACGGTAAAATCTTCATCCTTTATTATTTCCTGAACTTCTTTAAGGCTGTAATCATCGGAGGTATACAATCTTATGATATTTTCAATGTTTTTCTTTGTACTGATATATGGTTTCACGTTATAGCCGGTAAGAAGTCTTATCTCATCGATTGCATTTATATCCCGGGGATCAGTCATGGCCACGTGCAGGGTACTGTCGGCCAGATCAAATGGAAAAACCTTTCTTTTGAACGCAAAATCTTTTGAGATAAGGTTAGCAATCGAAGGATCAATCTGGTCCTGTATCTTATTTAAATCTACAACCTCAAAACCCCTCTGGAAGGAAACCAGCTCCATCAAGGTTTCATCAGAGATATATCCCTTCTTTATTAATATCTCTCCTAGCTTCTCACCGGTATCCTTCTGAATATTTAACGCTTCTTCCAGCTGTTCCTTGGATATAATATTTCTGTTTATAAGTATTTGCCCTATTTTTTCTTTTTTATAATCTATATCTACCATAATAATCCTAAAAATTTTTTATTAATTTTTATAATTATAATATATCTTAAATAATATTACACACCTGCATCAATAAAATATCATTTTTAAAAATTTTCCTTAAACGGTCTTCCTTTTTTTAACTGCCCTGTTAATAATTCCAGCCGCATAACCGGCTCCGAAACCATTATCAATATTTACTACCAGCACTCCCGGACTGCAGGAATTCAGCATAGTCAATAATGGTGATATTCCCCCAAAACTTGCTCCATAACCGGTACTGGTCGGAACACCTATTACCGGACAGTTTACCATTGAGCTTATTACTCCCGGCAGTGCTCCTTCCATACCAGCAACAGCTACAATTACATTTGACCGGACCAGTTCATCCTTAAAACTTATAAGCCTGTGTATTCCAGCAACTCCCACATCATAAATCTTTTTTACCTTGTTTCCCATCAAATAACCGGTTATGGCAGCTTCCTCTGCTACTTTTATATCCGAAGTTCCGGCACATACTACGGTTATACCTTCCCTTAACTTATCATCAGGTATATCAAGCGGAGTGTAAATAATATTTGATTTCGAATCAAATATTATATTTTTAATCTCCTTTTTTAATAAATTGTAAGTTTCAATTGTTGTCCTGGTTATCAGGAGTACGGATGAGTAGTTTAATATTTTTTTTGCTATTTCCAGAATTTGCCCTGGGGTTTTTTCTGCTCCATATATTACTTCCGGAAAACCTCTTCTCAAAATACGATGGTGGTCAATTTTTGCAAAGCCAATATCCTCAAAATATATATCTTTTATCTTCGAGATCACTTCCTCTTTTTTTATTATTCCTTCTTTAAAACTATTAAGTAATTTTTCTATTATTTTATTGATATTATTTTCCATATAATAAAAATACCATAAATACAGATATTTTTAAATTAATCGCAATATTTGCCTTCTTTTATTAAAATTGGATAATAAAAATGCACATATATCGTAATTGATATATGTGCATTTTATTTTAATCTGCAGAAGACCATCAAAAATGAAATAATTTACCATACAGGTCGACAACCAGTATCGCAGTCTGGATAGCCACCACACTTATTAGTTTTATTAGTATATTCATAGATGGGCCTGCCGTATCTTTTAATGGATCGCCTACGGTATCACCAACCACGGAAGCCGAGTGTTCCGGAGTTCCGCTTTTCCCTTCCTCTTCGATTTTTTTCTTTGCATTGTCCATAGCTCCGCCTGCATTAGCCATAAAAATAGCCTGGGCAAATCCCGAAATAAGCGCTCCTATAATCAACGCTATTACTCCTCCCGGACCCAAAAATATACCCACAACAGTAGGGATCACAAAAATGGATATCCCCGGTATAAGTATCCCTCTCTGGGCAGATTTTGTAACTATGGTAATGAATTCTTTGGGATCTCCTTTTCCCTTACCTCCAAGTATCGATTTTATCTGCCTTCTTGCCACCTGCACCACTTTATCGGCCGCTCTGCCCACTGCATTTAGTAAAAGCGAAGTGAAAAAGAACGGCATAAGAACTCCTATAAATAATCCTGACAGCACTCTGGGGTCCTTTATAAAATCCAAAACAATTCCTGATTTTAAAATCTCTACCTGGGAAAAGTAAGCCTGACCCAGTGCAAGGGCAGTCACTGCCGCACTCCCAATTAAAATTCCTTTTCCGATAGCAGCAGTGGTGTTCCCCACGGCATCCAGTTTATCGGTTGTCTTTCTAACCTCCGGCGGAAGTTCCGCCATTTCCGCTATTCCGCCCGCATTATCGGATATCGGCCCGTATACATCTATGGTAATAACAAAAGGCGCAGTAGCAAGCATGCTGACGGCGGATATGGCCACACCATATAATCCCATTTCGAAATTAGTCCTTCCTCCTGAAATATAGAAGCTAAAAACCATGGCTCCTATTACTGTCAGGGCAGGAAGTATGGTCGATTCCATGCCGTAAGCAAGACCTTCTACAACATAAGTTGCCGGGCCGCTCTTTGCGCTCTCCATTATACTTCTGGTGGGCCTATATCTGGAATCGGTATAAAGGAGAGTAAACAGCCCGATTAAAAATCCGGTAAGTATTCCGCCGGTTGAAGCAAAGAACAGAAAATTATATTCCGCACCCATCATATATCTTATTATAAAATAGGATGCAATTATAATTACTCCTACAGTGATAAAAAGCCCGGATAGGGTTGTAGCGGTAAGAACGCTTACCGTAGCTCCTTCTTTATATTTTCTGATAATAAGCTTGATAATAAAAATGGCAATAATAGAGGCAAATGCTCCTGCCGTGGCTACCATCATGGGTAAAAGCACACTGTTTGTAAGCGGAGGTAAATTTTTGAAGGCAAGGAACCCCAGAAACTGCGCTGCCACTATGGCACCCAGCCATGATTCGAAACTATCCGCTTTCATTCCGCCGACGTCTCCCACATTATCACCTACATTATCGGCAATAGTAGCCGGGTTCCTGTAATCATCTTCTTTCAAACCCGATTCAACTTTACCTACGTAATCCGCTCCCATATCTGCGGCTTTAGTGAATATCCCCCCACCGGTTCTCATAAAGAACGCGGCAAAACTGGCACCGATGGTAAAGGTAATGGATACATTTACAACTCTGAAAAGGGTATCCACTAAATCAACGGCATGTTGTCCATACCACCAGAAAAGGATATTAAACCAGAAAGCGGTATAAAACAGTATTGCGGTTGCCAGAATAAGACCTGATGCAGAAGCTGCCGTAATGGCTATATTCATGGCTTCCCCCAGACCTTTTTTCTGGGCAGCATGGGTTACCCTGGCATTGGTTGTAGTGGATATCCACATTCCTACATAGCCTATCAGAATGCTAAACCCCATACCGGTTGCAAAAGCCGGGATTGAAGCAAAGTATAGATATCCAAACTTAACCATAACTCCTAAAATAGTGACCAAAACAGCAAAAAATATAAGCATCATTTTTGCCTGCTGATTGAGGTATGCCCTACTCCCCACAAATATGGAATGTGAAATCTCTTCCATCCTCTTGGAACCTCTGCTTTTTTTACTGACCAATGATGAAAAGATTATTGCCAGAATTAGCGATATCCCGGAACCAATAAAAGGAATGATTCTTATTAACATTTGACCTGACACAAAATACCTCCCCTTAAAAAACTAAATTAATTTTACTTGCCGGTTCGTATTAATCCGAAGTTAGGAAAGCTTTGCAACCTCAAAACATTCCCGAATATTTTATTAAAAATATATACAATAAGCAATGCAAAAAAGCAAATTTAAAAAATAAAAATAGGGATAAATAAAATCCGGTATAAGGATTATTTTAAAATATATGCATATACTCATTGTAAAAAAAACTTTAATCAAAACGTAATTGGCCATTTTCTTAAATACTCAGATTTATCCATAATTTCTAAAACTCTTTTTATTTCATGATAAGATGCACCGGAAATTTCGGCTATTTTGCCGACAGAGTACCTTTTCTCCAGACCATATAAAATTATGTCCAGTTTCCGGTAGGGAACGCCTATCATATCTTCATCCATAATTCCTGGTAAAAGATCGGGGCTGGGAGCCTTATTTATAATATATTCAGGCAGATTCAGGTAATCTGCCAGAGTAAAAACCTGGGTTTTATAAAATGAAATCAAGGGCATGATATCTGCTATGCTGTCACCATATTTTACAAAAAATCCCGTCATCCATTCACTCTTATTGGCGCATCCCACAAATAAATAATTATTTAATTCAGCATAATAAAAAAGCAGTACACTCCTTATTCTGTGTTTTATTCTGTAATAGGCCAATCCTTTACAAAGCTCCCTGTTCGAACTACCGGTAAGATTGGTTATATACAGATCCTTACCCAGGCTTTCAGAAATATTTTTTCTTTTCTTGGCTATAAATTTTTTAACAATACTTTTTTTAAATAAAAATGAAGGAGGATACATTCTGTAAATTCCGATTAAGGACAAAATAAGTGTAATTTTCCTGCTTATATATTTTATTTTCAGTTCGTTTGCCAGCCTCACGGCATCTTTTATATTCTTTGAATCCGAATCCCTTTCGGGAAGTATCACCGCCAGAACATTATTATTTCCAATTGCCTGGGAGCATAACTTCAAAACCACCGCAGAATCAATACCACCGCTGAGCCCTACTACTGCTCCCCCTTTTTTAAGTTTTGTTACATATTCCCTTATAAAATCCTTTATTTTTTCCGTATTTAACTTTAAATCCATATCTAATATATTAATAGTAATACCTCCCTTAAAATATTATAAATACCAATCATTATAACAATAGAATAAAATTTGAAATAGTATAAAGCAGATATTTACTAGTTTCCGATATAGTTTCTTTTCCTTATCATCCTGTAATTCTAATAAATACGGCTGGTAAAATTATTTATCCGGCTGTCTTTTTAAAAGATTATTTTAGAGTAATAGATTTCAAATAATTATGGGCAAGTCTGGTAGGTTCGGGTATCCTGAATTCAGATACGGATAGAGTATATTTAATTGCGGATTCAAGACAGATTTTATTTCCAGCAGAAACAAACACCGGTTTGGTATCAAATCTGGTTCTTACTGCAGCGCCAATGATTTCACCTTTGTCAATAACATAATCATAACTTCCCTTCCCTTTATCCAGCCTCAGACTATCATACTGTCCGCAAAGCTTTTTCTTGGCACAGCCAATTGATGGCAAATTTAAAATTAATCCCATATGAGAAGCCAGGCCTAATCTTCTGGGGTGTGAGTAACCGTGCCCATCGAAAAAAACAAGATCAGGGGTATTCTCAATTTTTTTAAAACAACTCTCTACCACTGGTCCTTCCCTGAAGGATAATAATCCCGGTATATATGGAAAATGGGGTTCGGATTGAAAATATTTTTCTTCTATTACTTCCAGAGAGGGGTAAGAAAAAACAAGTACGGCACATATAAATTTATTTAATTCTCTTACAAACCTGACATCAACACCGGCGATTTTCCTAATAATTTCAAACCGGTCATGGAGGATAACCTTCTGGGAGAATTCTTTCTGAAGTTTGATTGCAGCTTTATAATCTAAATTCCAGGAATGATGTTTTCTTATGATCATTTTGGTAAATAAGATATTAAAATTTTAAGTATCCAAACCCGCCGTTCCGATATCCAAGTTCCTATTCCAATATAATAAACAACATATGAAAAATATCATTACAAATATATTCTTCAATATATCAAAATCATGAAAAAATCCAAAATTAAACAAGCTAATTCTAACGGTTTAAAGTTTTCATAAGACGGGCAATCCTGGAGCCTGCACGAATGCATTCCTTTGAAGCTCTTTCATCAGGAAAGCCTATCGATACAGGGCCGTAATGATCACCCTGCCAATCACCCTGTATTATCATTCCATGCATAAACATTGCGTTTAAAATACTAAGTATGGTTGTTTCATTGCCTCCCCCTATCTGTTTGCTGGAAGTAAACGCCGCGCCAATTTTCCCGTCAAGCTTTCCATGAAATTTTACGGATTCATCAAACAATCTTTTAATTTCAGCAGCCATACATCCATAGTAAGTAGGAGAACCAATAATAACAGCATCAAAAACCAGGAGATTATCGGCAGTCACATCTTTGACATCCCGGATTTCCACCTCTACCTTCTCTTTCCTTATACCTTCTGCTATTAACTCTGCCATTTTCCTGGTATTTCCTCCCCTGGAATAATACACTATCAATGCTTTTAACATAGATATACCTCCTATACATAATTTCACTTCAATGGAAGTTAAATTTATAATTCTTTATAAATCATAGTATTGTCTCAATCAAAATATAATCCAAAAAATAATAATTGGCCAACATAAATAGTATTTTTTCCCCTGTACATAAAAACAAATTTTTATACTCCCATAACCAGAAGCAAATCATATATATATCCCAGAATAATTCCCCATCCTACTATAAATAGAATATATAGAGTAAGGACCTTTCTTCTCATAAAAGTTGCCATACCAGCAATAACCCAGGCACTTGTTCCCTGCCCTGTAATCATAAATGCCAGCATTGCTCCGCCGCTTGCACCACCGGTCATCAACACCTGAATGAGTGGAATGGAGGATTCACCGCTTATATATATAGGTAAGCCGATCAAAGCCGCTAGTGGAACTGCTAAAATATTGTTAGTACTGAACAAACTTACTATTAATGAAGCCGGTATAAAATAATTAATAATAAAACCTACAGCCACAAAAATAGAGTAAAAAAGCAATATCTGCTTTATACCTACTTTTATAAGAGCTTCCGATATTTCCCGCCATTTAATCCTCTTTAAGAATCCTGATAAAATATTTATGCCTGTTTTATTTGTTACAGACTTATAAAAGACTACAGGACATGCAGATTGGGTTAAGTTTTTACCGCTTGCTACAGCACAGCACACTTGCGTTCCACGGTATGATTCATTACGAATAACAACATTATCAGCACAGCCACAGGTATGGGTCATGGGTTTACCAGCAGGAGCTTTATCACTACAACTGCCAGTTTGCACCTTCGTTTTTTCTGAAAAGCGAGTCTGATTTTTTAAAAAATCCGTCTTTCTCTCAATTAAATATGTTAGATATCCGGAACCCAGACCAATTACTATAGAGGCTACCAACAGAGCAACTGCGAACTTCAGGCTGATAATACCGGAAAGCATCACGAAAGCTGTAGGACTCATCAAGGGAGAAGAGGTTAAAAAAGCCATCACCGCTCCCCAGGATAAAGTAGTGGTAAGCATTCCTATAACCACTGCCATAGTTCCACAAGCGCAGAATGGGGTAAAAGTTCCAAAAGCTACGCTTGCTGGTATTGAAACTTTGGATTTTCCGAGCAATCTTTGTTTGAGTTTTTCCGAGTTTATATACACCTTTAAAACTGCAGCAATAATTATAGCTAAACTCAAGGGAATCCAGTTGTGAATAAGACTCTCTATAACTGCGGTGACCGTTTTGGCCATTATTTCAGAAAACAAGGTTATTAAATTTTCCATGTTTTTTATCCTTTCTACATCGTATATTTACGATATTATAATTTAAAAAAAATTCTTTCACCCATAATCATCCTGTCATGAAGATTCTTGCGGATACAAGTCTTTTTTTAATTCTTTCAAATATTTGTCAACAACTTTAGTATTTAGAAAATAACAGCTCCATAGATCTCTTTTTTCCTTATAAATTATCCCGGCTTTCATAAGTACCGCCAGGTGCTGTGAAACAGTTGACTGGGCAAGACCGGTAAATTTAACCACATCACCGACACTTACTCCGTTTTCATAATATTCAATTCTGTTACAGCAGGTAGAAATTGATTTATCCTTAAGTGACTTAACAAGCTGATAGCGTATTTTATTACCTAAAGCATTACAAATAGCTGCCACATCCATTCTTTTTCACCTCTCTAATGTATTATGTCCATAATATTATATCGTAATTTTACGATATAATCAATAAAAATTTTAAAAGATTTTTTTATACCGCAGCTATTTATATTTATTACGGTTATAAATAATAAGGAGGGATATTTTTTACCAATTTAGAAGCAGTCCCAGTTTTAAATCTCACTGCAGAATTTTTCTATTCTGTTCAGCCCTTCTTCAATTTTTTCCATTGATGCTGCATAGCTAATCCTTATGTATCCTTCAGCTCCAAAAGCTCCGCCCGGAACAACTGCTACATTTGCTTTTTCCAATAGTGAATCGGCAAAATCAAAAGAATTTTTTATCTTATTTCCAAAAAAACTGGATACTTTCGGAAATATATAGAAAGCACCTTCGGGAAGGGTACACTCCATTCCCTCTATGGAAGAAATCCTGTCATATATGTAATTTCTTCTCTTCTCATACTCCTTCCTCATTGTTTCTACGGAATCCTGATTTCCGTTAAGTGCTTCTAGGGCTGCCCATTGGGCTATGGAACAGGGATTGGATGTTGACTGATCCTGTACTTTAGTCATCTGCTTTATTATCCTGCCGTCAGCTCCGCAGTAGCCGATCCTCCAACCAGTCATGGCATAAGTTTTGGATACTGCATTCACGGTAATGGTTATGGATTTAAGCTCATTGCTGAACGATGCTATGCTGTGATGTTCTTTACTGCCATGTAGGAACTTCTCATATACCTCATCCGAAATTATATAAATATTATTTTCGAGGCAGATTTTACCAATCTCTTCAAGCTCTTTTCTGGTATAAACCACACCGGTGGGATTATTGGGGTTGTTTAAAATAAAAAGCTTCACTCTGTCCTTTCCATTTTCTTTTACCCCGGCAGATTTAGAAATTATATAATTAAAATTTTCTATATCTATTTTTAGATCCTTTTTAAAATCGACAAACTCAGGGATACCTCCCGAAAGTATAACCTGTTGGGTATAACTCACCCAGAAAGGCCTGGGAATTATAACCACATCATCTGGATCAATAAAAACTCTTACAATATCGTCCAGCACATGTTTGGCTCCATTTCCAACCAGAATATTACCGGTTTCATAATCGATATGGTTATCTCTTTTGAACTTGTTTACAATTGCATTTTTGAGTTCATTTATTCCGGTGCTTGCCGTATATCTTGTCTTATTTTCATCGATAGCTTCCTTACCTGCATCTTTTATATTGAGAGGGGTATTAAAGTCAGGCTGACCAATTCCAAACCTTATTATTGATTTGCCTTCTTTTTTTAATTCAGCATCCAGCTCATCTGCTTTTCTTTCCAGCGCGAACGTTGGGCTCTCTTCAACTTTTAAAATCCTTTCCGCAAAATTCCGGTCTAACATTTATGCCACCTCCACTATTTTAAATGAATATCCGGTGTAATATTATATAATCATAATTGGATTTATAAAATGAGTTTTATCCTTTGTGGCAGTAAAGGATAAGGACTTGCTTGCAAAAAACATATTTTAGTTTATTCTCCTATAACCTGTATGAAAATATCCCGTGAGCGCGGCCTGTTATCATGGTCAATAACTACTATCTGCTGCCAAGTACCAAGAACCGGTTCTCCACCGGACAGCGGTATGGTAATACCGGGACCCATAAATGTAGCGCGCATATGTGAAAATCCGTTATCGTCACCCCATGTCTGTGAATGCCTGGTGTGCTTACTGCTGGGAATAAATTCTTCCAGCTGCTGGCGTACATCTTCAACCAGGGCAGGTTCATATTCTATGGTTGAAACGGAAGCGGTAGAGCCAATGGCAAAGACGCTTATCAGTCCGTCCTTTATGCCAGACTGCCGGGAAACGCTTTTTACCCGGTCAGTTATATTTTTAATATCCGAAAATCCTTCGGTAGACAGGGTTATCTTCTTTCCATATACCATAGTATTTTCCTCTCTGCTTAAATTTAATATAGTTTCAGACCTGAAATATACCACTTTTTTATTAGAATATTTCAATAAATTCTGCTAAGCTTTTTCAGCCTCACTTTTCTTGATGTAATTGCCAATTATTCTTTCGACAAAAGGTATCATAAAGGTTATGAAAACAATAATCAGAGTTCCATAAGAATAATCATACCAACTATACTTAACAAAAGGACCCCCCAGGGCAAATGCCCAGCCAAAAAAAGCAATAGGTGCAACTATTGCTCGAAATTTTATACCTTTTGGATTTTCGGTCCTTTCCTCTTTACTCTTTCCAAACCATATTTCAAATGGAGTGATAAACACACAAAAAGCTATTACTGCCCAGGATACCCAGGTTTTCATAACATCCGATGCCAAAACGATACCTGTAATTGCAATATATAAGGCAATAATATCTCGAGGGATATATTCCAATAATCTTTTGATATAACTATCCGGATCTTCTTTTTCTTTTTTTATTTCTAACCCGGGAGCTGCTTCTCCCGCTTTTATATAATCCATTCCCTTTGTATGTAACTTTAGTTTAGCTGTTTCTTTAAACAAAATACTTTTTCCTTTTTTAAACTCTATTTTTTCAACTAATTTTGGATAATCCAAAGGTGATTTTACTGAAGATATCCATCCAGCCATGATTAACCTCCTTTTTATATTAGTTAACATTTTTTAATTATCTAATTCTATACTACTGCCATTATACTATTACTATAATAGTATAAAAGAACTCCTCCTATTATTTAATACTTGTCAATAATATAATATATAACCACTCAATTTTAAATGTAAAATATTATGCTATTAATTATTCCAATCCCTGCCTCAGGTAAAAATCACCCTGGCAAGAATCTCTCTATAAAGATACTTGGGGATATTTCCAATGGTAAGACATTTGGTATAATTTCCGTTATAGTCTTCCGGGAATTATTATACCGATTCCACTTACTTAACCTGTTCGTTGATAAACATTTTGAAATTTTTAAAAATATAAAGAATTACTTGTATTCCAAATAACTCCCTAAGCAATTCTGCGGAATTCTAAAAGCTTTCTTTATAAGTCATTTATTTTTTTCCACATGCATAAGACCGTATATAACACTATCTTCCAGTGCCTGCCAGCTGGCTTCTATTATATTTTCCGATACCCCTATAGTTCCCCAGCTTTTTTCTCCGTCTGAAGATTCGATCAAAACTCTTACCACTGCACCAGTGCCCTTCTTTTCATTCAGTACCCTAACCTTGAAATCTGTAAGGGTTATTTTTGACAGGGCAGGATAACAGCTCTGAATTGCCTTCCTTAAAGCTCTGTCCAGGGCATTAACCGGGCCATTACCTTCGGCAGTTTCGATTATCCTGTTTCCATTTATCTGTACCTTCACCGTAGCTTCAGACATCATGCTGCCACTTTCCTTTTTCTCATTTAGTACTCTGAAACTTTCCAGCTTAAAGAATTTTTTCTTTACTCCGGTAACTTCTTTAACCAGAAGTTCAAAACTTCCATCGGCAGCCTCAAACTGATAACCCTTATGCTCCATATTCTGAACCCTGTTTAAAATCTCGCTAACTCTTTTCAAATCATTTTCCAGATTAATTCCAAATTCTTTTGCTTTAAGAATTATAGATTTCTTTCCGGAAAGCTCTGAAATCAATATTTCTCTGGTATTACCAACCATCCCCGGATCTATATGTTCAAATGCCTCCGATAATTTACTTACCCCACTTACATGCATGCCACCTTTATGAGTAAAAGCATTACGCCCCACAAAAGGCTGGCCCGGATTGGCAATCTGATTGGCAGTTTCACTTACAAACCTCGAAAGACTGGTTAAATGTTTCAAGCTGTCTTCTTTCAGGCAGCTTCTGTTCAATTTTAACTCCATATTGGGAATTATCTGACATAAATCTGCATTACCGCATCTTTCTCCATAACCGTTTATGGTTCCATGCACCATCTTTATTCCTTTTTTTACCGCTATTATGGTGTTGGCAACGGCACACCCGCTGTCATTATGAAAATGTACCCCAAACGTTGCTTTGACTTCCCTTTTCACCTTATCTATTATTCCTATAACCTCATCGGGAAGCATACCTCCGTTGGTATCACAAAGGCACAAGTAATCTGCTCCTGCTTCCAGAGCCGCTTTCAAGGTTTTCATTGCATACTTTTGATCTTCCTTAAAACCGTCAAAAAAATGCTCCGCATCAAAAATAACTTCGGGGAAATATTTCTTTAAATACTCTATAGAATCCGAAATCATACTTAAATTGTTCTCAAGGGTGGTTTCCACAACCTTTAGGGCATGAAGTGAAGATGATTTACCCACAATACAGACAGCATCCGCACCTGATTGAATCAATTGTTTCAGGTTATTATCATCCTCTGCTTTGACACTTTTATACCTGGTCATTCCAAATGCAACTATTTTGGAATACTGAAATTTCCTGCCCTTTAGTTTATCGAATAATTCCATTTCTTTTGGATTAGAAACAGGAAACCCGGCCTCAATGTAGTCAATACCAATATCATCGAATCTTTCGATAAGCTGTAATTTGTCATTGACCGAAAAAGATATGTCAGCCCTCTGGGCACCGTCCCTTAAAGTAGTATCCAGTATATATATCTTATTTTGCAGGTTGCTATTCATTTACCGGCTCTCTTTCCTTATATTCTCCCTGGTAAAATTTATATAACCGCCGCCTTTTATTATTCCCTGTATAAAATCAGGAAGCGGTTTTACCTCAAATATTTTATCTCTTGTAATATCTTTAATTATGCCGCTGTCTAAATCTATTTCCACTTCATCCCCGTCTTCTATGAAATTACCGGCTTCGCCACTTATTATAACCGGGAGCCCTATATTTATGGCATTTCTAAAGAATATCCGGGCAAAAGATACAGCTATTACGGCCTTTACTCCACTTGCTTTAATGGACAGCGGAGCATGTTCCCTGGAAGAACCGCAGCCAAAATTACTGCCTGCTACTATTATTTTTCTTTCCTTAACTTTTTCCTTGAAATCCTTATCCAGATCCTCGAAACAATGTGAAGCCAGCTCTCTATCATCTATGGTATTAAGGTATCTGGCCGGTATTATCACGTCAGTGTTGACATTATTCCCGTATTTTATAACTTTTTCTCTTATTACCATTACATTACCTCCTCAGGGGTGGCTATTCTTCCCGCTACGGCGGACGCAGCCGCTACGGCGGGGCCGCTTAAATAAACCTCGCTTTTTGGATGACCCATTCTGCCTACAAAATTTCTGTTGGTAGTAGATACCGCCCTTTCCCCTTCTGCCAGAACGCCCATATGGCCACCCAGGCATGGTCCACAGGTTGGGGTACTTACCACACAGCCGGAATTTATAAAAATTTCTATATAGCCCTTTTTCAGCGCTTCCAGGTAGATATTCTGGGTAGCAGGAATTATTATAGTTCTTAAATTCCCGTTTACTTTCCTTCCTTTAAAAATTTCTGCCGCAATTCTTAAATCTTCTATCCTGCCATTGGTGCAGGAACCTATTACTACCTGATCTATTTTAACTTCGTTTAAATCCTTTGCATTCCTGGCATTGGAGGGAAGATGGGGAGCCGCTACCTGGAGTTCTATATCCGAACAGTTTATATTATATATTTTTTCATATTCTGCATCAGCATCACTAAAATAAACTTTATACTTTCTACTTGCCCTTGATTTTAAAAATTCTTCGGTTATATTATCAACTTCGAATATTCCAAATTTTCCTCCCGCCTCTATGGCCATATTGGACATGGTAAATCTGGAATCCATAGACAGTTTGCTTACTGCAGGACCGCTGAACTCCATGGATTTATATAGAGCCCCGTCTACACCTATCAGGCCAATGGTATGAATTATCAGATCTTTACCGGTTATCCATTTTTTTAAATTTCCGTCATAAACGAATTTAATAGTTGCCGGAACCATGAACCAGAGTTTTCCGGTAGCCATGGCTACGGCTACATCAGTGCTCCCCACTCCCGTTGAAGCCGCACCCAGAGCGCCGTAAGTGCAGGTATGTGAATCAGCTCCTACCACCAGGTCTCCGGGTAATACCAGACCCAATTCGGGCAGCAGTGCATGTTCAATACCCATTTTCCCTACTTCAAAATAATTTTTAATATCCTTTTCCCTGGCAAACTCCCTCATAAACTTACATTGCTGGGCAGATTTAATATCCTTATTGGGAGCAAAGTGATCGGGCACTACTACCACTTTTTCCCTATCGAATACTTTACCAGTACCTATTTTGTTAAATTCCTCAATGGCAATAGGCAGGGTTATATCATTACCGAGTACAACATCCACATTTGCATTTATTATCTCACCTTCGGACACATAATCCCTACCACAGTGACAGGCAAGTATTTTTTGTGCAATTGTTTGCGGTTTATTTGCACCATTCATTTTTGTATAAATCCCTTTCCAAATCAAAAAACAGTTTTAAAATTATACTGATTTTCATACTCAATACTATTTACAATTATCTATTTTGAACTTTTTATTTAATTATTCGGAATTTTCCATAATTCTATTCATGGCATCGATATATGCTTTTATGCTTGCTTCAACTATATCTGTACTTATACCGCTGCCCATAACTTCTATTCCATTGGTACTGACTACTATTTTAACCGATCCCAGCGCATCCTTGCCCCCGGATACAGCTTCTATATTATACTCAACCAGCCTGGCATTAATCCTGGTTATTTTATCGATTGCCTTAAACGAAGCATCCACCGGACCATCACCCAATGAGGATCCTTCGCATACTTCACCTTTTACTTCTATCCCTACTGTGGAAACGGCACTAATATCCGAGCCGCTCTGGACTCTGTAATACTTGAGCATGAAGTGCTCCTTAACTTCACGCATTTCATTTTCTACTATTGCCTTAATATCCTGATCATTCAGAGTCCCTTTTTTCTCTGCAAGGTCTTTAAATCTTTCAAAAGCTTTCTCCAGATCATTTTTATCAAGCCGGATACCAAGCTCTGCCAGTCTCTCTATAAATGCATGCCTTCCCGAATGTTTACCCAGCACCAGTTTCGATGACTTTAAACCAATATCTTCAGGTTTTATTATTTCATAAGTCGATCTGTCCTTAAGCATTCCGTCCTGATGTATGCCGGCTTCATGGCTGAATGCGTTCTTACCCACTATCGCCTTATTGGGGGCAACAACATAACCGGTTAACGATTTTACCATACTGCTTGTTCTTATAATTTCACTGATATCGATATCAGTATACAATCCCAGATCTTTTTTACGGGTATCTATAATCATTACCACTTCTTCCAGTGATGCATTACCGGCTCTCTCCCCCAGGCCGTTTACTGCACATTCCACCTGTCTTACACCATGCTCGACAGCCATCAGTGAATTGGCTACAGCCAGCCCTAGATCATTATGGCAGTGAACACTTACTACTACATTTTCAATTCCGGGGGTATTTTTAAAAATGTAATCTATCATTCTTCCAAACTCATCCGGAATAGTATATCCAACAGTATCCGGAATATTTATAATTTTAGCACCAACGTTTATAACCACCTCGAATAATCTGCACAGGAACTCCCAGTCGCTTCTGGTGGCATCCATGGCTGAGAATTCAATCATGTCCGTATATTTACGGCTTCTCTTTACAGCCTCTGATGCAAGATCCAGCACTTCTTCTCTGCTTTTTTTTAGCTGATATTTGAGATGAATATCAGACGAAGAAATAAAAGTATGTATCAGCGGCTGTCCTGCTCCTTTAAGAGCTTCCCCGGCTGCATCTATATCTTTAAAATTTGCCCTTGCCAGAGCTGCTATTTTTCTGTCTTTAATTTTATTGGATATTTCCCTTACCGAATAAAAATCACTTTTTGAGGATATGGGAAAACCAGCCTCTATTATATCCACATTCAATTTTGCAAGTTGCTGGGCGATTTCTAACTTTTCCCTGGTGTTCAAATGTATTCCCGGCGCCTGTTCACCGTCCCGCAAGGTAGTATCGAATATATAAACTTTATCCTTCTCCCTTTCCATTGTCATTAACTCACCTTTTATTTTATATCACTGAAATTCTAGCTATATCAGTAACCTTTTTAAAATATCTCCCCTAGAATAGATTACTTTAATCTTCTTTTAACTAATAAAGATTAACTATCTTTATGTTTTTAAAACCTGACTGTTTCTTGAATTCCTCCAGCATTTCAGGAGTTACTTCATTATCCAGATTCAATCCCATTACCGCATCTCCACTCAATTTTTTTCTGCCCACATGCATGGAGGCAATATTTACATTCAACTTGCCAAAAGCAGTCCCTATCTTTCCAATCTGTCCCGGAATATCCTTATATCTTATAAATGCCATATATTTCGAAGGAACCATATCTATCTCAAACCTATCGATGGCTAAAAATCTGGGCGTATCTCTTTTACCGGTAGTGGTCCCCGAAATAGAAAGTTCGCTGTCTTTCCCTTCGCCTTCCAGGGTGATTAAATTTATAAAATCTTTAGACTGTCTGCTTTTTACTTCCTTTACTTTAAGGCCCATTTCTCTGGCCAGCAGATCGACGTTTACCAGATTAACATTTTCTGCCGAATATTTTTCCAGAATCTTTACCAGTATAATAGAGGTCAAAACCCTAAGATCATATTCCGATACCTTTCCATAGTAACCTATCTTTAAGCTGTCCAGATTGCCCTCAAATAAATTTACAAAAAGACTTCCCAGATTCTCACATAATTCAAAGAAAGGTGAAAGAAGATCCATCAGTTCCGGCCTTACAGCAGGGGCATTGACCGGAAAAGCAGCCGCCTTTCCATTAAGAACATCGATAACCTGATCGGCTATAGTGATTCCTGCTCTGTCCTGTGCTTCTGCCGTCGACGCTCCTAGATGGGGTGTACATATTACTTCTCCCAATTTAAAAACAGGAGAATCGGTACAGGGCTCCACCTCATAAACATCAAGTGCTGCTCCGCCTATCTGACTATCCTTTATAGCTTCAGCAAGATCCTTTTCTACGATAATTCCTCCCCTGGCTACATTTAATATTATGGTTCCCTTCTTCATTTTATAAAACTCAGGTCTATTGAACATCCCCAAAGTATCTTTATTCTTTGGAAGATGAATGGAAATAAAATCAGCCTCCCTGTAGATGTCCTCCAGCTTATTGGCCTTTTTTATTTCCAGCTGCCTGAACCTGTCTTCGGACACAAATGGATCAAAAGCAATTACTTTCATACCCAGTCCTATGGCTTTTTTTGCCACCAGACCCCCTATCTGTCCAAAACCGATTATTCCCAGTGTTTTACCCTCAATCTCGATACCTTTGAATTTTGACTTCTCCCACTTACCGCTCTTCAAGGAGAAATTAGCCTCAGGAATCTTTCTCACCAGGGAAAGCATCAAAGCTATGGTATGTTCTGCCACCGTAACCGCATTACTGGTTGGAGCATTTACCACTATAATACCCTTTTTGGTAGCCGCCAAAATATCGATGTTATCCACACCTATACCTGCCCTCCCAATAATTTCCAGCTTATCCGATGCTTCAATAATATCAGCAGTAAGTTTGGTGGCGCTTCTGACAATTATGGCACTTATACCTTTAATCTCTTCTTTAAGCTTCTCCGGGGTAAGTCCTTTTTTCTCTTCTACTACGAAATGCTGCTCAAGTTTCTTCTTTGCTTCATTTGAAAGACCATCGGTTATTAATATTTTTTTATTCATAATTTATTCTCCTATTAATTCCCTCATATATACCCCCATGATTTTCTTATCAATCATTCACCGATCAATGGTTTAAATAATTATTTTCTATAAATATCCTCTCCGCCTCAGCAATGCCGGAACCTATCTCAAATTCATATCCAAGCTCCTGCAGTGTTATTTCCAGTGCAGATACAGCAATAATAATATCAAACATTCCAAAATATCCCAGATGTCCTATCCTTATAATCTTTCCGGAAAGCTTACCCTGCCCTCCGGCAATAGTTACTCCATATTTTACTCTCATAATCCTGGTAAGCTCCTTGGCATTAATACCATCAGGAACAATAATAGAAGTTACCGAAAATCCTCTTTTTCTTTCATCTTTGACCAGAAGCTCAAGACCCAGTTTTTCTGCCGCTTCTTGGGCTGCCATTGCCAGCACCCGGTGTCTCTCGAACACCTTTTCTAGTCCTTCCTCAAGCAATATATCCAGAGCTTTATTCATGGCTACAATTATGGATATTCCCGGAGTCCAGGGCGTCTGCGGCGGCGTTTTTTGTGAATAACTTCTGGCCGCAGCCAGATCGAAATAAAACCTGGGAACATTTGACCTTTCATTAAGCTTCCAGGCTTTATCGCTTACGCTTACAAATGCAGCTCCTGTCGGTGCGCTCAATGCTTTTTGTGAACCTCCGATTACCACATCAAGGCCCCACTCATCAGTCCTGAGATCTGATGCTCCCAGGCCGCTTATAGCATCCACTATAAGAATTGCAGGATAATTTTTTACCATATTTCCTATAGTTTCGATATCATTTAAGGCACCGGTGGATGTTTCACTGAACTGAACCATAACTCCCTTAATATCCGGATTACCATCCAGAGCTTTTTTTATATCATCGGGATCGGCTGCATCTCCCCACTCATAATCAAGGGAAATAATTTCCAACCCGAACCTGGTACTGATTTTTTTAAACCGTTCACCAAAGTTACCAATATTTACGACCAGTACTTTATCCCCCGCAGAGAAGAAATTTACTACGCCGGCTTCCATAGCACCGGTTCCCGAAGAAGTTAATATAAAAACATCGTTTTCGGTTTTTAACAGTTTTTTTAACTTTTCGGTTACCTCTATAAATATCTTTGAAAATTCAGGAGAACGGTGATGCATAAGAGGTCTGGCATGCTCCAGCAGTACCTCTTCGGAAATTGGCGTAGGACCGGGAGTCATTATATATTTTTTTATCATTTTGAAAATCCTTCTCTAATAATTTTATAGTTTATATCCAATGCCATGAATTTCATAGCTTATTGTGCAATAGTTAATCTAAATAGTTTTTACTTACTTTCCTTAATATTTACTGCCTCTGGCGCAGGCGATCTTACCGGTTCTTACCAGTTCCAGTATCCCAAAAGGCCTCAGCAGATCTTCCAGTGCCCTTACTTTTCTGCTGTTTCCGGTAATTTCGATCATTAATGTTTTTTTGGCCACATCTACTATATTCGCCCGGAAAATACTTACTACCTCCAGTATTTCCGGCCTGGTTTTTGAATCAGCGCTTACCTTTATAAGCACAAGCTCTCTTTCTACGATATTTAAGGGGTCCAGCTCCTGAATCTTTATTACATTTATTAACTTGTAAAGTTGTTTTATGATTTGTTCAATACTGTGCTCTTCCGCATTCACTTCCATGGTAATCCTGGAAATTTTTTCATCATCGGTAGGACCTACTGCCAGGCTTTCGATATTGAACCCTCTTCTGCTGAAAAGCCCGGAGATTTTTGCCAGTACACCCGCTTTGTTCTCAACCAAAACTGATATAATATGGTTCATAATATCCCACCTTTCATTTTCTATACGCCTTCTAACATTTCACTTTCTAACATTTCACTTATCGGAGAACCCGGTGCCACCATTGGGTAAACATTTTCTTCCCTGTCTATCCAGAAATCTACCAGTACCACATTATTAATTTCCAGGGCCTTTTTTATGGCATCCTCAACTTCCTCCTTTTTTTTAACTCTTAAACCAACCCCTCCGTATGCTTCTACTAACTTTACAAAATCAACGCAATTGTAAATACCGGTCTGGGAATATCTTTTTTTAAAGAAAAATTCCTGCCATTGTCTTACCATACCGAGATAACCGTTATTAAGCAGCATAATTTTTACATTTATTTTATTGGTAACTGCAGTGGAAAATTCCTGAGATACCATCTGGATACTGCCATCTCCTGCTATATCTATTACCATTTTGTCCGGTCTTCCCATTTTCGCGCCAATCGCTGCCGGCAGTCCAAAACCCATGGTACCTAATCCTCCCGAAGAAACCAAAGTTCTTGGTTTAGTATACTTATAAAACTGGGCTGCCCACATCTGATTCTGGCCCACTTCGGTGCAGATTATGGCATCGCCCTTAGTTAATTCATATATTTTCTCCACAACATAAGCAGGTTTAATCTTATTGGAATTACGGTCATACTTGAGAGGATAATCTTCTTTTAATTTTTTAATTCTGGCCAGCCATTCTTTCCTATCCGGAATTCCTCTTTTTTCGATGTATTTTTCATATTCAATCTTTAAATCGGTAAGAACCATTTTTGCATCCCCTACAATAGGAATAAGTACCTTAATATTCTTACCTATTTCGGCAGGATCGACATCTATATGGATTACTTCTGCTTTCGGCGCAAATTCCGATAATTTACCGGTAACCCTGTCATCAAACCTAACCCCTACTGCAATAATAAGATCCGATTCGGTAAAAGCCAGATTGGCATACTTGGTCCCATGCATTCCAGCCATACTTAAAGACAAGGGATCGGTTTCCGGAAATGACCCCATTCCTAAAAGTGAAGTAATAACCGGAATTCTGGCAACCTTTACAAATTTTCTTAGAATTTCACTAGCACCGGACGAAATTACTCCCCCACCCGAGAAAATTACCGGTTTTTTACTCTCTGCTATTTTTTTTGCTGCCTCTTTAATCTGCTTGAGATTTCCTTTAAGAGTAGGCTTATATCCAGGAAGATTAATATCCGCCTTAAAATTCTCATCTATTAGATTTGTGGTTATATCAACCGGTATATCAATTAAAACCGGACCGGGCCGACCGGTAGATGCTATTATAAATGCTTCCTTTATCGCCCGGGGTAAATCCTCAACATCTTTTACCAGATAAGTATGTTTGGTTACAGGCGCAGCTATACCGGTTATATCCGCTTCCTGGAAGGCATCGGTACCGATCTGTGCCGTACCAACCTGGCCGGTTATAGCAACTATTGGTATGGAATCCATATGGGCATTGGCAATGCCGGTAACCAGATTGGTTGCCCCCGGACCTGATGTTGCAATACATACACCGGTTTTACCAGTTACCCGGGCATAACCATCTGCAGCATGCGCCGCTCCCTGCTCATGCCTTACCAGTATGTGCTTTACATCACTATCGAATAATGCATCATACAGGGGTATTACCTTTCCGCCTGGATAGCCAAATATGACCTCTACTCCTTCCTCTTTCAGACATTTTATTATCATCTGTGCACCGGTTATTTTACTCATAATAAACTCACTCCCTGTATTTGTAACAACTTTATAACAAACAAAATAATTTGATAATTATATCATTTTAAATCTCATTTTATAACTTTTTTAAAAAACATTTAAAACAATTTAAAAAATTATTTAAGTACGGCACCTTTTGACGCCGAAGTCACCATTCTTGAATATCTTCCAAGATAACCCTTTTTTATTTTCACTTCCGGCGGATGCCATTTTTTCAGTCTACCTTCTATTTCTTCATCACTTAAAAGCAGACTTATTCTATTTTCCGGTATATTTATTTCAATTAAATCTCCCTCTTCCACAATACAAATGGGCCCGCCTGCCTGAGCCTCGGGAGACACATGGCCAATAGAAGCTCCTCTGGTAGCACCTGAAAATCTGCCGTCGGTAATCAAGGCAACTTCCTTATCCAATCCGATTCCCGCTATTGCTGAAGTGGGAGCAAGCATTTCGCTCATTCCCGGTCCACCCTTTGGACCTTCATACCTTATTACCACTATATCTCCGGGACTTATCTTTCCATTCATTATAGCCGCCAGAGACTGCTCTTCACTGTTAAATACTTTTGCCTTCCCTTTATAACGATACATTGAAGGATCTACGGCCGATCTTTTAACCACACATCCCTCAGGAGCAAGATTACCCCACAAAATAGCAATGCCTCCATCTTTAATATAAGGATTGGCCACTTCTCTTACGACTTCCTTGTTTAAAATTTCCGCCTCTGATATATTCTCTTTTACCATCTTTCCGCTTACAGTTTTTATATCTCCATTAATAAGTCCGTTTTTTAAAAGTTCATTCATTACTGCTTCTACTCCGCCAGCATAGTATAAATCCTCAAGATGACGGCTGCCGGCCGGACTCAATCTGCATAAATTAGGCGTTTTGTTACTTATTTCATTTACTAGCTCCAGAGTAAAGTCTATACCCGCTTCATAAGCAATCGCAGTAAGGTGCAAAATGGTATTGGTTGAACAACCCAGTGCCATATCCACCGCCAGTGCATTTTTTACCGCTTCCAGAGTTATAATGTCTCTGGGTTTAATATTACCAGATACCAGTTCCATAATTTTCATTCCCGTAATTTTTGCCAGCCTTAATCTTTTGGAATAGACTGCCGGTATAGTACCGTTACCGGTCAGGGCAATTCCTACCGCTTCCGAGAGACAATTCATCGAATTAGCAGTAAACATTCCCGAACAACTGCCGCACGTAGGACAGGCTTCATCCTCTATTTCTTTTAAATCCTCATCGGTATAACTGCCCTTTTTATACTTACCGATAGCTTCATAGCAGGTACTGTAATCAAGGCTCTGGCCTTTATATCTACCCGCCAGCATTGGACCTCCGCTTATTACCAGGGAGGGAATGTTTAATCTGAGCGCAGCCATAATCATTCCTGGAACAATCTTATCGCAGGATGGTATCAATACCAGACCATCGAAAGGATGAGCCGTAGCTACCGATTCTATGCTATCGGCGATTAATTCTCTGGAAGCAAGAGAATATTTCATTCCAATATGATTCATAGCCACGCCGTCACACACACCGATGGTGGAAAATTCCTGAGGTGTACCCCCACTCATTCTGATTCCAGCTTTAACTGCTCCTGCAATACTGCCAAGATGCATATGGCCGGGTATTAATTCGTTCACCGAATTTACCACCCCAATCAATGGCCTTTTTATTTCTTCATCGGTATATCCCAGGGCTTTAAAAATGGACCGGTGAGGAAGCCTTTCAATCCCTTTTTTCATACTATCGCTTCTCAATTTTCCTCCTTTTTTAGAAATTTACCTTTAAAATATTTCAATTATAAGATGTGGCAAAAATTCGAGTTACTTATAAAAGAATTTCCAGGACTTTTTATTCTAACCATATGAAACAACATTTATCCTGAAATTAGGATAGAATACCGACTAGAAGTAGCAGACAGATTAAAATTAAAATAATACCTAAAGAAAGACGGGCATTATTATTTATAATACCACCAAA
The DNA here is from genome assembly GCA_964610315.1 of uncultured Actinomycetota bacterium. Taxonomy (GTDB): domain Bacteria; phylum Actinomycetota; class Humimicrobiia; order Humimicrobiales; family Humimicrobiaceae; genus JAQVEM01. The sequence continues at coordinate 37,699 of CAZSVM010000003.1, forward strand.
ACAGGCACTTAAAGACTTATTTTTTATTCTATTTAAAAATCTTTCTTTATTTGTATTCATAATAACTATTGAAAATTTATTTGAAGAAATATAATAACATAGATACAGGACTAAAACAATTAGAAAATGAAAATTAATAGGGCTCAAGTTTATTAAACTTGAGCCCTATTAACCAGGCTATTTTCTTAATATTCAGAGAAATTACCCCTTCTTGCGGTTTAAACTCTTTTATTTTTTCCGGCTATATTTTTTATTCTACGATATCAATCTTTGTACTTTCATTAAACGGTTCTTCTTCGCCCCGATTGATGGCTTCCTGCGATTTGGATCTGTATTCCTGGGCTAAAAGATGCCTCTGGTTTAAATTCAATACTGCATTAAAATTATCTATAGCTTCAGAGTAATATTTCAATCTGTACATTACCAGGCCCTGCTTGAATTGTTCATCTACTATTCCCTGGATATTGGTAACTCCATTTTTGCTGAGCATTCCGCTTATATCGGTACTAGGTCTCAGGAAATTAATATTTTCAGTTGGTCCCATAGTTAGTATTCCAATTACTTTTCCATCCTCACTTAAAACAGGACTTCCGCTATTACCGGGAGTTGCGGTTATATCAACCTGTATTACCTCAGTTCCTCCTACCATCTTCTTTGCACTGGTTACACCAGACGACACGGTTGGGGTCATGATACTTTCCCAGCTGATGCCAGCTTGCCAGGGATATCCAATTATAGTAATGCTATCTTGAACCTCAATCATAGAAGAATCACCCAGTATTACACTGGAAAGCGATCTTCCGGTAACCGGTGTCGTTTTAAGTATGGCTATATCTCTCTGCTCCCGGGGACTGAAATCAATTACCTCTGCCCGGGTATAATTTTCATCGGGATTATCGGGAAGGCCGGCGGTTGCGGTGTTAAATTGCACCCAGACTTCTCTATCCGGATCCGGCCCATTTTCGCCTTCGATTCTGAAGGTATTATAAGCATTACTCCAGTCATCATCGGTAAACGTAGTAGTATCATAGTAATCATTAATATATGCTTCTATAATTGCATATTTAATATCATCAATAGGGATATCTATCACATGGCCAGCTGTGACTACATGACCGGTGTCCGGGTTTACACAGAATCCGGTTCCCCCCAAAGGTCCGTAGTAATATTGCTCACTCCACTCATCATACCAGGCATCATATACATAGGCATAATAATAAGTAGTGATATAACAGACAGCGGATTGTGCTAAAATGGATCTATCCTGAGAAGTAAGTTCGTATGAAACTTCTCTTGTACAACCTAAGGCTGAAATACTAAACAGAAAAATCAAAACGAAAAAAAGAATCAGCCACTTGATTATTTTTTTATTCATCATTACACCACTCCAATTAATTAATAATTAATATTAGTTATTTTTAAACATATATTATATTTTAAATTATATTTTCTTTTTTTCAGATAGTCAATAAAATTATTAAAATATTATTATATTTTTAATAATACTTATTATAAAATAATTTTATAAGTAATTATGAAAAAAAATTTCTATATAACAAATCCGTTAACCGCTTAAAATCTTCCTATAATACTCCATATACTGAGGAACTATTATTTTGCTGTCAAAAAATTTCGCTCTTTTTCTGGCTTCCATGCCCATTTTAAGCTTAACCTCTTTATTCTGGAGTATATTTATAGCTGCTTCACTCATAGAAATTATATCGGCCGGATTAAAAATAAAACCTGATTTTCCATGCTCTATTACTTCTTTAAGTCCCCCCACATCAGTGCCTATAACCGGTACCCCGCAACTTAATGCTTCCAGCGCGGAAAGTCCAAATCCTTCACTTTTGGAAGGAAGCATATAAATATCACTGATGCTTAGAAGCGGTATTATATTTTCCTGTATACCCAGGAACAATACCTTATTTTCCAGGTTTAATTTACCTACCATATTTCTAATTCTGCATAAATCAGGCCCATCGCCCACAAGCAGCAATTTACTTTTTACTTCCCTGCTGACCTTGCAGAATACTTTTATTATGTTTTCTATTCTTTTAACCGGTCTGAAATTGGAAATATGCATAATCACCATATCGTCCTTATCTATGAAACCAATATTTTCTCTATCAACCTTTATTTTCTTATACCTCTCCGTATCCACAAAATTGTAAATTACTTCCATTTCCCTGTTTATTTTAAAAACTCTGGCAGTGATTTCCTTGAGATAATTCGAAACACAGGTAACTCCATCGCTTTCTTCGATGCTAAATTTTGTAATTCTATAAAAAGACTGATGGTTGCCTACCAGAGTTATGTCGGTACCATGCAGGGTGGTTATGAATTTTATCTTCCGGTTGCCTATTATTTTTTGGGCCAGATAAGCCGAAGTAGCATGAGGCATGGCATAATGTACATGCAGCAGATCCAGGTTTTCGGATTCTATGACCTCAGCCATTTTCGCACTCAGCGACAAACTGTAGGGAGGATACTTGAAAAGAGGATACTGAAGCATTTCAACTTCATGGAAAAAAATGTTTTTATTAAATCTATTTAACCTGAATGGCAGACCATAACTTATAAAATGAATTTTATGACCTTTATTCGCCAGTTCCATACCCAGTTCAGTAGCAACAGCTCCGCTTCCGCCATAAGTTGGGTAGCAGGTTATTCCAATATTCATCTTATAAATTTACCTGTATATTATTTGTTAATGTTTTAAATCTCTGAAAACGATATTGCCAAACCCGATTTATCTGGCTTCTATAATTTTTTAATCACCTTAATCTTATTTAAGATATTTAAAAAATTCCAGAGGATCGTCTATTTTAACGCTATACTCTATATAGTAAGGCTCTCCGTATTCCGCTCTTATTTTTAATCCCGAACATTGATGCCTGCTATTAATTATGTCAAAGAAATATTTGGAAGCTATATGGGTCACTACTTCTTTTCTTATGGCGCTATAAAACTGGGACTTATAGGCGCCCACTGCTTTTGATTTCCTTTCATAGTACCGGCTTATATCCACTATAAAACTGGGCCTGAATTCATAATGAAGCATATAGTTAATCACCAGATAAGGCCGGTGAGCATCAAGGTCAGTTTTAAACTTTTTAAGTCCGGAAATAAAAATGGAATCCTTCAGCAATTTATAGGAGTTCTCATGATCGGGATGCCTGTCTTTCCAGAAAGGCATAAGAACCAAATCAGGCTTATATTTTCTTATAACTTTTATTACCTTTAACCTGCTATCGAAATCATTTCTTATATTGGTATCTTCAAGTTTAAGGTTCTCTCTTATATCCAATCCCAGTATTTTCGATGCCTCCTCCGTTTCCTTCTGTCTTATCTCCAGATTGCCGTTGGTAGAGAGTTCGGCTCTGGTAAGATCGATTATTCCTGTCTTATACCCTTTATCCTTTAATTTTAAAAGAAGTCCTCCACAACCCATCTCTGCATCATCGGGATGGGGACTGAAAGCAATGGTATCTATTTTCATTTCTTCTTTGGTATCTTTTTTCATTTTACTTGCCTCTTCACATGTATTATATTCAGATAATCTCCAAAAATTTATGGGAGAAATCCAATGGTTCTATAATAGAATATAAATTATTTATAAATTCAAATCCATATTTATTTAAATAAGTTATTATACTGATTTCCCGTTCCTGTAAATTATTGTTCGGAAAAATGTTTATATAAACCTTATTTACACTTTCAATTGTAAATTCATTCTGTCTTTTCAATTCGGAATATATCTTTTTATTCAGAACTCCAATTTCTTTTTTTAAATTTCTCTTAATTCTATCAAAAGAGCTAGAAATATTCATTTCGAAATCCATAAAAATCTTCTCAAGCTCCTCCAGCCTTGTCTGAATATCATTTCCCAGGGTCTTCATTAATTCGGGAAGATTTATTTTTGTCTTTTCATCAATTTCCTGTTTTATAATCTCTTCTTTCCCGGATTCTAATTTTTTATTGGTAATTTGTAATTTGGTAAGTGTTTTTCCTATACTCTTTTCGATTATGGTTGCCGAAAATCTGGGATATATAACAGGCATTTCCAAATGGTAAATGTCATATACCGGTTTCAACTGTGCAAAATAACCGATTTCTCCCGGACCGCTGATTGAACACAGTACCGGAAACAGCCTGTCCTGTAGTAATGGCCTCAAAACCACATTAAGACTAATATTTGAAGGATTTTTCCTAAAAAGGTTCTGTAACTCCTGTCTGCCGTATCTTTTACCTTCGATTTCAAACCAATTCTTATCGTCCGAATATATCTTATAGCGGATACCTTCTCTGCAGTAAAAAAAATTAAGAGTTTCCGGTATAGAATCCAATTGATGGTGATAATTAAGCTCATCAAGCTTCTTACCGGCAGAGTTTATAAAATTACTCATCTGGCAATGGTTATCCGCATCGAATTCCAGCAAATCAAAACTTAATTTTTTCAGCTCGATGTCAGCAGGATCTATAATTACAATACCGTAATCCGAAAACATACCGGTAATAACGTCTGAAAAAAAAGTAGAAATACTTATTTTTGTTCTGGCAGCAGAATCATTTTTAAAAGCTTCCGTTATTCTGTTTTTATAAAAGTCAATAATCTTTGATTTAAAATCCGTAGGATAAAGGATATCCTCAAGTCTTCTGACTACCTCTTCAAATTTATTTGAGGAAATGTAAATATCGGAGTACCTGTTTTTCCGGCTGAAATCCAGCAGATCAAGTTTTATATTTACCAGCTCATTATCACCGATTATGTTTAAATCATCTACCTGACTTAAATCGCTGTCATCTGACGCATTCCAGAAACAGGGAATTATAGGTATTTTTAATTCTTCCTGAAAAAAATTGCTTAACTTCAATATAGTAAGTATTTTAAAAATTATGAACAATGGTCCGCTTAAAAACCCCGGCTGCTGACCCCCCACAATAACTGCAGAGTTTTTGCTTTTAAATTTTTCTATATTCTCCAGAGTTTTCGGGCCGCATCCAATACTCTTGTTATAATTTTTTAAAAACTCATAAACTTTCAATCGGTTTTTCTCTTCATAGCTAGATTGAAGGTAATGAAGTCTTTTCCGGTAACTTTCCGGTTTTCTGTAATCATACTGATAAAATTCGCCGATTCTTTCAAAATTAAAAATATAATCTTTATAAAGATTATGATAATAAAATCTTCCGGCATTTATTCGTTTTGACTTAATCATTGAGTATAGAATATAAAACTTATGAAATTAAAAACTAATATGTATAATATTATCATATAATTATCCAGGTAAATAAAGAACTCTTATGGAAAATTTAAATTCGAATTTAATAAAACATTTTGAAAAACCACATAACGTCGGAGAAATATCAAATCCTGATGCGGCAGGTATAAGCGGCAGGATTTCCTGCCCCGGTCATATAAGGTTTACTGCAAAAATAAATAAAAATATAATAAGTGATGTAAAATTTAAAGCATTGGGCTGTAATTATACCATTGCTGCGGCAAGTTATCTTACCACTCTCATCAAAAATAAGGATATTCTTGAGTCCACTCTCATAACCGAAAAAGAAATAGAAGAATATCTGGGAAAATTTCCAAAAGAGAAAAAATATGTTCTTGATATGGCCATAAGTGCTCTTACCAATTTAATTACTGACTATATTTCTAAGTCTCATACTGCAAACATCTACCAAAAAAACAATAAGAGAGTTGCAGCAGCTATGAGTGGAGGAATTGACAGCTCCATGGCTGCGAAAATTCTAAAAGATCATGGCTGGGAGGTAATTGGTGTCACCATGAAACTGCTGCCGGATGATTTTGACTGGAAAAATAATATCAAAACCTGCTGTTCCTATAAAGATATTAAAACAGCAAGGAAAGTGGCACTTAAATTGAACATTCCTCATATAGTACTGGACTTAATTCATCCCTTTCAGGAAAAAATAATTGATCCCTTTTGTCTTGAATATAAGAAAGGCCATACCCCTAATCCCTGTGTGGAATGTAATAGAAATATTAAATTTGGAATCCTTCTGAAAAAAATAAAAATCCTGGGAGCAAGCTATCTTGCCACCGGTCATTATTGCAGAATAGAAAAATTACCGGCTTCCCGGTTATACAAAATTAAAAAAGGAATGGATGAAAGTAAAGACCAGAGCTATGTATTATGGAAACTTAGCCAGGATCAGATATCCCGTATCAAGACACCTATGGGTGAATTTTCAAAAAATAATATAAAAAAGGAAATTAAAAAATTTTTCCCTTTTTTAAAGAAAAAGAGTGAAAGTCAGGATATCTGCTTTATACCGGAAAATAATTACCATTCATTCCTTAAGTCAAAAATCAAAAATATAAGAGAAGGACCCATATTGAATACCGGAGGGAAAATTATCGGTACCCATAAAGGATACCTCTTTTATACTATCGGCCAGAGAAAGGGTCTGGGGATAAGTTATTCAAAACCACTTTACGTAAAGGAAATAATACCGGAAAAAAACATTATTATAGCTGGCGAAGAAAAAGATATACTGCAGAAAACATTGAAAGTTAAAAATACCAGTTTTATTGCCGGCAGTCCTCTGGCCAATATCTTTAAGGCTATGGTTAAAGTAAGATATAATTCCAGAGAAGCTCCGGCCAAAATAAAAATTACCGGTAAAAAAACAGCCCTTATAACCTTTGATGAATCTCAGAAAGCCATTACTCCTGGCCAGTCAGCTGTTTTCTATGATGGTGATATACTTTTAGGAGGAGGAGTAATTACCAAATTGTAGTATTCCATTTTTCTCAATCTTCTATTCCCCAGTACTCTTCTGCTTCTTCCTCCATTTTTGTGAGCCGATCATAATAATCCGGAAACTCATTCAGATGAGCTAAAGCAATTTTACCGGTTATCAGAGGATCGTCATTGGAAACATTGGTATTTGGATCGACTTTACCATGTTCCAGTTCAACATCCATCCCTACCCTAAACTGTTCTACATCAAATTTGGACCAGTCAATTCCAAGTTTCTCTCCGATTTCTATTGCTTCTTCAGCAGAAAAATGCTTCTTGATAGTCACTTAAAACTCCCATTCTATTAAATTTTATAAATAATAAAAATATGAAACCATATTCAAAAAAAATTATAAAATACTTAACTCTAATTACAAGTATTTTAAAAATTTAACTAAAAATTTTAAAAATGCTATTGACATTAAAATTACTATTTGTTATATTAAATTTGACCTTAAAACAGGAGGTAACTTTCAGAATTAACTGAAATTTACAAACGAAAGAATGTAAAAAGTAAGTAATAATTCTAAAAGAACCCGAGAAAAGTTTTAGGGTTAGGACCCCAAGATGTTCAGTAGCCTAAGGCGTGAGCTAAGGTAAAAGATAACTTGGGGTTTTTTTATTCTTAATTATTTTCCCTGTATTCCTTTTTCCCTGCTCTTTTATTTCATCCGGTTTTTATTTATCCTACTTTTTTATTATATATATCTTTAAATGCATGATATACATTTAAATAAATGATTTTTTTATTCTGAATTTTAAATTTACTTTTTTGGTGAGCTTTATACCTGCGTTCCATTTCGATTACCATTTAATATTAATTGCAAAATGAGATTAAAATAAGTAAAATATTAAAAATTATAATCTACATAAGAGGAAATTATGCCCAGTCCCGGATATGCTTTTTTTGAAGGTAAAATAGTTCCCATAGAAGAAGCCAAAATAGATATTAGAACCAATGCCCTGCAGTACGGTACTGCAGTTTTTGAAGGGATCAGAAGTTACTGGAACCAAAAAACCAAAACCAGTTATGTCTTCAGAATGGAAGATCACTACAAAAGGCTTCTTTTGAATTCCAGAATAATGATGATAGAAATTAAATATTCCATACAAGAACTCTGTGACATAACCATAGAATTGTTAAAGAAAGAGAAATACACAGAAGACTGTTATGTAAGACCATTTGCCTATAACAGCGGCCTAAACATAGGACCTAAATTAATCGGCAATAAACAGGACCTCTTTATATACTCCATACCCCTTGGAGAATATCTGGACATAAGTAAACCGATAAGTGTATGTATCTCCTCCTGGGAACGCGTCCCTGATAATGTTATTCCACCACGGGCAAAAATATCCGGTTCATATGTGAATGCCGCATTCCAGAAAACGGAAGCGCTCCTGAATGGTTACGATGAAGCTCTGGTTTTAACTAACGATGGGAAACACGTAAGCGAAGGAAGTGCTATGAATGTTTTTATGGTCAGGAACGGTAATTTAATTACCCCGCCGGTTACCGACGATATACTGGAAGGAATTACTAGAGATACAGTAATAAAACTTTCTCTGGAAGTCGAAAATATTAAAGTTATAGAAAGGTCCATAGATAGAACGGAGCTTTATACAGCCGATGAATTATTTTTCTGCGGGACGGGAGCGCAGATTTCTCCCATAGGATATGTGGATAAACGCCCTGTCGGGAACGGTAAAATGGGCCCCGTAACAAAAAGACTGCAGGATCTCTATTTTAAAGTAGTAAAAAATGAAGTTAAAGAATATTCAGTCTGGTGCCGGAAAGTCTAAAAGCCATATATAAAAAACCATAAATATAAAAATTCTAACCCGTTCACTCATTATAAATATTTTGAACAAAATCCGGCATAACTACAGTACTTCTTGCAGCTATTCTTAAAAATACCCTTGAAATTATTGCTTACAATATTATTCATTATGCCTACAACATCCTGCTTTATTTCTTCTACATCGGCATTTTTAATCATCACTGGTATCTCTACACCATCCTTTAAATAAAAAAGAAAACCGGTTATATCCTTTAACGGTTTTTTAAAAATTTCAGACAGCGCTCCCATATAAGCTTTCAGCTGAAACTGATGCAAATTTTCGGGCCGGTCTTGCTTCCTGCTTTTTTTACCTTTAAAGTATTTAGAAATCTTATAGTCGATAACCCGGATTTTATCTTTCTTATTAACATCAACTCTATCCAGTTTACCCACAATAAAATATTTTTTTATTTTCCAGTAAAAAAGTTGTTCCAGCATCACCGACTTTACTCCGGAAAAATTCCAGAAACTGCTGGAAAGAAAAATTCTAATGTGTTTTCTGGTATTATTATCCTCAAAATGGCTGATAATCTCCTCTTCCGTAATTTTATTATCATTAAATCCCATTAAAGTTATATTTTCCAAATATTTATGAATTTCTTCGCCCCTGGCCAGTTCTTTACTACCTTTTTCAGGTATCAGGTAAACGTATTTCCATTTATACAGTAACGGGCACCTTTTGTAATCCAGAATATTGGTTAGAGGAAAAAAATTAATATCTTTTTCCGTATCGGCTGGACTGTTTCCATAAATCAATCCAGAATCGAATTTATCTGCAATTTTTAAAATTTTATCCTTTTCCTTCCGGGTACTATCTGTTTCCAGGATCTTGCTGACCAGAATTTTTTGCAAGTCCTGCCATTTGTTTTCAACGGATATTAAAATGCTTCTTTTATCCTTTTTTTCGGACCGTACAAAATTAAAAATATCTTCATAACTCCGGCAGCCGTTAGGTATTTCTTTATGATAATTTGTTTTTATAAAATCAAGGCCTTCCTCATTTAAAACCTTCAACCTGCTGCTTTTACTTATAATATCATCAAAGAAAGGGACCATTTCCTTTACTTTAATATTTTCGTTACCGGCAGTTTCGTCATCTTCATATTCACTATGTGACAGGATTAAGATTTTTTTTGCCCTGCTGCAGGCAACATAGAATATTCTTCTCTCCTCTTCAAGTTTTATATTTTTTAAAGCCTGTCTGAAACTTTCGGCACTTTTAAAATTCTTCTTTTCTTTCCATATACCGTTATCTTTTCTTAATTCAGCTGGAGCCATAAATTCTTCGGTTGAAGTTCTTCCCATGTAATCATTCTTCCACAGCATTGGCAGAAAAACTACTTCAAATTCCAGTCCCTTGGCAGCATGGATACTCATTATTTTTACCGAATTCTCACTAGAAAATTCTACTATTTCCGGATCATCGTAATCTGTCTTTGCCACATCTTTAAGATAAGTTACAAAACCATTAAGATCGCATTCTTCATAACTCTGCTGAAAATCAGAAGCAACTCTGATAAGATTTTCGACATTTTTAATTTTTTTCCGGATAATTGGCTCAAATCCGGACCTTAATTCATTTAATATTCCCGAGTCTTCAATAATCAAACTAACCAGTTCCTTTAATTCCAACTGGCCTGACCTGCTGATATAAAGCCTTAAACTGGCCAGAAAATCTTTTAGTCTTTTCTTTGCTTCTCTACTCAGGTAGGGATTCTTTTTAAAATTCATTATTCCATCGATTATATCTACACATCTCTCCAAATTTTCAGGATCTCTCTTAATAAAATATATGTCACGATCACCGATTTTATATTTATCGGATCTAAGAAGATACACCGCTGATACCTCGTCATTCATATCTTCCACTATCTTGAGCCATGAAATAATAAACAAAACCTCAGGTTCAAAGAAAAAATTTTTTCCCCCGATTAACTCGAATTTAATATTACTAGCCTCAAGTTCTTTAATTATCGTCTCAAACCTTTTTCTCCTGGCAAGGATAGCCATTTCCTTAAGCTTAATTCCTCTGGCTTCCAGACATTTAATAATCCCTGCCATTTCTGCCGCTTCTTCCCTATGAGTTTTTTTTAAGAAAAAAACCACTTCTGACTCTTTTTTGGCATCCCCGGCCTTTAATTCTTTTTCAAACCTTTCTCTGTTGGAAGAAATAATGTTTCCTGCAGTATTTATGATATTATTTCCTGATCTAAAATTTGTAGTAAGATAAAAATCCTGTATATCATAGTTTTTAAATCTATCAAACTTATGGAGATTTAATATATTGTCCACACAGGCTCCTCTAAAAGAATAAATTCCCTGGTCATCATCACCTACCACCACCAATTTATTGTGACCTGGTTTGTAAAGCAGAGAAAGCAGGTATGCCTGAGCAATATTGGTATCCTGGAATTCATCGACAAATATATATTTATATTTCTGCTGGTACTTAGCTCTTATTGACTTTCTTTCCAGAAGCAAGAAATAAGGCATAAATACCTGGTCCGAATAATCCACACAGTTGTCTTCTATCTTTCTTTTTTCATATTTCCGGTAAATATCAAATAGCTCTTTGTATCTGTCGATTAACTCTTTTTCTCTGGATCTTAAAGCCTTACTCCTATAGGTAGCAAGAACTTCTTCATAATTATTTAAATATTCTTTAAATTCAGGGATGGATATCAGATTATTCTTTAAACTTTCTATATGATTAAGTAAATTCTGTATGAATTCTCCCACTTTTTTCCCCGCTTTTAAATACTGCAGATTGGACTTATCGAATATTTCATATAATATCTGCCATGATTGACTACTGCTTATAATTTTAAAATCTTTTCCCAGACCAAGCTGGAAACTATTTTCAGATATAATTTCATTTCCAAACGAATTAAAAGTAAAAATATCCATACCTTCACAATCAATACCTCTTTTAATATTTTCCTTAATTCTTACTCTCATATTTTCGGCAGCATTCCTGGTAAAAGTAAGTGCCAGTATGCTGTCAGGGCTGCAAACCTTTTCCTTTAATATTTTTATAATATTATTAGTTATAACCAGAGTTTTACCAGAACCGGCACAGGCAATTATTCTTTTTATATCAGCTTTGCTGTTAATTATATTTAGCTGTTCTATCGTTTCCTTGATTTCTCTAACCATAATATTTTGGGCATAAAATTTTAAATCCACAGTTGAGGCATGAATTATAGTTATTAGGCCGGGGTTTAAATTCCTCTCCTCTTATTTTAAGAATACTTTCACTTAATATGCCAGCAACTTTATCATAACTGTAATATTCATCAGGAACGGTATAAACCGGTTTTTTTATATTTCCCAGGCAAATATATTTCATCTTTACATTCATAAATTTAAAATCCTCCAGGTCTTTACTGATTTCCAGGGCCATTCTGTATACTTTTAACTGCAGCTCCTCTTTAAGTTCCCTGTCACTATAGGAAGACGAGCTCGATTTATAATCCACAATCTCAGCCTCTTTTTCACCAGGAAAGTTTATCTGGTCTATTCTTCCCTTAATATTTTCGCCATTCAAGTTAAATGAAAATTCTTTTTCCACAATGGATCTGTCGGGTCTGGAGGGCATTTGATTTTCAAAGAAGTTTTTAAATGCTATTAGTGCTTTTTCTTTAAGCTCTCTTTTTAAAAATTTAAATCCAAAATAATATCTTTCAAATACCCGGTTTATTATTTTTTCCATCTTTTCCCAGCCGTAGCCGGCTTTATCTTTAAAAAACATTCTTATTATCTCATGATAAATCTTTCCCACTATAAGGCTGATGCTATCCTCCTCTTTTAGATTAAAGAAATATTTTATTTTATATTTGAAAGGACAGTCCCTGAAAGTATCTATACCGCTGTATGAAAATGATGATGGAATTAATTTAAAAGGATTATTACCGTTTTTAGTAGGTATAATAAAATCCCACCACACACAGGGGTGACATAAATACTTTAAAACAATAATTTTATTGAAGTAATTTCTATAATCGATTTTAAAGCCTTTTTGCATTCTAGCAGTAGCAACCAGTGCTTTCTTCCGGACCAGCCACCAATTGGCAGGATTAATATCCGGGAGCAATTCTGCTTCGGATATTTCAATACCCCCGAATTTTTCTCCTTTTTTAAATATTTTACTCATTCTTACATCTTTATCTTTTCTAAGTTCATTACTCTTCTTATATCCAGAATTTAAATTTTCATATATATTTTTTATTTCCTCAAAAAAAATAGATTTTCTTCTGCTGCTGGAGGTAACACATAAATATTCTTTTGCTCTGGTAATCCCATTATAGAAAAGTCTTATTTCGTTATATAAGTGATCTTTTTTTAGTCCCTCTATATCAAGTTTTTTTGTGTCGTTTAGGTAATTAAATATTTGAATATCAAAAGCCTGAGTAAAGATAAATTTAGCCGGTAAATAATATTTATTAATAAATGGTATAAATACTGCTTTGAACTCCAGACCTTTACACTGATGAAAACTCAGTATATTAACCGTACCGGCCTGGATTAAATCTTTAGTGCTTTCTTCTATTTCCTCCGTAAATTTACCTCTGATAATATCATCGACAAAGTCAATATAGGCTTTAACATCACCAGGTATATTTTTAAGGCTGAAATCCTTGAGGTTACTAAGAAAATCACTCACATTACTCCATTGATTTATGCTGCTGATTCTGCTGTTCTTTCCAGCTATTAAATGATCCATAATGCCTGCTGTTCTGTCTCTAATAAGAATCAGTAAAAATTCAAATACATCTTTCTTTTCCATAATTTTTATCAACCGATAAATCGCTGAAACAAAATTATTAACTTTAGAAAGCTCTTTACTTATACTCTTATCTCCCTTTTTCCTTACATATTCATTTTTAAAATAACCCCATAAATTTATAAAGCCATTACCGCTATTATCTGAACAGTAACCTTTTACTTTTTTAAAATATAAGGGTTCTAGATTTATAATCTCCGAAAGCATTATATTTTCTAAAAGATTATTCAGTTTGAGAACCGAATCACTATCGCCGCAGTCATTACTGCCGGTATATATTTCCTTAGAACTCTCAATATCCCTCACTGCAACCAGAAATCTCATAAAATCGAGTAGATATTTAATAAGCTTATTATCAAGAAGACTTCTCGTACCTCTCCTTGTAAAAGGAATACCGTTCCGCAGCAATGCATTCTCAATAATATGAGTTTCATAACCCAATCCCTTAATTATTATTACTATTTCCTCCAGTTTTACACCCTTTTCCAGATAAAGAAACTTGATTTGGCGGCAAATAAAATTAGCCTCTTCCAGCAACGTATGAAATTCCTTTAAATACAATTCTCCCTGGGGACTACCATCGGAAACAGCAATTTCTTTTGGTATTCTATTTTTGACCAGACCTATGAACTTTTTACAGACTTCATTTATGATACCGGCACTCCTGTAATTTTTCTCTAAAAAAATTACATTTTCAGGCTTTAGTTTAAAGTAAGTTGATCTAAAAATATCCAGAGTTGAACCTCTGAAAGAATAAATGGATTGGTCATCATTTCCAAAAAAAATACAATTGGAGTCGGAAAGATAATCTATGATTTCGAATTGAGCTTTATTGATTTCCTGCAGTTCATCAACAACTATGTACCGGTAGTTCTTCCTGTAATAATTCCTGATTTCTTCACAATTCTTTAATATACTGACTGTTTCTTCCAGCAGCATACCATAGTTATACAGATGATTCTTTTTTAATTTCTTTATATATCTGGAATATATTCCTGCCAGTTCCGAAAGTACGGGGTTGAAAAAGGGTGTAAATTTATTTAACAGCTCCTCAGAGGTAAATAAATTTTCCTGGGAACGCAATATAAAATCAAAAACCTCCTGAATATAACTATTTTCTATGAAAGGATTGCGGTTTATATATTTAAAGGTAAGGGGATATTTTTTCTCATCCAGTTTTTTTATTACTTCCTTTAGAAATTCCCATTGCTGTACCGAATTTAAAATTTTTAAATCTTCAAAAGGATTATAATTATCCATACTTACGCAGGATTTTTTATCTGGAAGCTGGTTTTTATATAGAAAAATCCTTGCCCTGTTTATAAAACGAATACAGAATGAGTAAAATGTTTCTATGGGAATTTCCAATATACTGCTGCCGATTAAAGAAGTTGTTTTTCCTCTTATTAATTTTGACCACCGACGGTTGAAGCAAAAAATAAGCAATTCTTCAGGATTTATTTTTTTAGTATCTACCAGGTATCCAACCAGTTCCAAAAGTGTGTGAGTTTTACCCGAACCGGGGGGTCCGGTTACCAGAAAGTTATTTCCTCTCTGTTCTAAAACCTTTATTAGTTTTTCATCTAACATCAATTACTTGGCATTAATTTGCTTTAACTCAATTAATATTTCTTTTAAAAGAGTTAATTGAAGTCTCCTGAAATCAATATCACTTGAAAGTTTAGCCCACTTCCTGGGATTGCCTTCCGGGATATATTTATCAAGCTCTGATAGTATATCTGCCATATTATACCCTTCCTTTCCAGAATACCTGCTTATGGAAACTGCTTAACCGGAATAAATATACTGATTTTTCTAATATTATTTTATAAAATTTAAATAAATATGATTTTTATTTAAAATTAACAATTTCTCAATGGAGCGGGCTACGGGAATCGAACCCGCCTCTTGAGCTTGGGAAGCTCATGTACTACCGATATACTAAGCCCGCTTTACAAAGCCAGTTCTTTATTTATGAACATTATTCTTCTTTATTCTCCTCTGAAACCTCTTCAGCTTCCTCAAGTATCTGTTCCACTTCCTTACTTTCAGCCTTTTTCTCCTCTTCCTCTTTCTCTTTCTTCCCGGAAACCAGATCAACTATAGTAAGATTAGTTTTTATAACTTTAATACCCAGCTTATCCGACACAATATTGGTAGCTCCATTTATAATTTCCTGCATCTTTTCAGGGATATCAACATTCTCACTCAGTTTGGCATTCATATTAATTATAATTCCCGTTGTTTTGGGAACTACTTTCACTCTTACCTCATCCAGTCCATCTATTTTCGACACTTCATTTTTAATCTGCACGGAAACAGTCTCCAGGGTTACCATAGCATTACCGGTTTTGGAGCTGGATATATTTGCCACTCTTGTCCTTCTTCTATAAAGTTCCATTAATATTAAAAATAAACTGATAGCAAATACGGCCAGTAAAGCAAGAAAAGCAACAAATTTATTCACACTGTATTCCGGGTTTAAAATTCTTGAAGCCAAATTCGACCAGGTAAAATATCCGGCAAATACATTTACCATGGAAACAATTGAAAGACAGATTAAGAAGATTAATATCAGAACTACAATTATTTTATTAAATATATTCATTGAATACCCCCGTGAAATTTTTTTATGGATAAGAAACATCTAAAGATTATAATAGGCAAATTAAAAAGTCAACAAATCCGGATAATCAGTTAACGGAATTTTTTAAAAAATTTTAAAACAATTATTCCCAAAAATAGTCAAATTAAATAAAATATCCTAAAATGCTTGCTGTCGGTTTAAAACCAGTTATTTATTACTGTTGGAATTACTGCTGTTGCCAATTGTAATATTATCATTTAAATAAGAAAGACAGAAAAAATGAAAACACTCATCATATTAAATCCTTCTTCTGCAAAAGGGAAAGCGCTGGAAATTAGAAATTTAATTGAATCGGAATTCAATAGGTACCATATGGACTATAACATTCATATAAGCAAGAACCTGGATGATATTATAAATGTTACCAGAATCAGCCTGGAAAAAGATTTTTCTAATTTCATAGCGGTGGGAGGTGACGGCACCATTCATTATATGGTAAATGTTCTAGCCGGAACCGATAAAAATATAGGAGCCATACCTATGGGTTCGGGTAATGATATTACTACCAGCCTGGGCATAGATTCCGATATTAAAAAATGCTGCCGGATTATAAAGAGAGGCAAAATTAAAAGAATTGATCTGGGTTTAATAAACGACAAATACTACTACTTATGTATTGCCGGTTCAGGGTTCGATTCGCAGGTAAACTACCTGGCAAATAATACCAGGCTCCCCATAAAAGGACCGGTTAAATACACTTATTCGGTATATAAAACTTTAATCACCTTTAAATCAAAGAAATTTTTTATAAATTATAACCATAATAATAGAGAGATTTATGGAATGATGATTGTGGCCGCAAATATGCCCATGTATGGAGGCGGTATGAAAATAACTCCCGCCGCCAGTCCTGATGATGGGCTTTTCGATGTATGCATCATAAAAAAAATGAGCAAGATACATTTTATAAAGATTTTCCCAAGAGTATACCGGGGAGAACATATATATGACGAACATGTTGAAATTTTCAGAACCGGCAAACTTATGCTGGACAGCGAATATCCGTTTAGTGTTTTTGCAGACGGAGAATATATTTGCAAACTGCCGGCCAGTTTTAAGATAATCCCTAAAAAACTAAATTTTATAGTCCCAACTTAATATCTTACCCAGGCACCGTCTTTTACTATAAAAATAGTCGATAAAGGATTTACCCTGTCGCCATTGGAATCAAATTCAATATGGCCCACTACTCCATCATAAGAAATAGTTTTAAGTTCATCCACATAATCGTTGGGTAAGGTAGAATTGGCTCTTTTCATTGCCTCAATTATTATAAAAACGGAATCATAACAGTAAGGTGCATATTGTCCGGGTCCCTCAATGCTTATATCGGGATTATCCATTTGACTTAAGTAATTATTAAAATCATACCAGAAATTCACCGCTTTGGAATCTTGAGAATATTTAGCCAGTGAAGGAGGGTCAGGAATTACGGCAATTAAACCTTCTAGATATTGCGGTTCGGCTAGAACAAAAATATTATCATCCATTCCCAGTGTTTCAGTTATAAATCTTGACTGCAGACCAATTTCTCTCACTTTGGTAATAAGAGTAGCAAGTTCATTATAGGTTGCGCAGAAGAATATGGTATCCGGTCCTTCTATTAACAGATTATCTGCAATAACCGCCGTATCTTCTTCACCTATTTTTATGGACATCGGTTCCGCAGTTTCTATACCGTAACTGGACAATACCTCTCTCAGGTAATCCACTAATTTTATGGAATATTCCTCGCGATTATTTATAAGTATAAGTTTTTGAGGATTAATTTCATCTTTAATAAATTGGGCAATATTTTCTATTTTCTGTTTATTGCTTATTATCATTCTGAAAAAGGTATTTTCTTCTTTAGAAATTTCGGTTTTTTGAGCAAAAGGTGAAACCATCGGTATATCATATTCCCCATAAACTGGCAAAGAAACTTCAGTGGTACCGTCAAAAGTAGAACCGATTACAGCAGCTACTCCTTCATCTACCATTTCCTGAGCAACCAGAAAAGCTTTCTCCGGATTTCCTTCATCATCTTTGGCCACTATCTCGATTTCATAATCAAATCCTCCGATTCTTACCGGAGATAATTTAGAAGCAGCAAGTTTGACACTTACTAACTGATCTTCTCCGAAGGATTTGTATTCACCGGAAAGCACACCCTGACTGCCAATTTTTATTACTCTTTGTCTGGAATCGCAGGCTCCCAGGAAAGCAGAAAGAAATATGAGCATTGAAAATATTAAAGTTAAGGAAAAAAACTTAATAGCTCCTATGGACCATAATCTTTTAAAATTCATTTATTTGCTCCAGAATACTTAAACAATCAAAAAGAAAGTTCTAGAAAAATAATAGAAAGATTATACCAGAAAAACCGAAATAATAATTATTTTTAAAATAAAAGTATGTTAAAATTTAAACAAAGTACTCTTTAGATATTTAAATTATCCTTTTTAATAAATGAGAGGTCCAGCTTTCCTGAGGAAAGAAAAAATTAAAGAAACAATCAGCTATCTGAATTCCTGTTTGCCTCATAAAGTTGATTCTGGATTAATTTTAGGTTCATTCCTAAGTAAATGCGTGGATTTCTTACCTCTGCAAAACAAAATTACCTTAAATATTTCAGATATACCTCATATACCGGTACCGACTATACCCGGTCATGAAAAATCTATTGTCTATGGAAAAATAGAGAATAGAAATCTCTTGATATTCTGTGGAAGGCCGCACTTATACGAAGGATATCATATAGAAGATGTAGTATATTCGGTAAGTTTATTATCCAATCTCCACGCAGAGAATTTGATAATCACCAATTCCGCAGGAGGAATAAATCCCCGGTTTGCCCCCGACGACATTATGATAATAAAAGATCATCTGAATTTTATGTTTGATAATCCATTTTTTGGCAGCAAATATGACCACAATTATGATTATTTTATTGATATGGGCTCCCCTTATGATAAAGAGCTGATCACTGCTGCAAAAAAGGCAGCTGAATCCATCGGCCTTAAAATAAAAACCGGTGTATATGCCGGAGTAATGGGCCCGGTACTTGAAACAAAAGCCGAAATAAAATGTCTTCGTAAATTAGGAGCCGATGCCGTAGGAATGTCGACTATTCCCGAGGTTATAATGGCAAATTTCCTACAAATAAAAGTGCTTGGCTTATCCCATATAAGAAATACAATGGTACAATGTCATGGAGGAAATGAAAAATTTACCCATATAAGAGGTTTTGAAAAGGAAATTTTTATAGGTAAAAGATTTGCCCAACTGATTGAAAATATTTTTAAAAAAGCATAAATTATTATAATTAAAAATAAATTAAGGAGGGAAAATGAATAAAGTGGCTATAGTTACCGATAGCACTGCTGATTTACCGGTAGACATAGTGAACAGACTTAATATAAAAGTTGTTCCACTGTCGGTAATTTTTGGAGATGTAAGTTTTTTAGATGACGGCAAAGAAATAACTATAGGCGAATTTTATAAAAAAATCAGATCATCCGAAAAATTGCCTACTACCACCCAACCTACCCCTAAAGATTTTATTGAAGTCTATACCGATATTCTTAAAGAGAATGATAGTATAATTTCCATTCATATCTCAAAAAAAATGTCAGGTACCATAAATTCTGCAGAAATGGCAAAGAAAGAAATGCCGGGAAAAGATATAGAAATAATCGATTCCGAGTATGTCCATATGCCGCTTGGTTTTTTAATCATAAGAGCAGCTAAATTGGCGCAGGAAGGTAAATCAAAGGAAGAAATTATAAAAGGTGTATATGACTTAAAATCAAAGATTAAAGTATTGATTGTACCCAGTACACTGGAATATTTAAAAAAAGGAGGCAGGATAGGAAAGGCAAAAGGTCTTATTGCCTCGCTGCTGGAAATTAAACCAATACTTTCCATTTATGATGGTGAGATATCTCAATTCAAGACTACCAGAAGGTGGAATCAAGCTAAAACCGAATTGATTAATTCTATGAAAACCATGATAAAAAATCCTCAAAATCTTACGGTATCCATAGGAGATTCCGATGCCAAAGAAGATGCAGCCGAAATGTATGATAGAATAAAAGAAACTTTCAATCCAAAAGAAATCTTAAGGGTTGATATTGGCGTTATTGTGGGCACTCATCTGGGACCCGGAGGCTTAGGTATAACATTCTATGAGGAATAAAAAAAATCCCGAAAGAATTGAGCTTCTTAAAAAAAATTTTAGAAAAAAAATACAGAAAAAAAGGAATAACCTTTCCGTTGAGTACAGGGGAAAAAGCAGTAAATTAATAGCAGAAAAATTTTTTAGTACCGTTCATTATATCAGTTCAAAGATCATACTAATTTACCATCCTTTTAAAAGCGAAGTTGACACTGCTATAATAATTAGAGAAGCATTAAAAAATAAAAAGAATATAGTTTTACCGCGGGTTCACAATAATAAATTAGAGCTTTTTTTTGTAAATAATCCGTCAGAGCAATTGGAAAGGGGTTCATATCATATAATGGAACCGGTTGCCGAGTTGTGCAGGCCTGCAAAAATATCGGATATCGATCTGGCTGTGGTTCCCGGAGTAAGTTTTGATAAAAATCTCAACCGTTTGGGGTACGGCGGTGGTTATTATGATAAAATTCTCCTGCAGATCCCCCCAAAAGTAAAAAAAATAGCACTTTGCTTCGATATACAGGTAGTTAACAGTATCCCTGTATTGGAGCACGATATTAAAATCGATATGCTGATTACGGAAACTAAAATCTATTATTCCTGATAAACTTTTCATAAAAAAATAAAATATGAAAACAGGCAATATGAAATTTAAAAAAGAAAATAATCATGCCAAAATTTCTATTCTTATTCCTGCTTACAACGAGGAGAAATATATCGAAAAAGTAATTAAAAGCTGCTTTAAGTATGGATTGGATATAATTATCGTTGATGACGGTTCGACAGACGATACTTTAAAGGTAGTAAAATCTATTCCGGCACCAAAAAATCTCAAAATAATACCAATTAGGCATATGGTAAATAAAGGAAAAGGACAATCACTTAAAACCGGTTTTAGATATGTTGCCAGAAATAATTATTCCGGAGTTATAACTATTGATGCCGACGGCCAGCATAATACAGATGAAATTAAAAATTTTCTTAAAAGTGCTGAAAAAGAAAAACCGGATTTAATAATTGGAAACAGATTGGGCAATACCAGAAATATGCCCTTTATAAGATTAGCTACAAATGTTTTTACTTCATGGATTATTTCCAGCATTGCCGGTAAGAAAGTAAGCGATGTTCAATCCGGATTTAGATATATAAGTTCCAGAGTTTTAAAAAATATTAAGCTGGAAACCAGTAACTTCGATACCGAACCGGAATTAATAATCAAATCCGGCTGGTTTGGTTATAATATTAAAAATATTCCGATCAGCACTATTTATCATAAGAACTCTATAAGCTATGTTAATCCTATTACCGATACCATAAAATTTTTTAAACTGGTTTTTAACAGCTTCAGGTGGAAGAGGAAATTTTATAGAAAAGATAATTCACCTCCTAGAAAAGCTGATATAGTTCGTAAATAACTGCCGAAACAAATATAATAAATATAATAATTATAGAAACCAGGGGGATAACTTTATTTTTAAATTTGTTTCTGTTTATGTATTCACCGGTAGCCAGAGCTATAATACGGTAAAACATTTCCATGGAAGAAAGCAGTATAACTTCCAGAGGAATTGGAATTCCATGCCTTATGGTTCCGGTAAATAAAAATAAAATCATAAAAATTCCGGTTACAAAACTTACCGGAAGCGAAGCTCTTAGAAAACCCAGAGTAAAATAACCCAGTGTGGATAAAAGATTTCCTAAAAAAATAGCTGCAAAAACATAACCAAAAGACATACCCTCCTGAAACTGGCGTATCCCAAAAATACTCTGAAGAACTCCGAACTTATCAATTATAAAAACACTGGCATCTTTAAAGAAATAAAAAAATAAAAACCCAATGGCAGCTCCGGCCAGAAAAATAAGCAGGGTTCTTATAAAAATGGAAAAATATTGCTTTAACACCCGGATTTACTTTCCTCTTTTATGATTTCAATCATTATATCACTGATTTTTTTATCAAAATTTTTATCGGCACAAACTTTCAATTCTCTTATTGCCTCTTTCCGGGTAAGAGCTTTCCGGTATGGTCTGTCAGAGGTCATGGCATCATAAGCATCGGCCACGGTAAGTATTTTAGCAAACAGGGGTATCTTGTCTCCCTTGATCCCGTAGGGATAGCCTCCGCCGTCTATCCTTTCATGATGATAGAGTATAGCATCGGCATAATTTTTTAAAAAAATAATTTCTTTTACTATTTCATACCCCACTACCGGGTGTTTTTTCATCTCTACCCAGTCAGATTCATCAAATTTCCCGGGCTTATTGAGTACACTAAGATCGATCTGGAGCTTGCCTATATCATGCAGATTGGCAAGATTGGCCAATATTTCAATATCATATTCATTCAGTCTTAACTTTCTGGCAATCTTTTCGGTATATTCCGCTACTCTTACCGAATGCCCCGCAGTGTAGTGATCTTTAGCGTCTATTATCTTTACGATCTGCATAATGCTGTTCAGGAGTGCTTTTCTTTCTTTTATTCTAAGAAGATAAGTATACTGAGCAATTATCAGTGGAAGCGAGGTGAACACAATAGTTAAGGGGCCATATAACCTATATAGGAAAGATATAAAAATTGCCATCACAGCTAAAAACAATATAAAGGGAATCAGCCAGGCGTAATTATAAACCCAGATATTTACAAAATTCTTATTTTCACTGATAGAAATAGCACCCGCGGTAAGCAATGTATTTATAAAAAATCCGATATACGCAGCAAGGAAAATATAACCTATATTGGCAGGATTAAAAAAGTTGGCTGTATTTCTGTTATAGGTCATCTCAAACACAATGCTTGAAATACCCATAAATAAAAAAAGTTGGCCGATATTAAATAGATGTTTATAGTAAGGAACTTTTTTAACAAATTCTTTTATATTAAAAATAGAAAATGCAGTTACCAGAATAGCCGTTGAAGGACCAAAAATGGTAAGACTTGCATAAAAAATAGCAGTATTAATTGAAACATTACCTGTTTTAGGAAGCGATGCTGATAGATTGTCAGCCGCAAAAGCCAGTAATCCAAACAGCACCACTCCAATCACTGATACATTCCTGTATCTTAGAAGTATATATGTGAATACAGCCAAACCACCTATAAATATTAAATACACATATACTTTTAAAACCAGGCTTTTAAATCTGCTCACCATGCTCCTACCTTTTAATTACAAAATATAGAGCATTATAGCAGAAAAAACGATTTGTTATAATATTGACTTTACTTATTAAATTATTTTTCTTTAAGGTTTTACCACTTAACTACACCAGCTATTCCAATCAGAGAAGCTAGGGCCAGCAGAATTCTTATTAACTTCTTCATTATTTTCACCTCCTTAAAAATTAAACTTCAGTCAATTAAATTTTGCTTTCATACCAGTTTTTGAAAATTTCTATGTATTTCCTTATATCCTGGTTAAAAATTAACAAGATTATAATAATTATCAAAATTACAATTACCGCTATCGCTATCTTTTCCCATACTGTAAGTCCGGTTTTTCTATTTTTATCTGCAATCATTATTAAAATTTATACCGATTGTTTGGTTCTGCTTTCTATAAAATCATCCAGGCTGCTTGCAGGTATCCTCCAGGAACTTCTGCCTTCCCTTACCTTAAATCCTTTCAGCCTGCCCGTTTTAAGCAGATTCCAAACATTATCAACCGATAGCTTTAAAATTTTTGCGATCTGATCAGCTGTATACAGGACCGGCTCTCTGTGGCCGGTTTTTACTTCCTCTTTACCTATGAATCCATTTAAAAACTCTTCCAGATCATCTTCCTTTATTCTTATAGCCTTACCCATTCTTATGGCCGGCAATTTTCTGAGCATAATTACCCTGATTACCTCTGATTCGCTAATTCCGACCAGTTCGGAAACTTCTTTAATGGTAAATAATTTTTTTTCTTCAGCCATTTCAAAAAATAAAGTTTATTAAATCTGACATTGACGATTGTAAATTCAAAATATTAAAAGAATCTCTGTGAACGGTTATTACTTCCTTTTTCTCCTCGGGGACCAGAGATATTCTGTCATACACAGGTATACCCATTATGTTTTTACATTCATCTATGTATGATTTACTGACTTTGCTTACTTTATTAAAAATAATTCCTTTCCTCTGCTCCGGAGGAAGAAATTTTTGAAAATCACTTATTCTGGGAGTTAATTTCATATCCGGAGACAGTACCAGAATCGATGTGGTGGAGAGATTCAACATTTCCAGAGAAATATTATCGTATCTGAACGGAACATCGGCTATTATGACGTCATATTTATTTCTAGCGGAATAAATTACACTATTTAGCATATCAATATTAAATTTGTCACTCTGATAGACAGAAAGCGCGGGCTGAAGTATATCTATTTTATTATCATAATTAAGATTTATTATCGAATCGTTGAGGCTGTTTTCGCCACTGGTAATATTTTCAATAAACACACTTAAATTTGGTGATAAATTTAAATCCAGATTGATAGCTAAATCCGAGGGCCCCTCGCAGAAATTTAAATCTATAATCAATATTTTGCCTTCGATAATGTTCTTAATATACCAGGCAAAATTAAAAACTATGCTTGTTTTTCCTACTCCTCCCTGAACGGAGTAAAACGAAATTACCTGCTGGGGTATAAGTTTATAATTACCTTTTATGTTTGCATCCTTCTCCGAATTTAAATTATCGATAATATGAAGAACTTTCTCCAGATCGGAAATATTTTTAATTCCACCTAAATATATATTTCCGGAAATACTATTTTCTCTGTCCTCGGAGTCTATAATAAATAATTCACTATCAGTATTGCTGCTAACATAATCCGCAACTTCTTTATGATTTTCGAATTCTGCTGATAGTAAAATGCATTCCGGCATATACTCCTCCAAATAATGATTAACAAAATTAATATTATGTAGAACCACCACATTATGATTCTGGAGCTTTATTAACGGTATATTTTTTATTAATTCTTTATCTCTGGTTACAATTAATATTATTTTCATTTTTCAGTATTATATTGAAATAACAATTACCTTATGCTTATAAAATTTGATATTTTCAATTGAACAATCTTTATTTTCCGTCAATTGGAATATTATAAAAATTTAATACAATATTTATACAATGCTTACATATATATAATAGAATTATAAAACTTTATTGTCAATCAATTATTATGGTTAATTAATAGTTAATATCGGTTAGTTTGGGATTAAAAAGCAAAATCACCCATTTTTTTAACCATTATTCAGGTATATTACAAGAATAAATACGCAGTGTACGTAGTACAGTAAATATAAAATGATAATAGAAAAGTATAAATATTAATTACGTAAATTGGGGTCTGTTTATTTTGAAAGGAGTTTTGAAGTTGGATCTAAATCTTTATCACATTTTACACAAACTTCTTTGTAGAATGATCTCTCGCCGGCAATAATTTTTATATTTTTTCTGGGAATACCAGTTTTGCCTGAAATAAAATTTATAAGTTCCTTATTAGCTTTACCTCTTTCCGGAATAGAACTTAGTTTGATTTTTATCCTGTCTTTGTAGATTCCATACACACCGCTAACAGTAGAATTGGGTTTAATAATCAACTTAATATTTTCAGTCTTCATCGGTTTTAAAGAAATCATTAATTATATCCGGATTCGCTATATCTATTTTCTTTTTCATCCTCTTTGGTTTATAATCATCATCTGTTTCTTCCATTTCCTCTGAATCTTCATATATTTCCCGGTGTTTCTCTTTTTCCTGCTCTTCCTCTTCCTTGACCGGTTCTTCTTTAACTTCACTTTCCTCCAAATCTTCTACACCCGGTTTTTCTTCCTCGCCTGTTTTTTTGGTACCTTCAAACCCACTTAACTCACTTTCGGAAGAGTATATGATTTCCTTTTCTTCTCTACTTTCTTTACCGGTATCTTCATCCGTTCCCTTTTTTTCATAGTCAAGATCTCTCTTGCTGATTCCGGACATATTAAGGAATTTTCCCTCCTCTAATCTTGAGGTGACTTCTTTAAATTCACTAAGCAGTATGGCAATTTTTTCTTTAAAACCTTCATACTCTCGGTTTAATTCATGTATATCCCTTTCTAACTGCAGCTTTTTACCTAATAATTTCTTATAGGATTCTTCTTGCTCCACTACTTTGGTTCTTACTATATCTTCCGCTTCTTTTTCTGCTTTCTGCTTTATATCTTCCGCAATTTTATGGGCCGAAACAAGTGCTTCCTGGATAACTTTTTTCATTTCAGTAGATTCCTGGTCACCTTCATATTTCAACTTTTCCAGATTATCCTGAAGCTCACGGTTTACTCTCAATAATCTATCAAATTCCACCGCAATAATATCCAGGAATTTATCAACCTCCTCCGGTTTATATCCCTTGAATACAACATGAAATTCTTTTTTCTGGATGCTTTCTGCATTTATGTTCATAATTACCTCCTGTTTTTTTAACTACATATATCTAAAACTTATATAACGCAGCAATACTATTACCAGCTCAATTACTATAACTGCTGCAATATAAGAAAAATCCACATACAATCTGCCAATTCTTACTAATGGTATAATTTTTCTAAATATTATTAAAAATGGTTCTGTAATGTCAAATAGAAATTTATTAGCCCTGTTCCAGAAACCGGTAAGATTTATCCTGAACCAGGTTATAATCATTCTTATAAATATTATACCAATATAGACTCTGAGAAGAAAAATAACTACCTCAACAAAAATTCTCATTTATTTTCCTTAATCCAGAAGTTCCTGGAGTTCATACGCTCTTTTCTTCGCACTTTCTACCGCCTTAATGATTATTTTATTAAGCTCACCTCTGACAAATTCTTTAAGCGCCATTTCGGTAGTTCCTCCCGGAGATGCAACTTTCTTAATTAAAGTATCAAGATCACTTCCGGATTTTTCAATAGTTATTCCCGCACCAATCATAGTCTCGTTTACCAATTTTTTCGATACTTCGGGATCCAGGCCATTTTTTATTCCATATGCGATTAAATATTTGCAGAAAAGAAAAAAATAAGCCGGACCGCTTCCATTCAAGGCAGTGGCTATATTCTGGTATTTTTCATCTATCAATACATAGTCACCAACACTTTTTATTAATTCTTTTGAAAATAATAAATCTCTGTTTTTTACAAATTTCCCCTTACTTAATGCTGCCATGCCCTTTCCAAATAATGCCGGTGCATTGGGCATTATTCTTATCACTGAAGCATTTGAATTCAATATTTTTTCTATATAGTACGTAGGTATTCCAGCTGCGATACTGATAACCGAATTTACTTTATAATCAAAACTAATTTTAACTTGACTCAGCACAGTTTTCAGATCCTGTGGTTTTACGGCCAGTAATATATATACTGTTTTTTTTACCAGTTCAGTAATTTCTGCAGCAGCATGTATCTTATAGTTGTTTTTGATATATTTTTCACGGATATCGTCTCTATCATAGAATATTATCTGGTCAGGTTTTAAGAAGCAGCAATCCAGTACCCCCTTAAGTATTGCTTCTCCCATATTTCCGCAGCCAATTATTCCCAATTTATAACTACTCAAGTAAATGCTCCCTTTTTCTTAAAAATGGTCGTAAAAACCCTCTTCCCGCAATAACTCTTTTTCCTCCGAACTAACCTCTACATTATAGGGGGTAATTAGAAAAACTTTTTCCGCTACTTTCTTAATGTTACCCTCCAGGGCATAAGTAAGTCCACTGCAAAAATCAATTACTCTTTTGGCCAGATCCTGACCAGCTTTCTGAAGGTTTATTATCACCGGAATATTTTCCTTAAAATTATCTGCAATTATCTGTATCTCTTCAAACTCCTTTGGCTCTGCTACAAAAACTCTTGATTTTATTACATCCCTCCCAGAGCCAATCAAAGGATTTCTTCTTGATGGTTTTGAAATTATGATACGTCCCCTCCTTAAACCACCTTTTTCACCTCTGTCTTCTATCTTACTGTCTTCATCCTTTAATTTCTTCTTTCTTATTCCAGCGGTATCTTTTTCTTCCGCATCCTCCAAACTTACTTCATCCTCTTCAGACAAACCTAAAAAAGAAAGAGTTTTTTTGAAAAATCTATTCATCAATCCTCCTCTTTATCATTAAAAAATTAATTAAAAATAACAGAACCTATTCTAACCATGGTAGCTCCTTCCTCAATAGCTACTTTGTAATCATTGCTCATGCCCATCGAAAGTTCAATTAATTCCGTATTGTCGAAATCTTCTCTTAATTTATCCCGGAGAATCCTCAATTTTCTGAAAATCCCTCTTATTAACTCAAAATCATCGGTTAAAGGCGCCATGGTCATTAGTCCTGCTACTTCAATATTTTGGAAGCTTAATGCCTCCTTCAAAAAAGTGTACAGGTCATCAGGATTTATACCAAACTTTGATTCCTCTCCTGAAATATTGACTTCTATTAATATTTTTTGCCTTTTATTTAGCTTTTCGGCTTCCCCATTTATCTTACTTAAAGTACTTATTTTATCTATGGAATGTATAAATTCAACCAGGGGAACCACCGTTTTTATTTTTCTGCTCTGAAGATGTCCTATAAAGTGCCATATTGAATCCTTTTTGGTAACACTATATTTTTCTGCCAGTTGATCTGCTCTATTCTCGCCGAAATTCTTGATTCCCAGATCATAAATTAATTTTACCTGCTGCGGAGAAGCATATTTTGTAGCCGCTATAATGGTAATATCCCCGGTACTCCTACCAGTTCTCATGCAGGTATTTTCTATTTCTTTTTTTAAATTAATAATATTGCTTTTCAATTTGTTTATTTCTTCTGTTAAATTTTGGGTATTTTTCATATTCTGCAATTTTATAAAATAACTGCAACTGCAGCTTGCCTTCCGGTTATTTTACTTCTTCTGTATGAATAAAAATTGTGATTGCAGCAGGTGCATTCATCACAGTCAAGAATGTTTTCCTTATTTATACCTGAATTTTTTAACTGCATATAATTAATGCCAACCAGATCCAAAAAGAAATCATTGTCTTTCATTGAAAAAAAATTTTCGTAACCAAATTTATTTATAAATTTTTTAATTATCGGCTCATTAACTTTATAACAACATTCCCTTATGCTGGGGCCAAAAACCACAAAAATATCTTTCTTTTTACTTTTAAACTTTTTTATCATGTATAAAATTGTCTTGGCTGCTATCTCCCCTAAGGTTCCTTTCCATCCAGCATGTATAGCAGCAATTATTTTTTTACGTACATCTGCCGCCAGTATTAAATTACAATCAGCTCCCATTACCATTAACGGCGTACTTTTCAAATTAGTTATCAGGCAGTCGACTTCTTGCGGAATATTATCCAGATTTAAATTCATATCTTTACTAACATTCAATATAGTACTTCCGTGAACCTGTTTTGTAGAATATATTCTATTTATACCATTTAGATTAAGCTTATTTAATAATTTTTCCCTGTTCCTTTTAACATCTGTTTCCACGTCACCGGTATAATAATCCAAATTCAAAGATTTAAATTTACCCTTGCTAAATCCGCCATTTCTGGTGGTAAAGCAAAAGATTATTCCATATTCTTTTTTCAAATAGGGGGATAAATATACAGTGAGGTCATCAAGTATTGTCTTCTCTATTTTAGTCATTTTAAAAAAGTTTTATTCTTTGTTTTTTCTTAAGAATGTAGGTATATCAAGGTAGTCATCTTCTTCAAGTGAGCTAAAATCATTCTCCGATATCTTTTTAAAATCTTTCTTTTCCTTTTTTTCAGCGAGTATGTCTTTTTCAAACTCAAATAATTTTTTCTCTACTTCTTTTTTTCTTTTTTGTTCATCATCTGCTTTTGTTTTGCTGACTTTACGTGACCCAAATCCGGTAGCGATAATAGTAACCTTTACGTTATCATTCATACTTTCGTCAATAACCGCTCCAAAGATAATATTTGCATTCGAACTGGATGCATTTCTTATTATTTCTGCTGCCTGGTTAACTTCAAACAGTTTCAAATCAGGTCCACCTGATATATTCAGTAGAATTCCACTGGCACCTTCTATGGAAGTTTCTATAAGAGGGCTGTTAATTGCATTCTGGGCTGCTTTAATGGCTCTACTTTCACCTGCTGCCATACCATCTCCCAGTATTGCATTTCCTGCATTTTTTATTACGGATCTTACATCCGCAAAATCAAGATTGATCAATCCCGGTAGGGTAATTAAATCAGTAACTCCCCTGACGCCTGCTTTAAGCACATTATCGGCTAATTTAAAAGCATTGAGCAGGGTGGTATTATCATCGGCAATCTCCAGCAGTCTATCATTGGGTATAATTATAAGGGTATCAACCTTATCTTTTAAATTTTCGATACCCTCTTCAGCCTGACACATTCTTTTTTTGCCCTCAAAAGTGAATGGTTTGGTTACCACTGCCACTGTCAGACAGCCTGCTTCTCTAGCTGCAGAAGCAATAATAGGAGCTGCTCCGGTTCCGGTTCCTCCACCTTCTCCTACCGTTAAAAATATCATATCTGCATCTTTCACTACTTCCTTTATGGATTCTATGGACTTTTCGGCGGCAACCCTGCCTATCTCCGGATTGGAACCCGCACCCAATCCGGTTTCACCGATCAATACTTTTCTGTCGGCACTGGACATCATAAGAACCTGGGCGTCAGTATTTACTGCAATAAATTCACATCCGCTCAAATTATCGTCCATCATTCTATTGACTGCATTACTTCCCCCACCTCCTATACCTATAACTCTTATTACCGCATAATAACTTCTGTCAAAATCCAAATTCAAAATAATCACCTGCTTTCATTTTTTAAAATTTTTAAAATAAATTCCCTGAATCTATTCATAAAACTATTTTTTTCCTTCTTTTCTCCAATTTGATCCATACTGAGATAATTCTCCAGTTGATAGGCATATTTCAGCAGACCTACACCTGTGGAATAAATGGGACTTCCAATAACTTCCGGTGGGCCTTCTACATCAGCGGGAACTCCCAATCTCGCTGGCAAATTAAATACGGAGTTTGCCAGTGGAGCTATTCCTTTAAGCAGAGAAGTTCCCCCGGTTATAACCAATCCACAGGGAACTTTATGTACAAAATTATAACCTTCGATTTTTTCTTTAATCAAACTCAAAAGTTCCTTAACCCTGCAGTTTACTATATTATATAACCGTATATTTAAGGTTGTCTTATTGCTGTCTATTTTAATGTCACCTATATTTAATCTATTTAAAGTATCATAAAAGTTATAATCGACATTGGCAAATTTTTTTTTAATTTCCTCTGCTTTGGAGAAAGGAACATTCAGGCCGATTGATATATCATTGGTTATTAAATCTCCTCCTACCGGCAGGCAATAGGTAAATATCATTTTTTTATTCTGATATACAGCAACATCAGTCGTTCCTCCGCCAATATCAAGGAGTATCACGCCGCTCTCTTTTTCTTCAGGAGTAAGAACAGCTTCACTGGAAGCCAGAGCTTCCACAATTATATCTTCTATTTCTATTTTAGCAGTTTTTACACTATTGACCACGTTGCTTATCAGGGAAGTAGTTCCATAAACAGCCAGTAATTCTACGGCCAATTTATTAGCCGACAGTCCTATAGGATCTACTATACCCTTTTCCTCATCAATAACAAACTGCTTGATTAAAGTGTGTATAATTTCATGCTGCGAGGATACATTTACTTTATTTGCCATAGAAATAAGTTTATCTACATCACCCTTTCTTACTATATTATTAGGGGAAGTAATATTTATTTCACACCAGTTACTCAAGAAAGAAATGTGTTTGCCGGTAACCCCGATATAGGCATTATCTATAAATAATTTGGTAGATCTTTCGGCCATTTCTATGGAATTAAGTATGGATTTGGTGGCTTCGTTTATGTCTATAACCAGACCTTTTTTAATACCTTTTGAAGCAGAAATTCCGTAACCTTTTATTCTTAATATATTATTTTTTTCGACTCTTCCGATTAAAGTGGTTACCTTAGTGGTTCCTATATCAATCCCTACAATATGTTCGTCATTTGCTGGCAATCAAACCTCCACTTCTCTATCTTATCACCGGATTATCGGGACTTCTTAAATCTATTATATTACATTCCGTTTCTTTATTTAACAATTGTTTTAGCACTTCAACCTTTTTTACTATATCGCTGCTGTCGCCAAAGATAATTTCCTTTCCATTATTGGTAACAAAAACTATATCCCCTGAAATATTATTTTCCAGTCTTGCTTCCTTAATTATATTTTTAAGCTCGGTATCGAAAACCTTATAAATTTCCACACAGCTGAGCACATTTTTCTTGGCAATTTTTTCCCCCACATTTATACTGTAGTCAACCGCATTCCTGACCAGTATTAAATCCTTATAGTTATACAGATTTTCATTCTCAATTTTTTCCAGCACCACGCCTTCATTGTCCACTAAAAAATATGAATTCTTGTAAACTATTTTTAGATAAGGTTTTCTTTCGATTAATTTTATTACCACCCTGTCCGGGAAAATCTTGCTTAATTCCGCACTTTTAACCCAGTTCAACTCCTCCGCTATTTTATCTTCTACTTTTTTTTTATTGACCTCGAATATATTAGCTCCTATTAACTCCTTTACCAGGCCGGTAATTTCCTCATCCTGGTAGTGGGTATTTTCCTCCACATTTATGCTTTTAATTTTGAAATACTGGCTATTATAAAAATAATTCAATCCCCATATCACTGAGGCAAAGAAGACAATTACCAGCAGTAATTTTAAAAAATTCCAGATCCTCCTTCTTATTATTTTTCTTCTTCTTCTGGCCAGAATAGAACTATCACTATTTTTAATTTTATCACCCTTAAATCATACTTTTAAATCTGCTAAATCCAATATTATTTCTATCAATAAATCAAAATCGATTCCTGCCGCCCTGGCCGCTTTAGGAACCAGGCTGGTGGCTGTCATTCCCGGCATAGTATTTAATTCAAAAACATAAGCATTATTATAATCATCCAGTATAAAATCAACTCTTGATATGCTGCTGCATTCCAGTACTTTATGACATTTGACTGCTGTTTCCGATACATACCGGTATATGTCTTTATCCAGTCTGGCCGGAACAATATACTCCGTAGTATTTTCAATGTATTTTGCATCATAATCATAAAAACCGCTCTTAGGTTTAATTTCAATAACCGGCAGAGCAACCGGCTCCCTACCTATAATGCTTACCGTTAATTCTCTGCCACTTATATATTTTTCAATTAAAATTTTATTGTCATACTCCACTGCATTGGCTATTGCATATTCCAGTCGAGTATCATCACTAGCTATGCTAATTCCTATAGTGGACCCTTCCCTGTTTGGTTTAACTATTACCGGATAAGATAATTTTTTGTTTACCAGTTTCTTAAGTTTTGAAAGATTCGGTTTGTCATTAAAGTCTATCGCAACATAATCAGGAGTAGGAATTTTTTCACAACTCATAATCTCTTTCGATAATATTTTATTAATGGCAATAGCGCTCCCCAACACGCCTGATCCGGTATAGGGAATCTTCATAAATTCCAACAGCCCCTGAATGGTGCCATCCTCACCGTATCTTCCATGAAGTGCTAGAAATGCTAAATTTATTTCTTTAAGCTTGTCATAAAAATCATTTCCGGGGTCAATAAAAACAGTGTTATAACCCGATTTTAAAAGAGAATCATAAATGTTTTTTCCGGTTAAAAGAGATATCTCTCTTTCGGATGAAATACCTCCGGCAATCACTCCAATTTTTAGTGATTTCTTCTTCTCTCTAACTTTAAGGATTCTAAATTTTTCCAATATATCTGACATACTAAAATCCGGCCAGTTTAACCTCATATTCCAGTTTCTGGTTAAATCTTTCCATAACCATATCTTTTGCTATTTTTGAAAGTATATATATATCTTCCGAGCTGGCATTTTTAAAGTTTTCAATAAAATTTGCATGCTTGTTAGAAATTCTGGCCCCTCCGTAAATGAATCCTTTAAGGCCGCACTGCTCTATCAGCTCTCCGGCAGATTTAGGGTAATTTTTGATATTTTTAAAAAAACAACCAGAACTTCTGGCATTGACCGGCTGGATTAATTTCTTTCTTTTTATCCTGCCGGCAATCTTTTTTAGAATGTCTTTTTTATTGGATTTTCTGATTTTTAAAATTATTTTGGTAAGAACCAATAGATCGGGAACATTCAGATATCTGTAACCAAAGTCACTTCCGCTAAGACTGGTAATTTTTTCTACAATATTTCCTTTTTCATTTTTTATATAACCGATTTCTTCTATAAAATTACAGATCCCGGTGTCCCTGCTGCCACTATTACCTATAACACTTCCGCCCAGGGTACCCGGTATGCCGGAAAATTCAGAAAAATCATATCCCTGAGCAGCGGCTTTGACTATAAATTTTGAAAGATTATAAGCGGCACCTGCTATTATCTTACTTCCTCCCTCGAATTTCAGATAATTAAAGTCTCTGCCCAGTCTTATCAGTATCATATCCATATAACCATCGTTGAATAAAATATTAGTACCATCTCCAATTATCATAAATTTAATTTTATTACTTATACAGGTTCCTATAATCTTTTTTAAACTTCCTACTCCATCAGCCCTGAAATAACCCAGCGCTTTGCCTCCTGTTTTAATAGAGGTTAATGGGGATGTGTTTATATCAAATACTACATTACCCAGTTCAGCATCTTTGATAGCCCGCATGGCTTCTTCTTTTATTAGTTCTGTTCCACTCATTAAAAATCCCGGTGTAATTTACCCTTTTAACTTTTTAATATTTCATCGGTAACTCTGGTAATATCTCCAGCACCCATCAATAGAACCATATCATTTTGTTTCATATTGATTTCAAGATATTCAGCTATATCCTTAAGTTTGGGGATATAAATTATCTTACTTCTAAAACCACTGTCTATCAGGTTATCCACCAATATTTTACCGGTAATACCAGGAATAGGCTGCTCACCTGAACCATATACGTCAGTAATAATCAAAATATCACCGGCATCGAAACAATCATTAAATTTATCTTTCAAACTGGCTAATCTCGAATATCTATGAGGCTGAAAAACTACAATTATTCTCTTGTTTTTTTCCTGGACAGCAGCTTCAAGAGTTGCTTTTACCTCCGAAGGATGATGGGCATAATCATCAAAAATCAGGGCACCTTTCTTTTCTCCCCTTTTCTCGAATCGTCTCTTAACCCCGGTAAAGAACTTTAGTATATCGGCAGCTTTTTTCATATCCAGATCCAATCCATAACATACGGCAAGAGCTGCCAGGCTATTTCTTACATTGTGAATGCCGGGTACATTCAATTTAATTTTCAATTTCTTTGTTTTTTCACCACTGCTCATAACCAGCGTATAGGAAGAAGTAAAATTAGAAAATTTTATATTTTGAGCATAAATATAGTTTTTAGGATTAATTCCATAATATACGATTTTTCCATCGCCGGGTTTAAAAATACTCCTAAGATAACTTTCGTCACCATTTATAATTACCAGACCCCCCGATTTAGTATTGGCCATAAATTTCTTGAAACTCTGCCTTATATCTTCGATGTCCTTATAAAAATCGAAATGATCACCTTCTATATTGGTAACCACACTTATAAACGGTTTGTATTTAAGGAAAGATCCATCACTCTCGCATGCCTCGGCAATCACAAACTCACCATTTCCATATCTGGCATTCGACCCCAGTTCATTCAACTCACCGCCAACCATTATAATCGGATCCAGTCCCAGACCTCTAAAGATTAAAGCAACCATCGAGGTTGTAGTAGTTTTTCCATGAGTTCCGGAAATGGCTATACCTTTCCTGCTGTTCAGTATCCAGGCCAATATATCCGAACGAGCAAGTAGGGGAATCTTCTTCTCCCTGGCAGCCATTATCTCCACATTATTATCAGGTATAGCTGCAGAATAAACCAACACATCTATCCCTTTGATATTTTCTTTGTTATGACCGATGAAGATTTTTATATCCTTACTTTTTAAAACATTGGTATAACGGGATTCCTTTATATCTGAACCGGAAACCTCAAATCCCATCCCATGAAGTACCTGGGCTATGGCGCTCATCCCGGCCCCTCCTATGCCAACCAAAAATATTTTTTTACTCTTTTTTAAAATATCATTAAAATTAATCAATCTAACTCTCCACAAGTTTAGCGGCAATTAGATCGGCACTGTCACCGGCAATATTTTTAATTCTTATACTCTTCATTTCTTTATATTTCTTCCAGTCATCTTTGGTAAGTATTTCTATAATCTCAAACAACTTCTTTTCGGTTAAATCTTTGTCCTCGATCATAATAGCTTTTCCCCTACCAACTAAAAAATTCGCATTATAGAATTGGTGGTTAGCTACGGCATAAGGGTAAGGTATAAGTATGGAAGGTATATTATATTCAATTATTTCGGATATAGTATTCGCTCCTGCTCTGGAAATTACCAGATCGGATATTTCATATATTTCATTCATTTCACTTATATATTCAAAAATTCTAAAAATCAATTTATCTTTGAATTCAATAATATTCTTTTTATTCTCCACTAAATACTGGTAGAAACGTTTTCCGGAAATAAGTAAAATCTGGATTTTACTACTACTTTCAAAGTAATCATACAAACCGGTGACCGCATTATTTATCTTCTCCGCACCCAAACTTCCGCCAAAGGCAGCTATAGTAAATCTCCCTTTTTCCAGACCCCACCTCTTATATTCAGGTCTGATATTTTTTGTCTTTTTTATTATTTTTCTTAAGGGATTGCCGGTAAAAATTACCTTATCTTTTTTCACTCTCAGATATTTAGCGGTATCGCTAAAACTAATAAAAATGTATCTGGCAAATCTGGAAAAAAAACTATTTAATCTCCCGGGGATATAATTCTGCTCATGCAAAGCTATTTTTACACCGGTAAAAATACCTGCCGAAAGAACAGGAGCACATATATAACCGCCCATACCCATTATTATATCAGGTTTAAACTTCAGTACTATCTTAAATGACTGAAAAAAACCAAGGATAAAAAAATAGAAAAACTTTATGGTATTTAAAATTTTTCTTAACAAATTTACGTTTAAAACCAATCCGCAGGATTTAACCGTCCTATAATTCACATCATGCTGCGATAGGAGTTCTGCCCCCAGACCTCTTTCACTACCCACAAAAAGAATCTCGCACCATGGATAATTGTCTCTTATATATTCTATTACAGCCGAAGCGGGGTAAATATGACCACCGGTTCCTCCGGCACATATTAATATCTTCTTTCTCATTTGGCCTGTCCGTTGTCTTAAAATTTAATTCTATTTCAATTATTTTCGTTTATCTGTTCCCCATTACGGTTAGTTACTCCGGATGACGCACTATTTCTGGATATGTTTAACAGTATACCTGCTACCACCATATTAACAAAAAGTGATGAACCTCCGGAACTTATAAAAGGTAAAGTTAAGCCGGTAACTGGAGCCAGACCGATAACCACAAAAATATTAATTATAGCCGGTATAATTATAATACCGGTAAGGCCTGCCGCCATTATTCTGCTAAAATAATCTTTTGCTCTGATGCAAACCCTTATGCCAAAAAACATAAAAAGAATAAATAGAACTACTACCAGAATAGTACCTACCAATCCTAATTCCTCGCCAATTATAGCGAAAATAAAATCAGTATGTGCCTCAGGCAGATAAGAGTATTTTTGTATGCTGTTACCCAGGCCTACTCCGGTTAAATTCCCGGAACCCAATGCAATCAATGATTGAGATATCTGAAAATTGACTCCTCCTCCTTCTGAGGTTCCTCTGATAAAAGCAAGAAGCCTTTCTCTCCGGTAATCTTCTAAAAATAAGTAACCAACTGTTACTGCCAACCCCATAAAACCCAGTCCAAATAAATGTTTGAACCTTACTCCTCCTATAAATAGAACAATAAAAGCAATTAGCCAGATAACCACTACCGATCCCAGGTCAGGCTCAAGAAATATCAAAATGGTAACCACACATAAAATAAAAAAGGATGGAAAAATTAAATTTCTAATACGCCTGCCGTATCTGTATTTGCGATCAAGAGTATCGCAGAATAAAAAAACCAAAGCTATTTTTGCAAACTCGGAAGGTTGTATATTAAAAAACCATAAGTCCAGCCATCTTTTAGAGCCACCGGCTTCTATTCCAAAACCAGGGATAAGAATCAGAGCAAGCAGTCCTATCAGTATCAGTATTATAAAATTGGTAAATTTTTGATATCTACGGTAATTTATTCTTGAAACCAGAATAAAAAAGCCAAAAGATACCACCCACCAGATTATTTGCCTTCTGATAAACCAGTAGGGGTCACTAAAATACCTCTCTCCAACGGATATAGAAGAACTTGATACCATTATCAGGCCAATTATTGATAATATAAGAGTTAAAATAAACAGAAAATAATACCCTATATCCACTTTTAAAAAATTGTATCTTCTGATGTTACTTTCCTCTTCCATATACCTTTCACTTTCCGGCCAGTATTCCCTTTTTCTTATATTTGTTTCCGACATATCACTTCATTCTTTCTGAAGTACCAGGCTTTTGAATTTATTTCCCCTCTCCTTATAATCTTTAAACATATCCATACTGGCACAGGCTGGAGAAAGCATTAATACCTCACCTGGTTTTGCAACTTCAAATCCCTTTTCGATCGCAGCTTCAAGAGTTCTACATTTAAATATTTTGTAATCATATCCACCTTTTACTATCCGTCCATAAATTTTACCGGCGGATTCTCCGATTAAAATCAGATTTTTAATTTTTTTATTTAAAACACCAATCAACTCACCAAAATCCATATTCTTATCTTTACCACCCATAATTAGTGTAACTTCCCTGCTAAAATCGTTAAGAGCTGCTATTGTGGCATCAGGATTGGTTGATTTCGAATCATTAAGACACCTTATTCCTTTTATATCACCCAGATACTCCATTCTATGGTCCAGAGGTTTGAAATTTCGTATTGTTTTTTCGATATTTTTTATATTTACACCCAACAGTATAGCGGAGGCAGTAGAAGCCATTATATTGGATATATTATGCCTACCCTTTAGAATAGAGTTTTTTATATTTATTTTTCCTTTACCGTCCCCAATCCGGTAAAAGATACTTTCGTCTTTATAGAAAAGATCAATTCCCTTTTTTTCATTCAGGCTATATTTTATGATTTTGGGCAGCTGATTTTGCCTGGCCGGGATAACCCGGATATTTTTATCGATATACCGATCATCAGCATTAATGACTGCCCAATTGTTTTTATCCTGGTTCATCATTATTTTTAATTTCAGATTGACATAGTCCTGAAAAGTCCTATGCCTGTCCATATGATCACTGGTTATATTCAATATTACGCTGATATAAGGTTTGAATTCATATATCCTCTCCAGCTGAAAACTGCTGATTTCTATTACCCTGATTAAATCTTCAGGCGGTATATCACTATGGGAAACTTCGTTTGTATCACCGATATATATGGTATCAATTAAAGGCAGGCCCACATTTCCACAAACAATGCTATTTTTTCCGGAATCATTAAGAATTTTACCTATTAATGTGACTACCGTTGTTTTTCCATTGGTACCGGTTACCGCTATGGTTTTATTTTTTTCCTTATCACTCATAAGTCTCCAGGCAAGTTCCGGCTCACTCCAGACAGGAATTTTATTTTTTTCAACAAACTTAATTACAGGAATACTGCCCGGAACTCCAGGGCTGGTTATTACCAGATCTATTTTCTTTAAAATCTCTTTTTCAGGTATATCCTTACCCAATATTATTTTTAGATTATTGCTATTTATGTGTTGATTTTCTTTAAATATATTTTCCAGATCCAGTTCAGGATTACTATCTACTGCAGTCAGGGAAGAACATAAATTATGAATTTTTTCTATTACCGAAATTCCTGTTTTTCCAAGGCCAATTACCAGCAAATTTTTATTTTTTAAAAAATCGGTTTGTTTATCCATCTTTTCAGTCTATAAATTTTAGATAATAAATAAAAAATCCTACTCCCGCAAACAACATAGATACAATCCAGAATCTTATAATAATCTTAATTTCAGGCCATCCAAGAAGTTCGAAATGATGATGGATGGGAGCCATTTTAAATACTCTTCTTTTAAACATTTTAAACCATAAAACCTGAATTATTACCGATAATGTTTCAATTACAAAAAGCCCTCCAATCACCACCAGCAAAATTTCCTGTTTTAAAATTATAGCTACCGCGGCTATCAGACCCCCCAGTCCAAAGGAACCGGTATCCCCCATAAAAATTTCAGCCGGAGCCGTATTCCACCATAAAAATCCTATACAGGCAGCCAGCGTTCCTCCGCTTACTACTGCAATATCAACTGCATAAGGGATGTCCAGTACGGACCACTCCAAAAAGGCAATAAAACTGAATACAGCCAAAACAATCGATGAAGTTCCTGCCGCCAATCCGTCAAGGCCGTCAGTCAAATTAACAGCATTGGTGGTGCTTATTATGATAAGTACCACAATGGCATAATACCAGTTCCCCAGTTCGGCTTTTATATTGGTAAAGGGTATGCTTATATAGGTATCGATATGGAGTAAATATTTTGAAAATAATACAAAATATAAACAAACTATAACCAGGAGAGATATCTTTACCCACCATCTTAAACCAAGAGATCTCTGCATTTTTAGTGCCATATAATCATCGATAAACCCTATCAAACTGCACAGCAGCAGTATGGAAATAACAAATATACCCTCCATGCTGTAAACTTCATGCCTATAATACTTAACCAGGCTTACCACCACAAATGCAGTTATTGAAGAAAACACAAATATCAATCCGCCCATAGTTGGAGTCCCTGTTTTGACGGAATGGGTTCGGGGACCATCTATCCGGATTCTTTCTCCAATTTTTTTATCTTTTTGAAATTTTATAAACAGGGGTGTTATCAGCAGTGACATCAAGCCCCCGATTATAATCGATAAAAATATCCAGGTCATATATTAGTTCCTATCTATATCAATTTGATAATGTCCTCCATTTTTTTTGCTCTGGAGCCTTTTATCAGGATTAAATCTCCAGGTTTAAGCAAATTGCCTAACTTTTTACTTAA
The DNA here is from genome assembly GCA_964610315.1 of uncultured Actinomycetota bacterium. GTDB lineage: Bacteria > Actinomycetota > Humimicrobiia > Humimicrobiales > Humimicrobiaceae > JAQVEM01. The sequence goes on from CAZSVM010000003.1 coordinate 79,088, forward strand.
TTCCTCTTTACTCTTAAAATAATAGGATCGGTTTTTACCTTTTTCAAAATTACCGCTGCTTATATAACCATCATATGTACTTTCAGCAAAATCGCCTACGGCTATTAATGTATCAACTTTTTTCTTAGATAAATAACAGCCGATCTCTTCATGAAGTCTGGAGGAATCAGTCCCCAGCTCCAGCATATCTCCAAGTATGGCTACGCTTCTTATATTTCTCTTTTTTGAAATTAAAACCAGAGTGTCAATGGCTCTTTTAACGGAGAGAGGATTTGCATTATAACAATCATCTATAATTATTTTATCTCTCCTCTTTACGATTTCCATCCTGGAACTTTCCACAACTGCCTCTTCGATTCCTGATCTGACGGTACTACTGTTTATACCCGAATATAAACTTATTGCCGCTGCACAGCAGGCATTATATATATGATGATAACCGGGAATATTTAATTGTATATTGGCAACCTTTTTATGATCATTGAATAAATCAAACCTGAACCTGCCCACACTATCCATATCTTCCTCTACAAAATTAAATGTAATATCATTATCTCTGCCAAATTTTATAATCCTGCAGTTAACCTTTTTTTCTATTAAGTTACTATATTCATTGTCATTATTTAAAAATAGAACTCCTTTATTTTCGGTAAGTATTTCCGCTATTTCTGCTTTGGCTTCTGCTATTTCCCTTAAATCACTAAAAAAAGCCATATGTGATTCTCCCACGGTGGTAACGGCTCCTATATTTAAATTACACATGTCCGAAAGTAATTTTATCTGACCCCTGCCTCTCATTCCCAGTTCGGCAATAAAAAAATCAGTCCCGCTATCGATGTCCAGAATCGATTTGGAAACCCCAATTTCAGTATTATAATTTTTAGGAGTAAATTCAACTTTATACTCCTTACTTAATATACTTACCAGGAAATTTTTAGTAGTAGTTTTACCCGCACTCCCGGTAACACCTATAACCGTTGGGCTGAACCTGCGTATATAATTGTATGCAATATTTTCCAGAAAAGTTAAGTTGCTGCACGATTCAAGAATTATAAAATCATTCAAATTACTAACTTTTATATTTTTGCTCCATAACTCTAATTTCCGGATATACCTGGATTCAAATACAAAACCGCCGGCTTTCTTCTCCAGGGCTGACTCAATAAAGTGATGGCCGTCATAGTTATCACCGATAAGGGGGATAAAAAAATCTTTTTCTTTTATGGTCCTGGAATCCGTAGAAATGTTGTAAATATATTTCTCCGCATTTCCCGAAACCAATCTGCAGTTTGTCCAGGACAATATATCTTTCACCTGTACTTTTTCTTTCATTTTTTTTGAGCTACCCATTCCTTAACTATTTTCCAATCACAAAACGGTATCCTGTAATTTTTGAATTCCTGGTAATTCTCATGACCTTTACCTGCTATTATAACCATATCACTTTCTCCGGCCATCTCCAGAGCCCTGAATATTGCCTTCTTTCTGTCAATTTCCTTGATATATTCTTTAATATGAGAATCCACCAGTCCCTCTTCTATCATATCTATTATGGAAGCCGGTCTTTCACATCTTGGATTATCCGAAGTTATAATGGTGTAATCAGCATATTGACCTGAAATCCGGCCCATTATTTTCCTTTTTTTCTGGTCACGATTACCACCGCACCCAAAAACCGATATTATCTTTCCGCCCGGTTTTAGTGTTTGACGAGCAGTCCGCAGCACATTTTCCAGCCCATCAGGGGTATGGGCATAATCCACTATTACCGTAAATTTCCCATTGGAATATACTTTTTCAAACCTGCCTTTTACTCCATGCATCAAACTGATACCTTCTTTTACATAATCGCTTTTTATATCCATATCGATACATACACCGGCAGCAGCCAGAATATTATAGATATTAAAAAATCCGCATAGCGGAGAGGATATAGCCAGTCTCAATCCATCTGAAGTATTTATAACCATTTTAATTCCTGAAATTGAATTTTTAATGTCAGTGGGCCAGATGTTTGCCTTATCCGGTTTCAGGGAATAAGATATCTTTTTTAAATCAGTTGTTTTTAAAATCTCTTTTCCATATCTATCATCGATATTTACCACTGCTTTTTCCCCGCCGTATATACTCCTGCTTTCTTTTAGAAATAATTTCCTTTTGGCATTAAAATAACTTTTCATATCCTTATGATAATCCAGATGATCCTGTGAAAGATTGGTAAACACAAAATAATCAAATTTAAGATAATCGATCCTGTGTAAATCTATGGAATGAGAAGATATCTCCATACAGACAGCATCAACTTTTTTTTGTCTGCTTTTATCAAAAAAATTATTAAGATCGATTGATTCCGGTGTAGTACGGTCAAAGGAAACTCTACTTCCGTCTAAAAAGGACTCTACGGTAGTAATCAGTGAAGTTTTAATCCCCGCACTTTTTAAAATGGAATCTATCAGGTAACAGGTAGTGGTCTTCCCATTGGTTCCAGTAATCCCAATTAGTTTAAAAGATCGGGTAGGGTCTTTATAAAAATTTCTGCATAAAATAGGTAATGCTTCCCTGGTATTATTAACTATAATCTGGGTAACCAGGGAATGTACATCTACTTTCTTCTGTACCATCAGCCCCACAGCACCGGCAGAAACTGCTTCTTTTACAAAATTATGCCCATCATACTTAAAACCTTCTACAGCAACAAACAAGCTTCCTCTGAGCATATTCCTGGAATCCATGGAAATATTTTTAATTTCGGTATCAGCGCTTCCGTAAATTTCTTTATAATTTATTTCTTTTAATAAATTCTTTAGTCTCATTTTACCTTTAAAATAGACATCAATATTACCGGTTATTTATTACCAGCAAATTTTCAAATTATGTATATACCTGCCTGCCACCCTTAATATATTTTCAATCTTTCCAGGGAAAACTCCATTATATCTTTAAAGGCAGGAGCAGCTACAGTTCCACCCCAGATTGCATTCTCTCCTCCCTGCGGTTCATCTACTACTACGATTATGGCCACCTGAGGATCTTCATAAGGAGCAAAACCAATAAAAGAAGTTATTTGTCTTCCCTCACTATACCCCACTCCGTTTTTATTTGCCTTTTCGGCAGTACCGGTTTTTCCGCAAACATTCACTCCCTCTATCTGGGCTCTTGTTCCCGTTCCTCCCTCTACTACGGCAAGCATCATATCTTTAACCGCGTTAGCCGTTTCTAAACTAATAATTCTGTTTCCTTCCTCCATCTGTATGTCATCCTGTTCATTTTCCAATAATTCTATTTCCTTTACAATAGAAGGATTAACCAGATAGCCACCGTTAGCAATGGCACAAACCGCTCTCAACAACTGAAGAGGAGTTACCGAAATACTCTGCCCTATAGCCAGTGCTCCTATAGTTGATGCTGGCCAGGTTTTATAATCATAAAAAAGTCCTTTTTCTTCACCGGGCAATTCTATTCCGGTCAGTTCACCAAATCCAAAATTCTTTATGCCTTCCCAGAATTTTTTCTCACCCATACTCTGAGCAATAACAACAGCTCCAATATTCCAGGAATTCTTTAATACTTCTTCGGTACTACAGGTAATATTATAAGTTCTAAATATTTCCCTGATCACTCTATCACCAACCCTGATAGAAGGAGGCAGATTAAATAACTGATACCTACCAACTGACTTGTTTTCTAATGCTGAAGCGATGTTAATTATCTTAAAAGTTGAACCCGGTTCATAGGTAAAAGATATGCCACCTATCTTATATAATTCCGGATCGGCTTCCTGGTAATTATTTAAATCAAAGCCCGGATAAGATGCCATGGAATAAATCTCACCGTTTTTAGGATTCATTACAATGGAAATAGCCCTGATGGCATTATATTCAGACACAACTTCCTCCAGTTTCTGCTGGACTATATATTGAATCTGGGAATCAATAGTAAGAACCACATCCTTGCCATTAATAGGCTCTTTATAATCATTATTTTCTTCGGGAATTATGTTTCCGAAAACATCTTTTTCGGCAGTCATGGTTATATCGATACCCCTTAATACTTTTTCATATTGTAGTTCGATTCCGGAAAGACCATTATTATCCACTCCGGTAAATCCAATTATAGAGGCTGCGATATCATTTAAAGGATAATATCTTTTGACTTCATTTTGAACATATATTCCAGGCAGGTTATGTTTCATAACTTCTTCGGCTTTTTCGGTGGAAACTTTTCTCTGTATATACACAAAACCGAGACTCTTATCATCCAGTTTTCCTTTTATTTCTTCCTTATCCAGTTCCAGTACTTCCGCTAAAACTTTTGATTCGTACTGGGAATCAATAACCAGTTTCGGATTGGCATATATGGTCTTTTCGTTCAGGCTTATGGCCAGTTCGACTCCATTTCTATCCAGGATTTCCCCTCTCTTCGAACTAATAGTGAATTCCCCAGTATGCTGAAATTTAGCATAATTCATATACTCTGAAGCATTTAAATACTGGATGGAAACCAGCCTGTAAATTATTACCAAAAAAGCCATTAAAAATAAAATAAACAGGAAATATATTCTTTTCCTGTTTACCTTATTATTATTATCATTTCTAAGCATTTTTTAAGTTAACATAATAATTAGGGAATAAAAAATGTCAATACGCTCTCGGAAACCACCAACACTATATCCTGGATATAGTAGATAGTTCCCAGGAAACTGTCATAATTTTTAGTTACTATATTTGCGTTCCTGGATATATAGTCATATATCTTCTCGTTATTTTCAAGTCCGCTATTTGAGATTTCGACAATTTCAGAATTAGCAGCCATTTCCATATTTAAATTATTTTCAGCCACTTCAATAATCCTCGAGGGTGATTTTAATTCCGATATCTTTAACTGCAGGCGATCACTTCTTTCATTTTCCAATGAAATCATCTCACTGATATCATATATGTTTTTTTGATAATTTATACCCTGTATCTTCAATCCGATATTTAAAAGGACCCCTAAGCAGGCAAAAATTATGACTATAATAAATATATAAAACAAGCCGCTACTGTTATATACTATATTTTCTTTCACCCTTTCATCCCTTTCTGTTTTTACCAGATATAAGAGGGGGTGGGTTCTTCTTCTATAAATCTCTTGTTTTTCTGCTAATCTTAAATTCATTTTAAAAATTATTGGATGTCAATTTAATAAAATACGAATTCACAGTTTTTCCAGAACTCTTAACCTTGCACTCTTTGAACGAGGATTCAATCTGATTTCTTCAGACGACGGCTTTACCGATTTTCTGGTAATGATTTCAGCTCTTTTCTCCCGGCCGCATTTGCATACCGGAAAATCAGGGGGACAAATACAAACACCTTCATACTGTAAGAATTTGTTTTTAACCATTCTGTCCTCCAGAGAATGGTATGATATTATAGCCATTCTCCCTCCGCTTTTTAATACCTCAAAACCATCTTCCATTGCTCTCTCTAAATTGTTAAGCTCTTTATTTACTTCCATCCTGATTGCCTGGAATACCCTTTTTGCCGGATGCCCTTTTCTGTAATATCCAAATTTATGGGGTATAGCTTCTTTTATAATCTCCACCAATTCGCCGGTTGTCTCTATGGCCTTATCTTTTCTGTGATTAACTATGTTCTCAGCAATTGATCTGGACCATCGCTCTTCCCCATATTTCCAAAAAATTTCTGCTAACTTCTCTTCAGAATAGTCATTTACCACATTAAAAGCGTTTATCTTATGGTTATCACCAAACCTCATATCTAATTTTTCATTTCTAAGATAGCTGAACCCTCTTTTTGATCTCTCAATCAGAAAAGAGGACAATCCTAAATCAAGTAATATGCCATTAACTTTTTTTACATCTATTTTCTTTAAAATTTTTTTAATATTTGCAAAGTTATCATTTACCAAATTCACTCTATCAGAAAATTTTTTAAGTTTATTGGTGGCGGTGCTTATAGCCTGGCTATGAAGATCAACTCCGATTACTCTGCCTGTGGGGGCAATGGCTTTAATAATTTCTATAGTATGACCAGCACCGCCAAGTGTTCCATCAAAAATGACTACACCCTGCTTTAAGTTTAAATAATATAAAACCTCCTTTAGAAGAACCGGTTTATGAATTTCTTCCAAGCTCATTTATAACACTCGTTTAAAACCGTAACTGTTCAAATGCATTTTTATCTCCCATAAATTGGGCATCAGCTTGTTTGTAGTATTTCTGCCATATTTCTTTGGCCCATATTTCTGCTCTGTCCGAAACGCCTACCATAACAATATCTTTTTTAAGTGCTGCGTACTCTATCAAATTCTGGGGAATCCTGGTTCTTCCCTGCTGATCCATGGTTTCCTCACTCGCCGAAGAAAAGAACCATCGGGAAAAACTCTGGATGCTTCTTTCCGCAATTTTATTGGCCATTATTTTTTCTTCCAGTTTTTTCCAATTTTCCTTTGAAAATAAAAAAAGGCACTTCTCATCAAATCCCTTCGATATTACAATGCCTCTTATTAAATCTTCTCTAAATTTTGCCGGAATAAAAATCCTTCCTTTATTATCAATTGTCCGGTGATGTTCACCTAAAAACATTTTTTACCCCATTCTTTCATCAATTAAAAGGGTATATTCTTCATTTTCCTCCACTTTCCCCCACATTACACCAATAAGATAACATAATATGGTTAATTTGTAAACTATTATTTAAAAAAATATAAATTTAATTATGATTATTTAATTTATTATTGGTTTAATAATAATATATAACTATATATAGCTAGATTTTTGTATGATTGCTAAATATTATACTATATATAGTTTGAGAGGAAATAGTGGGTATATTTCGGGTATTGATCTGTAAAATTACCAAATTTTTTTTACCGGAAATCTTAATTTTCTTTTTCCAAATCCAGTTCTCTGGTGATTAATTTTTCATCCTCCGACCTGGTCAATTTCTCTATCCTGCCCTCGGCTTCATTTAATTTCTTAAGACAATTAGAAGAAAGCTTGATGCCCATTTCAAACTTTTTCATAGATTCTTCCAGAGATATATTCTCATCCTCAAGTTCTTTAACAATTTCTTCCAACTTCTTAATAGATTGTTCAAAACTCATTTTTTCAATTTCCATTTTTAAAACTCAACTCCAGTTTTTTATATATTTTATCAAATACTTTTACATTGAGTATCCCGTCTTTTAATAATATTCGAATCTTCTGATTAATCTCAACCTCTTTTATGCTTTTTATACTTTTATCTTCTTCCATACCGTATACTAAAGCAAAACCACGCTCCAGTATAGCTGCTGGGTTTTTCTCCCTTACTTTTTCCAATACATATTTTAATTTGCTTTTTTCCAGATTGATATAATTTTTTATGTTCGAAAGTATCCTGGCATCTATATTTTTAATAGACATTTTATAAATATAAATCCTTTTCAATATATTTTTCCTGTCCATCATATTATATAGGCTCTTTAAATTCTCTTTCCTTGCTTGAGCAAGCTTTCTCATATTTTCCATTAATTTGATATGTATTTCACCGGCACTTTGGTTAAATTTATCCAATACTGTTTTTGGTTTCAGAAAGATTCTTCTTTTGATTAAAAAATCAACCTCCCTCCTGGATATGTTTATCCTGGAGTGAACAAGATTTCTGATTCTCCTTACCATTCTCTTCAAATTCTCAATTGTTTCCATTTTATTCAATATAACTAATTCTCCGGCCACCGAGGGTGTAGCTGCGCGTTTATCTGCAACAAAATCGGATATGGTATAATCCGTTTCATGACCGATTGCCGAAATTAAGGGTATGGAGCAGTTAAAGATTTTTTCAGCTATTTTTTGGGTATTAAATGCCCATAAATCTTCCAGCGAACCCCCGCCTCTGGCTATTATTATTACATCTACTCCATACTCACTCAAATCATCTATTGCTTCGCAAATTTCATCACTGGAAGTGATTCCCTGAACATTAACATCCCTTACTATTAGATGAAAATTCTCAAACCGATGCTTCAAAACCAAAATAATATCCCTTATTACCGCACCGCCGATGGAAGTTATCACTCCAATTTTTCCGGGTAAAACAGGAATATCTTTTTTATGTATCTGATCAAAATATCCCTGTTTCTCCAATTTTTCCTTTAATTGTTCGAATGCCAGAATCAGCGCACCCTTGCCTACCGGACGGGCATCCAGAGCTACTACTTGATATTCTCCTCTTTTTTCATAAACGGAAAGGTAACCATTTACCAGGATATGTAAACCTTCTTCTATATCAAAAATCAAATTCCGATTACTATGGTGAAACATGACCACCTTGATCTTGGAATTTTCATCCTTTAAATCAAAGTACATGTGTTTCTTATCATGGAAATAAAAATTACTTACTTCTCCTTCCAACCATATATCCGCATAGCCTGCTTCAAGATTTTTTCTTATCTCTTGATTGAGTTCGCTGACAGTGTAGATTTTCGATTTTTGGGTACTGTAGTCTTCCATCTACCAATCACTGAAGATTCCAGTAGATAATCATTATTCGGGTTCTGTTTTCTTCAAGACCTTTTACCAGGACATTGACCACTTTATCTTTATCATTGCTGGTATAAGTAAATTTATAAATGGGGATATTTTCACTTTCATCTTCAAGAAATTCTTCTTCTATACCTTCCGAGCGTTCTTCGAATATCACTGCTCTGCTCCATATTGACTGGACTTGTTTTTCTTTATAATATTCCTCTACTTTTTTTGAGTTTTCTGTCGTTTCCAACAAAATATAAAGAAGATTTTGGTCACTTTCCACCTGTTTTACTTCCTTGATTTCAGCATCAGGATAATAAAAACTATCGAATACTTCCAGGAAACCTTCACTTTCTAAAAGTTGATCAAAATCACTTTCGGAAGTATCTCCGGAACCGCTGTCAGCCCCCTGGGAAGTTTCTGTTTCCTGATTTGCCAAACTTTCTGTATTACCACCCGAAAAGGAACAAGAAGCTATAGCCACAGATATCATAAAAAAACAAACAATTAAAAATAAAATACATATTTTCTTTGTTTTCATAATTACTTAACCTGTCAAAATAAAATTAATAAAAATCTTAATCATTATATAAACACAAAATACTATTTCCAGAGGAACCATAATAAAATTTAAAACCGCTTCAAAACCCTGGCTTCTTTCTCTTAAATACATTAATGGTTTACTCATAAATTTCCTAACTTTCGGTAAAAATTGTATCATAGAATAAAGAGTATAACCAATAAGTATCGCACTTCCCAGGGTAATCGCAAAATCATTAAAAAAATAATTACTGTAAATAAAATAACCTATTTCTACCAGATTCAGAATAATCACCACTGCCAGAGATAATACCAGTGAGAGATTGCTCGATGTAATATCCCCCTGTTCTTTTGATATATAATCCTGCAACTTTTGCATTTCTTTCTGGGTGATATTATCACTGGCTCTAATCATAAATCTTAAACTGGAAATATACAATCCTAGCAACACTATGGATAAAACTAATAACAAAAACATTAATTATAAAGAATAAATAAATTATGAATATTCCGATTTATTATACTATCAGTAATATTATATCAATAATATTTAAGATTTAGCTGGATTTATTTGAAACAGCACTGCTTTCTTTTTTATCGGTTTCCTTACTATCCGAAGTTTTACCCTCGGATTTTTTAATCTCTTTCACCTTTCCACCAGATGAACTGCTGTTATTAAGGTTCACCGAACTCGATTTATAATCTGTGGTATAAAACCCGGATCCCTTAAAAATTATTCCCACAGAGGAAAACAGCCTGCGGGCATTAGAATTACAATAGATACATTTTATATTATCATTGTTTACATTGCCTTCACTGGCTTTTTGAAATTTATCAAAAACCTTACCGCATTTTTCGCATTTATAACTATATATAGGCATTAACCATTTCCTCCTCAATAAAAATTATTCAGAAAATATATATCAATTAAAGATTTTAGTCAAATATTTCCGATAAATTTAATGGCTAATCCAATAAAATACTTTTATAATGATTTTTAATAATTAATTATATATCCCAACAATCTTATGAAAAAGAGAGATATACTTATTATAATTATCCTTACTGTAATTCTGATAATAGCTTTGATAACTACCATACAGAAAAAGCCGGAAATCGAAAATATTTACCTTAGTTCCGATAAAGATTCCACTTTCGACCAGCTGCAATTGAGCAGTGATTATAACTTCAACAGCGATAATTCAAATATATATCTTTTAATGAAAATAAAAAATCTTACAGTCGACCATGAAATAAAAGTAGAATGGGAAAAAACGGAAGACGATAATATCTACCATACCATCCAAAAAGATATCTTCAGTCCCGAACAAAATGGTTCAGGAAAAATAGTGGTATTGCTGATTAAAAAAGGTGATACTTATACTCCCGGGGATTATAAGGTAACAGTTTATTTAAACGGGGAAGATAAAATTTCCAAAAAATTCTATATAAACTCCCTATATTAAAATAAGATTCAACTTACCCGTGTATATTCGGATCCTACTTTGCTGAATTCATCTTTTACTCTCTGCAATATTAATTCCAGTATTTTGTTTACAACGTTATCAAGATTATAATTCTCAATAATTTTGACATTTTTCTCTTTTGACAACTTTTCTATATAATCCTGAATCATAATAATCTTATCCAGATGTTTTATATACTTATTCATTGGCCTGGAGCCCTGGGTTTCAACCGTCCTTTTTGAAAAGTGCTGTTTATGTATATCCTTATCAGGTACGGATATAACTATCTGCTGGATTATGGCTCTGGATGAATACTCATCAAGATTCAGGTAACCGGGCACTACATGAGCACCTTCTATAACCGTATCCGATTTTTCTTCCACATTTCTTTTTATTATTGCTTCTATTCCTACACTTACCGCCAGCACCTGTTCCCTGAAGCCAAGAATTACCGGATCCACTCCTGATGGAGGCAGGGTTAAATTTTTATAGGCATTATAAGAAGATCCTCTGAGTGGCCTGATCAATTTATCGGAAACAGAGGCTCTCATAACTTCTCTTACAGCATCCGTAGAAGCTACCCTAGTTATATTCAATCTGTTGGCAAGTATAGTGGCTATAGTAGATTTTCCTACGCCGGTTGATCCCCCTATAAGTATTATAATGGGCTTTTCCAATTTGCCGACAGATTGCCATAACAAATACTTCTCAGCATATTCCAGATCAACTTTATCTTTTATAAATCTGAATGCTATGGTCCTTAATTCACTGAGGGATAGTGAATATATCTTATTTTTCAGAAAATATTCCTGGATTTCGATAGCAATCTTATATGCAGTCAAAATATCCAGACCGGTTACCGAAATAGATGAAGCCAGTATCCCCTTCGAGAAAGGAAGACCGCCTTTTTTATCGGAAATTACCACTACATTGGGATTTGTTCTACTTTCATTTTTTAGGTCCACACTAATTTTTCCCCCCTCAAGAATAATTTTTTTAATTCTTTTTCCAGGATATCTTCGCCATCTAATATAATAGAGGTATTGTTCATATATATTACCTCTCTGTTGTTTTTATAGGCATAATCTGTCAATACATCAACGGATGCCGCTTTTAATTCCGTTAATATTGTGTCATAATTTTTACTTTTTTCCAGATCCATTCTTAATTTCTCTCTATTTCCAAGATTAAAACTCATCTGCTGAACTTTACATTTAAAATTATACTCCATATATTCTCTTATTTTAGATTCGATAACTTTATTGGCAGTCATAGCCATGAATATCTTTTTACCGCTTACATCGGATAACGGCTGGGGTCTGAAAATTGTTTTTATAATCGGAGCTTTTGAATTTATCTTTCCTATTTCTTTTTCCATGAAGTTTATTTTAATTCTGTCAGCCAGCGGCTCTTCACACATAGTAAGGATTACTAGATCCGCCGACATTATTCTATAAATCCCCAGATAACCCACTATATTTTCCCAGCTCTGACCGGCGCTTATTACACATATACAGGCATTGGTCTCCACATCCGGAATGGAAGCGCCGCTCCCTTCCACTATTATCAAATCAGGATCTAAATTTTCAGCTGTAGCTATACCTTTTTTTACATTGGACATAAAAATTTTACCCCCAAAACCCCCTCCGCATCTCCTGCAGCCTACAGTAGTAACTTTACTGGTAAGGGCATCTTCTATATAATCTGAACTTGCATGCATACCCTGACTGTTGATGCCAAGCAGGTACCGGGGAGTGATATCTACTCTATCGCCCCTGATTACCTGAGGTTTGTCGGGTCCGCCCCTGCCCATAGCAACCACACAGACATTAATATTTTCCCCGGCAAGTACTTTGGATATATAAGAACTTATAGCTGTTTTACCAATTCTCTTTCCGGTGCCGATAATGGATATGGCAGGCTTCTTGCAGGGTATATCTTCTTTTTCATAAGAAAATAAAAAATCAGGCCCCATATAACTGCATTTATGGGCAAGGCAAAAAGAAGCTATTTTCATTCTGATAGTATAATTTACTACAGGTTCATCACTCAAATCATAGACTATATCAGGCTTGAAATACTCAAGTGCATGATTAAAATCTACATCGATATTTTTAATTACATAAACTTTTTCACCAAAAAAATCCTCCATATTGCCCAATACCAATTTCTCGGTTCCTCCCAGGAAAACAATGCCCTTAAAATTACCCTTATAGATTTTCTTGAGCATGATAATGGCATCATAAGTTACCTGCGGATAATGTTCACCATCGATTAATACAATCAGATTTTTATCCTTATTATTTTTTCTCTTCAATAAATTTATCACAGAGTTTGCTCTTTTTTTGTTTTCTTTCCACACCTAAAATTTTTTCAATTCTATCGAAAGGTGATCTCCTGTAAATATCAATTTCCTTCTCTCTAATATAGATAACGTTATAGCTTGGTTCAATCTTTCCTCTTAACCTCAGACAGGAAACCGTTCCTGCAGTTACTACCAGTATATCCTCTACTCTCCACAGATAGGGCACATGTTTATGTCCGCACAGTACCATATCCACTCCGGCATCTACTACCGTTTCCAGAACATCTCCGGCATCATTAACAATATTTCTTTCCCTGCCAGTGTTAGGAACCGGTACCAGATGATGATGCATGGCAAAGATTTTAAAACTTTCATTGTCGCACTTACTAAACTCATTTCTTATCCAATCATAATGTTCCCGGCCTATTTGTCCATTATCCAGGTCAGGTTCACTGGAATCGGCAGCCACAATGGTTACCTTATCATTGCTGAATGAAATATATCTGCTGCCAAAAATATCTTCAAAATGCAGATATCCTACATTTCTGGAATCGTGGTTCCCTAATTGAACCAGTAAATTTTTACACTTTATAGGTGAGAGATAATTCTTTACGGTATCGTACTCCATCCTGAAACCATTGGCAGTAAGATCTCCGGTTATAATTACTATATCAGGACCAAGTTCATTTATTTCATCGATACACCTGGTCAGGAGACTGGGTACAAAATGTTTTTCGCCAACATGAATATCTGAAATTTGAACTATTACTGTTTCTTTAGTGTTTCCCGCCATTGATTTCCTTTCCCAATTTATTTTCGAACTTTTAATATAAATGCATTATCCTTATAATTTTATAAAAAGAAAAAGTAAAGCACAATATAATATAATTATTGAATATTAGCCGTTTTTTAAAAATCAGATTACAAATAATAACAAATAAATATTATCAGGTATTTTTTGCTGCAAAAAGACCCTAATCCAGGATAATTTTAAATAAGGTAATTCGATGCTTGACTGTATAAAAAGCCTGTTGTAAAATAATGAACACGAGTTTACAAATAGAAGGGGGGTGAAATAACAAAGAAGCTTTCAAGCCATTACTTTCAATACCAAAAAACCTTAAAAAGGAGGTTGAATAGTGAAAAAAGTATTTTTATGGCTAGTTGTAATATCAATGATTGCAGTATTTTCTCTTGCAGGTTGTAAACAAGGAGCAGCTGAACAAACAGCAGCTACATCTGCCGAGGAAACCACTGCAGAAACAGCAGCTCCCACCGAAGAAGCTCCAATGGCAGAAATTCCATTAGCCTATTCATACAATCCGGATATAGCTAAACAAATTCTTGCCGATGCCGGTTATGTTGATACCGATGGTGACGGACTGGTAGAAGCACCTGACGGCTCCAAAATCGAACTTACAGTTACCTGCCCGTTCGGATGGACGGACTGGATGGAGGCTATCAGTGTTATAAGTGACAGCGCAATGGCCTCAGGTATCAACCTGGTAGATGAAACTCCGGATTATGGAGCCTGGAACTCTGCACTGCTGGATGGTACATTCAATTCAACACTAAATAACTGGGCAGCAATGAGCAATACTCCATGGACGGCATACAACCTTATGTTCCGACATCCTATTCAGGATATGATGCAGAGCGGTAACTTTGGTAGATATGACAACCAGCAGGTATTTGACCTTGTAGATCAGCTTGCTGCTACTCCAACTGACGATGTTGCCGGCATGCAGGATCTGTGCGGACAAATTCAGAACATTCTGCTAACAGAAATGCCGATGATCCCACTGTGGTACAATGGTCTATGGGCTCAGTGGAACGATTCGGTTTGGACAAACTGGCCCACATCTGCAGATGACACTCCCAATACTCTTCCTACCACATGGTCAGGGTACTGGCAGCTGGGTGGTTTGATGACTCTTACCAATTTGGAGCCGGTAGAGGGAGTTGAACCAGGAACAGGTACTTATCCGCGAAACGAAACCCTGTATGTTAGTGGAGCAGCATGGGGTGCATTTTCAGACTTGAATCCGTTCTTACCTGGAACCAAAGCAAATTCAACAGGTACCATAGGATTATGCTATGAATCACTATATATGTATGATCCCCTGAGCGATACCATGACACCATGGCTCGCAGAAAGCAGTGAATGGACCGATGCAGATACTTTTGAATTAAAGGTAAGACAGGGTATTACCTGGACAGATGGACAGACACTGGATGCAAATGATGTTAAGTTTACCTTCGAACTTGGCCAAATGTATCCTGCAGTATGGTATAGCCCAATGTGGGACTATCTGGATAGTATCGACCTGGTTGATGACTACACGCTGCAGTTTAACTTTACCGAACCTCTCTATCAGGAATTCTCCAATAACCTTTACAACATATTTATAGTTCCGGAACATCTCTGGGCAAACAGGACAGAGGAAGAAGTAACTACAGGAATTAACGAAGATCCAGTTGGCTCAGGCGCATACATGTGGGATGCTGCCGGTATGGGTCCGGACAGAAACGTATGGGTTAAGAATCCTGATTGGTGGGCAATAGACGCACTTGGTCTGGAAGTTGCTCCTAACAGAATCGTTGATATCAGATTTTCAAGCAATAACGTTGCTCTGGGTTCGATTCTCAAAGGCGAAGTTGACCTTTCCAATAACTTCCTGCCCGGTGTTGCAGAGCTGGTAGATAAGGGCTATGTTAAAACTTATTATCCGGAAGCTCCTTATATGCTTTCTGCTAATACAGCAATTCTGTTCTTGAATACTACCATATCACCACTGGATGATCCTGCTTTCAGAAGAGCATTGGCTTTTGCTATCAATACCGATGATATTGTAAATGTTGCTTATGCTAATCTGGTTCAGGCTTCTGATCCAAGCGGTCTGCTTCCAGGTTTATCAGCGTATAATAACTATTAATACCTGTTGAGGTAGAATAATTTGTAGTATAATTAACGCCCCTCCTCCAATTTTGAAGGAGGGGCGGTATTTTTATAATTTTCCTTTAATAAGGAGGCTTTGTGAGACGTTATTTCGGGAGAAAAATAGTTATCTATATCTCCACCTTTTTTTTGGCAGTAACCATAGACTGGGCAATTCCAAGATTCATGCCCGGAAATCCTATAGCAAACCTGCTGACAAGGGTTGCATCACGTGCCGAAGCCAGCCAATATATGTATACCTATTATACCAGCGCTTTTGGGCTTGATTTGCCAGTCTGGAAGCAGTATTTAAATTTCTGGAATGCTCTTTTCCATGGCGACCTGGGAACAAGCGTACTTATGTTCCCCCAGAAAGTATCAGCCATAATCGGGAGAGCATTACCTTATAGTGCAGCTATTTTAATTCCGGCAATATTATTAAGTTTTTATGCAGGAAATAAATTTGGCGCTTTTGCTGCACGAACCAAGTGGCTGGACAATACCGTGCTTCCGCTTGGATATCTACTCACCGCAACACCCTATATGTGGCTGGGGATTTTACTGGCCTGGTCTCTGGGAATAGTGGCAGGCATTTTCCCTATTGCCGGTGCCTACAGCTTTAATCTACAACCTTCCCTATCATGGCCTTTTTTAGTCAGTTTATTACAACACTGGTTCCTACCTTTTGCTTCTCTCTTCCTGATAGGATTTGGTGGCTGGGCAATTGGAATGAGAAACATGATTATTTACGAACTTGAAGCTGATTACTCCCACTACTTAGAAGCTCTGGGAGCACCCAGAAAATTAATTAGAAGGTATGCATTCAGAAATGCAATACTTCCCCAGATTACCGGATTGGCCCTTCAATTAGGTGTAATTGTTTCAGGGCAGGTGGTTACAGAGGTAGTTTTTTCATATCCTGGTATCGGATACTGGATTCTCCAGGCTATTCAGAATCAGGATTATTTCCTTATACAGGGATGTTTTCTCCTTATCATAATTATGGTGCTAATCGCTAATTTTATCATCGATATTGTTTACGTAGTTGTAGATCCAAGAACACGAACAGGAATGGTAGGTGGGTCAGCATGATAGAACAAATTAACATCCAAAAATCAAAAAAAACAGACAAAACCTCGGTTGTAAAACCAAAAAAAATAAATGAATTCGTTTATTTTGCCTTAAGAAACAACAAATTAAAAGTTGGATTGGCCATAGTTCTTTTCTTTCTTCTGCTCACATTTATGGGGCCGCTTTTTACCAATTACCAGTGGAATGCTTATATAGGGCCTCTTTCTTCTCCGCCCTCGGCACAATATTGGATGGGAACCACTACATTCGGTCAGGATGTTTATACCCAGTTTGTTCTGGGACTCAGGGCAACATTCTTTGTAGGTACTATTGGAGGAGGACTGGGGACTCTTATAGGAATTATTATTGGTTTTACCGGCGGCTATCGCGGCGGTATGATTGATGAAGGATTGAATATATTAACCAATGTAATTCTGGTTATTCCCACTTTTGCCATACTTCTTATAATAGCAGCCTATCTTAAAGTCAGGGGTATTTTTGTAGAAAGTATTTTTATTGGGTTTACCGTCTGGCCCTGGGCAGCCAGAGCGATCAGGGCTCAAACATTTTCATTACGCTCCAGGGATTTTGTTGATCTGGCCAGAATGAGCGGAATGAAACCCATAAAGATTATTTTTACCGAAATCGCACCAAATATGATGTCCTATCTTTTAATGACATTTATCCTCCAGTTTGGAGGTGCCATACTTATTGCCGCTACACTGGATTTCATTGGACTTGGCCCCACAAATACAATTTCACTTGGTCTTATGATGAACTATGCAGTTCTGTGGGGTGCCCTGCAGTTTGGTAACTGGTGGTGGTTCGTACCGCCAGGCTTTGCCATAATGGCTATCGTGGGATCCTTATATATTATGAATGTCGGATTGGATGAAGTCTTCAATCCCAAACTGAGGGAGATGTGATATATGAGTCTAAAAGTAAAAAATCTCAAAGTTTATTATCAAACTTTAAGGGGCGAGGTCAAAGCACTGGACGGAGCAACCTTTTCTATGAGTGATGGAGAAATAATGGGACTGGCTGGTGAATCCGGCTGCGGAAAAACTACATTGGCCAACAGTATAATTTATTTGAATCCACCTATGAAATATATAGAGGGCAGCGTGAAACTTGATGATAAAGAACTTCCGGTCTGGGATATGGAAAAAATGAATATATTCAGATATAAGGATATTTCCATAATACCGCAATATGCCATGAACGCTATGAACCCCACACGTAAAATAGGAAAAATGACAGCAGAGCTTTTAGAGTCAAAAAGAGTCAGTTATAGAAAAACTTCCACCGAACTTAAGAGAAGACTTGATCTGGTCGAATTAACCCAGAATGCATTGAGTATGTATCCTATAGAGCTTTCCGGCGGCATGAAGCAGAGAATGGTGCTGGTTCTTTCTACTTTACTTAATCCTTCACTACTCATAGCAGATGAGATAACTTCTGCACTTGATGTTTCAACCCAAAAGGCCGTAGCAGAAATGCTGGTTGAATTCAGAAACCGGAAAATCGTTAAAAGTATGATAGTAATTACTCATGATATTTCAATACTTTATCAGATCGCAGATAGTATCCTGGTGATGTATGCAGGAAAATTAGCAGAAAAAGCTTCTACCGAGGTAATTATTCATTCATCCCGGCATCCTTATACCAAACTTCTGATTTCATCACTTCCTAAAGTTGGGGTAAGATATTCGGAGAAAAAACTAAAAGGTATTCCGGGTAATACTCCTCTACTTCTTAATCCTCCGGTTGGATGCCGTTTTAGGGATCGATGTCCTGTTGCATTCGATAAATGTGTCGAAGAGCCGCCATTTATTGAAATTGACAAAGATCACTTTGTCGCTTGCTGGAGGGAGCGTGAGAATAATGCTTAAACTCGAAAAAGTATCAAAAATTTATAGAACTGGAACATTTGGCGGAAGATTACTCCCGGCAGTGGTTGATGTAAGCTTTAATGTCGGAGAAGGAGAAGTGGTTTCCTTAATTGGTGAGAGCGGAAGCGGTAAAAGCACCATAGGAAAAATGATCTTACGTCTGATCGATATAACATCCGGTAATATTATTTTTAATGGAATTGATATATCTATTCTTAAAAGAGGCAAGCTTAAAGATTATTATCGGGATGTCCAAGGTGTGTTTCAGGATCCATTCAGCTCCTATAATCCCATTTTTAAAGCGGATAGAATTTTTACCATAATCAGGCAGGAATTTTTTCCAAAGATGAAAGATAACCAATGGAGAGAAAAAATAGATAGTTCGTTAAAAGCTGTTGGTTTGAATCCCGATCAGGTATTAAATAAATTCCCGCATCAGTTAAGCGGCGGCCAGCTTCAGCGTTTTCTCGTTGCTCGTGCTTTACTTCTGGATATCAAATTTCTGGTGGCAGATGAAATTATAAGTATGCTCGATGCATCCACACGGGTTGATGTTCTGAATTTACTGGCAGATTTAAAGTCCAGCGGCCTGTCAATACTTTTTATAACCCATGATTTATCGCTGGGTTATTATATAAGTGAGAGGGCAATCATTCTTTACAGGGGAAACGTTGTAGAAATGGGTGCCACGGAAAAAATATATCATAAACCGGTTCACCCATACACTCAGATGCTGATGGCTTCCGTTCCCCGCCTGGATAAAAAATGGGAAGAGGTAGAGATAGAATTAAAAGCAAAGCAAACCGATTTTACCCAGGGATGTGTTTATTATGAAAGATGCCAATCTCGCGATAAGAGAAAAGAGTGCGCGGTAAAGAAACCCGAACTGAAGGAAATAGCACCGGATCATTTTGTGGCCTGTAACCGTTAGAATAAAAATTAATAAAACACTGTTTTTAATTTTTATAAATTTATTTTCGGTTAAGGAGCTTATCTATTTCAATCATCTGCTCCCCGGTTAATGGCCCGAATTCCATAGCCTTTGCATTTTCATCTGCCTGTTTTTCTGTTTTGAATCCAGGAATAGGAATGGTATTTTCACTTCTGCTCCAGATCCAGGCCAGAGCTCCCTGGGCCAGAGTTCTGCCGCTGGAGGTTATTATCTCTTTAACAGCATCGAGTTTTTTTAAAAATCCAGGTTCCGGCTTTCCATTTTTAAAATATGAAACCCAGCTATGACCGGCGCCCCTAACATCATTTTTTGACAGTTTTGAGGTTTCATTGAATTTTCCGGTTAGCAGCCCCATGGCCAGAGGGCCGCGGTTAATACTTGCCAGATTATTATTTTCACATAAACGGACCATTTCCGGAGTATCATTAAGAATATTCAACTCATGTTCTACTGCACTGCAATTTTTATTTTCCGAGAATATTTCAGCTCCGCCTACAAGGTCGGTACTCCAGCCATAAGTACGGATTTTTCCTTTCTCAACAAGCCCGTCAAGTGTTTCACAAACGGAATAGATATCCGAGATAGAAATTTCCCAGACATGGAGCAAATATAAATCGATATAATCCGTGGCCAGTCTTCTCAGCGAAGCATCGCAGGCTCTCTCAATATAATCAGGGTTAATATTAATACCATGTAAGGTTCGGGTGGCTTCATTTGCAAAATTTCCAAATTTTGTAGAAATCACTACCTTATCTCTTTTTCCAGCAATCGCTTTTCCAATGATTTTCTCACTGTGACCAACACCGTAAACATCTGCCGTATCCAGGAAATTCACTTCTAATTCCAGCGCTTTATGTATGGCCCGAATGGACTGTCCATCATCTATATTGCCCCAACCGCTTGATTTTTCTTCATTATACATTTCCCCGCCAATTGCCCAGCAGCCCAGTCCCAGAGCACTTACTTCGATTCCGGATCTTCCTAATTTTCTTACCATTTTCATTTTTTACCTCCCATCAACCACTTTCATGGTACAAAAATTTCCTAAAATTAGATTTTTTATATTTGATTTTTATATTTATTCAAAAAACCCCGCCAAATTACAGTTGGTATTTTCTACCTCTCCTCAATATCATGTAAACTTCTTATTCTCAATTGTTTTTTTATTTCATCCAGTTTTATCTTTTTAGAAAGACTGGCTTTATTCAGAGTTATTTTTTTCATATATCCCGGGGAGAGATCAAAATAATTGTCATTAAATTGGCAGTCTGTTTTTCTCAAATCAAGTTCAACCGATTTCGCAAAAGCCTGCGATTCCAACTTAAATATAAAATATTCATCTTCTTCACCGGCAGCTGCTTTTATTTCCGGATTTATGAAATTAAAATACTTAGGTTTTGTAAACAATAAAGTTCCGCTGCTCACGCACTGTCCATCAACATTAAAGAAAAACTCAAGATAAACATCTCTAATATTGTCTTTATTTATAATATCTTCAAAATTCAGTTTAACACAACTCTCAGCTTTTAACGAAGTTATGATAACCTCTTTTTTACCCTTACTTACAATTGGAATTTTTTTACTTCTGAGTTTCCACTCTGCTGCCCCTTCTATATCTTTTAATGTATCATTGGTAATATAAATATTTACCTTTGTTCCATTATCTTCGGCCGATATCAGCACCGGTGCGAAGAAACGTCTGGCATAATAATGAAGGGCTTTCCAGCGTCCATAATAATCTATACTGGACCAGGAGGCTACCGGCCAGCAGTCGTTAAGCTGCCAGTACAGAGAGCCCATACAGTGCCCCCTGTTCCTCCTCCAGTGTTCTACGCCATACTTTATAGCCTCTGCCTGTAAAATTTGTGATGTATAAAGTAGAGATTCAAAGTCCTTGGGATATTTAAATGTTTCGGCAAGATAGGTTAATATCTTGCTATTTGCTGAGCCGTTCTTCTGATGTTTTTCCATGACATAAGAAAATATGTTTCTATCCTCCGGAACGGTAAAACTCTCCACCGTCTTTATTGCCGGAAAGGATTGAAACCCAAATTCGGAAGTAAAGCGGAAATAATGATTGCGGTAGTCATTAAAAGGCTTTAATCCATGCCATACATCCCAGTAATGCACGTCTCCCCTGTTTTCATCATTGGGATTATCGAATCTACCTCCGGATGAAGGTGAAGAGGGCCAGTAAAATCGGTTTGGATCATATTTTTTTAATGCTTTTGAAATAATCTCTTCGAATAGATAGATATACGTCTTTTTAATTTGCTTCATTTTAAGTGACAGTATATATTTTGGCACCTGCAATTCTACCGGCGGCTGTTTTTCAACCATATCTATTATCCACTCTATTTCATTATTTCCGCACCATAAACCCAGACAGGTATGATTTCTTAACCTTTTGATATTATCTTCTAGCTCCTGCTTCACATTGCTTATAAATTCTCTGTTCACAGGATAAATGGAACAGGCAAACATAAAATCCTGCCATACAATAAGACCGTACTGGTCACATAATTCAAAGAAATAATCAGCCGGGTATATTCCTCCGCCCCATACCCGTATACAATTAAAATTAGCCTGGATACAGTTTTTTATCAGCATTTCGGTACGTTGGGGCGAATACCTGGACATCAAATTGTCTTCTATTATATAGTTTGCACCTCTGGCAAAAATTGGCACCCCGTTTATTTCAAATTCAAATGATTCCCCCCACTTATCATTTTTCTGTTTTATATTCAATGTCCTTAAACCTATTTTAAACTCCTTCGAATTCAATATTTTTCCTTCTCCCTTTAAATCTATCTTAACCCTGTAAAGAGACTGTTTTCCATAACCATTTGGCCACCATAGCTCCGGCTCTTTAATTGTAAAGTCTGCATTATAATTTTTATTTAAATAATCAGCTTCAAGAGTTCTGGATATCTTCCTGCCCTCAGGAGAAATAATAGAAATTTCCAGACTTAGCTTTTCTTTAACCCATATTTCAGTACTTATCCGGATTCTAAGGTTAACACTATTTTTTCGATGATTCTGGGTAATATATGTATCTTTTAAACGGGCCATCTTAAAAAACTTTAAACTAATATCCCTCCATATACCCGAATCAGGAACCTCCGGCCCCCAATCCCAGCCGAACATACTATGAGCTTTACGGAGATGATAAAAGCCAGGTACGGCTATATTAAATTTTCTTTCCAGCAGAGGATTTTCTTTTTGCATCCGCTCGATATATCGCGTAGGAGAGTAAAATATAATATGAATATTATTCCTGCCCTCTTTTAATGCTGCTTTTACATTAAATTTGTAACTGCGGTGCATGTTATCAGTTCTGGCCACTAACTTTCCATTAACCTTAATTTCGGCAAGAGTATCCAATCCTTCGCAGCAGAGAAAAATTCTATCATATTTTAACATTTCATCGGATATATGAAATTCTCTGCTGTATTCATAATCATTATAAGAGAGCGCAAGTGCTTTGTCTTCGTTATCTCTATAAAAGGGGTCTTCCATCAATCCTTCGCGTAGTAAGTCTGTAAAAACGGAGCCCGGAACCTGAGCATTACTCCAGTGCTCTTTCCTGGTATCCTTCATCTTCCATTTACCATTCAGGCTGTAAACTTCCATAAAATCTCCTTAACCAGGTACTCCAAAAATTGATTTTCCCCGGAGACATAACTCCTTCAAAAATTGAATACCTAAATATTGATTATTATTTTTTTAAAGGGTACTAAATTACAATAAATATTAACGTAAATTTAGAAACAGCCTATTAATAACCGATAAATCAACTATTTTAATTCCCTTACAACTCTGCATGGATTTCCCAGTGCCAGTACATTGGAGGGGACATCCTTATTTACAATACTGCCTGCTCCTATAACTGAATTATTTCCTATTTTTATACCGGCAAGAATAATTGCGCCTGCGCCTATCCAGATATTACTTCCTATTTCTATAGGAAGGGCATATTCCAGTCCGCTCTCTCTTATATCAGGAGTAGTGGGGTGTGTAGCTGTACATATCTGTACATAAGGTGCTAGAAAAACATTATCACCCATTTTGACACTGTTTGCATCAAGTATTATACAGCCATGGTTTGCATAAAAATTTTTTCCAAAAATTATATTATATCCATAATCACAGTAAAATGGCGGTTCTATCCAACATTTTTTATCCGTTCTAAATAATTTTTTAAGGATTCTTAGTTTTTCGTTATATCTGGTGGGATAAATCCTGTTAAATCTATAGCATAATTCTTTTGCATAATCTCTTTCTCTGGATAGTTCCTTGTCTACAGCACAGTAAAGTTGTCCGGATAACATTTTTTCCTTTTCTGTCATTTCTTAAGCCCCATATTATTTTATAATTCTGGTTCTTATTAAATCTCTATACCAAAATGCGCTACTTTTTGGTATCCTTTCCTGTGTTTTGTAATCCACATAGACGATCCCGAATCTCTTTGAGTACCCATGCTGCCATTCAAAGTTATCTATTAGAGACCATAAAAAATACCCTTTTACATCCATTCCTTTTTGATTTAATCTGGCAATTTTCAATAGGTGTCTCCTTAAATAATCGATCCGTTTAACATCGCGTACTTCTCCCTTCTTGGATAATCTATCCTCAAATGCAGCGCCGTTTTCCGTAATATAAATGGGTAGTTTTGTATATTCATTTCTTAACCTTAATATAAGATCATATAAAGCTTTTGGCACTATTTCCCAGTCCATCTCTGTTCTGGCAAAATTACCATGAACCTTCTTAAATTTTAATTCCGAATCCGGTGATGACTTTATCAGCTCGCGGCTATAATAATTCACTCCCAAAAAATCATTTTTAATGGATATTTCTTGCAGGTCATCGTCTTTCACAAAATCAAAATTGCCCATAAGTTCTCCATATATTTCTTTCATATCTTCAGGGTAAGAGGCTTTGAAAATAGGATCCAAAAACCATCTATTAAAATAACCATCAAATATGGAAGCTGCTTTTATATCCCCTTTGGATTTAGTTACCGGATATGCCGGTGTAAAGTTTAGAGTTATTCCAATTTCCCCATTTTTAAAATTAAGTTTTCTAAATTTTCCCACTGCATATCCATGAGATAATAAAATATGGTGTGCCGCTGTTAATGCTTCTCTTAAATCCTTATGTCCAGGAGCATGTTTACCCTCATAATAACTGAAAATAGATGAACAGAAGGGCTCGTTATGAGTTACCCATAATTTTACGGAATCACCAAGTTCCTCGAATACTTTTTGGGCATATTCTCCGAACCACTTAACCGAGTCCCTGTTTAGCCAGCCGCCCATATTATATGTCCATACCGGTAAATCCCAATGATATAGAGTAACAACCGGTTTTATATTTCTTGCCCTGAGCTCATTTACTAAATTCTTGTAAAACTCCATTCCTTTTGGGTTATACTTTCCCTTCTCCGGAAAAATCCTGGACCATGAAATTGAAAACCGGTAAGCGTCGGTACCTATTCTTTCCATTAATTCCAGATCTTCTTTATATCTATGATAATGATCACAGGCAGTATCACCGGTATCCCCCATGTAGGTCTTGCCAGGAGTTTTTGAAAATATATCCCATATAGAAGGGGTTCTTCCATCTTCATCTACAGCCCCTTCTATCTGATAGGATGATGTTGCAGTGCCAAATAAAAAATTATCTTCGAATTTTATAGTCATTTCTTTTCATCCCTTTTTAAAATATTAATTATAATAGTTTTCAAAAATTATTTAAAAGTTAAATATATAAATTGCTTTCTAATTACCCAGTATTGCATTAACCTCTACCACTTTATCCTTTTTATTAAAGGGGATTAAATTTCCCTTTACCTGCTTACCGTTTATAGTTAAACTTTTTATACCTTTGTTTATCCTGTCAGGGTTCATTACCGTAATATTATATCTAACTCCCCGGAATAAGCGGGTTACATTGAACCTTTCCCACTGCCCGGGAATACAGGGATCCACCAACAAACCTTTATAGTCAGGCTTGATCCCCAAAATTGCCTGAGATATATTTACAAAACACCATGCCGCTGTACCGGTAAGCCAGGAATTTTTTGCTTCCCCAAATGTAGGCGCATCACGTCCTGCAATCATTTGTGCATAACAGTATGGTTCACAGCGATAGATTTCTATGATCTTTTCCTTGGTACTGGGGCAAATACGCAGAAAATAATCAAAAGCCTTATCCCCATTACCTATTATAGTTTCAGATATGGATATCCAGGGATTATTATGACAGAATATTCCTGCATTCTCTTTATATCCCGGCGGATAGGAAGAAATTTCTCCAAGATTCAGGTAATAATGTGAGTATGCAGGTTGATTTAAGACTATACCATTGGGAGTTGCCAGATATTTTTCTACACTGGCCAGAGCTTCTTGAGCCATTCCATTTTTCAGACCGACACCGCCCATAATACACCAGCCCTGTGATTCAATAAATATCTTTCCTTCCTCACATTCTTTGGAACCCACTTTATTTCCATAATAGTCATAAGCCCTTAGAAACCACTGGCCATCCCAGCCGTGTTTTTCCACAGCTTTACTAATTAATTCATAACTCTTTTGCAGCCTTTTAATTTTCTCATCCAAATTAATCTGGTGCAGAAGTGCAATCAGTTCACTGCAGGCATAAAGAAAAAGTCCTGCAATCATAACCGATTCTGCTACTCCTCCCGGCCTGTCTCCATAAATCTGAAAACTTTCCCCGGGATGTTTTGAGAAACAATTTAGATTCAGGCAATCATTCCAATCAGCATGACCTATAAGGGGAAGATTGTGGGGGCCAAGATTTTTGAGGGTATATTCTATACTGAGGAAAAGATGATCAAGAAGAGTATCTTTACTGTCAGGAATATCCGAATAGCCGGTTGCTTCATCAAGAATAGAGTAGTCTCCTGTTTCTTTAATATAAGCACAGGTAGAAACTATGAGCCATAACGGATCGTCATTAAATCCTCCTCCTACATCCTTATTACCTTTTTTGGTAAGCGGCTGATACTGATGATAGCAGCTTCCATCAGAAAGCTGTACTCCGGCAATATCCAGGATTCTCTGTCGTGACCGTTCCGGCACCATGTGGACGAAACCCAGCAGATCCTGATTGGAATCTCTGAATCCCATTCCACGTCCAATACCGGATTCATAATAGGATGCGGATCTGGACAGATTAAAAGTTACCATACACTGGTACTGATTCCAGATATTAACCATACGCGCGACGTGTTCATTTTCTATATCCACTTTATATTTACCAAGCAATTCGGCCCAGTACTCCTTTAATTTATTGAAAGCTTTATTTACAGTTTCGGACTTCTTATAAGTCTTCATTTTAAGATGGAACGAATTCTTATTTATGACATTGGGAGCAGAAAATTTTTCTTCTTCCTTATTTTCTATATACCCCAGTATGAAATGGAGATTTTTCTTCTCACCTGGTTTTAAAGTAATATTAACCTGATGGGCACCTATAGGGTACCAGCCATTGGCAACTGAATTAGTGCATTTTCCGTCGGCAACTGCAGCAGGATTTTCAAACCCATTATAATCACCAATAAAAGCATCACGGCTGGTATCGAATCCATTTATTTCCCGGCTGCAGGTAAAGTAGGCATAATGATTTCTTCGCTCTCTATATTCGGTTTTATGAAAAATAGTTTCATTTTCTACTTCTACTTCACCGGTATTGAGATTACGCTGAAAGTTGGTCATATCGTCCATAGCATCCCATAGACAGAACTCTATAAATGAAAAAAGAGTTATTTCTTTATCCATATCTGTATTATTGAATAGTGCAAGGTTCCATATTTCCATATTTTCTCCGAGAGGCACAAAATAGGTTACTTCTGCTTCTATTCCGTTTTTTTGACCTTTTATTACAGTATATCCCAGACCATGACGGCAGGAGTATTCATCCAATTTTGTACGGCTGGGTTTCCAGCTGGGATTCCAGATTATATTATTATCCTTTATATAAAGGTATCTTCCTCCTGAATCTGCAGGAACATTATTATATCTATAACGGGTTAAACGTCTGAGGCGTGCATCCTGGTAAAAACTATATCCTCCCGCCGTATTGGAAATAATACCAAAATACTTTTCACATCCCAGGTAATTTATCCAGGGCAAAGGAGTTTCCGGGTTCTTAATAACGTATTCTTTACTTTGATCATCAAAATAGCCGTATTTGTTCATTGCTCATCTCCTTTGTTCTGAAATCTAATATTTTTTATAAAAATTTATCATTAAAATATAAACGCGTGTTTATTTAATTTTAATCTTTTTCCTTTCCTTACCTTTAAATATGATTTTCTTATCTCAGTCTGATAATTTATTTCCCTAACAAATAGAAATAATACTCTAATAAACAAATTCGTTACTTTAATCTCTTTGTTGATTCTCTTATAATTAATTCTGCAGAAACAGTATAATATTCTGTCGAATTAATACCATTTTCAATAAAATTTATCAGATTTCCTGTAGCCACAGACGCCATTTCCAGAATAGGGTTTCTGACAGTAGTAAGAGCCGGTGAAACATAACTGGCAATTTTTATATCATCATAACCGACAATGGAAATATCATTGGGGATTCTAAATCCCATTTTCTTTATAGCATTCATAGCCCCGATAGCCATTGAATCATTGGACGAAAAAATAGCTGTTATACGATTTTTATTCTTATCTTTTAAAAGCTGATTTATACACTTATACCCACTATCTTCAGTAAAATCCCCGTAAGCTATATATTTTTTTCTAATAGGGAGTTTTGCTTCATTCATTGCTTTTTGGTACCCTTCCAGCCGTTTAAAACCTGAATATTTATTCATATCTCCGCAAATATGCGCTATCTCTTTATGACCGTAGTCTATCAAATGTTTGGTAGCTTTATATCCGCCGTTATAATTATCGGAATTAACAATAATATAATTGCCTGTAGTCCTGTTTTGGTTTTGCTCCTGATCTATTATGGTTATTTTATACCCGGATCCTATAAGATCAAAAATTTCCTGAGAGTTGTTATTAGCCCCTAAAAAAATTCCTCCGGATAACGTTTTACTGTTAAAAAGGCTTCTTATTTTTTTAAAATCATCTCTACCATTAATTATGGAAACCAATGCGTTATATCCTAATTTATCCGCATAATCTATTATCGCCGCTTCGAAAGGAGAAATATATACATTCTGGAAAACTCTGAATTCTTCACTGCCAAGCTTAATATTAGCTATAAAAATACCTATAATTCTACTCTCTTTACCAGCAAGTGTTCTTGCTGGAGCATGAGGAACGTAACCATATTTTTTGATAATTCTGTTTACTTTTTCTTTTGTTTCAGGTGTTACATTAGTGTAATTATTTACCACTCTGGATACGGTACTTCTTGAAACTCCCGCCAATTTAGCTATCTCTTTACTATACATATTAATCTACTGTTCCCTTTATTATAATAAACACGTGTTTAAATTCGTGCTCATTATTTTACAACAGGCTCTTCTATAGTCAAGTATTCAAATTGCATATTACATATTATTTAAAATCTGATTATCTATAAATACGGCAGATCAGAGCCAATAAGGGCTGAATAATTCTTATAAATTACATATAAGATTTTTCTGTTTCCTTATCAAATATATGTATTTTATCGATATCCACATGTAAGGTAGCCTTATCTCCGCTCCGGAAACTGGATCTAGGATTAACCCTTGCCGTTAACAGAACTCCTTCAATGTCAATATATAGATAAATCTCGGCACCCATAGGCTCGGTAACTTCAACACTGGCAGTAATGGTACTCTCTCTAGAGGTGTTCTGTACAAAATTACTATCCTCCAGATCTTCAGGTCTGATTCCTATTACTACTTCCTTACCTATGAGTTTATTTTCATTAATTACTTTTTTTAATTTGTCAATTGTTCCCAGTTCAAAAATGTTGCTCTTAAAAGTCATCCGGTCAGTCACCGTAGCATCCAGGAAATTCATTGCAGGGCTTCCTATAAATCCAGCTACAAACATATTATTGGGATAGTCATATACTTCTTGAGGTTTTCCGGTTTGCTGAACCACTCCGTCCTTTAATAAAATTATTTTATCAGCCATAGTCATTGCTTCAGTTTGGTCATGGGTTACATAAACTATAGTAGCTTCAAGCCTCTGATGAAGCTTTGCAATTTCTGTTCTCATCTGTACCCTGAGTTTTGCATCAAGATTGGAAAGCGGCTCATCCATTAAAAATACTTTAGGATCTCTTACGATCGCTCTGCCTAAAGCAACCCTTTGTCTCTGTCCTCCGGAGAGTTGTTTGGGTCTTCTTTTGAGAAGATCTTCTATTTTTAGTATTTTTGCTGTATTCATAACTCTTTTTTCGATTTCTACTCTGGGAGTTCTTCGCAGCTTCAGTCCGAATGCCATATTATCATAAACATTAAAGTGGGGATAAAGAGCATAGTTTTGAAAAACCATGGCTATGTCCCTGTCCTTAGGGGCAACGCCATTAACTAATCTGTCTCCGATGTAAATCTCACCTTCCGTCACTTCTTCCAGTCCTGCGATCATACGCAGTGTAGTAGTTTTACCGCAGCCTGATGGGCCAACCAGCACCGCAAATTCTTTGTCTTCAATGGTGCTGTTCATTTTGCTTACAGCTATAACCTCATCAAATTTTTTAGTCAGGTTTTTTAGAACAACCTTTGCCATTTTTGCTCCTTTTTTAATTAATAATTGATAATTGATTATAAAACAAAAAATAACTACTTTCTACCACAAAATATATATTTCTTTTCCTTATATTCTTTCCCTTTTTTATATATTATTGAATATTTTTACAAAAGCTGCCAGAAACCGGTCATTTACATCCGGCAAAGCTATGGTTACTCTTATGTAACCCGGTAATCCAAGGTTTTTACCCGGTCTTACTATAAATCCTTCCTTAAGAAGTTTTTCTACGATTGTATCGCTATTCTTACCAGTCTTAATCAATAGAAAATTTGCGTACGATTTAATAAATCCTATCTTATTTTCAGTCAGGATTTCATAATACTTATCTTTTTCCCCTCTTACCCTATCTCTAATCTTATTTATATAGGACTCATTTTCCAATGCTTTAACAGCGGCTTTCTGTGCAATCGAATTTACATTGAAAGGAAGCCTTACCTTATTTAAAGCAGAAATAATCGAATTATCAGACAGCCCATAGCCGATCCTCAGTCCAGCCAGTCCGTAAATTTTTGAAAATGTCCTCAATATTATAAGATTGTTGTATTTAGAGAGATATTTTAGGGTATCAATCTTTTCCCCCTCCATCATATACTCTCTATAAGCTTCATCTGCAACCACCAATACACCGCTTTTAATATTTTCCATAACATAATCGAATTCCCACTGACTTATATTGGTGCCGGTGGGATTATGAGGGTTGGTAAGAAACAATATTTTTGTTTTATTATTTAGAGAACTTATTAATTTTTCTACATCCTGTCTGAATTCTTTCAATGAAACCTTTATCGCTCTTCCATTGCATTTCAAAGTTGATTTTTCATAAATCAAAAAAGTGGGGTCCGAAATTACGATATTTTCTCCGGGTTCAATAAAACTGTCGCCTATCATCTCTATAATCTGATCCGTACCATTTCCCATAATTATTGAATTGATGCCTATATTATACTTTCTACTGATTTTTTGCCTTATCTCACTGCACTGACCATCGGGATAATATCTGATATCATCCAGGTTCTTACAGATTTCTTTCAGAACTCCGGAATCAGGTCCGTATAAATTCTCATTAGAAGCCAATTTATAGACTTTTTTTAAATTATACTCTTTTTTTATTTCCTCTATAGTTTTACCGGGGATGTATTCCGGCATATTTGAAATCCATTGTTTGATTTTTAGACTCATACTTTTTTCTCTTACTTTTTTTTGAATCTTACTTCTACAGAATAGCGATGAGCAAATAACCTTTCGAATTCCGATATTATATCTATAAATTTCATTTCTTTCTTTAAACTGCTTTCATCATAAAAAGTTATACTGCTCCTCTTTAAAAAATCATTAACACTCAGTGGGGAAGAAAATCTTGCATTGCCTCCGGTGGGAATGACGTGGTTGGTTCCTCCTATATAATCACCCACGGCCACCGGACAGTACTCCCCTATAAATATAGCACCTGCATTTTTTATTTTCTTTAAAATTCCTCCGGTATCTTTTACCATTATTTCCAGGTGCTCGGGAGCTATGATATTACAAATTTTTATCAACTGGTCCTCTTCCCTGCTGTAAATAATTTTACAATTTTTCTTAAGGGATTTTAAAATAACTTCCCTGTTTACTTTATTTCCATACTCACTGGTAAGTATGTCCAGATTTCTATAAATATTTTCAATAGTTTCTTTAGCCATATTCATGCTGGTAGTCAGCAATATACTCCTGGAATCAGGGTCATGCTCAGCCTGGGAGATAAGATCAGCAGCAATAAAAACAGAATTAGAGGAATCATCTGCAATTATAGTTATGTCACTGGGACCGGCCAGACTGTCAATTCCTACCTGGCCAAATACCTTCTTCTTTGCAGCGGTAACATAAATATTCCCGGGACCTATTATTTTATCTACCTTCCTGATACTCGGAGTACCGTAGGCAAGAGCCGCTATTGCCTGAGCCCCGCCAATTTTATAGATTTCTTCAACTTCAAGCTTGCCGCATAGATACAATAAAATTTGATTCAAATTGCCGTTTGATTGAGGAGGCGTGCATATGACAATTTCTCTTACTTTTACTATTACTGCCGGAATTACGGTCATCAGTATCGAGGATGGATATATATATCTTCCTCCCGGTATATATATTCCCACTCTTTCCAGCGGCAGCATAATTTGCCCGATTTCTTTTCCCTTATCCGGTTTTATCATCCAGGAACCTGTTTGCTTTTTAAACTGAGCGGTATGATAATTTTTAATATTGCTGTAACTTACTTCCAATGCCTCAACCAGCTGAGGGTATTTTTTTCTTACCATTACCGTTGCAGATTTGATCTCTTTGTTTTTTACTCTGATACGATCAATACTTCCGGCTTCAAAAAAATCAAACTTTCTGCAGAATTTTAAGATGGCTTCGTCCCCTTTTGTTTTTACTTCCTCTAATATTTTATCTACTGTTTTTTCTACCGAAACAGGGATTTTAAAGCCCGGTGCTCTATAAGTATTGATTTCTTCAAGTTTTTCCGGTTTTTCTATTTTTAAAAAATTATACTTCATAAAAAAGACCTTTGATACTTTTAAATGTTTTTATTAATATACCTAAAGAAAATAA
>CAZSVM010000004.1:0-109854 GCA_964610315.1 uncultured Actinomycetota bacterium
TATATTAACTATTTTTAGTATACAATATGTCTAAGTATGGGGTTCACCCCATATTATGGTTATTATAATTATGTTTATTACATAATTTTTGGTCTTAATATTTTTATAATCCAAACTTATCTTTCAAAATCAAAGGATAAGAAGATAAATTTTATTCTGCTTTTAATATTGTATTCACGGATGATTATAAGTTAGACTGGGAAAATGAGGGGTTCCAAATATAAAAAAGAAACTTTAAAGAATAAATCTTTATTTTTAATATGTGATATCATAAACTCAAAAAAGTGTGTATATATTTATTTTGGGTAATTTATAAGAGATATGATAGATGGAAAAAAAGTAACAGTTGTAATGCCTGCCTATAATGCAGAAAAGACGCTGATTAAAACTTATAATGAAATTCCTAAGAAAATGGTTGATGAAATTATTTTAACTGACGATGCATCTAAAGACAGAACTGTTGAAATATCTAAGAAATTAAAAATAAAAACTCTTATCCATGAAGTAAATAAAGGGTATGGTGGTAATCAAAAAACATGTTATTTGGAAGCATTGAAAGGAAATCCTGATATTGTGATTATGCTTCATCCGGATTATCAATACTCACCAAAACTTATAACTGCTATGGCTTCTCTAATATCAGTAGGTGAATATGATGTGATACTTGCTTCAAGAATATTAGGCAGAGGTGCTTTAAAGGGCGGAATGCCTCTTTATAAATACATTGCCAACAGGATATTAACATTTATAGAAAATATTATGCTGGGTAAGAAACTTACAGAATATCACACAGGTTACAGGGCTTTTAGCAGTGAGGTTTTGAAATCGATTCCTTTTTTAAAGAATTCAGATGATTTTGTATTTGACAATGAAATATTGGCCCAAATTACCTATTTTGGTTATAGAATTGGTGAAATTTCATGTCCCACAAAATATTTTCCAGAAGCTTCTTCTATTAATTTTTCCAGAAGTGTGAGGTATGGGTTTGGTGTTTTATTAACAAGCATTAAGTTTGTTTTACAAAAATGGGGTATAAGAAAATTCTCTATTTTTGAAAAATCTTAAAAAAAATGATTAATTGATTTAAGATAAAGATACATATGATGTTTGGTTTTTCAATCAAAGAATAAAGAAATATTTGATTATTAAAAAAGAAATGGAGTTAATTTGAAGTTGTCAATTATTATACCCACATATAATGAGGATAAAACGATAGAGGAAATAATAGATAGAGTAAAAAGAGTAAATCTGGATAATATTAAAAAGGAAATAATTGTTGTAGACGATGGTTCATCGGATCAATCAATAAAAATATTAAAGAATAGGATTGAACATAAGGTTGATAGAGTAATCTATAAAGAGAAGAATATGGGAAAAGGTGCAGCAATTAGAACAGGTATTGAGTATGCAAACGGAGATTATGTAATTTTTCAGGATGCTGATTTAGAATATGATCCTGGAGAATATAAGTTACTTCTAAAACCTATTATTGAAGAAAAAGCTGATGTTGTGTATGGTTCAAGATTTATGGGAGGTCATCCTCATCGTGTTCATATGTTCTGGCACTATTTGGGTAATAGATTTTTGACTACCCTTTCAAATATGTTTACCAATTTAAATTTAACTGATATGGAAACATGCTATAAACTCTTTAGAAAAGAGATATTGGATTCTATTAAAATTGAAGAGAATAGATTTGGCATAGAACCCGAAATAACAGCTAAGATTGCTAGAAAAAGATGCAAGATTTATGAGGTTGGTATTTCATATTATGGCAGAAGCTATGAAGAAGGGAAAAAGATAAGCTGGAAAGATGGATTCAGGGCAATATTTGTAATACTTAAGTATGGGATTTTTAAAAGATAAACATATTTTTATGTTAAAACAAATTTAATCATAAGAAAAATCATAAAGATAAATTTCAACATTGGGGTCATTAAGATGAATTAATTTATCACTGATATAGCTAAAAGGCCATTTTTTAGATAATATAACAGCTAATGTTTTTATCTTGTAACTATCTATTACTTTTCCATAGTTATGGATATCTCCAATATCTCCAATTACCCATACTCTCTTATTTCCTATAATTTCTTTTTTGAGTATTTCTATATCTTGATTATCAGTATAATCTACTAAGTTTTTGTCTGAATAAAAGTCAAATTGAATAATATAATAATTTTCAACATATAGTTTATCTTCAGGCTTTTTATTTTTGTTGTAATAGTTAATAACTGATTTTATCTCACTTTTATAAGTTGGCTCTATTAAATGATAGATTCCAGAAAAAACTGGCAGAAGAAAGATAAAGATTAAAAGTAAAATAGGAATTGAGAGATGGATTTTTTTTAAATATCTAATTGTAAGCCAGATACCTATGGCTGCAAAAAATATAACTAATGGAGCTATATATAATATTGTTCTATTGGCAAAAGGATATTTTTTTAGAGCTGAGGCTATTATAGCAAGAACAAAGGTTGTTAGAATAAATAAAGAAAAGTGGCCTTTCTTTATTAAAAAAGTATAGACAATCCCGCCAATAAAGAATGATATAAGCATATAACAGAAGATATCTTTTATCAGTGGAGTGTAATTTAAAAGTAAGTTGCTATCATTTCTATAAATATAGATGAAGAATTCTTTAATGCTCTTCGGAAGCCATAGAATATCAGATATGGTCTTAGGTGGAAATGGCATAAATGCAAAGGACCAGTAATATTTCATTCCTTCTATTTCATAGGTACTTGTTTTTATGTAAAAGAGGTATTCACCTGTAATATTTGCAAGCCATATTGAACTAATAATTAATGTTTTAATGATGCTTTTTATGTTTTTATTTTTTATAAAGTAATAAAGTAAGCAAATAACAGTTGATAAGGTAATAATAATAGCAGTATAAGAAGACCAGATTGCAACTACTCCGACCAGACCAAGCAATATACTTCTTTTTATATTTAAACCATTTTCAGTTATAAGTACGAAAAGATAAAAAAGCAGTATGGAAAAGAATACTTCAGTTGAATATTGTTTAAATTCAGTTGCATAGTATATTAATTTATCTGAAAGAATGAAAAGTGAAAGTGATATAATTGCTGCAGTTTTATTTAAGATTTTTCTAGACAGGAAAAAGAATATTATAAGGGATCCAATACCTGATAATAACGGTATTATTCTTAAAGAATAGTCAGAGATTCCTAAGAAAATGGTGGGAATTTTAGCAGCATATAAAAATAAAATTGGAGCCATTTGACCTATACCAAGTGGCGATAATAGATCTTTAAAGGATCTTATCATATTTAATCCCAGTGCTGCTTCGTCCAACCAAAAAGACCTGCCTCCAATATATTCCCTTAATATAAGAGCAATACCTATAAAGAGGATGATATATAGAAAAGTCTGTTTTAAGTCTTTGTTTTGTATCTCCATAATTAGTTTTTACTAAAGATATTTTTAGTAATATATTTTATATTAAATTCTTTGCATTGATAGTATTATTATAATTGAAGCTTAGTTATTTTAAATATGCTTTATTTGCTTTTTAATTAAAAATAAAATTGCTAAATAGAGAATAATGTTGAAATTTTCAATAATTACACCATCATTTAATCAAGGTAAATATATTGAAGACACTATTAAGAGTGTTTTAAATCAGAATTATAATAATTTTGAGCACATAATATTTGATAATAAATCCACTGACAATACGGTAGATATTCTAAAAAAATATAATCATCTTATATGGAAATCAGAAAGAGATAGTGGACAAACTAATGCGATTAATAAGGGACTTGCAAAAGCAAGTGGAGATATTCTTTGCTATTTAAACTCCGATGATATGTTAGCTCCAGGTGCTTTAGAGTTTGTTGCCAGATATTTTACAAATAATAGTGGTGTTGATCTTGTATATGGTAATTGTATTCTTACAGATACTAATGGTAGGGTGATAAAAACCAGAAAGTCAGGAGAATTTGATCTGAGTAGATTACTATATCTTGGATATAGTTATATTCAGCAGCCTTCAACTTTTTTTAGAAAAAGTATTTTTAAAGATGTTGGATATTTCGATGAAAGTTTAAAATATGTTATGGACTATGATTACTGGATAAGAGTAGCTAAGAATGGAAAGGTTTTGAAATATATAGATAAAGACCTGTCTTTGATGCGGATACATAAAGAAGCTAAAACTTTTACAGATAATAAAGAGATGTTTAATGAGGCTTTTAATGTTAGCAAAAAATATGGTGGTAATAAATTAATCAGGTACTATTTTCATTATTTGTTTTGGCATATATTGAATTCAGTTCCTGGGTTTTTTAAATTTTTGTTTAATTTGAGAAATAAAGGAAAAATTAGATAATATATGATATATGACTCAAATTTTTAATAAAGTAGATAAAGTATTAAAAAATGCTATATTTTTGTTTTTTCTACTAATTATTACTGGTTATATTTTGCTACCCAAAGTATTCTCAAAGTTAAAAGTAAACATTGGATATATTCCTCTCTATATAACCGAAATTTTCATTTTTATATCAATAATAGTAATAATAGTTTTAGCCATAAAAAATAAATTTTATTTTGAAAAAATTTATTTTTTTAATCTGTTCCTTTTCTTCTTTGCAATTTTATTTTTAGCTTTATCAAAAGGTCTTTATAATTATAGAGATGTAGCTTTTACCTTAAGGCAATCAGCTTTATTTTATTACGGATTATTTTACTTTATTGTTTTCTATTTATTTGGTGCGATAAAGAAGATAAATTATTTTCTCATCACCATTTTGGTATGCACAAATTTATTGATAATTGTTTTTATTATAAGGCATCTGGGATTCGAGGGAAAAATATTAGGAACATTTTCGGAACTTATGATTGGAGGTTATTATTTCCCCATAGCCTTGCTTCTGATTTTAGAGATTAATCTTATCGAGATTATAAAGAATAAATATTTAAAAGCATTAATTTATATCGATATATTTTTATTAATTATTTTAAGTGTTGCAGAGAATGTACGAGGCAGCTGGGTTGCTTTATTTGCTGCTTTTATTTTTTCACTAATAATTGCCCAGAATAAAAAAAAGTTTTTAATTAATATCTTAATAATTCTTGTACTAATAACAGTTTTGCTTGGAGTATTATGGTTTTTTATGCCACAAGCTTTAAGTGAAACTTTGAATGAAATGAAGTCTTTAGGATATTTTTTCTTCAAATCAGGAGAATCTCCATCAATTGCTACAATAAATACTAACTGGAGAGTAATTACCTGGAAGGGTTTTATATTTGAATTTCTTAAAAAACCTTTTACAGGATGGGGTTTTGGCAGGAAATTTTTAGCTGAAGAGACGTTTGAACTTGGTTGGAATACAGGGCTGGCAGATAATTGGGTTTCAACTCATAACTACATAATATCTTTTCTGTATATGAGCGGGGTGATTGGTTTGATAGCTTTTATGGCAATTATTATTAATTTTTTCTTAAAAAATATAAAATTTTTAAGAAATTCTAATAACCTAAAGAATAAATACTATGTTAGAGCTTTTTTAAGTTGTATTTTCTATATTCTAATTTTGGGTTTATTTGAAGTTGTATTAGAAGTTCCCTACCAGGGAGTTTTCTTCTGGGTATTTTTTTCATTTAATATGATAATTATAAAACGATCAAATTGTAAAGTTTTAAATAATGAAAATATTCTTAGCACATAATTATTATAAATATAGGGGTGGAGAAGATGTAGCCTTTGACAATCAGAAGAATCTTCTAATGAGCAAAGGCCATAGTATTACTGAGTATTCCAGGAGCAGTCTCGAAATAGATAATTTGTTTAAAAAAGCAGGTGCTTCATTCAGTTCCCTATACTCTTTTAAAACTTATAAAGAGGTAGAAAAAATAATAATAGAAAGCAAACCCCATATAGCTCATATTCATAATATTTTCCCTCTGATATCGTCCTCAATTTATAATGTTTTATATAATTATAAAATTCCTATAATTCAAACTATTCATAATTACCGTTTTTTTTGTGCTAATGGAATTTGTTTAAATAAGGGGGAAGTTTGTGACAGGTGCGAAGTGCTTTCTTTCAGAAATTTGTTTAATGATTGCAGGGAAAGCGATAGATTTTACAATTTTTTAATTGGTTTAAATATTTATTTTATTAGAAAATGGAATATTTATTCAAAGATAGCAAAATTTATAGCTTTAAGTAATTTTGTCAAAAATAAGCTGGTGAAAGTAGGGATCAATGAAAGTAGAATAACTGTGATAAGAAATATTATACCTGTGTCAGTAATTAAAAATATTCATAGAAATAATAATAAATCATATTTTTTATATATGGGGAGATTATCTAAAGAAAAAGGTGTACTGGAATTGATAAATATTTTTAGCAGTTTGAAGGGAATAAAAATTAAAATTCTAGGAGATGGCCCTCTATATAATGACATAAAAAAGATCATTAAAAGAGATAATATTGATAATATTGAATTGCTTGGGTATTTAGATGGTGAAGAAAAATATCAAATATTAAATGCAGCGTATGCTTTAGTAGCCCCTTCTATATGTTATGAAATATCTCCTCTGGTTATAATGGAAAGTTTTAAATATGGAATACCAGTAATAGTTAATAATATAGGGTCTCTTCCTGAAAATATAATTGATGGAAAAAATGGATATATTTATAATAACATGGACGAACTTAAAAATATTGTTTTGATGGTAGCTTCTTTAAGTAAAAAACAGCGAAAAGATATATCATTAGAATGCAAAAAAAGCTATTCGGAACTCTTTGATCCTGAAAAAAATTTTGTTTGTCTTACTGATTTATATAAGTCTATTGCAGGTCTGGAAAATGTCTGAGAAGATTGAGATTTTAAAAATAAACATAAATCGCGGTAGTCTTGAAGATATAGTAAATGAATCGATCAAGTTGGCTAAAGAAAGAAAAAAACATTATATTTGCGTGCCGAATGCGTATCTTACAGTTATTGCTAATAATGATAATGAGGTTTTAAATATAATAAATAAGGCGGAATTTGTTATCCCTGACGGAATGCCATTAGTGTGGTATTCAAAAACATTTAAAAAATCTATTTCTTCCAGAATATCCGGCTATGATTTTTTTTACCAATATTGTAAAAAGATGGATCAAAATAAAATGTCCTGTTTTCTTTTTGGTGGAGAGAATGAAGATGTAGCGCGAAGAATTATCAAAAGAATAAAGGAGGATTTTGGAAATATTGAAATTGCTGGATATTTCACTCCTCCCTTTTTGGAAGAATTTAAGGGAGATATTAAAAAAGAAATACTATCCATTATCAATAAAAAAAAACCAGACGTGGTGTGGGTTGGTCTTTCAGCGCCAAAACAGGAGAAATGGATATATGATAATATCAGAAGACTTGATGCTAAGATGGTTTGTGGTGTTGGAGCTGTATTTAATTTTTATTCAGGAAAGGTAAAAAGAGCTCCTCAATGGATGCAAAAAATAGGATTTGAATGGCTTTTCAGAATGTTTGCCGAGCCCCGGAGGTTGTTTAAAAAATATGTAGTATTTAATACAAAGTTCACCTTACTGATTTTAAAAGATATTTTCAGGCGGATTTTTAAATTTAGGGGTTGAAGAGATGATAGAAAAGGTGTTAGAAGATAAATGAACGAGCAGGTTAATCTTATAGATTCGCTTAAAAGATATAAAAGATATTTATGGATTTTTATAATAGTGGTTTTATTGGTATTTATTGGTGGGTCATTGTTGATTATATTCTTACCGGCTGAGGAAAAATATATCTCTTCTTCTAAATTCGAAGTTATAAATGGAGAAAATACATACAATTTATATCTTGGAGTTTACCACAAGATAACTACTTTTGATGATGTTGCATCAGTTTTAAGGTCAAATGAGGTATTACGTGAAGTTATAAAGGAAAATAACTTGACTATTAATATAAATGAACTAAGGCAAAGTATTGATCTATACCAGGAAAGTGAACATATTTACACTCTGGAATTTATTAGTACTAATGAAAAAAAAGGAGAGGAAGTAAATCTTTCGATTATAAACAACTATTTGGAAACAATTGAAAGTCGTATGGATAATGATAATAAACAACTTTTCGATATAAAAATTCTACAGGATCCAATCTCTAGGATAATGGATAAAAGAATAGCCGTAAAGATGCTAGCAGCTTTTCTATTTAGTGTATTTTGTGGCATAATATTAAATTCAGGGATTATATTTATAAAGAAGTGTATTTATAGTTTCAGTGCTAAGCAAAAAAGATAAGCTTAAAGAAGTTAAATTTTCAACCAGAAAGAGCAAGAAATTATTATATGGTTTGCTTTTAGCCTTCTTTGATTTGATATTGTTGTTATGTTCTTTTTTCCTAGCTTTCTATATACGGTTCCTGACAAATCCAGAATTAAGGGCTTCCTATTTAGGATATGACTTTTATATAGATTATATTAATTATTCTATTCTCTCTATCATTCTAATATTATTTTTATCCTTTATCACCAAGATATACAATTGGGATTACAGGTATAGAGGAGCAGGTCAAAATACAAAACTTTTTATAAATATAACTTTTGGTTTATTTTTCATGATAATTGCTGGATTTTCTTTTCAAAACTTTAACTTTTCAAGATTATGGATTGGATATTCCTATGTTTTTTCTGTTATTTCTTTAATTTTCTTCAGAATTCTTTTTGATAAAGCCTTTTATTATTATATAAAGAAAAGAAAAAATTTCTCAAAAACCATAATAATAGGTATAGGAGAAGATACAAATAGGATTAAAAAGACTTTTAATAAAGATGAATACAATGATATGGAAGTAGTAGGAATAATTGGAGAAAGAGATGAAATAGAAAAGAACAGGTGTTCTCTTGATGGTTACAAAATTATTGGTTATGTAGATGATATTAAAAAGATAATATCTGAAAATGAAATTCAAACGATCATAATATCGGGTAGAGCTTATCATTACTATAAAGTTTTAGACATTATTGAAGCTATAAAAGGTATGGATGTATTGATTTTAATGTTTCCTGGTTTTTTTGAATTCTCTATAAGCCGGATGGAGTCCAGGGAAATCAGTGGAATTCCTCTTGTCCATATAGCCAATATTGGATTTTTTGGGTTTAATCTTTTTATTAAAAATTTGTTTGATTATGTTTTGGGGTTTATCATTTTTATATTTTTTATTCCTGTTTATTTAATAATAGGATCAATT
This sequence comes from uncultured Actinomycetota bacterium, assembly GCA_964610315.1. Lineage (GTDB taxonomy): Bacteria > Actinomycetota > Humimicrobiia > Humimicrobiales > Humimicrobiaceae > JAQVEM01. Next base: position 9,228 of record CAZSVM010000004.1, read on the forward strand.
ATAAAAATCAGCTCTAGAGGGCCAGTCTTTTACAAACAGAAGCGAATTACTAAAAATGGCAGGGAATTTTATATGTATAAATTCAGAACTATGATTATTGGAGCTGATAAAATGTTAAGAAACTTAAAAGTAAGAAATGAGGCTGATGGGCTGCTATTTAAAATGAAAAGTGACCCCAGAGTGACCAGGGTTGGTAAAATATTAAGAAGATTATCAATTGACGAAATACCCCAGATAATAAACGTCTTGAATGGAGAGCTTAGTCTAGTAGGGCCGAGGCCACCGCTGCCAGAAGAGGTAAAAAAATATGAGGAATGGCATAAAAAGAGATTGAATGTTAAGCAGGGGATTACAGGATTATGGCAGGTTACGGGGAGAAGCGAACTTAGCTTTGAAGAGGGAATAAAATTAGATCTTTATTATATACAAAACTGGTCTATCGGTATGGATATTAAAATATTATTAAAAACCATACCTGCAGTACTGTCAAGGAGAGGGGCATATTGATTAGTAAAAAAAATTATGTTGTAAGTTACCTATTTCTGCTAATATTGGTTTTTTTTACGATTATTTTGTTTTTAAATTATTTTACTTTTAATGCACGGCAGGCAATTATAATATTATCAATACTGGTTTTTTTTTCTATAATTTCATTTCTTAAATTTGAAGTATCATTATTTTTATTTATTTTTTTTATACCTTTATATCATGTAGTTGGCCGTTTCTTTAATATATCGGGATCTTACCCAATAATTTCAATGTTTATTGGTTGTTTTTTAGGTGGGATATTATATCTGGCTAAACAAAAGAAATTGTTGATTGATTTAAATCAAAAAATCTCAATACCGATTATTGTTTTTACCATATTTATGACTATATCATTTTTATTTGTTTATTTAAGAATATATGATTATCTTTCATTTTATAAGCATATTACAAGAGACTACGCTTTGAATATTAATCTTCGCAGTTCGGACGAAGGTTTTAGCTTGGCGATTTATCAGTATTTTAATTATTTTTGTGGTTTTTTATTTTTGTTTTTAATCACAAAGGTTAATATAACCAAAAAATTTATTGTTAGGCTTTTTTATACTTTATTTCTGACTAATTCTATTGTTTTTTTGTCACTTGTTTATCAGGTTATCGTAAATCCATATTTTATGGGACAATCAACTGGTATTAGTGAGCAGAGCTGGATAGCTGCAAATACTTTTGCAAATAGATATGCCTCCACACTGGTGGATCCAAATTCATTAGGAATATATACAGTTATACTTTTATTAGTATTTATAGGTTTTGTTTGCTATTTTAAAGTCAAAAGTAAAATAATAATAAGTGCGATAGCTGTGTTTGAATGTTTGATACTCTTAATGTTTTCAGGATCTAGGACTGGCTTATTAGGTCTATTGTTAATTATTTTATTTTATATATTTATACTTGTTTACTTCATTTTTAGGAAAATTTATAGGAGAAAAAAAATAAGTAATATTAGTAACAAGAAGATCCTTCTTGCCTCGGTAGTTTCTTTTTTAATTATAATTATCTTATTTTCTGTTGCTTCAATTTTTACCTTAAAAAATTTAAATGATGATCTTCTCCCTGTAACATTGAAGAGATTAAAAGCTGATATTTCCTTACTTTCAGAGGGTAATATTAGAGAAGCAGTTGGTAATATTCTAGGTGGAAGGGAATTATTGTGGAAGGCTGCTTATTACATAGTAAGAGATTATCCTATTAGTGGCATTGGAATCGGGATGATTACCATCGAACTGCCAAATTATGGAAAGATTTATGGAATGGTCAACCTTGCTAATGATATGGCCGATAATTATTACTTACAGGTGGCGGCGGAATTGGGTATTTTTGTACTGATGATAAATTTATGGATATTTTGGGTATTTATCAGATCATTTAGAATGGGAATGGTTAGTATAAAAGATAAAAAGTTAAAATACTTGATGTTAAATATGTTTTTAATATTACCAGTAATGTTGATAATGTTTGTTTTTGGCCCCCATACTTATTTTATGGAAATCACCTTTCTTTTATATTTATTTATGGGATTAATAGTAAATTTCGGTGATAAATATGCAAGAAATTATACATAAAAAAATTAACAGCAGAAAATATCTTATTATTTTATTTTCAATTGTATTGGTTGTATTTATATTTTTTAATTTCTATGCAAGTACTGGTTCTTTAAGCATTGAGAATAAAACAAAGTTATTTGATTTAGGGCTGGTTAATAAGGAGAAAGTACTTTATGGCTTTTATTTTCCTGAATATGATAGATTTGGAAAGCTTTTTAGATGGGCTAAAAAGGAATCGGAGCTCCTATTGAGTGTTCAGGGGGATACTATGGTAATACCCATATTTAATCCAAAGCCAGGTATATATGAGGATCCTATCTATATTAAGATTTATATAAACGGAAGAGAAGTAATGGAACATATCCAAACTGGTAATGAATTGTTTAATATTGAGATAGATTTAAGCAAATTAAATGTTGAAAAGAATGATATTATTGATTTAAAATTTGTTAGCAATAAAACGTGGTCTCCTATAGAGTACGGACTTTCGGAGGATAGAAGAGAAATAAGTTTTGCTGTGAGAGAGATAACTTTTGTTGACTGATTTGTTAACAATACATATAAAGGTGTTTAAGATCAAAAAATTATTAATGAAATCTGAGTTTGTTAGACTTCACATTGATAACGTTTTTGTTAATGTTATAATAATCGCTAGATTTTAAACGAGTTATTATAAGTATGATTTCTAATTTTAAAACATTTTTTCCCTACAGGGAACTTATTTTTGCTCATTAATAGAACATATAATTGTATAAAAATGAATTTTAATATATAAATCTTATCTTAAATTATACAACAAATATAGTAACTTATTGTATACCTCTTTTTATTTAGTAACGTGTTGTTATAATTTTTGCCAGCGCGTTTTTATCTAACTCTGAGGGTAATGTCGAACCTCCCGACATGGATGGTGGATTATATCCATTGGGTAAAAGGAAAGCTACAATTTCTGTTGCTTGCTCATCAATTCCGCCAGTTGTAATATCACATGTCCAACTTCCATTAGATTGTATAATCGTCAGTGGAGTACTCCAATAAGGTTTTGTCCACCAACCACTTTTTACTTTGATATATACTGCTACCTTACAGCTGGCTGGTTTTACATGCCAAACCCGGCCTTTAAGATTTTTAAAACTACCATAGGGTGGTATATAGGTAAATTCAATGTCCTGACAACGAAGATACCCAGGCTTTATTTCATAGTCAGCGCATAGGTTCTTAAATTCGTCTGAATTTATAAAACAAGCCAGTACCCATTTTCTTGATTTGCCAGTGTTTAAGTAGCTTAGCCAATTGTTAAATCCACCACTGTCTGGTTCTCTATCAAAAAATGCCCTATAAAGCATGGTTAAATATTCTTCATTAGATACATTTCTTTGTATAAATTCATCACTAAACACAAACCCATATGCTACATCTGCTCCTGTTATAGTTTTTGTTATCAGACCATCTACCCATCCATTTAGACCTGAACTATCAGGTTCTCTAGATAGGCATTCTTGATAGAAGTGGGTAACAAATGCTTCTATATTAGTTTTAGTATCTGCAAATAATTGGTTTGGTAGAATAGCAGAGATTATAAACATGCTAAAAGTAATTACTAGGAGAAGCTTTGACTTTTTCTTCATTTTTATCTCTCCCATTTAAAAATTTTTATAATATATTTTTTGTAGACTAACGAATGATTATATAACCTTTTAAGGTACTTTAGAAGATTGAGATAAGATTTATATAACAATGTGAAGATGAATAAATGGTATTATATTAGATTAAATATTCTGTGCATAAAAGGGATAAGATAGCACTTCCTATTTGCATAAGTAGGAGTTTGATCCCAAGAGATTGGAATATTCTACTGGATAATAAAGATCCTGGTATAATGATAACTGATTTGAAGTCTAAAAATAATTGAATTAAAAAGTTTTAGGGCTATTATTACGTATTAAATTCCGATATCCAATTATGTTTGACATATTTTTCTATTTGTGTAATTATATAAAAGTGTCTAAAGTTTATTATAATGATTTAATAAGGTTTATGGTAAAAATATAGTAATAAAATGTAATAATTATTTATAGCAATAATGAGTAATAAAAAGAGAGACCACAATTATATGCTTTTATTATTCCTTCTGTTTGTCTTTATCATATCTTTTACCTTTTATGCATGTTTTTTAGATAATCAGTCTGAGGAAAAGATAGATGTGGGTGAAGAGGATTCATTGTTAAATCAATCTAATACAAGTAATAATAATGAAGATTTTAAATCTGAAAGCGATCAAGATAACAGTAAGGAAGAAATGGAAGAGGAGACAACAGAGGAAGATGAAAAAACCGATTTAGAAGACGAAAAAGAGATAATAGATAAAAGTGATAATGAAACTTCTGAGGAAGATAATGAGATTGGATCATCAACTGTTAAAGTATATTATGCTGATTCAAATGTTCAGTATCTTGTTGGAGAAGAAAGAATAATATCTGGAGCACATAAATATCTTTCTATTTTTATGGAGCTTCTAAAATCACCACTTGAACCTGGGCATATCAACTTGGTACCAAAAACTACTAAAGTGAATAAAATAAATTTTGATAATGGCAATATTACTTTAGACCTATCACCAGAGTTTATAAATGACAGATTTAAAAGTGAAACTGTTGATATATTATTAGTGTATTCAATAGTTAATACGCTTACGGAGTTTCCGGAGGTAGATACTGTTAATTTTTATATCGGTGGCGAAAGGTTAAATACAATAGGACAGCTTGATATAAGTAATCCTTTATATAGGGATGAAAGCTGGATTAAGGAAAATTAAGAGAGTAAAAGAAACTGGTATGGATAAAAAATTTAATAACAAAAATATTCTTAGGTTTATATCAACCTTTCTTATTATTTTAATATCCTTATCGATTATATTTGCGAGTTTTGCTGATAAACAATTAATGGCAGACGGTGCCATTACCATATTCCTTGATCCAGGTCACGGTGGAAAGGATAGTGGATGTGTACATAATGGTTTAATGGAGAAAGAGGTTAATTTAAAAATTGCATTAAAACTTAAAGGTCTGCTTGAATCTGCTGGCTATAGAGTAGTTATGAGAAGAACATCTGATGAATATAAAAGTCTGGATGAAATTGTCAGTATGGCAAATAATAGCGGCGCGGACTTATTTCTATCCATCCATAATAATGCTTCTCTTTCTCCAACATCTATAGGTACTGAAACCTACTGGAGTGCAAATGGAGTGACTGGTTCCAGTCAGTTTGCTACATCAATTCAAAGTAGCTTAGTTAGCGAAATAGGTAGGCCGAACAGAGGAGTAAAAACTGCAGATTTTAAAGTTATAAAGGATACAAGGATTACAGCAGCATTAGTGGAATGTGTATTTTTATCAAATCCTGATGAAGCTAATTTAGTTAAAGATGATGGTTTTTTAGATAAAATCGCTAGGGGGCTTTTTAATGGAATAACTAATTACGCTGCAAATATTACACCAAGCAATGGTACAGCTACTGGTAGTGACTATAAAGCAACCAAGGTTCTTGTGAATATAGACGAACCAGCGAATAGTCAGACCATTGGTGGTAATTTCGAGCTTAAAGGTTGGGCTGTTGAAAAAAGTGGAATAAATTCACCTGAAATAACTGCAGTGCATGTGTATGATGGTCCTGCTGCGGGTGCTGAAAATCAGGTAGGAATTGCTACCTACGGTATCGCGAGACCTGATGTTGCACAATCCTTCGGTAAAGCTAATTTTACAAACTGTGGGTTTTCTTTACAGGTGGATAGTAGTAGATTGGCAAAGGGTACCCATGTTCTATATGTATACGCTCATAATGAACAGTTAGGGTGGGCTTATGCCACCGTGAAGATAAATATATTAAACGATGGTAGTAATATTGGAAATCAGAGTGACAATATAAGTATTCCAGTACAGGGGACAGTAGAAACTAATACTACAAATACCACCAATAACAACACTTCCGGTCAGAATTATAATAGTTCAGGAACACAAAAGGTATTAATTAACATAGATTCACTAAAAAATAATCAACAACTGTCAGGAAACTTTGAAGTGATTGGATGGGCAGTGGAGCAGAGTGCAGAGAATTCTACAGGCATTACCGCTATACATGTTTATGATGGTCCGGCAAACGGTGAACAAAACATGTTGGGTATTGCTCAATATGGTATTGCTAGGCCTGATGTTGCTTCTAGTTTTGGGAAGGCAAATTTTACCAATTGTGGTTTTAAGTTAAATGTTGATAGCAGTAGATTTACCAATGGTAAGCATACCCTTTATGTCTATGCTTATAACTCAAATCTTGGTTGGAAATATGCAACTGTTACTGTAAATTATAGTGGAAGTTCAAGTACTTCCAATAATAGTCAAAACGCTGATAGTAGTTTTACTACAAATACCAGTTCAGGTAATACCAGCGTAAGTAATACTAGCTCTGGCAAATTCAAGACTCTTATAAATGTTGACCTGCCTTCTTCTAATCAACAACTGTCAGGAAGCTTTGAAGTGGTTGGATGGGCAGTGGAGCAGAGTGCAATGGATTCTACAGGTATTACCGCCATACATATTTATGATGGACCGGCAAATGGTGAACAAAACATGTTGGGTGTTGCTCAATATGGTATTGCAAGACCTGATGTTGCTTCTAGTTTTGGGAAGGCAAATTTTACCAATTGTGGTTTTAAGTTAAATGTTGATAGCAGTAGATTTACCAATGGTAAGCATACTCTTTATGTTTATGTTTATAATCCGTCTCTCGGTTGGAAATATGCAACTGTTACTGTAAATTATAGTAGGGACACTGGCTCTGGAAGTACAAGCTCTGCTGGTGAAGGAGCAGTTATAACCAATAGCACCAATATGGTTGGATATATTGATGTAACTGTTGATCAACTGGTTAGAATATTTGAAATTAGAGGCTCATCTAAAGTAGATTGGGCCAGGAGACTGGCTCCATTATATATAAAGTGGGGGAAAGTATTTAATATTAGAGCTGATATAGCATGGGCTATGATGTGCCATGAAACAGGATTTCTAGAATTCGGAGGAATAGCTAAGCCTGAATGGAATAACTTTGGTGGTTTGGGAGTTACCAGTCCTGATGCAGTTGGCTGCAGGTTTGACTCTGAAGAATTGGGTATTATAGCTCATTATGCTCATTTAGCATGGTATGTATATCCATCTCATGTAAACGAGTATTGTTCGAAAACTTATGATCCTAGACATTCAGATTCTCATTACTTTAATGGAGACAGTACCATTGGTACCCTAAATGGTAGATGGGCGCCTTCCAGTACTTATACAGATAAGATTCTACTTTTTGCAAATCAAATCTATGGTAATTAATTAGTTTGTAGCAGATTGGTTTCATTCTTCTAATACCTATTTAATGATATAATAAGCGCTAAATTTTATATGTTTTCGATTTATTTAATATGTTTTCTAATAGATTAAGAGAAGCAACCAGTAGATTAGAAAAATTTAATGATTTAAGAAAAATATCAGTTACTGGTAACATTAGTTTTTTTAGAAAGATAAAAAATCTTTATTTAAATATTATTTTTCTATTCCTGAAGCCTCTTGTAAACCGTCAAAATGCCTATAGCAGGGCTATATATGATTTTAGTGGCGAAGTTCTATCCCGTTTGGATGAAATTTGGGGAAAAATTGTTGATGTTGAGAGTAAAGTAAATGATATCGAAAGTAGAATTAAAAAATTGGAATATAAGGTAGGGGTAAGTTTCCCTCCAAATTTTGACTATTCAAAGTTTGAGGATCAGTTCAGGGGTCCCGAAGAATTGATAAAGGAAAGACAGAAAAGTTACTTGGATTATATAAATAAACAAAAAAGTGTTCTAGATATTGGTTGTGGAAGGGGTGAATTTTTAGAGCTACTTAAGGAAAATGGGATTAACGCATTTGGCATAGATTCGAATAAACAGATGGTAAAAAGATGTCTGGATAAGGGTTTGAAAGTAGAATATGCAGATGCTATAAGTTATCTTAAAAATTATCAGGGAAGTTTGGGCAATGTTTTTTTATCCATGATAGTAGAGCATCTTGATTTTAAAGATATTTTTACCATAATTAAAACCGCCTGGGAAAAAATGGAACGAGACTCAGTAATATTGATAGAAACCATAAATCCCAATTCTTTTTATGCTCAATCAAGAGCTTATATTATTGATCCAACTCATAAAAATATGGTTTCCCCTGAAACACTTAGCTACACATTTCAGAAAGTTGGATTTAGGAATTTAAGAATAATATATAAAAGTCCTGTTCCAAAAAAACAAAGGTTAAAGTTTATAAAACATCAAATAAGCAATAAGGAATTAGATAAGATTTTAAGAGAAATAAACGATAATTTAAAAGTGTTAGATGATATAATATTTGGCAATTTGGAATACGTGATAATGGGAGTTAAATAAATTGATAGCAAGTATTAGAAAATTGTTTTCATACCGTGAACTCTTATTTAATCTTACAAAAAAAGAATTAAAGGTAAAATACAGGGGGTCTATTCTTGGATTTCTTTGGTCACTTTTAAATCCTATACTGGTTATGATAGTCTACTCCTTTGTGTTTTCTGTAATAATGAGACTGGGAGTAGAGGATTATGCCGTATTTTTAATCAGTGCTTTACTGGGATATAATTTCTTAGCTAATTCTGTAAGTTATGGAACAAGCAGTATTGTTGCTAATAGTAATCTGGTTAATAAAATATATTTTCCCAGAGAAATTCTTCCGCTGTCTATTGTTTTTGCTAACCTGGTGAATTTCCTGCTTGAGCTTATTGCTTTATTTATCGTACTGGCTTTTTTAGGGTATAAGTTCTATATATATTTGTATCTGTTACCATTAGTTATTTTTATACAGTTCTTTTTAGTTGCTGGCTTTACCTTACTTGTTTCTTCATTAAATGTTTTCTTTAGAGATCTTCAGCACTTAATCAGTATAATAATGATGGTATGGTTCTTTGCCACACCAATCATATATCCACTGGACCTGGTGCAAGGAACATATAGAAAAATATTAATGCTTAATCCTATGACTTTATTTGTTATGTTATATAGAAACATATTTTATTATGTTAATCACAGAGAGGGGTTTGAAATGCCAAATCTGTATACCATCGTTTCTGGTATAGGTATGTCAATAATTATATTTCTAGTGGGTTATTTTGTATTTAAGAAACTGGAGCCCAGGTTTGTAGAGGAAATATAAATTATGGTTAGTAAAATTAGGGGTTTGGATAATATAGCAGTTGATGTAAATAAGGTTACCAAAAAATATAGGATTTATCACGAAAAAATACCCAGTCTAAAAAATACTATACTTAAAGGGAAAAGAACCACTTATGAAGAATTCCTGGCTTTAGATGATGTGTCCTTTTCTATTAAGCATGGTGAAACCTTTGGAATAATTGGTCCTAATGGTTCAGGTAAAAGTACTCTTTTAAAACTTATTGCTAATATAATTCAGCCGAATTCTGGAAAAATTACTATAGATGGTACTGTATCTGCGCTATTAGAATTAGGTGCAGGGTTTCATCCTGATCTCACAGGTAAGGAGAATATATACATTAATTCTGCTATATTGGGTATGAGAAAAAGAGAAGTGGATAAGAGATTTGATCAAATTGTAAGATTTTCAGAACTTGAAAAATTTATTGATACTCCAGTTAAGAATTATTCTTCTGGTATGTATATGCGGCTGGGTTTTTCTATAGCCATAAATGTTAATCCGGATATATTGCTGGTAGATGAAGTTTTAGCTGTAGGTGATCAGTCATTTCAGGCTAAGTGCTACAAGGTCATATATGACATCATGAAACGGGGTAAAACCATAATAATAGTTTCTCATGATCTTGAAACCATATCTGATTTATGTAGCAGGGTTGCATTCTTAAAGAATGGTAAAATTGTAGATATGGGGAATCCTGTAATGGTAGTTAGCCAGTACAGGGCGTATGTCGAAGAACTTGAAAGGAATAGAGCAGAAGACCAGCAAAAGGAGGAAAGAAAAAGGATATTTAAGACAGTTATAGAAAGTAATAGAAGGATAGTAAGTGGTGAGGATATTGAAAAGTTATCCAGATTGGGTTCAGAGCAAGCCGTAAAAAGATTTGGCTCTGGTGATGCTATGATAACTGATATTAAGTTACTGGATAAAAATGGAAATAAACTGAACTATTGTAAATATGGTGATGAGGTTAAGATAGTTTTGGATATTAGATTTAATAGGAAAGTTGAAAATCCAATTTTTGGTGTCAGGATAACTGATTTTAAGGATAATATTGTTTATGGTACCAATACCAGAACCAATAATCTTAAAACCGAAATTTATGACAAAGGTGAAAGCTTAAGAGTAGATTTTGCCTTTAGAGTAACTCTTGTTGGTGGAAATTACTATGTTACTCCTGCTATAGGTTATAAAGATTTAAGAACTTATTGTGACTGGGTTAATAATATGCTTACTATAAATGTTTTAAAGAATGAAAAGGCAGAAGGAATAGCTAATCTTGACTCTGAAATTATACTAGAGAGAAAATCTCATGAAGGAACCTAGGATAGCTTTAATTATTATAAACTTTAATGGTAGGCCACATCTTGCCCAGTGTCTGGAATCAATTTTTAATCAGACTTATAAGAATTTTTCAGTGATCATTGTAGATAATAATTCCACAGATGGTAGTGTTTCATTCGTAAAGGAGAACTATCCCGATATAGAATTAGTAGAAAATAAAAAAAATGTAGGATTCGGTAAGGCGATAAATAAAGTATTGAAGGAAAAATTGAAAGTTAGTGATTTCAATTTTTTTGGAATACTGAACAATGATATAAAGCTGGATAAAAGATGGCTTGAAAACTTAATTAGATACAGCCATAAAAATCCAAAAGCAGGAATATTAAGTGGGAAGATTCTTTTATATCACTGGCCTAAATATATTAACAGCACCGGGGTTAATATTAATTATTTTGGATATGGCTGGGACAGGGATTTCTTTGAACTGAATAAAAACTGCGCTCGTGAAAGTGGACCTGTTTTGGCAGTAACTGGTTGTGCAACTTTAGTAAAAAAAGAAGTTTTCGAGCAGATTGGTTTATATGATCAAGATTATTTCATGTATTATGAAGATAGTGACCTATGCTTTAGAACCTGGAAATATACTGATTTTACAGTAGATTATATAAAAAATGCAATAATTTATCATAAATTTTCTGCTGCTTTAGGTGTTTTTTCGTTGAAGAAACACTTTTATATAAAAAGATCCCGATTTATTTTTATTCTTAAAAATTTTCCTTTATCTTTTGTAATAAATATATTCCCCAGAATAACCAGGTATGAGTTTAATGATTTCATATTGCCGCTGATTAACAGGTTGGATTTTATAAATTTTTTTAGAGAATTTTTTATTTATCTTATATTTCTTATCAGATTTCCATTTTTTGTAATAAAGAAATTATTTACCAGAAAGAAAGTTAAAGAATGTAATTGGTGGAAAATGTTACATCCAACTTACTTTAAATCTGCTACTAAGAATATAAATCCAGAATTTGTAGATATAATAAAACCACATTTTAGAAAATATGGTTCTATATCTAATAGGGTGCTAATGGGAATAAATGATGCCGGTATCGGTAGTGGCTGGTCTAATATTATAAATTCAATACCCAGGGGAAGATATCTATTTAACAGAGGTAACTGTAGATTTTCTATAGATTATATAGAAGATAAAAATTATTATCTGCAGATTCATTATAGGAATTATGAGCATCAGGTTAATAAATTAAGGATATTCGCAAGTAATTTTTTCACTACAATTGATCTAGATTATGGATGGAATACTAAATTTGTGAAGCTTCCAAACAGTTTGTTAAAAAATGAGAAGCTAGATGTTAATCTGGAGTTGGTAAGAGAAAATCACACCTTTGAGGATTTATTTATAAATGAAATTTCAATACTGGCAGAAGATTCAAATTTACTTAGACTGGTTTAATTATGGTTAAAAAAAAGAAAAAAAGATGCCTACTTATAGTACACAGATTTTATCCTTTCGTGGGGGGAGCTGAGCGGCTTTTTTTAAGATGGGCACAGGAATTAAAAAAACTAAACTACAGGGTGGATGTATTTACCACTAATGTTTGGGATAATGATTTTTTCCACTTAAGAGAAAGAAGATATATTAAACAAACGAAACAGATAGTAGGAAATGTTTTTATAAGCCGTTTTAGGATATTTCACCCTCCTAATAAAAATAATTTACTAAAGCTATTTAGCAAGCTTTCTATAAAGTACCTCAAATATGTTATTGGTCTTCCATATATATTCTTACCTGGTTATTATGTTCACATGTTTTATCTGAAACTAATACCTAATAAATATGACTTTGTATTAGCTGGGGTGTATCCCCATTATTATCTCATATATCCAGCCTTGGTTTATGCTAAGAGTAAAAATATTCCCTTCATCTGTGTACCTCTTATGCATTTTGGAGAACCAAATTCTAAGGAAAGTTTTGAGCTTTTTTTTAATGATAGAAGCAGAGAAATTTTAGCTAAGAGCAATCTAATACTGACCCAGACTAAAATGGAAAAAGAAAAGCTGGTCAAATACGGTTATGATAGAGGAAAAATTATAACTTCAGGCATAGGGGTAGATGTGAATAAGGTAGCAGGAGGAAATGGTACAAAGTTTAGGGAGAAATATAATATAGGTGGTCCTATGGTATTACAAATTTCAACCCAGACCCATGATAAAGGTTCACACCACATAGTCGAAGCGATGAAAATAATCTGGGGAAAAAAATTTAATGTAAAGTTAGTACTTATTGGACAAATATTAAAAGATTTTGAGGATTATATACTACAGCAGGAAGTAGATGTTTTTGAAAATACCATTATCTTAAATTATATAGCCGAACAGGAGAAAAAGGATGCTCTTGATGGCTGTGATATTTTTGTAATGGCCTCCAAATCAGAATCTTTTGGTGTTACCTATTCAGAGGCCTGGTTATATAAAAAACCAGTAATTGGTGCGTTCTGCAGTGGAGTTACAGAACTTATAGAAGACGGGATAAATGGTTATCTTGTGCCATTTGGGGACAAAGGAATGCTTTCAGAATATATAGTTAAATTACTGGGTGATAAGAATTTAAGGAATAAAATGGGGACGCGAGGTCACCACAAGGTAATAAACAGTTATACTTGGCAAGAGCGATTGAAAAGTTTTAATAAGGTAATAAAAAGTATAGTATAAGGAAAGATTATGAGGATAGGGATAGATGTAAGTAGATATTTTGATAAATCAGGGGGAGTGGGAACATATGCAGCAAACCTGCTTAAATATTTACTTAAAATAGATAAAAATAATGAATATAACGCTTACAGTTTTTTTTACAACTGTTTTCCTCCTGATTGGAAGAATAAAAAAATAATTAATGAGTTTCGAAGGTACGGTAAGATAAATTTTTCTCAAATTAATTTACCCATATCAATTTTGTACGGGAAGTGGAGCAATGCTTCTATAGAAAAAAGAGAAAAGCTACTTGGCAGTGTTGACATAATACATAGTACTGCATATATGATTCCTGAATTATTTAATGCAAGATTGGTAGTAACTGTGCATGATTTGAGTTTTTTAATATTCCCAGAGTACCATACTAAAGAAAATTATGAGTTGGTTTTAAGAAATCTTATTTATCTTAATTCAAGACCAGATATGGTAGTTTGTGATTCCCTGCAGACCAAGAAAGATGTTATTAAATATTTTCATGTACCTGAGGAAAAATTAACTGTGATCTATTTAGGTGTAGATAATATTTTTAAGGAAGAAATAGATTTAAATTTTAGAAAAAGAGTATTGGAAAAATATGGATTAACAGATAAATATCTGCTTTGTGTAGCATCTATTGAGCCTAGAAAGAACTTTTTAAGGATAATAAATGCATTTAGTGAGTTCATAAAGAAAGAGGAATATAAGAGATATAGCCTGATTTGTGTTGGTGGTAGGGGATGGAAAAATACAGAAATCTATTCTCAGGTAAAAAAAGGGGGCTTAAAAAATAAAATAAAATTTTTGGGATTTGTACAGGAAAGTGAACTTGCAGTTATATATAAACAAGCGGAAATATTTTTATATCCTTCATTGTATGAAGGTTTTGGCCTACCAGTTCTTGAAGCTATGGCTTGCCAGACTCCGGTTATAACCTCAAATATATCCTCGCTTCCAGAAATTGCTGGTAATGCTGCGATTATGGTTAATCCCTGTAGTGAAAAACAAATATATGAAGTAATAATCTATTTGGTAGGTGATGAAAATAAAAGAAAACAATTGATAAATATGGGTTTAGAAAATATTAAAAAATTTAGCTGGGAAAATACAGCAAAACAGACATTAAGTATATATCAACAAATTTATAAAAAATATTGGAATAAAGGAAATATAAATTGAATTAATAGTTAAAAAATTATAATCACTGCTTTTAGTAGTATTTATGTTCTACTTAATAATTATTCTAAATTTTGTTAACATAAGTAATGGTTTAGTTGAAATTATACATGCTTTCCATTTTTATCAGTAGTAACTAGGTGAACGATATGTTTAGCATAAATGTAATTCACCGGAATATAGCGGAGGGTCTGGCGGATCTGAATCCTGAAATAAGAATAGAAAGATAGTTTTTGATTTTTATCGAACTAATAGTTCAAAGCTTTATTTTTTTATCCATACTGATCTGCTTTGTTTTTCGAGACCAGTATGGATAATTATTACGGCATTAATAAGTGTACCATGTATGTATGCAAATCTTCATTAAGGTTACCAGTGTATATATATTCTGGATGTATCAGTATATAAATTTGCCAGCTAATTATTAAGCTTTTCTCTTATCCAATAAACCCAAAATAAAACTTACCACACCTACTACCAGTAAAATAATACCCAGCCACATAGACGGTATTGAAGTTGCTGGAATCAGGGTGAGTATTCCCAGAATAACTACAATGATTGCTGCTATTATAAGTACCGGCTTGCTCATTATACCTCCTTATTTTAAGATAATAATAAATACAATCTTAAGGTATGTATTAAAATATTTCAAGAGAAAGATAAATTTCTTTAAAAATATTTTTATAGGATTAGTATTAAATCAGTCACTTTATTAATTTTAAAATGTCTTTATGGCTGCAATCTTTATGGGTATAATCTGACTTGCTTTTGCTTTTTACATTTTTTATGAGATGAAATTATTTGATGAATACCTTTAAAATTGTATATAATAGTAAAACCAGGGAATGAGGAATCTATTATGAAACAGGCACTTAGAGGTAAGACCACTAAAAACAGTATTTTAAAAGCGGCGGCAATATGCTTTGACGAAAAAGGATATGATAAGACAGATGTTGAGGAAATTTGCCGGAAAGCAAATTTGACCAAAGGCGCCTTTTATCATCATTTTTCCAGTAAACAGGAACTTTTTATAAAAATGCTGGAGCAGTGGGTAAGAAGATTGGCCGGCAAGCTGGATTCGGATGAGTTTAAATCCAAAAATACACTAGAATTACTCTTAAGTATTCCTGAAAAATTTAAACCGGTCTTTGAAGAAGTAGACAAACAGCTGCCCATTTTTTTACAGCTATTCATTAAGGCCATTAACGATAAAGAATTAAATAAAATGGCGCTGAAATCATATAATGAATTTTTAACTTTTTTTACCGCTATAATAAGAAAAGGAATCAGAGATGGTTCCATTAAAAAAGTTAAGCCCGATGACGCAGCCAAGATTCTTTTCTCCTTGACCATAGGCCTGCTGATGCAGGGGCTGCTTAATCCTGATGCTGAAGATTGGGTTGAACTGGCCAGAAAAAGCATATTGATGGTTCTAAAATAAAAGTTTTTGCAGGTTAATAACCAATAATAATTATTTTAAGTATATTTTAAAAAATGCTGCCGTAAACGGCCAGCGTACCGGCGGCAGTTTTTTCCCAGCTGAATTTTTGGGATTGAGCCAGCGATCTTTCTTTCAGTTCTTCTTTTAATTCTTTATTTTTAAGAACATTCCATATCTGCTTTCCAAGTTCATCCGCATCTCCTGCGGTTACCATTATTCCGGCATCTCCCACAACTTCTTTAAGAGATGAAGTGTTTGAGGCTATTACCGGAAGGCTGCAGCTCATAGCCTCCAGCGGGGGCAGTCCAAAACCTTCAAAAATAGAAGGATAAACAAAAAGTTCGGCCTGGCTGTATATTTGAAGAAGATCACTATCCGGAACCCTTCTGGTAAATAAAATATCTTCTCGGTATGGGCTGCTTTCCATTTCTCTGTAAGTAGCTTCGCTTTTCCAGCCGGTTCTTCCGGTTATTACCAGTTTATAATCAAAGCCGGCATCCTTTTGCTTTATAAGGTTGAAAGCTTTAATTAAAGTTATGAAATTCTTCCTGGGTTCGATAGTACCCACCGAAAGAATATATTTTTTATTTATTCCGTATTTTTGGAGTATACTTATATCTTTTTCTTTATCGGGTATTTTTTTAAATATATGGTCTGCGGCCAGGTAAATAACTTCCACCTTTGCCGGATCTGTATTAAAGAATTTGACAATATCATTTTTGGTGCTCAGTGAGTCAGCAATTATTCTCCTGGCGGTCTGTACATTTCTCTTGACTTCGGCGGTGTATTTTTTTATGAACCAATCGAAATTAAATTCAGGAAATCTCATAAAAGCCAGATCATGGATAGTCAGAATTATATTTCTATTTAGAGCAGGGGGGATAAGGTAATCGGGACAGTGTAATATATCGGCCTTAAAACCAGCCAGTTCAAGGGGAGGAAATTTAAACCTGTTCCATAAATCAAGTTTTTTCCGGGAGGTATTGAAAAGTTTCAGCTCCACTCTACCGTTAAAATCTCTTTTTAGCTTATATACACTCTCGAGATAATCGGTTGAAGTATATCTTCCAGTCAAAATATAGGTGTTTTTTTTATCGATCTTAAGCAGGTTTTCAATCAGATTGACTATGTACCTTCCGGCGCCGATATCCGGTCCGTGATTTAATAGGGAAGATACATCCATTCCAATTCTTAAAGTACTGGCTTTCATCTTATTTTTTCTATAAATTTATGGACTGATACGGGTTCGTATTCCAACTTGTTATGAAGTATATTTTTAAACAGGTTTATTTCCATTCTAAATTTGGTATCTCTTAAATTCACCAGATAATTAACAAATCCCTCATATCTTTCGTTTCCCAGCAGAGTGAATAATCTACGGTATGAGTGATGGAGGTTTTCGATAGAGTAAACGGGCTCATTTTTTACTGCATCGAAATAGGTATTTTCCCCCCAGCTGTACTTTATGATATCGGTATCCCGTATCTGTCTTGAAAACTGCATATAATTTCTATCCCTTTTTAGATATTTAATGCTTTTCCTGAAATCCTTAATTATTTTTTTGGCGGTAGTTTTTAGGTTAATATCTTTTAAATTTTGCTTCTGAATGTTTAATTCAATGGCCATTATTCTATTAAGGCTATGCGGTTCAGAATTTTTATAGATGGTCCTTAAAAGGTTTAATTTCTGGTAGTAGTATTTTTTTTCGAAGGCGGTGGCGTCATCCCTGAAACTGAATGCGTACCGGTGGTAACAGATTGCAGAAGGACAGGACCTGAATTTATACCCATGTAGATTTGCCCGGTAGCAAAAATCTACGTCCTCATAAAACAAGAAAAAAGCGGGATCTATAAGCCCCACTTTATTTTCATAGAAAGCATCGCGTTTGATCATGCAGGATACAAAGGATACCCCAAATATATCTTCAGCTCTGTTATACTGGCTTAAATCCAGCTGACCTAACCCATAATGACCTAAATAAAAGCTATTATCCAGATAAATACCCACACTTTCCAGAAAATCTTTCTGATAGTAAAATTTAATTTTTGGAGCTATACCCAGATAAATACTTTCCAGATTGTTAATAAAATTTACCATCTGTTCAAGTGCGTCGTAGTTATAAACTACATCAAAATTTGATATTAGAATCAGGTCCGAACTGGTATATTTTAAAGCCTGATTTATGCCCTCCCCCAGGCCAAGATTGCGGTCGGAGTAAATTATTCTTATGTCCTTAAATTCCCTTTTTATATCATCCAGAACATTATAAGTGGAATTATTATCAAAAATAATTATCTCTACATTTTTATGGGTCTGATTTTTTATGGAATCCAGGCATTCTTTTAATACCAGGTAAGTCGAATTGTAATTAACAATAACAACAGATACATTTCTGGGCGGAGCTAATTTGTATTTCTCCGCAGGTGAGATAGCTCTGATATCTGAATCTTTTAAATTAAGTATTTTTTTAATGAGCTGGTGATATTTTTTTACACTATTTTCCCAGGTAAATTTGCCGGCATATTCTCCAGCATTTTGCCCCATTTCTTTCCTTAAATTTTGGTTGCTCACAAGAATTTCCAGTTTTTCATAAAATTCCTTTTTATTTTTTACTATATAACCAGTTTTTCCATTTTGAGAGATTTCCGAATGGGCGCCGATATCATAACAGAGGGTTGGTCTTTTAAAACTGTGAGCTTCGGCAACCGGGAGGTCAAATCCTTCCCACTGGGAGCAAGTAGTATAAATATCACAGGATTTATAAATCAGGGGCATAAGTTCCTCAGGGGCGTTACTTATGGACAATACTCCCTGGTTTTTAAGCAGTTCCTCGTCATTTTTGGAGCCGTATCCTACTGCAAGGAGCTTAACATTTTTGTATTTTTTAAAAATGTTCTGGTATATATCTATAAGTTCGGATAATCCTTTATAGGGCTGGTTGGTCAGGTTTAACCTTCCTACGAATAACAATAATATGTCTTTTGGATTCACTGCTAAACTATTTCTGAAACTGTTAACTTCTTCAGCAGTGATTGCTTCATGGCGGTAATGATCACAGCCATTATATATAAAAGTTGCTTTCTCTTTCAGGCTTTTAGGAAGACAATTAAGGAGATACCGGGATACGGTTACAATTTTTTTCGCTTTCTTAAAATAGGAAAAGTTCTGGCTTATCTCCATATATTTATATCTTAATCTTCTTTTTAAAGGAAGGCTGTTTTCAGATGGTATTCCGTGATCCACAACCAGGACTGGTTTATTTAATTTTGGTATCAGACTGTAAAAAGGAAATGACTGAATTATAAAAAGATCAATATCCTTGCTATTAAGGTAGGGAACTAATTTCCTAATTCTCCTTTCGTAAACTATAGGGTTAACATCTGATTTGAAGTAGTGGAGTTTTTCTATATTATAAGATTTACGGTTGGTGAAAGTCTCATCAAAATAATTGCAGTATACCCTGCAGTTGTATCCTATTTCTGCCAGGCCCTCTGCTAATCTGTCAACTACCAGATCTACTCCATGACCCTTTATCATTCTGTCGGTTATGAAGACTATGTTTATTTGTTTCACGTTTTATTTCTCTTATTTTTTATCGAACTTCTTAAATAGCAAGCTTTATAGGTTAAAATTATAATTTAAATTTTATCATTATGCCAATTATAAAGGAAAGCTTTTATAACCTGGAAAAGGAATATTCTGGTTTTTTGCTATTATGTATTAGTTACAATCAACAGCTAAATTTAACCATAGATATTGTGTAAAAAAGTAGATTGTTTGTTATAATTTACCCTAATCAATCTGATATTCAGATATATAAATTTTAGGAGATTAATTTTTATGAAAAATATTCTTACTTTCCCCGAGATTTCGGTATCAATTGTTAATCTTAACGGAGAAAGATATTTAAAAGAGTGTCTTAACAGCTTAGAGAAACTAAATTATCCTCAGGATAAACTGGAGATTATAGTAGTAGACAACGGTTCAACTGATAGATCTATGGATATGATAAGAAGTAATTATCCTCAGGTAAAAATGATTAAAAACAGTAAGAATATGGGTTTCGCTTACGCTAATAATCAGGCTGCAGAGATCGCCAGGGGTGAGTATATAGCTTTTTTAAATAATGATACCAGAGTAGATGAAGGCTGGTTAGTTGAGCTTCTTAGACCCATCTATAAAAATAAAGAGATTGTAGCCTCAGGCTCAAAAGTTCTTTCTATGGATGGAAAGAAAGTTGATTTTGTGGGCGGAATGATAAATTTTGAGGGAAAAGGCTTCCAGATTAACTACGGCGCGCCGGTAGAAAACGATAACTATGACAGATACATGTTTCTTCCCTTTGTGAACGGCGGAGCAATGATGATAGATAGGAAAGTTTTTCTTGATGCTGGTAGTTTTGACCAGGATTTTTTTGCTTATTATGAAGATGTTGATTTAGGTTGGAGACTCTGGGTACTTGGATATAAAGTTGTGTTTGCTCCCAGATCTATTATTTATCACCATCACCATGGAACTTCAGGTGCTTTTAGTGAAGATAAGCTGAGATTTTTGAAAGAAAGAAATTCTCTTTATTCAGTTTTTAAAAATTATGATGACAACAATCTTGCCAGAGTACTCTCCGGTTCCCTGGCAAGTATTTTTAATCGTATTTTTGTAGATTTTAAATTTGATTACAAAATATATTATGATCTTAGTGGTAACATCAATAACCAAAAAGAAATTATCCCACAGGTGATGCAGAATGAACCTTTAAGCTCGCTTATGGCGGTAAAGAATTTCCTGGATGAACTGCCGGAGCTTGCCAGGAAAAGGCAAATTATACAGGAAAAAAGAAAAAGGGATGATAAGGCAATCTTCTCTTATTTTAAAGGACAGTTTCTGGCTGTTTCACCTGACAGAGATTATCAGGAAAAACAGATAAATCTTTTAAAATCTCTGGGGATTTATAAAGTTTTTGAAAAAAAGATAAAGAGAAAACTTCTTATAGTTTCAAGCGAAGTTGTTTCCGGGGAAATGGCTGGGCCGGCAATAAGGGTGTGGAATTTTGCTAAAGTTTTATCACAATATACAGATGTTACACTTGCTATTCCAAATGAGGTGAGTTTACCAGAGCAAGAATTTAGAATAGTTCAATATAAGGATGATAATTCTCTTAGAGACATTATTGTAAATATGGATATTATTTTAAGTGGAGGTACAACTTTTGTTAAATATCCCAGTATAAAAAATTCAGATAAATTTTTAATTATGGATATCTATGATCCATATAATTTAGCTACTCTGGCTGAGTACAAGGATGAACCTCTTGATATAAGATTAAAGGTTTATAAATTGGTGCACTATAATTTGAATGAGCAGCTTTACTATGGAGATTTTTTCATTTGTGCGTCTGAAAGACAGAGAGATTTCTGGCTGGGGATGCTCGCGGCTTTAAATAGAGTAAACCCTTATTCTTACAATGAGGATTCCACTTTAAAAAGAATGATAGATGTAGTGCCTTTTGGGCTCCCTGATAGCAAGCCTATGCATACCAGGCAAGTTTTAAAGGGTAAAATAGAAGGAATAAAAAATGATGATTTTTTAATTATCTGGGGTGGTGGGATATATAATTGGTTTGATCCATTGACTTTGGTAAAAGCTATGGCTGAGATAAGAAAAACGAGGGATGATATAAAATTATTTTTTATGGGATTAGAGCATCCTAATCCTGAAGTCAAGAAATTACAACTTGTAAGTAAAACTGTTAATCTGGCTAAAAAGCTGGGTGTATATGATAAAAATGTTTTCTTTAACTTTGGATGGGTCAAATATGATGACAGACAAAATTATCTGTTAGAATCAGATGCAGGAGTAATTACTCATCCTGAGCATATAGAAACCAGATTTTCATTTAGAACTAGAATACTGGATTACCTGTGGACTTGTCTACCTATGATTTCAACAAAGGGGGATTCTTTAAGTGATTTGATTGAAAAAGAAAGTTTAGGTATTACAGTTAGAGAAAAAAATATGGCTGATTTGGTAAGTGCTATATTAAAATTAGCTGATGATAAAGAATATTATGGTAAATGTGTAAGAAATATAGAAAATATCGCAAAAGAATATACATGGGAGAAAGTATGTGGGCCACTTATTGGATTCTGTAAAGACCCGCTTATAAGTGCTTATAAAAAAAAATTAAAGGAAAATAATCTTAGTGATGCTGAGAGTAATAGTGTTGTAGACAAAAGTGATGGAAAATATAGGCAAAAGCATATAGGTTATCTTACAAAGAAATTTTTCTATCATCTTTCCTACGATGGCTTTAAAAAAACTTTAAGATACATATCCAACTTTTTAAGAGGCAAATAGATTGGAAGAGGGAATAGCCTCAAGATGAATATGGATTTAGAAAGTCAAAGAAAGAAATCAAATAAAAAAGGGCTTATACTGAGGATTATAAATGTAGCCATTGTAGTAGGTTTTGGAGCATTTCTGGTTTATTATCTTCTGGGTAAAATAAGTATCGGACAGGTAAAGGATGCCATTATAGGTATAGATAAGACCTATCTTATAATAGCCCTGTCAATATTGCTGGTAAGTATTTTCTTAAGAACATACCGTAAAAAAATACTGGTGGGCTCGGATAGAATAAGTATGACCGATATGTTTCTAGTGGTTCTCATCAGGAATGCCTTTAATATGGTGCTTCCAGCAAGGACCGGTGAATTATCCTATGTGTATGTGCTGCAGAGAAAGTTTAAGTTCCCCCTGGAAATTGGGGTATCCACTTTAATGATAGTGCTGATTTTTGACCTGGTAATTGTTTTTTCGCTTATCGTAATTTCTGTTATTGTGGTCCTTATCAATAAATTTTCGAGCTCTTACCTGGCTGTGGTACTTATAGCAGCAGTGCTTCTGGTCATTCTTCTTCTGGTTTTATTTTATCTTTCAAGAGTAATTGGATTTATTCTTATGATTATAGAAAAGATTTTAGCCAGATACAGGATTGGTAAAAATAGAGCAGTGCGAGCAGTCTATAAAAAAATGGTTGATATAAATAAAAATATTGAAATAATACAAAAAAGAAGAATTTACTGGAAAGTATATCTTTCTTCGATTGTTATCAGGGTTTTAAAATTTGGCTCTTATTATATGATGATTTATGCCATATTGAAGCCGGAAGGATACACCTTTAGAGAACTGAATTTCTGGATAATATTTTTAGCCGTGGTGGCCGCTGAAATATCTGCGGTGCTTCCCACCCATGCTCTGGCGGGCTTCGGAACCTACGAAGGAGCTTTCTTACTGGTTCTCGGTGTGCTGGGATTTAAAATAGCCGGTATTGCCTGGGAAGCAGTTGCTTTCGGATATCATATAATTACCCTGACATTTATCGTAACTCTGGGAGTTATAGCCATAATTATATTAAGTATGCCCTTCTACAGGGTAAAGGAAAATAATAAATTACAGGATAATAAGGTATAATTGCAAGAAAATAAAAGGCAGGATTATTCTTTTAAGAAATGAAGGAATTTTTTAATAAAATCGGAAGTTTTATCGTCACCAGAGAGATTTTTGAAGACAAGAAATCATTAAGAACTCTTTACAAATACTTTCTCGCCGGACTGCTGGTCAGGTTTATTTTTTTACCGTTTTTTTTCCAGAGAGACCTGCTCTCAACCTATCAGAGGGCTGCGGAAACAATTTATACCAGAAATTTAGGGTTGGATAACCTGCAGCTGCTGACCAATATGATTCATTCTGCATATCTATTCATTATAAAGTCGATATTTCCGGCAATAAATCAATTATTTTCTATTCTGCTGGAGAAAGATACCTGGATATCCTGGATTCAGTTCAACAGCAGTTATAATGTATTTACCACACTGACCCTTTTTAAGATACTCTACCTTCTATTCGATATAGTTTGTATGTTTTTAATCCTGAGGTTTTCTTTTGATGGAGAACCTAAAAATAAACTCAGGGTTTTTAAATTCTGGATATTTAATCCTATATTATTATTTGTGGTATATATCTTTGCCAGACATGACATTATCGCAGTATTTGCTACCCTGATTGCGCTGCTCCTGGCAAAAAAGGATAGAAAATACTGGGCAATTATCGTGCTTGCATTCGGTATAGCCCTGAGATTTTTCCCTATAATGATTCTTCCTCTTCTGGTAATATACCTGGCGCGCACCAAAAAGGATTATATTTTATTAACTCTGGCAGGATTTTCCGGCATGGCAGCAGTGGAACTTTTATGTCATTTTATTTTTGGTAAAAGTGTGATAATACCGCTGCTGAAAACCCAGCATTTCGAATATCTCCTTTCCACAAGGCTGGATCTTGTATCCGGATCTCATAGCAGCATTTTTATTTTCGTGGCGGCATATACATTCATAATCGTTAGTTTTCTGCATATCAAAAAGAAAAGTTTTGATTTACTTCTAAATTATGGTGCCATTATATACCTGACTTATGTAGGCATTTGTTATTTCCACCCCCAGTACATGTTGTGGGTGGTTCCTTTTCTGGTAATTGCCTTCGTAAGGAGAAAGTCGCTCCTGTACTATCACTGGATTCAATTTGTTCTGCTATTGGTAATACTGATATACTGGGGAGATCTGGTGACTAAGTTCGTGCTTGCTCCCATTGACCACCGTTATTTTATATATTTAACTGGCATCATTCCCATTATCGAACGTTTTTATGATTCTGCAAAATTTGTAAACATATTCAGGAGTGTTTTTGCAGGGGTATCGTTATGGATGATTTATTTGGTCTATAAGGATAACAGGAAGTTAATGGAAAATGAATTAAATGATGAAATCAGGAAAGTATGATAAGAGAAACTTTTAAAATAAAAATAATTATATTTGTTTCAATGCTAATATTGATTTTAATGCTGCTTACCGGATGTACCGGAATTTTTTACATTCCCGGTGCCAGCTATGGTTATTACATATGGGAAGAGGACAGCAGTATTTTTGTGGAGTGGAGCGCAGATCGTAAGGATACTGAATTTGACGGCGTGATTTCAACCGATGGGGAAATAGTCACATATAAGTTAAAAGATTGGGAAGAGGGAAATGATATAATTGAGACCGGGGAAGATAAAATTGAATTTTCGGCTACTCTGAGCAGTAGTGACTATTCTGACGGATTCAGTTTTACTGTGCAGGATTACACTTATCTGGAATTTGATCTAAAAATCAACAATGGATATGAACTCTCCAGAATAAATCT
Organism: uncultured Actinomycetota bacterium; assembly: GCA_964610315.1. Taxonomy (GTDB): domain Bacteria; phylum Actinomycetota; class Humimicrobiia; order Humimicrobiales; family Humimicrobiaceae; genus JAQVEM01. Next base: position 34,469 of record CAZSVM010000004.1, read on the forward strand.
GGGGGGTTTTCTGGAAAATCCTGAAGATGATGTGTTCAGGATAGGAAAAGATTACTTTAGCCAGCTTAAAATGAAACCCTGGTACCGGAAGCATCCATTTTCAGAGTTTTTTTATAAGTTATCTGCTAACAAATACTTTACATTTTTATATCTCTTCATATTGGGCATAATTATTATAGAGATTTTAAGGGTAACGGTTATTGCCAGAAGAAAAAGAAAGATTATGTGGGTGATGGTTTCTTATACGGCACTGGTTATAATCGAAGTCTGTATTTATTTTATTTTAAAATTTTTGACTAGTTAAGAACATATCTGGTTTGAGGAGACTGCATGAAAAAAATTGCTTTAATCGGGGTTGACGGCCAGCTGGGAACCGATATTCATAATCATTTTATAAAGAAAGGCGTCAAGCTTGAAGGCTTGAGAGGTTTCAAAGATATTGATGTTTATGATTACCGGATAAGCGAGAGTGTTTTAAAAAAAATTGGCCCCGGTATGGTCATAAATACAGCTGCTTTTCATGATGTGGACCGCTGTGAGGATGAAGTTCTATCTGCTTTTAAGGTGAATGTAATAGGAGTTAAAAATCTGGCAATGATATGCAGAAAAATGAATATACCCCTTGTGCATTTCAGTACCGATTATATATTTGATGGAAAAAAGAATACGCCCTATGTAGAAGATGATTGCGCCCGGCCGCTCAGTATGTATGGAATATCCAAATTGGCCGGTGAGCAGGTAATGCAGTATATCCTTGACCGGTATTATATAGTAAGGTTGTGCGGACTATACGGTCATGCAGGGTGCGTTGGCAAGGGGAGCACTAATTTTGTGGAATCAATAATAAAATTAGCAAAGAAAAAAAAGGAAATAAGGGTGGTAAATGACCAGGTGCTTACTCCGACCAGCACCGTGGATGTTTCGGAAAAGCTTTTTGAATTAATACAAACCGGGAAATACGGTATTTACCATATGACCAATACCGGTAGTTGTTCCTGGTATGAATTTACCTGTGAAATATTCAGGCTTATGAAATTAAATACCAAAATAACCCCAATCACCACTGAACAGTTTGGAGCAAAAGCAAGAAGGCCGCGCTATTCGGTTCTGGATAATTTTAATTTGAGGAAAATTGGACTGACTGATTTAAGAAACTGGAAAGAAGCGCTAAAAGCTTATATCGAGAGCAGGGATAACAGACGCAGTTGACAAGCCTTTTCATTCTATAAAATTTCAAGCGTACTTACTTCGATCTTAAAGAAAAAACTTCTTATACCACAAACTTAAATTAACAAGGGCCCATAAAATATGATTATGGTTATGTTTTAACTGAAGGTGTTCCTTTATAAGAAGGGATAAATAGGAACTGTTAATATTCTCTTTTACGATAGGCGAATTTTTAAAAAGGTCTATCATATAATCTTTTAATTCTTCTCTTAGCCAATTTTTAACCGGCAGGCTGTAGCCCTGTTTACCTCTATAGATTATGCTTTCCGGCAGGAAGCCGTATTTTTTAAGAGTTTTCCTGAAAATATATTTAGTGGTCAGTTTATTAAGTTTAAGGTCGGCGGGGATAGAGGCACAGAGTTCCACAACCTGGTGATCCAGGAAAGGAACCCTTACCTCTAAAGAGGTGGCCATACTCATTTTATCAATTTTCATTAAAACACTATCGGCCATAGTAAGTTTTATATCTACGAAAATATCTTTGTCTGTTGGATTTACTGAATTGCAGATCTGTGAAAAGTAATATATGGGATCAAAAGGAGTAAAAGATATATGGCTCTGAGTGGATTTTTTAAAAATATTTTGTTCTATTTCCGGATTAAGAAAGTACTGCCAGCGCATAGCTCCTACTTCCTGAGGATAAAGAGTCCCCTCTATAAAGCGCTTAAGCATGTTAATGGCGCCTTTTTTTTGGGGCTGGTCAGGCAGCTTTAAAATTAACGTTGATAAAATCTTTTTTCTGATAAAAGAGGGGAAAATATTATAGTAACGGTTTATTTTAGCTGCTTTGAATCTATCGTATCCCAGGAATATCTCATCTCCTCCTTCTCCGCTCAGGCATACCTTTACTTTTTCTCTGGCTTTGCAGCTGATAAGATAAAAGGGAATGGTGGAAAGGTCGGTCATAGGTTCATCCAGATGATAAAGGCTTCTTTCGATATCTTCCGGAGATACTGGATTAATCATCAATACATTATGTTCGGTATTAAAGAAATCGGAAACCGTTTTGGCATAAGGAAGTTCCGAAAAAGTTTTATCCTCATATCCTATGGAAAAGGTTTGAATCTTGTGCGGGTATAATCTGGAAACAAAACCTACTACTGTGCTGGAATCAAGTCCTCCGGATAGAAAAACTCCCAGTGGAACGTCACTGATTAAGCGTCTTTGTACCGATTTCTCCAGAGCGGTAAAAATTCTGTCTGTTGCTTCTTCCTCGTTAATTACTTCCGACTTAAATTTTAATTCCCAGTATTTTTTTATCTGCAGACTGCCGTTTTTGAAAATGGCATAATGTCCCTGTCTGAGTTTGTAGATATTCTTAAACATGGTATCCGGAGCGGGAACGAATTCATAGCCCAGATAATAATACATGGATTGAAGATTTACTTCCTTTCTCACACAATCTGCTTCCAGGATGCTTTTTATTTCCGAGCCGAAGATTAATTTACCGTCCTTAAAATAATAATAAAGGGGTTTGATTCCAATCCTGTCCCTGGCAAGAAAAAGTTCTTTTTTTTCTTCATCCCAGATGGCAAAGGCAAACATGCCGTTAAATTTTTCCAGACAGCCAGGCCCATATTCTTCATAACTTTTCAGAACCACTTCGGTATCGGTATGACTGTTAAACTTATAACCCCTGGCGGTAAGTTCTTTTTTTATTTCCGGGAAGTTATATACTTCACCATTGTAAACAATCCATAATTTTCCATTTCTGGCGGACATGGGTTGATTACCTCTGGTCGAAAGATCGAGAATACTCAGGCGGGCATTACCCAGAGAAAAACCAGGAAAAGTTTTAACCCCCTGAGCGTCTGGTCCGCGGTGGTGAATTTTTTGAACCATTTTTTGAATGAGTTTTTCATCGTCCCAATTAAAACCACAGATTCCACACATAAATTTGTTTCCTTAAGTATTATTTTATAAATTTTAATTGCTAATATGGAATAGGTAATACAGCTTATTTATTTTTTAGAGATAATTATAATCTTTATACCACTTGGCTGTTCTTTTCAAACCTTCTTCGATCTCTATCTGCGGATTATAATTCAGTTCATTTCTAGCCTTATCGATCTTAAAAGCTCGGTTCTGCCTGAACCAGTCAACCCGCCGTCTGAATAAGGGAGGAGATATTTTAAAGGGCATACAGATGAATTCGCATAGGCAGGCTGCTGCATATAAAGGGAAAAAGGGCAGATGAACGAATTTTACTTTTATGTCCATTGACTGGCCTATTTTTTTAACCAGTTCTTTGATGGTAAAATACTGCCGGTCGGCAATAATATAGGTCTCGGCATTGATTTTACTGCTTTCCCAGGCCGCATAAAAACCATCATTAAGATTGTCTATATATACGGGGTGATATAAAGCCTTTCCGCTGCCAAACATGTAAAATTTACCTTTTTTAGCAAATCTGAATAGATAAAAAAATCTTTCCGGGTCACCGGGGCCGTAAATAGCGGTGGGTCTTATAATGACACTCTTAAGTCCCTTCACCGTAAATTCCCTTACTACTTTTTCCCCTTCGTATTTGGTGTACTGGTAATAATCAACCGGTACTATGGGAGAGTCTTCACTGCCGGGAGGATTTTTAATATCTCCATGCACCCCCTGGGTCGAACAATAAATAAATTTCTTTAAAAAAGGTTTTTTAATTGCTTCCTGGCAAAGGATACGGGTTCCTTCTACATTTACATCCCAGTAAGTTTTCCGGGGGGCATTAATTTGTCTGAAGGCAGCAGCGAGATGAAAGACACCTTCTGTACCCTCTAAAGATTTAATTACCGTATCTCTATCGGTAACCGATCCCAGAATGATATTGGCTCCTTTTTTTATAAGATGGTCATATAGAAGGCCTTTTTGATTGTCCAGTACCGAGATGCTGTGCCCTTTATCTATCAAATATTCTACCAGCCGGCTGCCAGTAAAGCCTGTTCCACCGGTTATTAATAATTTCAATTTACTTTCCTTTCCTTAAAGAATTTGATAACAGTTAATTTATAATGTCGTAATTTTTAAACTGTTAGAAATTTTCACGGAGATCATTTCCGATATTTTATATCATTTGGCATTAATAGGAAAGACCTCTACTGAGAAAAATAGCAATTTAGCTTTGATGAGATGATTGATCCTCGCGCCTGCTCTGATAAAAAGAGGTTCTGATATCTTTGATGTAAAAGAACAGAGCGGGCAAGGTAGCAATAATGATGGCAATGTGGCCCAGTAAACCTATGGTAAAGGCGCCTGTTTTGGAAAGGCCCAGCAAAGAGAAAAAGTATACCAGAAGCCCTTCGTTAACTCCTATCCCTTCAAAGGAAATAGGGATCCTTGAGATAAGCTGTACCAGTGGGATTATGAGCAGGAAATATATAAATGGTATGGAAAGATTTAATGCCCGGCAGGCCAGATAGTTGCCGATTATCGGTGCCGCCTGCTCCAGAATGGATAAGCTTAAAAATAAAGCCAGTGTACCCTTATGATTTTTATATTGTGCATAGGACAGGTAAAGATTTTTAAATTTATTTAGTAGACGATTTCTGGATAACCTCTCGTTTTTATCTATTTTCCGGTATATAAATTCGCTGAATGGAATCAGTATCAATATAGTAAAAATAAACAGGAGTGCAGCTGCTATCCCCAGAAAACGCCACACATTTAATTTGAAAAGAGATATCAAAAATAAAGCTGCAATGGGAACCAGAATAGCGGAAGCTATGAATCCCAGCATCCTTTCCACTATTACCGAAGATAATACATCGGTTCTCCCCCCTTTTTTACTGCGCAGTTTTAAAACCCGGACTATATCCCCTCCCACTGTAGTGGGTAGAAAAAAACCTATGAATGTCCCTATATAGTAGGTCCTTATGGCACTGAAGACAGAAATGCTCATGTCCTTTAACCTGAGCAGAAGGTGCCATTTATAAGCCATGAAAATTCTGTCAAAGGTAATGAGCGTAAGAAGAAGAATAAAATAGTAAATATTTACGTTCTTAAGAAGAGAAACCATATCACCGATATTTATCAGGCGCAGCAGCAAAATTATTAGTGCAATGCTGATTACTAATTGGATAATAAGATTAAATATGCGTTTCCTTTTTCTTACAGATTCAATGAGGTTACCAATAATAAAATTAAATTTACCTTTCATAAGCTTAAGGAAACTAAGACTGATATGTTTTTTCGAATAATTCTAAAGTTTTTTCAGCAGTTTTCAACCAGTTGAATTTTTTTACATTTTCAAGGCCGGTTGTTATAAGCTTTTTTCTTAAATCTTTATTATTTAAAATATTATATATCGACTGTGCTATTTCTTCACAATTATATGGATTTACCAGTAAGGCAGCTCCGCCGGAGACCTCCGGGGTGCATCCTGTTTTCGAACAGATGACTGGACATTCGCAGGCCTGGGCTTCCAGTATAGGTATACCAAAGCCTTCGTATAAGGAAGGGAATATAAGACATTGGGCCAGGTGGTAAAGATAGGGAAGGTCATCATCTGGAACAAATCCAAGAATCATAACATCATTTTGCAGCTTAAGTCTTCTTATCAAATCTATATCATCGGCATACTTCCACCTTTTAAACCCGGCTACCACTAACTTTATTAAAATTTTATTCTTTATTATATTAAAGCTTTTAATGATATTTGAGAAATTTTTCAATGGGGTTATTCCGCCTATGAAAAATATATATTTCTCGGGGAGATTATATTTTCGCTTTATGGCCATAATATTTTCTTTGTTTTTTATAGCTTCGAATCTCTTATGATAGGATTCATATATAACCTCAATTTTATCGGCTTTTACATTGAGGTATTTTATTAAATCGTTTTTGCCGGTGCCGGTCATAACAATGATAGCACTTGCCCTGCGGCAATAAAGAGGGGTCATTATACGGAAGTAAATATGGTCATACCATTTAAATATATTGGGCAGGGCAAACTGTTCCAATCCATGCAGAGTAAATACTTTTTTGGAAAGAGCAAACAATGGGATGGACAGTTTTGGATTGAAGATTAAATCAATCTTTTCCGATTTCACCACTCTGGGAACACCAATCTGGTCCCAGAGTAGTTTATTGGATATATTTATAACCATTTCCTTAACGTTTTTATATTTGGAATAAGTGCCCATTAAGGATGGAGTATTATATAAAAAAACATACTGGTTTTCTTTATCGATATCCAAGAGATTTTCAATAATATTTTTAGTGTAGACTACCACTCCTCCCAACTCATTCAGATGTCTTAACATAACGCCTATCTTCATATTTAATTTCCCTTTTTATTCTTTATAATCTTTATGGGAATACCACCTTAAAGGCTATATTAAGGTATATTCTATAAAAATACTGCTTCCATCAATTATACTGCCTCCTCCTCTCCAGTGACAATCTTTTTGTTGTTAATTGTCATATTTAATGCCTAAAACACAATTATCATTTATTATTGTATTACTTTCCCTTCATATCATAAGAGTATTTCTGGTAATAATATTTTTACTAAAAATAACTTCTATACTTTGTAACTATTACCTCTTTTTTATACTTGAATCACAATTTATATTTTTTATTTACTAATCGAATATTTCATTCTAATGAGGTAATATTTTAACTGTCAATCTGTTCTGTATTTTTATAATTTTCAAAGAGCACATCAGGGCTATAGAACACGTGGTTCTAAACCCTGCGATCTTTCATATATTGTAGGTGACTTTTTACCATCTTACCCTTAAAATATAAATTATATTTTATGTTCGGAGGAAGTTAAACTGTAAACGCCAAGCTTAGATAGTACATATAAATCCATATATTAAATAATTTATTCAAATGAAAATTTCTACGAATATTATTTTATATATTTTATGTTATCTAGGATCAATAGAAAAAGTTTTTATCAGAAAGATGTCTAAAGTTATTTATATTCTTATTGATAAATTAGTTTCTCCACACCTTTATTAAATTGAGTTAGGGGTGTATAGTTAAGTTCCTCTTTTATTTTTTCAATTGATGCCAAACTGTGTTTTATATCTCCAATTCTTTCTTTGGAATATGTAGGTTTTATTTCTTTTTTAAAGTATTTTGATAGTATAGCAATAATTTCATTTAAGCTAATATTCTGGCCGCACGCAACATTATAATAATTTCCAAATGCATTCTTATTTTCAGTAAAAACAGCAAGATAGTTTGCATAAATTATATTATCTATGTAGGTGAAGTCTCTAGTCTGATTTCCATCACCATATATAACTGGTGATTTATTGGTTGTTATTTTTTTTAAAAAAATGGGAATTACTGCAGAATAAATTGAATCAGGATTTTGCCTTCCACCAAAAACATTAAAATAACGTAGGGAAATAGTTTTAAGATTGTATAAACTGTGAAACAGCCTGCAGTAATATTCTGCAGTTAATTTAGTAATTGCATAAATTGATTTAGGATTAGGTGGCATAGTCTCATCTTTAGGGAGTTTTTCCGAATCTCCATAAACGGATGAAGATGATGCATATATGAATCTTTTTATTTTATTTTTTACAGAAGTTTCGAGTAGATTTAAGGTTCCATTTATATTGGTCGAGTTGGAGTCAAGAGGGTTTTTTATAGATCTCTGTACAGAGCCTAAAGCAGCTTGGTGTAAGACAACATCAATATTTTTAGTGCTTTTAAGGCATTGGTTATAATCTCTTATATCGCTGTTTATAAATTCAAAATCAATGTTTTTATTTTCTCTTGAAGCATTAGATAATGCATCATCAATATTTTTTTTAAATCCTGTGGAAAGGTTATCGAATCCTCTTACCGATGCTCCTTTTTTAAGAAAGAATTCAGTAAGATTGGAACCAATAAATCCTGCACAGCCGGTAATTAAGATTTTTACATCTTTATCTATATTTAATTTCTCCAGATTCAATATTAGATTCTCCAGTATCTATAACCCAGTTTTTGGATATCTTCTCTATCGAAAATCCATTTTATGTCAAATATAAAGGGGCTGTTTCCGGTCATTTTTGATTTTAATTCCATAATATCTATTTTCTTAAAGCAGTTATGGGCCACACAAAAAATAGCAGCGTCGATGTTTTTTATATCCTCAAACTTAATAAGATCAATTTTATAATTTTCTTTAACTTCTTTTGCGTTTACAACTGGGTCGAATATCTGAACGTCCATATTATGTTGAGTTAGATAATTATATATATCAATTACTCTGGAGTTTCTTGAGTCAGCAACGTTTTCTTTAAAAGATATGCCAAATAGGACAACTTTAAAATTTACATTTTTATGGTAACTTGTAAGTAGTGTTTTAAGTATCTGCTCCCCAATAAAAAAACCCATATTATCATTTATTTTCCGTCCGGAATTAATTATTTCGGGATAATAATTAACCTCTTTAGCTTTGAAAGATAAATAATAAGGATCGACACCAATACAATGACCCCCTACCAAACCGGGTTTAAAATCTAGAAAGTTCCATTTGGTTTTGGCAGTATTGATAACTTCCTTTGTATCAATCCCCAGCTTGGAAAATAAAATGGCTAGTTCATTTATAAGAGCTACATTTATATCTCTCTGTGTGTTTTCAATTACTTTTGCCGCTTCAGCTATTTTTATACTTTTTGCCTTGAATACTCCGGCTTTAACTACTTTATTGTATACTCTACTTATTATTTCCAAAGAGTCTTCATCCTGGGCTGAAATAACCTTTATTATATTTTCTATGGAGTGTTCTTTGTCCCCAGGGTTTATTCTTTCAGGAGAGTAACCCACATAAAAATCTTTTTTATTTACCAGTTTTGATTCCTCTTCGAGTAACGGAATACAGAATTCTTCGGTTACTCCAGGATAAACTGTTGATTCATATACTACTATTGAACCTATTGGCATATTTTGTCCCACTGCTCTGGTTGCTTTTTCGATATGGCTTAGATCAGGATTTTTATAGATATCAATAGGGGTAGGAACTGTTATTATAAAGAAATTTGCATTTTTTAGATCTTTGTTATTACTGGTTAAAATGCTATCTATAGAAGATAATTTTTTATTTTTAATCTCATTATTTTCATCTATTCCATTCTGCAGTTTTTTTATTTTTTTACTATTTATGTCGAAACCAATAACTTTAAAATGCTTATTGAATGCTATAAGGAGAGGTAATCCAACATAACCAAGACCAACTACAGCAATTTTTTTCTTTTTACTCTCTAAAGATTTGTATAAATCTTTAATTTCCATCTTTTAATCCATCTTTTAAAATTGTAATTATGTGAATTTAAATGTTATTAGAAAATATTTTAATTTATTGTCAATTTATTTTATGTAAATATACATTAAATTTGATTTAAATTCTATTATTTTATGTTTAATAACCATAAGGGTAATTTAAAGACATAAATAACATATAAGTTTATCTTGATTATTTAAAGAAAGATAATGAAACTTATTGATTTTATAATTAATAAAAAGTAATTTTTTGTTATAATTAGTTAAAAATTTTTTAAATGATTTTATTTGAAAATTAAAAATTATAAATATTAAAAGCAATGAGTGTTACAATCACTGGTGGTGCAGGTTTTATTGGTTCCCATCTCTGTGAAAAATTAATAAATATGGGATTTAAGGTAATTTGTATTGATAACTTTGATGACTTTTATAATCCTGGTCTAAAGGAAGATAATATCTCAAAAATTGTTAATAATAATAATTTCAAGCTTTATCGTTCGGATATCTGCAATGTGGATCAAATGGAGAAGATATTTTTAGAGAATGATGTTGAAATAGTGATTCATCTGGCGGCAAAAGCAGGAGTAAGACCGTCAATAAGAGAGCCTCTTTTATATGAGAAGGTAAATGTTCTGGGTACAATTAATTTATTGGAATGCTGTAAAAAATATAATATTCCTAAATTTATTTTTGCTTCCTCGTCTTCCGTTTACGGAGGAAATAAGAAAACTCCTTTTTCGGAGGATGATAATGTTGATCATCCAATATCTCCATACGCCGCTACCAAAAAAGCGGGGGAATTAATCTGTTATACTTATCATAGCCTGTATAAGATGTCAATTTTCTGTTTTAGATTTTTTACCGTTTACGGCCCCAGGCAGAGGCCAGAAATGGCTGTGCATAAATTTACCCGCAGAATACTTAAAGGAGAACAGATAGAAATCTATGGCGATGGTTCATCTTCCCGGGATTATACTTATATTGATGACGTGATTTCCGGCGTGGTTAACAGCCTTAATCGGATAGAAGGTTTTGAGGTTATAAATTTAGGCAATTCGAATACGGTTAAATTAATAGATCTGGTAAAATTAATAGAAGCTGTTACTGGGGAGAAAGCAAGTCTAAAATTTTTAGAAAATCAGCTGGGTGATGTTTATATAACTTATGCGGATATTAGAAAAGCAGGAAAAATGTTAAAATATTTTCCTAAAACCAATATAGAGGAGGGTTTGATTAAATTTGTCAGGTGGTATAAAGAAAAAATGGGAAAAGGGCTTTTGAATGAATAATATTTCAAAAAATAGTAAACGTGATATAGATTTATCTGTAGTTGTTCCTATTTATAACGAAAAGGAAAGTATAGCGAAATTGTATAGGGAACTTGATAAAACTCTTTCCGGGATGAATCTGAAATATGAAGTGCTGCTTATAGATGATGGAAGTATCGATGGTACTCTTGATGAGCTGGTAAAGATTCATGATAAAAATAAATTATATAAAATTATCAGCTTTAGAAGAAATTTCGGGCAGACATCGGCTATCAGTGCCGGTTTTGATTTTACCAGCGGCAAAGTAATAATAACTCTGGATGCGGATTTGCAGAATGATCCCTCCGATATCCCCCTTTTACTGGAGAAATTAAATGAAGGGTATGATATCGTAAGCGGGTGGCGGGTGAACAGAAAAGATAAAGCTGTAACCAGGAGATTTCCCTCCATGATCGCCAATAAATTAATATCGAAACTTACCGGAGTTTATCTTCATGACTATGGATGCACTCTAAAGGCTTACCGGAGAGAAGTGATAGAAAACATTGACCTGTATGGTGAGATGCATCGGTACATTCCTGCCATAGCTAGCTGGATGGGAGTAAGGGTTGCGGAGGTTCCGGTCAGGCATCACAGTAGAAAATACGGAAAATCCAAGTATGGATTTTCCAGGACCATAAAAGTAATCCTGGATATAATCACCGTAAAATTTCTTTTAAGTTATTCACAGAGACCCATACAGATATTCGGCCTGCTGGGTTTATTTTCGGCAGCTATTGGTTTTATTATGACACTTTATTTAATTATAATGAGGATATTTTTCAGTCAATCCCTTTCGGATAGGCCGCTGTTTATTCTGTCCATATTTATGATTTTTATAGGAATCCAGCTTATTACCATGGGGCTTCTGGCAGAAGTGCTTATGAGGGTACATCATAAAGTTCGAAATAGACCTACATATGTAATAAAAGAAATGATTCTAAAGTAAATATGAACTTATAATGAATAAATTAGACCGTATTTTTAGCCTGCTTCGGATTTATATAAATTACTGCTTTAAAAGAACCAATTGCCGTTATTATCCCATCAGAATATGGATCGAATTATCCAGCAGATGCAATTTAAGATGCCGCTTTTGCGTCAATAAAGATCTGCCGCCGTATCAGAAGGGGGATATGGATTTTCAGCTGTTTAAAAAAATAATCGATGAAATAGCCGGCAAGGTCCATGATGTTAATTTATTTCATAGAGGAGAGCCGCTTCTTAATAATAACCTGATACCAATGATTGCTTATGCCGCTAAAAAGGGAGTTAAAACCAGAATTCATACCAATGCTACTCTTATGAATAAGGAACTGGACAGGAACATAATATTAGCCGGTCTGGATTTAATCTCCTTCTCATTTGACGGGTACACCAGAGAAGTATATGAAAAAAACAGAATTGGTGCCGAATTTGATAAAAGCTTAGCTAATATAAAAAATTTCCTTAAGGTAAAAAAGCAATTGAAATCAAAAAAACCATATACCATTATCCAGGTTATAGGTAACGGAATAAAATTGTCCAGAGAGGAGACCATAAAACAAAGGAAAGCTTTTTTAAAGAATTTTAAAAATCTTCCACTGGATAAGATAGTAACCAGGACTGCCCATAACTGGGGAGGATTGCTTAAGATAAATGAGGCAGATAATAAGAGAGTCGAAAACAAAAAAATAAGTTCCTGTACCTTCCCTTGGTACTCACTTACTATATTTTATGATGGAAGGGTGTTTTTATGTCCCCAGGACTTCGAAGGTAAAATTTATATAGGTAATATTAATGAAAGGAGGATAGAGGAAATTTTCAATGGCGAAACTATAAGGAATATAAGAAAAGCATTTAGGTCTGGTATAATTGATGATAGGTTTCCCTGCAGGGATTGTGATAGAATTGGGAGAAAATCTTTTCTGGGTATTCCTCTGGAATATCTGAGGATTTTTATAGGGGATCACTTGAGAAACTAGAAAATGATGTCAAATATATGAAATATTTAGTATATTAAATGTTCTAAATGTATTCTTTGGCAGCTGGTTTTTGCCGGTTGGAAAAAGGAGTTGATTGAAATAGAAAGATATGAGGATAAGATACAAAAGGCACTTTTTGCTAGAAACAGGTCAAAAATTGCCAAATACATGGATTTATTTGTGGGAAGGAAAGGCTTTTTTAATTTGTTGAAATATGAATTAATAATCCTGCTGTTTCAGGATATGCGTGGAGCTATTGGCATTTTTTTTAGAAATTTATTTTATCCCATGTTGTTTAAGAAAGTAGGCAAGGGAGTGAGTTTTGGAAAATCGGTAACTATAAGGCATCCTCATAAGATAACTATCGAAGATAATGTAGTAATAGATGATTACGGTGTTCTAGACGCCAAGGGACTGGACAATAAAGGTATCAGCATAGGGGAAAATATCTTTATCGGCAGGAACAGTATATTAAGCTGCAAGAATGGCGATATAATCCTGGAAAAAAATGTAGTGATAGGATTTAACTGTGAGATAGTTTCAACCAGCAGGGTGATAGTTGGGGAGAATACCTTAATTTCCGCATATGTATATATTATCGGCGGGGGACATGATTATTCCAGAGTAGATATTCCCATATCCGAGCAGGAGAAGCCTTCTTATGGTATAAAGATAGAAAAGAATTGCTGGATAGGAGCAGGTGCCATGGTTTTTGACGGTATTACCATAGGAAAAGATGCTATTATCGGAGCAGGAGCTGTGGTTTCAAAAGATATACCCCCTTTCTCCATAGCAGCAGGAATACCGGCAAGAGTTGCCAAGTTTAGAAAATGATTGAGTAGTTTATTTAATAAAGGATGAAAAACAGGATTGTTTCTTTTTACAAAAAAAATAAGAAAATAATACTTCTTCTGGTCAGAATCATAATCAGTGCTTCTCTTATTTTCTATTTGATTAAGACACAGATAAAAAATTTCTCCAGTGTAGTTGAAATTTTAAAATCATCGGATAAGATTTTGCTTATCCTTGCGCTATCAACCCATGCTCTGGGTACCTATATAACTGCGGTCAGGTGGAAGGCTCTTTTAAATACCCAGAAAGTAAAATTGGGTGCGGCCACGTTAAGTGTTACCGTACTTATAGGTTCTTTTTTCAATAATTTTCTACCCACCAGCATCGGAGGGGATGTATTCAGAACCTATGATGCTTCAAAAAAGGGTAAGATTCCCCTGGGTGTGTCAGCTTCGGTAATTCTGGTGGAGAGATTTTCCGGGGTGGTAAGCGCTGCAACTTATGCAATTATAGCCTTATTTTTAGGATTTACCGCTATCGGCCACCGTTCGGTAATCATTCCTATCGTTATATTTTTTATAATAACCATAATTCTGGCTTTTTTAATCATCAATCCTTCTTTTTTCGGATTGGGTAAAATTTCCAATAAGTTCAAATTTATGCGGAAAATAAATGAAAAATTATCCAATGTTTATAATACCCTGATGAGCTTTAAAAAATATAAAGGGGCGCTTGTGGTAGTACTGGTCTTTAGCTTTCTTCTTCAATTTACGGTTATACTCAACTGGTTTCTGGCGGCCAGAGCTCTGGGAATCAATTTAAGTTTAACCGCATTTATATTTATTGTGCCGGTAGTGGCAACCATAGCCATGATCCCCATCTCTATCGGCGGCATCGGATTGAGGGAAAATTCTCTGGTTTTTATCCTGATTGCCATGGGAGTAACCAGTGAGAAAGCTGCTTTATGTTCCCTTCTTATATTATTTATGCTGATTATAATGGGAACCATAGGAGGAATTATATATATCGTAAGGCCCCATTTAGAAGACAGATTCAATAAAACAAAACCGGAAACATCGGATAATCTTAAAACTTAGAGTGGAAATGTCCAGTATTCCATAAAAAATTCCCCGGGTGGTTATTTCCTGTAAGAAGAGAAATTAAAAACCGGACAATAATCTGGCTATAATATTGCGAAATCGTTTGGTAGCATTCATGGAAAACTCACCATATCTGGAGTATATGACAGCATACCCTATTGCCTTTACAATGGAAAACTTTCTGAAAATACGGAATCCAAATCTCTGGAAACATCGAGCAATATCATTTCTGGAAAAATGGGGGAGATTAAGTAATGAACCTCGCCGCGAGATGTATCCTCTGGGCAGAGGTTCATCCGGATTGAAGTATCCCTTCCGGATACAGTAATTATAGAGCTCCGTCCCCGGATAAGGATAGAATACGAATATACTTACTACATCCGGTTTTATTTCAACGTTTAAACTAATGGTGTCCAGATGTTTTCCTATGGTTTCATCGGGAAGTCCGACCATATTCAGGGTTTTAACCTGAAATCCGATTTTTTTGGCCATTGCTGTGGTTTTTAGAATTTGATGATTGGTCATATTTCTCTTTAAAATTTTTCGCCGCAGCTCCTCATTGCCGGACTCTAGACCCAAATCAACTCTGCGGCCCCCTGCCTCCTTTAATTCTTTCAGCATTTCTTCATTACAAATCCCCACACGGCTGCAGAAAATAAAAGGCTTGCCAATTTCCAGGGGATATTTCTCACAAAATTTCTTACGGATTGTTTTATTCATCATAAAAATATCATCATCAAAGAAAATTTCTTTAAATCTGTACCTTTCATTAAGATATTTTAGCTCCTCCATTATATGTTCGGCGGAACGGAAGCGGACATAACCTCCCGGTTGAGATTCACTTATGCTCCTGTTTGCACAGTAAGTACACTGGTATGGGCAGCCTCTGGTTGTCAGTACTCGTACCTGTGCAAATCCATACCGGTCAATTGATTTCTGATGATTGAAGAGTTCCCTGTCCTCGAACGGAAGTTTATCCAGATCAGCGATAAACGGCCTTGTTTCATTCTTTATAATGTTCCCCCCAATCCTCACCCATAAATTCTTTATTTTACTGCAGTCTCTGCCAGCCTTTAGAGCATTCACCAGTTCCAATAAGGGGTACTCTCCTTCTCCGATACAGATGGCATCTAATCGGGGGATGTCTTCGATACACATTGGGTAAGAGGTGGGATGGGGCCCTCCGCAAATTGTAAATATACCCTTAGGGACATTATTAACCAGTTTCTTTATAAAATGGAACTGCTCTGTTGTTGAGTATGTGCCTATAATATCCGGATTCTGCTCTCTGATATAAGCTTCCCATTTTTTAGGATTGGGTTCTCTGGTAAAATGTATTAGAGAAATGGATTGTATGCCATTTTTTTTAAGCACAGCAGAAAGAAAAGCCAGTCCATGCTGATAGTATAAAGGGCCGAATTTTTGATTTATCTCCGTAAATAAAAGAAATATCTTCATAAATTGGTATTATTTCACTAAAAATAAATTCGTCAATATTAGAAATTTAAAATATCCAGTAATTTATGAAAAAAATCTCTCAGGTAATTATTATATAAGCTAAAATTTGTGATTTCAAAAAAAATGATTAATGCCAGTAAAAAAACAAGCGCAAAAAAAAGATAATATAAAATTTTTATAAACAAAATTCTTTTCATTTATTCTCTCTGATAATTTTTTTCAAAAGATATAAAATTTCTTCCTGGTTAATCCTGATTCTTTTAATTATATTTGCTGATATACCTACTATAAAGAATGTAACTGAAATAAAAAGAAAAGTTCCCCCTACGAATCCTGACCAGATGTTTGGATGGAATGACCCTATTGAAATATAGGTATAAAGTAAAATTGATCCAAAAAAGACACTTATTATAAAAAAGAAGAGGGCAATATAAGAAAAAAAAGTAAACGGCTTATAGTCTCGATAAGTTTCAAGAATAATTTTAAGAGCATTTATTCCATAAGTAAAAAGTTTGGAGGAAATTTTTGAAACCCGTGAAGGAAAATATTTTACTTTTATGGGAATTTCAATAATATTTAGTTTCTTGAATGAAAGATCAATAAATATCTCCTGAGTATAGGTAAAACTACCCTGTAGATTTAAATATAACAATGCTCTTTGGGAATATGCTCTGAATCCACACGAAACGTCGTAAAACCTTTTACCAACCAGCTTACTTATAAATATTGACATTAATTTATTTCCCCAGAACTTGGATAGAGGCATCTGTGGATAATAGCTTTTATTAATAAATCTGGAAGCGGTTACCAGATCAGCTTTTTCTTCCATAATAGGTTTAATAAGTTTGGGAATATCTTGGGGATTGAATTGGCCATCTCCGTCAATACTGACCATAATTTCGAAATTATGGTCCAGAGCATATTGGATGCACTTGCCAAATGTTGCACCCAGTCCCATATTACGGTAATTTTTTATGACCTCTGCACCTGAATCCCCGGCAATTTTTGCAGTTTTATCTGTACTGCCGTCATCGATAACCAGGATATGAATTTCGGATACTTCCTTAAGTTTCTCCGGAATATTTTGTATTACTTCTTCTATTTTTTCTTCTTCGTTATAGGCAGGAATTGCCACTAGTAATTTTTTTACCATATTGCCTTTGCTATATTAACTTTAACCATATTAAATCTTTGTATCGTTTATTATTGAACCGAACTGTTTTAAAATCTGTCTTTACCATTCCGGTATAATTAAGTCAAAAGTTATCCAGATAACCGGTATATACAGTGTAATCCAATTTGAATAATTTTATAACTATAACATAAAAAATAATAGGCTTTAAGATTTTTTATTTTTTTATACAGCATAAAAAAACTTATAATTTGATTAATTTTGATATAAAATGTGTTTCACGATATTTATTTGGTTTAATTAGCTAAAAAATCAAAAATGAAATTTAAAAATATTAATAAAGATTTTTTTTATATCCTTATACTTGTTCTCACTATCAGTATTAATTTACTAAGTGTAATAGCAAGTAAATATATAGGGATAAATTTTAAACTCTCTGGGATTTTTATTTTCTGGCTCGCCGTTCTTATAATAACTTATGGCCTGAAATTTTTGTTCTGGTTTATTCTGCATAGACAATTCCGGCTGTCTTTTATATATCCATTCCTGAGTTTGAATTACTTTCTCTCGCTGTTTCTGGGAAAGATTCTATTCCAGGAGCCTATTACTTTAAAGAAAATAGTAGGATCTACCATAATAGTAATTGGCGTATTTATTATAAGCATGTCCAGTAAAAAGCTGGAAGGAGTCTAATATATGCTTTATATTTCTTTAGCGATTATAACCCAGTTCCTGGTTGCTCTTGCCCAGCTTATTCTTAAAATGGGAGCGGTCAGAGTGGATTTTAAAAAACCTTTGATTCATAATTTTAAAAATAAATATCTGCTTATAAGCATATTTTTATTTTTACTGGTTCCCATGCTTTCCATAATTGCCATGAGAGTAATGGGTTTCTCGAATTTTTACTCCTTTACTGCATTAAGCTACTTTTTTATAATGTTGTTTTCATGGAAGGTCCTTAAGGAAGATATCGATAGATTTAGAATTATAGGGAACCTTCTGGTTATTGCTGGGGTTATAATATTTAATTTATAGATTAATATTAATAGAAATTATTTTAAGGAGAGTATGTTACAAAAGATCAAAGAATTCCTTTTGAATAGGAAAGTAATTATATTTTCGATTCTTTCATTTACCATCCCACTGGTTATTTATATACTGACTCTGGAACCTAAATTAATCGGAGGGGATACCAGCTGGTACGCACTCCAGATTCCGGAAATGAGCCTTATGGTACCCACCGGCTATCCCACATTTTCCATGCTGGAAAAGCTTTTTACTTTTTTACCCATTGGAGATCTGGCATACAGGCTCAATCTTTTTTCTGCAATATTCGGCGCGCTTACTATTTTATTTTTGTTTCTTGCCATTAACAGGCTGGTGAAAAATGAGTTCGTAAGTTTCATGGGATCCATGATATTTGCTTTTATTGTGCCTTTCTGGGAAGTGGCAAACAGAATGGAATTCGACACCCTGAACAGTTTTTTTGTGGCTTTGCTCCTTTTTTCGGCAGTTATTTATAGTGAAAATAAAACCAGGAAGTATTTATATTTTTTCTTTTTCTGCCTTGGCCTGAGTTTGACCGATCACCCCCTTACATTTTTCCTGGTCCCGGCCATTGTTTTATACGTTATTATCATAAATCACCGGATTTTTAAAAATTTAAAGGCAATTTTTGTAAGTATATTATTTTTTGTCCTGCCCCTCCTGTCTTATTTATACCTTCCCATAAGATCTCTTCAGGGATATGGAGAAGTAACCACTCCCATTAGATTTTTTTATTATGTAACCGGAAGAAACGTGACCGGGGAAGTGCACGGGGGAAGTTTTGGCGATAAAAGCATTTCATTGATTTTTAAGGTAATAAAGGATTATTTCGGAATAGTTTATAATGCTTACGGCGTCATTTTTATTATTATTGCGTTGATAGGATTTATCTTTCTGATTAAAAAAAATATAAAGTTCGGGCTCTGCACATTTTTACTGATAATTTTGAATTTTGTGGTGCCGCCGCTGTATATCGGACATGCGGACCGGAATTACCTGCTGGATTCTATGATTGTCTTTTCTTTTTATATCGGTTTTGGATTGTTATTTATACTGAATGGATCGATTTTTCTTTTTAATAAGTCATTGGGAAATAAAAAAGTTTTAAAAGTTGATGACTTTTTAAAGTATTTTTTAATAGCAATTATAGTTTTATTTTTTATTTTTCTACCCCTTTCCTTTATTCTGGAAAATTATGCCAAGCTTGACCTTTCGGAACCTCCCGATGTTTATAAGTTCTGGGATAATGCTTTCAACAATATGGAGAGTAACTCAAAAGTATATGTTCTTGCAAAATCCACCAGTATCGGAATGTATGTAGATGAATACGAATATGGTGATAAAAATATAGAGTATATTTCCCATAAAGTTCCGGAATATACGGTTGAGGATATGATCGAGTCTCTTAATGAGGGTATTACGGTATATTTTGTAGGCAACAGCAATGCCTTATTATCCGTGTTTGATGCCGAGCAGATAGGAAGGACTTATTCCTGGGAGAGATACAATGAAGTATTGAAACTTTATAAAGTTATTGAACCGGTAGTCAATATAGAAATAAGTTACTCAAGCGATAGCTATACCCAAGATTTTGGTAAGGAATTTACTATTGAATATACCATTCAAAATAAAAATAAGAAAAACATTAAAATTAGCTCACTGGAACTTGAACTTCCCGATAATATTGAATTTATAGGAACTAAGCCTTCCGGATATATTAACCAGGATCCCGGTTTGAGCCGCGGTATGTATATGTGGGTTAGTGATTCATATATCATAAAGGGAGAAAGTGAAATAAATTTAATTGTAGAACTAAGGGGCGTGAGGCCCGGAAAATCACTTATAAAATTTAGGTTAACTACCAATGAAGTCTATGTTAACGCTGATGATATTGAAATAGAAATAAAGGATTAATACAATGGTTAATCTACAGGGCAGTTCTATTATATTTAAAGTAAAAAAAAGCAGGTAAAATAAAACAAAAGAAAGTCATAATGTTTCTAAAAGAAAATCCTGGAAAATTAATTAATGTAATTATATTATTTGTTTTGGTAATAATTATTTCATCAATTCCTGCAGGTTGTTCTTTGTTTGCTGGAATGGGAAGCAGGGGCAATGATAGCAGTAAGGGTACTGAAGGTTTATTTCCGTCGTTTTCCGGTTCTAATGTAGAATTTGTAGATGTAAATGGCGGCGACACCTATCCCGGTGAAGATTTAGAGGTAAATGTAACTGTGGTAAATA
This sequence comes from uncultured Actinomycetota bacterium, assembly GCA_964610315.1. GTDB lineage: Bacteria > Actinomycetota > Humimicrobiia > Humimicrobiales > Humimicrobiaceae > JAQVEM01. The sequence continues at coordinate 54,954 of CAZSVM010000004.1, forward strand.
GCGGCAGCATGGAAGCAAAGAATGTAAAAGTTAATCTTATTACTTCCCCCTTTTTCAAATCGAATGGAGAAGAAACCAGTTGGAACATTGATATCCTGGGTGCAGGTGAGAAAATTACTTTTAATACCGATTTGAGCTTGATAGATAGTATAACTGAAGATACATCGGTATGGTGCAGACTGGGAATATCTTCGGATGAAGGAGGTTCTTTTATAAGTTCCGATTCCAGTATAATGGTTTATGGTGTCAGGCCATTTGAAGGAAATTTTATTCCTATAATAGGATTGCATGCCATAGAGGATCATATAGGAGCGGCTATAGAACTTTATACCAGCCATTTTGAAAAATTATGTGAGGTATTGAAAGAATACGGATATGAAACCATTACCTTTACCGATCTTTTGAATTATATAGATTTTGGAAGAGCGCTTCCTGAAAGGCCAGTGATCATAACCTCCGATGATGGGTATCAGGATGTTTACACCAATGGGTTTCCTATTCTTAAAAAGTATGGATATAAGATGACTGTTTTTCTGGTTACCGGTGCAGTAAGAGAAACGGATGCCGACAGAGAGACCAATGCCTATTTCAATAACAGAACCGATGTAATAAGGCCGATGCTTATATGGCCCGAAATCGAAGAGATGTATGAGTATGGATGTGAGTTTTTATCACATACTGTAAACCATGTAAGATTGGGCCTGGCTTCCGATGAGGAGTTTATGGATGAACTTACCCGGTCAAAGGATGATATAGAATCCCATCTGGGGAATGAAGTTCTATTTTTTGCCTGGCCCTATGATAACAATTCTCCCTCAAAATGGCCTTTAATTCCGGAAGCAGGTTACAGGGGTGCAGTTAGATACTGGGGCGGCATTGAAGATATGAGAACCATTAATCTCTATGATATAAAAAGAGTTGAATTTAACAGTTACATTCCACCTGATCAATATGTTAGTTATTTAAATCTGGATAGAAGTATTGAAATCGAATATATGGTTAATGATCATACTGAGAAGGTTGGAGAGGAATTTACAGTGGAATATACTATAAAAAACACCAATAAGGATAAAGCCAGAATAAGTTCTCTTGAACTTGAACTTCCGGATAATATCGAACTGGTGGGAGTGAGCCCTGACGGATATATCAACCAGTACCCCGGTTTGAGCGGCGGTATATATATGTGGGTAAGTGATTCTTATATAATAGACGGAAATGATAAGATTAATTTAATGGTGGAACTTAGGGGCAAAAGTCCCCAGAAATCTATTATAAAATTCAGGGTAACTTATGGTGGTAATTATATCAACTGCGATGATATTGAAATGAACATAAAAAATTAGATTTGGAAAAAGAAAGCTTTATTTGAATGTTAACTTTTTGATATAATATAAAACTGTTTTTTTATAAATCAAATAATGGAATAATACTGAAATTAGGATAATGTAAATGTCTAATAAATTTTTGGATTATATGAAATATAATAAAAAATGGATTTATCCTCTAGTTATATTTACGGTAATTGCAGTCTCATTTTTTATATATTATTATTTCAAAATTTATCTTACCAAGCCAAATTTTGATGATGAACGATTTAGTTTTGTGTACAGTGATGCCAGTGAGTATTTAAAACCCGGTGACCAGATAATCTATGTAATAAATTACAAGAATACAGGAAATAGGGATGTAGAGGATCTGGTAATAGAATCCAAGGTGCCGGAGTATACCTTTTTTGTATCATCGGATCATAATGATATTTTAACCAAAGATGATAAAACATTGGCTTTTGAAATTGGAAATGTTAAGAGATCTGAAAAAGGTACACTGAATTTCGTAGTTAAAGTAGAGAAGCCGTTAGATAACGGTACTTTAATAAAACTAAATGGAGTGAAGTTCAGGTATAAAAGCGGCGGAGATGAATTTAATGATGATATCAGTGCCGATTTAGTTAGTAAAATTGAAAGCAGTCCTGATTTAAATAATTTTAGATTGGGAGCCATTGATGAAAATGGTGAAATTATAAGATTAGGTGATGTTATAAAATATAATTTAACAGTAAAGAATACCGGAGATATGGATGCTTACAATATAGAAATAAGAAGCAATCTGTCGGAATATGTGGATATAGTCGAAGATTCTATAACCGAATCAGGTGAATATAAGGATAATTATGTACTGTGGAAGGTTGATAATATAGAGACAAATAAACAAAAGACCTTTTCCTTTGAAGTTAAGGTAAAAGATGACTTAGGCGGCCAGGAACTTATAATTAATCAGAGTACCTTAAAATATGGATCGATTGTTATAGAAAGGTCGGTAGAGCAACAATTAAGCCTTTTTTCCGATTTAACCACATCGGAAGCCTATATATATGATGCCAATGGCAGACAGCTCTGGCCCGGTGAGACCATATACGTAAAAATTATAGTTAGAAATACCGGTGATAAAAAAGAGGAAAATTATAGAGTTATCTGCCCCACACCTGCCGGAGCCACTTACATTAGCAGATCAGGTACTCCGGAAGGAATCAGTTGGAGTGATGATATAAGGGGTCTTATATGGGACTTAAAAGATCTGGGTATAGAAGAAGAAAAAGAAATAACTTTTAGTATGAAAGTAAATGAAGATCTGGCTAATTCGGGTGGAGTAATAACTATTCACTTTAAAATTGAAAGCTCCAATGGAGAAATTGAGCTGCCAGCCAAAAGCCTTAATGTGGAGGGACATGTTAATATGACTATCGTGGCCATGGGTGATTCCTTGATAGAAATGTCCAACTGGGTGCAGATGTTTGATGATCTTCTGGAGGCTAATTATCCCTATGCTGATTACAATACCATTGCCAGTGGAAAGGGCGGCGAGATGGCTCGCGATGGTTATGCAAGATTTGATAGTACCGTGGCCATATACAATCCTGATATAGTTATAATTGCTTATGGAACCAATGATGTGGGACCTCGCGTTTCGGGGTTCGAAGCTAACCTGGAAGGTATAGTTACAAAGGCGCAAAACCTGGGCGCCAGAGTTTTTATTAACCTTGTTGGTCCTATTTACCGGTCCGGAAAAGAAGGATATGCCTCATATGATGATATAATAAGGCAAATTGCTGCAAAACGTGGAGCGGTTGTTATAGATGTGGTAACCCCACTGTCACAAAATCCGGGAGCATATCTGGCTGATGGAATGCATTATAGTCAGCAGGGTGCCATTATAGTAGCCCATACGGTTTTTAGTTATGTCTCCCAGTATCTTGGCAGCATTGGCCAGAAACTGTAATATTTCGAATACAGGTTTATGGATAATTTAAATATGGGAATGATTAATAAATAGAAGGAAGGATAAAATTTGAGAATTTTTTTGATAGTATTTTCTTTTATCAATGCAATTTTTTATATTCTTATGTATTCCTATTTCGATAAAATTCTGGAAATTTTAGGAGTAATAAGTTTATCCCCTGTTGCAATGAATTATATCAAATTGGCGGCACTTTTGATTGTTGGATTTTGTATAGGTGCAATGGTGATGCTTGTACTGCGGTTAAAGATAAAAAAAAGCATTTTTAGTTTTAGAAATTTAGTAATTGTTGGAATTTTTCCATTTATATGTCTTATATTATCTGAAGGTACCATAACCAGTTTTATTATAAATAAATTTTTTAACTCCAGCGAAAAATTAAGTGAGCTGGCATTCTATCTTTTCTCCAGACAGGCCATATGGTCCTTATGGTTAGGATTTGCTATAGGTTCATCAATCCGCTTCAGTTTTCTTGGCAGAAAATATAAGCATACATCAATTGGAAAACCGGAAAAGGTAAATTCAGAGTCAGTTAAGGCAGCTGATATAGAAAAGCAGGATCATAATCGTTTCCCGGAATATTAGTCAGTTTTACTGGATTCGAACCATCGATATTGGTTATATATATCTCTCCCTGTCCGTCAGGTGATTCAAAAGCTATATATTTATTATCCGGAGAGATATCAGGGTGGCTGCAGTTTGTTAGTGAGCCGCTAATTTTTTCTATGTTTTCTCCGTTGTCGTCCATAGTATAAATAGAGGAATTGTTGCCATCATAGCCCATAAAAGCAATTATCTTCCCATCTATGGACACCGCAGGAACTCTTTTTCTCATATTTATATCGGAGATTCTTTCTGAATTATCTCCGTCATAATCCATAATATATAAGTCCTCATTCCCCCTGGTTCCGGATTCATATATGACTTTATACTGGAAAGGATGGCCATAAGGATGCCAGTCATCTACATTTGGATTAAATGTCAACCGTTTGAGATTACTTCCATCACTGTTTATCCGGTATATTTCCCAATCTCCATCCTGATATACCTCGAAAAAAATAAATCTTCCGTCAAAGGACCAGGCCGGATATCCGCTATTCCACGGGTTCCTGGTAAGCTGTACTTTTTCTGTTCCATCCCAGTTCATTACCATAATCTGCCATGTACCGTTGATATCCGAGGTATAGGCAATTTTTTCCCCATCGGGGGAAACGGAAGGATAGTTATCCTTTCCGGGATGATCTGTCAGCCGGGTAAGTTCGGTACCATCTATATTCATACTGAATATGTCTTCATTTCCGTTTTGACTGGAAGTAAATACTATTTTTTTTATAGAATATTCTATATCCAGGTCTCGGGGCTTACCCTGCAGAATATCGTCCCTATTTATGGCCCATCCGCTTATCTCTATGGATTGATCATTTAGATTTGTTTCTACTGAGATTATAGCATTGGGTTCCTTCTTTTCACCTTCCATGGTAATGTCTCTTAAACCCAGATAATAAGCTCCGGAGTTAGAGAAAGAATAAATATATATAGTATTTTCGCTGCCCTCTTCAAGATTGCTCCCATCGAAATAAAGAGAGTAGCCCGAATTGGTATAATTTGCATTTCCAAAGGCATTGGCTACATCCTGTCTTTCGATTCCATAATCTGCTTCACCAAGGAATTTACCAAATCCTCTGGGACCGTTTAAGTATACCTCTATTTTATCGATTCCAGTGGTATTCTGGCTGCTGAAATCTACTGACCAGCCTGAAACTTTGATATTTGATTTATTGGCTTCTTCTATGGTTTCATTTTGGGAAGGATCGTCGATGGATAATCTGATGTTTTGGTCAAAATCGGTATCGCCGGGGATGGTAATTTTCTGACGGATATAATTCCATCCATATTTTGGTATTAAAGCATATACATAAAGGTAATGAATGGAACCCGGCTCAAAGTTATATTCATTATTTTCTTTGGCCAGAAGGTAACCGGTTTCTGAAAAATCCTGGCCGTAAATTCTAAAAGCGTTCTGTGAAATTACTCCATACACCGCTTCTCCCAGAGGAATTCCGCTCTCTTGGTCACCATCGAGGTATACTTCTATTACCGCAATTTTATCCTCCTCAAATTCTTGCTGCGGTTCTTCGGTTGTGGTCTCCGGTTCTTCTTCAATGGTGGTACCGGTTTGATCTGCGGTGGTAACAGTTTGATCCGATTCGGCAAGTTCATTGCCAGGTGATGGTTTGGATACGGCATATCTTAAAATTATAAATCCGAGGAATACTACTGCCGCTGCAAGTAAAATTGTAATAATTATAGTTACTGCTCTCATTTTTAAAGTTATATAGATTTATATGGGATAATTATAGTTAATATACTGTTTATAATTATGCAATCGCAAACATATATTTTTTTAAGTTTTAAAGTATAACAGAATGCAGCATTAATTGAAATTAATATTTTTTTAAGTTAACATTTGTTTAACCGAACTATCAAATTATAATGCAATATCGGAAAAAGAAATGAGATTTTTCCTCATAATTTTTAGTTTTGTAAATATAATCCTGTATTATACTGCTTTTGCTTATTTTGATAACATTACTACTGCTCTGGCTAATTATAATCTATCGATCGGTTTTTTGAGTTTTTTAAAATTCATCATTATTTTTATTCTGGGGTTCATGATCGGATTTCTTATAGTTATGAGCATGAAGCTAAGAGAAAATAAAAATTACTTTAACATAAAGACATTTTTGATTGCCGGCTGTATTCCTGCCGTTGCTTTGATACTTTATAAAACAGGTATAGTAAATCTGGTGGTAACCAGATTATTCAATTCAAACCTGACTGTTTCGGAACTTGCTTTTTATTTTTTTTCCAGGGAAACTGTGTGGACCATATGGCTTGGAATTTCTATAGGTGTATCAGTCAGATTAAAATTCAAGTCTTCGGATAGAAAATTTAAACATCAGATTTTAGATTGATTGCAGTAAATCGGTAAATATAAGCTATTTTACTGATGATAAAGAAAACTGCCATCTTTATCGACATAACGGGAATTAGTTACATTAGTTTTTTGGCCGGTGGTAAGGTCTATTAAAATTAAATCTTCCCGGGAACCCTTTTTTTCCTCATAAACAATATATTGGTCATCAGGTGAAAATGCCGGATGTCCATCCTCATCGGAATTATCAGTTAGTCTGGTTTCATTATTTCCGTTATAATCCATGATCCATATATCACTATTTTTACCTGAATATCTCATATAAGTTATTTTGCTTCCATCGGATGATACATCGGGAGCCCTTCTTCGGGGGCCGTCACCGACTATTTTTCTTATGCTTGTGCCGTCATGATTCATTACATAAATATTCTCGTGGCCGCTGGCTCCAGATTCATAGATAATAGCATATTGGTGGGGGTGCCCATTTGGATGCCAGTCATGAGAACTGGGATTGAAGGTCAGCCTTTTTTGCTCTGTCCCGTCGCTTTTAATCCTGAATAATTCCCAATCTCCATCGATATAGGCTTCGAAGTATATATATGCACTGTCATAGGACCAGCTTGGGTAGGCACTTCTAAAGTTATTATTGGTAATTTGCCTTTTATTGCTACCATCCCAATCCATAACCATTATCTGCCATACACCGCCGATATCAGCAGTATAAGCAATTTTTTCGTTGTCCGGTGATACTTCCGGATATAGGTCACTCCCGGGATTGTCAGTTAATCGGGTAAGTTCCGTTCCATCAATATTGATACTGTAAATATTTTCATTACCATCTCTATTGGAGTTAAATATTAATTTCTTAATTGTGAATTCACCTTTCGAAGCTTCTTTTTCGGCTTCCTGTTTTTCTTTCAGATATTCTTCCAGTTCCTTTTTATCAATGGCCCAGCCGGTTATTTCAATAGTATTGTCCTGATTAAATTTCTGGGTGTTGATTTGAGTATTAATTATGGCTTTTTCCTCTTTTATTCCTGACAGATAAATTTCCCTGGTTTCATAATTAAATGAATTATCTTCTGAACTAAGAGCGTAAATAAATAGAGTATGGGTAGAACCGGCCTCAAGATTAATCGATTTTTCAAACTGGTAACCACTGTTCAGGTAGTTCTGATTTTCAAAGAAATCGGCTACATCCTGCCTGGGTATGCCGTATTGAACATTACCTATAAATTTTCCATATCCGCTGGGTCCATCCAGGTAAATTTCTATATTTTTCAGACCGGGGTTTTCATTGTTTCTCAGATCAACAGCCCATCCTTTAATTAACTGGAGATTGGCGGTTATAGTTTTTTCTTCCGGTTTGTCTATAAAAATGGTAATTTTTTTGTTGGTGGTTTCTTCGCCTGAAAGGTTTATTTCTTCTCTTTTATAATCCCATCCCGATTCTGCTCCGTAAAAATAAATATAGAGGTAATGTTTGGAGCCGGGAAGAAGATTCAAACTATCATCATTTTTAACGGTAAATTCAAAACCGGTATTTAAAAAATCCTCACCGTACTGCTGGGATGCCCCGGTGGATTCAAGGTCTGCCGTGGTTTTGCCAAGGTATATACCATTTTCCATATCACCATCCAGGAAGAACTTCATGGTGTTTTCTTCTATTTCTTCTCCCTCCTCCTCTTCTCCTTCTTCTTCCTGTTCTTCTGTTTGGTTACTTTCACTATCCCCGGGCTGAGTCTGGCTGGTTTCCTCTTCTTCATTTTGAGTCTGGGCCACATAAGAATCATCATCATTATTATTTACAGACTCGGTTTTGTCACTGGCATCTTCGGGTTCGGTACCGGTTTCGGTTTCATCGCTGTCCCTGAACATGTTTTCAAGATTGGTAACAAAGAATTTCTGTGTATCATTTAAGGTTTCTACTCTTGAATCGGGTATGGTTATTTTATGGTCTTCATTTGTTTCTATGATTTCCTGACTGTAGGTTTCTTCGTTTCCAGGGGTTTTATTTATGTTAATTATAGCGATGCTAAAAAGGGTGGTTATTGATAAAAATATGATCAGCAGTATTGTAAATATAACTCTCATTTAGAACTTAAGTTGCTTCTAATATTTTATTGTTTTTTTTATGGTAGTATAAATTTTTTATTAGTACAATTATAATTAAGCAATCTTTTAAAAAATAAGGCATAATAAAGAAAATATTATTACTTTACATTTATAATTATATAGGTAAAGCCAGTAAAATAAAAATGTAATACATTTTTGGAGTATTTGAGTATGAGTAGAATATTTGTACTGGGTATGAGTCCACTGCCCTTCGAGAATGACAGAAAAGTATACGGAACCGGCATCAGAACCTGGCAGTTCCTGCTGTCCCTGTTAAAAAAAGGTCATAAAATATGTGTTTGCAATTATGCTATTCCATCAGCATATCCGGAGGATTATAGGTCAAGTTATATGAAGAATTTTATTTACAGGGATACTTTTGGCCAGATTGCTAAAAATGCAGAAAATAACGGAAAAAACAGTTTTGAATATAATTTTGAGTATAATATACTGAAAAAGGAAGATTTTGAGAGCAGGGAACTGTTATCGAAGATTTTTAACGAATTTAAACCTGATTGTGTGGTAGGTTGTACTTTTTATCCTTCATACATGGCCTCAAAACTGCTTAATTCTCTTAAAAATGAAGAAAAAGATAATATTAATGACCGAGCAGCGGATAAAATCAGGTGCACCAATAGTGTTCCGTTCTGGGCGGATTTATTCGGTCATGTAATGGCAGAAGCACAGGCTCGTGCTTATGTGGATGGTGATGACCAGTGTCTTTTTCATTACTGGAATAGTGAATATAATATCACAACCAGTGCCGATGTTTTTTCATGTGTATCCTCAAGACAGAAGTATGCTTTAATAGGAGAGCTGGGGGCGATAGGCAGACTTAACAAATATACATCCGGTTATGATTTTGCAAATGTAATTCCCTGCGGCATTCCCCAAACCGACTACAGGCATACCAAAAATGTTATTAGAGGAAAATACGGCATAAAGGAGGATGACTTCGTGGTACTGTGGACCGGAGGATATAACACCTGGACAGATGTTGACACTTTGTTTAAAGGACTTATATCTGCGATGGAAAGAAATTCCAGGATTAAATTCGTGTCTACCGGAGGAGAGATTCCGGAACAGGATTTAAAAACATATCCTTATTTTCTCTCTATGATAGACGGCAGCTCTTACCGCAGCCGGTTTATAATGAAGGGATGGATACCGGGAGAGGATGTGCCCAATTATTATCTCGAGGCTGATGCAGGTATAAATATCGACAGGGATATTTATGAGGTCCAATTGGGCAGCAAGAATCGTATTCTGGATTGGTTCAGGGCCGGTCTGTGCGTACTGTCTTCAAACGTATGTGAATTAACCGATATCATAGAAAAAGAAAAAATCGGTTATACCTTTAAACCGAATGATTATACGGATTTAAGTGAGAAACTAATTTATATGGCTGATCATGGCGATGAAGTTAAAAAAACTGCCAGTGCAGGCAAAGAATATGCACTGCTGAACTTCAATTTCGATAAAACTACCATGCAGCTGCAAAAATGGGCAGAAGAACCTATTTTTTCACCTGACCGGGGAAAAGAAAGAAAATTATTCCCGAGCAGGGAAGAGGCGCTTGTTAATTTGGAGCGGATAACTCTGGACCAGCAAAAAATGATAGAGGACAGGGAAAAAAGAATAGTGGAGCTTGAAAGTATTATAAAAAGAAGTTTCGCATATAAAATTTATGGCTATTTAAGAGTCATCAAGAGAAAAATATTTGGGTAAATCATAATTTATAATAAATATTTGACTATTTGACGTTTTTAATTCTTGTAATATAAGCATTGGCTTCCTGGATAATATGAATATCGAAAGTTTAATAGTAATTGTAACTTATAACAGTCAGGATTTTATTGGAAAATGCCTCTTTTCGATAATTTCCCAAACCTATAAGGATTGGTTTTTAATAATTATCGATAGTGCCTCTACCGATAGCACCACTGCCAGAGTCAGGGAATTCCGGAATATGTACCCTGAGATAAATGCCGCTAATTTCAAACTGATTGCTCTAAAAAAGAATATAGGGTTTGCCGCTGCAGTCAATCATGCAGTATTTAATTTTATAGCTGGAAAGGAAAGTATTTCGAAGGAATACCTGCAGTATTTAATTTTATTGAATCCGGATATTTACCTGAACCTTGATGCATTAAAAGAGATAATTTCATCGGTCAAGATTATAAATGAAGAAAAACTTCCCACCGGCAAGATAGGAGCGGCAGGCGGACTTATACTCGATTATAACAAAGATACTATCCAGCATCTGGGTGGAAAAATAAGTGATAATTTTATTACCTTTCATATAAATTTCGGGAAAAACTATTCGGATTTAAAAAAAGAGCAGGAACAGGAAAGAGATAAAAGCAATGATTTCGATCAGACTGCTAAAATAAGGGATGTGGATTATATTACCGGAGCATTTATTATTACAGAGCTCGGGTTGTTTAAAGGTATAGGTGGATTGGATGACGGATATCGCCCTCTGTATTTTGAAGAGCTTGATTATTGTCTGAAGGTCAAAAAGCTGGGTTGGAGGGTTGTGACGGATTCCCATTCTATTGTCAGACATTTTGAAGGCGCATCGGTGAAAAAATTCAGCAGAAATTTTTATAAATTTTACCATAAAAACAGGATCAGATGTGCGGTAATCAATCTGGGGTTTCTGGATTTTTTCAAGAAATTCTTTGGAGCTGAAGCAAGATGGATAAGAAATAAAGCTACCGGTGACCAGTTTTTCCCTCTCTTTTATGCTTATTTTATAAATTTGATATTTCTGCCTTATAATTTAATAATTAAATTAAAAAATCATTTAATCTTGAATAAATTAGAGTTAAAATAGTTGCAATCTGAAAATAAGTAAAAAAAGCCTTAAAATCTTAAGAATATAAAAGATTTTAGGTGAATTTCAAATTATAGAGGAGAGACGATGGAAGTACAGCATGACCAGTCAAGTAAAAAAAGTCAATCAAGAATCTGTATAATAAGTTATGATATCGTGGGTAAAAATATGGCCGGGCCAGGTATACGTTTTTATGAATTTGCCAGGGTTCTGTCCAATTATCTGGATGTAACTTTGCTTACCCCCAATAAGGTGGATATCGACACCGAAGGATTTAAATCAAGACAATATAAAATAAATAACTATAAGAGTCTGCAGAGAAGTGTCGAGAATTCGGATATTATATTGATTCAGGGTCATATTCTTTACTATTTTCCCTTTCTGAAGAATTTTAAAGGGAAGATTATCGTAGATCTATACAATCCTTTCAATCTGGAAAGCCTGGAGATGTTCAGAAGCAGTGACATGATAGAAAGAATCAGGATAGATAAGAATAATTTAAACATACTAAAACTTCAGCTTGCCATCGGTGATTTTTTTATTTGTGCCAGTGAAAAGCAGAGAGATTACTGGATAGGAATGCTGAACGCTATGGGCAGAATAAACCCCTATAACTATGATTCCGATAATACTTTAAGAAAATTGATAGACATAGTTCCTTCCGGAATACCTTCCGAACCTCCTGCCCGCTCTAATTTATCTATTAGAGATGTTATACCGGATATTAATGTAGAGGATAAAATAATCTTATGGGGAGGGGGAATATGGAACTGGTTGGATCCTATTACCGCAATCAAAGCAATATGGGAAATTACCAGAAACAGGAAGAATATAAAACTGGTATTCATGGGAGTAAAACACCCCGATCCCAAACTTCCCGAAATGAAAAAATGCATGGAAGCAACAAATCTAGCCAGGGAACTGGAGTTATACGACAAGAATATATTCTTTAATGAGTGGACCCCCTATAATTTAAGGCAGGCTTTACTGCTGGATTCTGATGCGGGGCTGTCCATTCACAGTGAGAGGATCGAGACAGAATTTTCTTATAGAACCAGAGTCATGGATTATATATGGGCCCGGCTTCCGGTAATAACCACCGAAGGGGATTCTATTGCCAGAATCGTTAAAAATGAAAATATAGGTGAAGTGGTAAATTATGAAAACACTCATCAGCTTGCCAGAGTTATAGAAAGTATAATAACCAATAAGAGTTTGAGGGAAATTTATAGTAAAAATTTAAATAGAATTGCCCCCCGGTTTTATTGGGAAAATGTAACCAAGCCGCTGATTAGATATTGTGTTGGTTCCTACTATTCGGTTGATAAGAAAAAGATAATCGAACTGATAAATTTACAAAACAGCAAAATATCCAGAATCATAAAAAGTAATTTTGAAGGTTGTGCCAATGTTTTAAAAATAACCTCCAATAAATACCGGGATGAGGAGCTTATAGACCACAAGGATGTGGGTAAAATTTTCAGTCTGGAAGTAGATGGTGATTTAATTGTTTCGGAGGATGATGAGGGTAAGCTGGACGAGATTGGGATTTTAAAATCCAGAATAACCCAGAGAACCAAGTTTGATGGCATTATCGTAAATAATGCCTTTTTTAAGGTTACTCCAAAATTTTTCTATGATCTTACCAACGTATTATCCTCAAAATTAAAAAAAGAAGGTTTACTGTTCCTTTCCATTCCTGAAAAAAGGGGACTTTATGGACTTTTAGGGGAGGGCATCAAAAGTAATAGAACCGGAGCCAGAATTGATGATTTTACCATTGAATTTATATTGAAAGACGCCGGTTTCGAAATTACGGAAAAAGGAATATGGGATAAATTCGAGTACAGCTCAGCCTACGGCAGTACAAGTGAAATGGGTGACATATACGGTAAGAATGAATTGTTCGAACTTTTTGAGATAAAATTAAATAAGGACGAATTTGAAGAATTGAAGCTTTTAAGCCGGCTGGATATTTTGGATTCGGTAGAACTTACCGAAGATAAAACCATAAGGGGGAAATTAAGAAGATATATGTACCTCCTAACCAGCATGTATTTTGAAAATTTGAGGAAGAGTTATAACGAATCCATAAAAGCAGTCAATAACAATATTCAGGTTCAGATAAACAGAGAAATAAATGAATTGAATCGTAAAAACCGGGAGAGATTGCTTCTGATATACTTTAATATATTCAGGACCCTTTATGAAGAAATTAAAAGTCTTGGATATGATATCAGCAGTTTGAGAGAGATTTTGGGTGATTTTAAACCTAAAAGTAAATCAGGGCTGGTAATTGATATTAACCAGAAACTGGAAATTCTGCTGCGCGATTTTGAAAATATCGACAAAGTATTGGGTCTTACGGTATCCAATAGATATTATCTGGCAAAAAAAATATAAACTTCTGGATACGGAGTTTCAATAACGGTCTATTAAAAATTATGATTAAGAGGAGTAATAAATTGAGTTTAACCAGTTCCATACTATTGATATTATTGAGCATTTCCATTGCAGTGGGTGGGCAATTGCTGCTGAAAATAGGCATTAACCATATTGGTGTGGTTAGTTTGGGCAGCCTGAGTGCTTTAAAACAATTATTTTTGGGAATAGCTAAAAGCCCGATAGTTATAACCGGTTTATTCTTATATGTCATTTCGGCTGCCATATGGCTGATAGTAATAGCTGCGGTAGATCTTAGTTTCGCTTATCCATTTATTGGTTTTACCTATGTACTGATACTGGTAATTTCAAAATTCATATTAAAAGAGGATGTGAATCCCATACGCTGGATAGGTGCACTTATAATAACTATTGGTGTAATTGTAATTTCCAGAGGATGATATGCGGATTGAAGGCAAGGTGAGATTTTAATTGGCTCAGGATGATGACCCTTTAATATCCATTATCACGGTGAATTTCAATGGCAAATTGTTTTTAAAAAATCTTTTTAATTCTGTATCCAATCTAAATTACTCTCCCCAAAAAATTCAGATGATAATGGTTGATAACAATTCTACCGATGGTTCGGTTAAATTCGTAAAGAAAGAATTTCCCTGGGTGGAGGTGATTGCTCTTAAAAAAAACAGAGGTTATGCCGGGGGTAATAATGAAGGATTTAAACAAGCAAGGGGCCGGTATATAGCTTTAATGAATAATGACTGTGTGGTGGAGAAGGACTGGCTATCCGAAATGCTGGCTATTTTCAAACAATCAACCGATAATTCAAAAATAGGAGCGGTGGGTCCCAAAGTGGTTTTTTATTATACTTATCTGCCTTTTCAACTGAATACTGCCAGCATTAATCAAAAGGAGGCCAAATACAGTGGAAAATTCAGGAGATTGGGAATAAAGATGTATGATTTAACCGTGAATGAGGGTAAATACCATAATAAAAAACTAAGTGTTTTAGGTGATACTTTAGACCGGAATATTAAATATCTGGATGGATTCTATCCTGCAGAAGTTGATGATTATGGCAGGGTTTATCACTGGACACAGGATAGTGCCATATTGGCCATACCGGTAAGGGATTCCGGGAGGGACCTTGAAATACAATTTAAGGGCTGTTCATATATCTCCCCCAATAATTTACAGCTGGTGGTAGGTGAAGAGATATTAAAAGATGTGGAGCTGTCCAAAAAAATAAAAACGGTAAAAATAAAAATTCCAAAGAGATTATTCATCTACTGCAAAGATATCATTAATAGCTGCGGTATCAAAATAAATAAATCTTTCTACAGCAGGGATAGAGGTTTTGAAAATTTTGACGAGGGTCAATATAACCGGGTTGAGGAGGTTTTCGGCCTTTCGGGGAGCAGTTTTATACTGGATAGAAAAATGCTGGAAGAGACAGGCTATTTTGACGAAAATTTTTTTACCTATTACGAGGATATTGATTTATTCTGGAGATCCAGACTGGCCGGCTGGAAAAATTTCTTTACCCCAAAATCGGTAGTAAGGCATTTCCACTGCGGAACAAGTAAAGAATGGTCTTATGACTTTACCTATTATGTAATCAGAAACAGGCTACTCATGATTTTTAAATGCGGCTGGCCACTTCTGTTTGTCAGAAGTTATCTGGCATTTGTCCTTTCGGGTATAATTAATCTTTTATATTATCTGATTAATTTGCCAAAGGGTTTAAAACAGGGAAGAATGGATATACCCCTAAGGATTAGAATTTTCTTTGAACTTTTTTATATGATACCCAAAAATTTAATTAACAGAATTAAGATAAGAGCTAACCGTAAAGTACGGGATAAATTTATAAAAAGCTGGATTAGAAGTTTTTAGCAGGTATTTTATGAAAAGGATTGCTATTTATGACCGGTATCTGTCAACCGCCGGGGGTGGAGAGCGATATAGCTGTAAGATTGCGGAAATCTTATCCAGAGAGGAAAAATTTAAAGTAGATTTAATAACCGACATATTCGCCGACCTGGGGGAGGTCTCCCGCAGGCTAAATCTGAATCTGGATAGGGTGAATCTGAAGATGTTTCCTTTTATATCTGAAGATTATGCTGTAAAAATTACCAGAAAATATGATCTCTTCATAAATGCCACCTATTTAAGTTCACTTCCTGCATTTGGCCGTAAAAATATATATTTATGTTATTTTCCCACTCCTTTTAACGTAGATTTTAAGTTTATTCATAAATTTTTACTGTTTTTTTTCAGACGTTTGGCAATATGGCTATTTAAACTTGCCCACAGATTAGGAAAGGATTTTAATGAAATAAAAGTAGATGAAGGTTTATACGATCCCAAAAGATTTTTATTGGGGAGAGGCAGCTGGAGCAGTGGTAGGGTTATATTAAGGGTAAAAAAAATAGGCCGGAGTTTGAAATTAGGTTTAAAAAATCCGCAAACCAGTTCACTGGACTTGATGAAAGCAAACATCAAAGTATTTAAGGAAGAAATCAAAGATAATGAATTTCTTTACAATAAGGATATTGAGCTAAAAAAAGGTATCCCTAAAACCATTGAAGTTCCGTTAAAAGATGCCGGAGAATCTACTGTGGTTTTAATTTCTTCCGATACTTTTATCCCCGCAGAGATTGACAAAAATTCCGAGGATTCCAGGAAGCTGGGTGCGGTTATTTATGACCGGAGAAAAATAAATCTTTTTAAAAAAATAATTTTTAAAATTCTGGGATATATCCCCTTATTTCTGGTGACCTATCCCCGGGATTTAACCTTCCTTGAAACATACCATAAAATAGTTACCATCTCGGAGTATTCCAGAAATTGGATAAAAGAATTATGGGATCGGGAAAGTATTATTTTATATCCTCCGGTAGATATCGATAGTTTTAAATCGAAAAAGAAAGAGAAAATTATTTTGAGTGTGGGTAGATTTTTCCCGGAGCATCATAATAAAAAGCAGCTGGAGCTGGTAGAAATTTTTAAACAGCTACTGGAACAGCACCCCCGAGAAATGGGGGGTTATAATTTATGTCTGGCAGGCGGGGTCAGCAGTAGGTCTGATCATCTGCAATATGTAGAAAAGGTAATAGCAGCTGCTAAAAATTGTCCGGTAAGAGTAATGACCAATGTGGAATGGGAAAAACTGGTGGAAATTTTTGGGGAATCATTTATTTTCTGGCATGCCTCCGGAATGGGTGAGGATGAAAAAATTCATCCTGAAAAATTCGAGCATTTTGGCATTACTACCGTAGAAGCAATGGCAGCGGGCTGTATTCCGGTAGTTATAAACAAGGGGGGGCAGAAAGAAATTATTAAAAATGGCTATAACGGATTTCTTTTTTACAATTGGAAGGAACTTCAGGATATAACCCTGGATATAATAAACGGGAAAGTGAATGTGGAGGAAATCAGGGAGAACGCAGCTGCCAGCTGCAGGAAATTTTCCAATATTGAATTTGAAAAAAATTTAATTTCCATAGTTAATGAAGTTATAAGGGATTAGTTAAAAATAAGTGATGGGGGATAACCATTGGATATCAGTATTATAATCGTAAATTACAACAGTCTGGATTTTATAAAAAAATGTATTAAAAGTATCGAAGACCATGTAAGGGGAGATAAGTTAAATTACCAGATATTGGTAGTCGATAACAATTCGAGTGACGGAAGTATCGAGTATCTCAGAGAAAGGGATAAAAAAAATGGCCGCTTCCATTTAATTTCAAACCAGAGTAATTTAGGTTTCTCCCGAGCTTCTAATCTGGGAGCAATAAAAGCAGGAGGGGAGTATCTTTTATTTTTAAACCCCGATACCAGGTTTGTAAGCGGGAATCTGAAGGATTTAATCGATTTCTACTGCCAGAAAGATAAGAGTGAGAAGGCAGGGATTGTAGGGGCAAAAATATTGAATCCGGATGGAACCCTGCAGCTCAGTGCAAGGTCTTTTCCCACACTGGCCCGGCAGTTTTATGAAAGCTATTTCCTGTACAGGATATTTAAAAAAAACCGCATCCTGAGTTCATATTTTTTAAGCTGGTGGGATCACAACCATCGGAGAGAAGTAGATTGGCTTGCCGGTTCATTTATGTTTATAAAAAAGGATTATTTTTTAGAGGCCGGCATGTTTGATGAGGATTATTTTATGTATAGTGAAGATACCGATCTCTGCTTTAAATTGCATAAGAAGAATTTTAGAAATTACTATTTTTCCGATTTTGTGATAGAGCACTCTGACAGCGGTATTGCTTCCAGAGATATAGCTGCACGGGAAACCGGGATATGGAAAAGCAGAAGATTATATTTTAAAAAAAATTATTCTTTGGCCCATGCCGTGGTGTTAAGTCTGCTTTACCTGGCCGAGATTTTAAACAGAATACTGGTTTTTATGATTTTATCCCTGTTAAAGCCGCGCAGCGGTTATAAAAACAAGCTGATGTCTTATTTTAAAACTCTTAAGTTATATTACAGGAATTCAGGATAATGATAAAAGAAGGTACTGAAAGAAAAATTCTTCCGGATACAAGCTTTATAACTACTGTTTATAATGAAGAAGAAGCTGTTGTCGAATTTCTGGAAAGTTTAATGGAACAAACTTATCTGCCCGGTGAGATAATTATAGTTGACGGTGGTTCGGGAGATCATACTTTTGAGAAGGTGTTGAGGTTTTTTAAAATAGAAACATTTCAGGGTGGAAGCGAGCCGGAAATATCATTGGAAAGCAGCTCTAAGGAATACCGGACAGAAACCAGGATTGAAAATAGTAGCGGGATAATCAATGTAAAAATAATTAAAAAGAGCAGGGCAAATATTTCCCAGGGAAGAAATGAAGCCATAAAGAATGCATCGGGCAGAATTATTTGCGTGAGTGATGCCGGCTGTATCCTTGATAAAAATTGGCTGGCCGAAATTACCCGGTTTTATGATGATAGTTCATGTGATGCAGTGGGGGGTTTAAATATGCCGTACTGCAGGAATTTTACACAGAAATGTCTTGCTGTCTGCATTATGCCTCTAAAAAATGAGATAAAAAGCGAAAAGTATATGCCTTCATCCAGAAATATAAGTTTTAAAAAGAATATATGGACTGATACCGGAGGCTATCCTGAAAATATGGATTATGGAGAGGATATGAAATTCAACTTTGTTTTAAAAGATAGAGGTTACAAGATAAAGTTCAATCCCGCTGCTGTTGTTTACTGGAAGATGAGAGAAAATCCGGTACGAATATCTAAACAATTTTTCAGATATGCCAAGGGTGATGCAGCAGGCAGAATGTATCCCCGACGCCATATTATAAGATTTACCGCATTTTTGATATTTATAATAATTTTATTCAGTGCATTCTACATAAACAAATGGATTTTGTTGGCCTTGATTCCTCTTTTTATAATCTATGTTTATAAACCATACCTCAGATTTATTAAAACATCCGTTGGAGGCGGCAGCTGTCGCTTTTACGGAAAGGAAAAATTTCTATCCATTCTCTTCATACCCCTATTACTTCTGCAGATTGACTTTTCTAAAATGTGCGGCTATACTTATGGGCTATTTAAAAATATTATAAAATAAAAATATAAATTTCAAAAAAGTATTTAATTATTTTTAAATTTGTTTTATAATATAATCTAAAATATAAAATTTAATTATTTTATTATAGAAATTTCTAATTAAATATGAGATAATAATAAAAATTAATTATAAAATGTATTATAAAGAATTAAAAAAAATTGATAATACAGGGATTAAGTAAGGATATTTAAGGAGTGAAAAATGGCTTACGATGACGAAGTAAAAAGAATTGATACCAATGAATTAAGGGTTAATCTTACCAAGTATTTGACTGAGAATTTAGGAGATACCATATTTATTACCAGATATAATAGATTGGTAGCAGAACTCAGAGTTTATACCGAAGAGACCAGAAGAAAAACCGAACTTAGAATTGCCAAAAAAATGCTTGAAGCTGCTGAAAGGGAAAAAAATCAGAAGAAATAACCAAAAACTTAAATTATTGGTAAAATAAAATAGCATCTAAAAATAGCACGTATTCTAAAACAAAGTGTATGTGCTATTTGTATTTTACAGTTGGAAAACCAGCCTGTTTTAAGTTGACTTGATAAAAAATTATGCTATTATATAGAAATCCTAAAATTGCAGTATATTATCGGGTTAAATTATGAGAATTAATAAAGTAAAATGTAGTTATACCAAAAAACTCATCAGTATGTTCCTGTGGCTGAAAGATAATTCCTGCTGGCGAAGCTTCTAGAGCCTGGCCTGTAGGAATTTTTGTTTTTATTCAATATTTTTTTATTTCCAGTAATTCATTCATAAATCTACTTAATTTCAAAAGAATAAGATAAAAATTCTAAAAGTATTCCTATATGAGCCGGGCAGAAAGAGCGCCTGGTGGAAGTGCGCTTTTTTCCTGTTTGATAGTGGACCGTAATTTTTGTGGTTATATGATTTTATAATATGAGAACTCAAATTAAAATTTTAAATTGAAAATCCGGAAGGCGGAAGAATATGTTTTGCCCATCTAAAAGTGAATATATGGAAAAAGCTGAAAATTATAATTTAATACCGGTATATAAGGAATATATTGTGGATACCGAAACTCCTGCCTCTTTATTTAAGAAAACTGTGGGTTTGGAGAATAAAGGATTTTTACTGGAAAGCATAGAAGGGATAAAAAATTTGTCCAGATATTCTTTCATCGGGATCGGATGTAATAATTCAATAGAATTCAACAACGGAATTTTTTCTTTAAGTGAGGACAGCGAAAAAGTATATGAGATAAAAACCGCCAGTCCTCTTCTGGAACTGGAGAAAATCCTGGGGAAATATCATCTTTATAAAAATCCAGAACTCAATCATTTTGTAGGCGGTGCGGTGGGTTATTTAGGTTACGATCTGGTAAAATACTTTGAAAAAATTTCTTTACCCCGGGAGAGCTTATCCATTCCTGAAATCATGCTTTATCTTACCGATCTGGTAATTGTTTTTGATCATTTACTTAACCGTATAAAAATAATTTCCACGGTTAAGATTGAAGATAAAATTTCTGCCGGAGAAGCCTATGAGATTTCGGTTGAAAAAATTGAGAATATGGAAAGGAAAGTCAAACAGGATAGCAGAAATAATTTTAAAGGCAGCTTCGACTCTACCGAAATTGACAGCTCTGCCGTAGATCTGAAATTGGATTCCAATTTCAAGAAGGAAAAGTTTCTTGGGGCGGTAAGTAAAGTAAAAAAATATATTACCGAAGGAGATGCTTTTCAAATAGTTTTATCTCAGAGGTTTTATACCAGTAAATTTTCGGATTCTTTTAGTATTTACCGTGGACTTAGAACCATAAATCCTTCTCCCTATATGTATTACTTTAATTTTGGAGACTTTAAAATTACCGGTGCCTCTCCGGAACCTCTCATTAAAATTAACGGCAGGAAAATTTTAACCTGTCCTATAGCCGGTACCAGGAGAAGGGGCCGGAATGCCGGAGAGGACAAAGCTCTTATAAAAGATTTATTAAATGATGAGAAGGAAAGAGCGGAGCATAATATGCTGGTTGATCTTGCCAGAAATGATCTGGGCAGGGTTTGCAAATACAACAGTGTAAAAGTCAAGAAATATATGAATATAGAGAAATACTCCCACGTTATACACCTGGTATCCAGAGTTGAAGGAACTCTGGATAAAAATAATTCCATATATGATGCATTAAAAAGCGTTTTTCCGGCAGGAACCTTATCGGGAGCCCCGAAAATAAGAGCAATGCAGATTATAAGTGAACTGGAACCTGATCGGCGGGGGCCCTACGGAGGAGCTGTAGGATATTTTGGGTATGATGGCAATCTTGACAGCTGTATCACCATTAGAACGGCGGTGGTAAAGAACGATACAGCTTATATCCAGGCAGGTGCGGGAATAGTGTATGATTCCAAACCGGAAAGTGAATACAATGAGACTCTAAATAAAGCCGCCGCTATTTTTAAAGCTATCGGATTATTCAGATAAGATAAAATAATAAGATTTTTATATAACAGTATCAGAAATACCAGGAATAAGATAAGGAGATTTATAAAATGAAAGTTTTTTTGGAAACAATTTTAGAGGGAAAGGATCTCACCCAGGATGAAGCTTATAAAGCGATGGAATTTATAATGGAAGGAAATGCAAACGACTGTCAAATTGCCGCTTTTCTTACTGCACTAAAAATGAAAGGAGAGACAGCTGCCGAAATAAGCGGCTTCTCCAGGGCTATGCTGGACAAAGCAGTAAAAGTAAAAAGCAGGCATCCGAATTTGGTGGACACCTGCGGGACAGGCGGAGACGGACTATATACCTTTAATATTTCCACAACTGCTGCATTTATAGCTGCAGGCGCTGGAGTACCTATCGCAAAGCATGGCAACAGGAGCGTCTCCAGCAGGAGTGGTAGTGCCGATGTTCTGGAAGAATTGGGAGTGAATATAAATCTGGAATGCAGTGATGTCTCGGAGTGCCTGGACAGTATCGGTATAGGATTTATTTTTGCTCCTAAAGCACACCGGGCCATGAAATATGTGGCCAGAGCAAGGAAAGATATAGGTGTAAGAACCGTTTTTAATATCCTTGGTCCTATTACCAACCCGGCACAGGCAAAGGGCCGTGTTCTGGGTGTATTCGATAACAAATTAATTGACATTATGATTGATGCATTAAAAAATTTAGGGGTGGAGAGAGCATTTATGGTCAGCAGCGAAGAGGGACTTGATGAGTTCTCCGTCTCCGGTAAAAGTACGGTGGCAGAATTAAGAGAAGGCAGGATTATAAAATATATTTTCGATCCCCGGGACCTTGGTTTTAGAAAATCTACTATTTCGGATCTGGCAGGAGGGGACACAAAAGAAAATGCAAGAATTTTAACTGATATTCTTACCGGTAAGGAAAAGGGTCCTAAAAGAGATTCTGCTCTCATTAATGCTGCAGCAGCAATAGTTTCCGGTAAGAAGGCCGATAACCTGAAAGAGGCTCTGGAACTGGCCAATCAATCCATTGAGAGCGGAAAAGCCTATGATAAACTAACCGGTTTAATTCGATTTACCAATAAAAAGGCAGGTTAGGAATTTGATTGTTCGAAACTGTAAAATTAATGGAAGAGTAAAAAGGAAATAAGAGGAAAAATAAATAAATTCACTAAAAGAGGATAAACTTGAAATATTTAAAAGAAATTTTAGTCGAAAAAAAGAAGGAGATAGAAAAATTAAAAGAAAACCAGCGGCTGGTGGAGGCTGCTGCGGTAAACACCGGAAGGAGAAAAGGACGCTTTGTGGAAAATATTAAAAAGGGAAAAGTAAATATTATTGCCGAGATTAAAAAAGCCTCTCCTTCCAGAGGAATTATTAATGACGGGCTTGATATTGAAAAGACGGCTTTACTTTATGATCGGTTTAAAAGTTTTATATGTGGCATTTCCGTTCTTACCGAACCACTATATTTTAAGGGAAATTACCGGGATATGACCGCGGTCAGGGGAAAAACAAGCCTACCGGTTCTAAGAAAGGATTTTATTTTTAATCGGGCTCAGATTTACCAGAGCGCTGCTCTGGGTGCGGATTGTGTACTGCTTATCAGTTCACTTCTGGGTTCAAAGAAGTTGAAAAAGCTTTATGATCTAGCCAGCGGCCTGGGGCTGGATGTACTGGTTGAGGTGCATACCACTAGAGAACTGGAAAAGGCACTGGATACGGGAGCTTCATTCATAGGTATAAATAACCGTAACCTGAAAAATATGAGCGTTAACCAGGAAGTAGCTTATGACTGTTTGAGTTACATTAAAAGTAGAAATATTTCCGATAAAATTTTGGTCTGTGAGAGTGGAATTAAAAATGTCGGCTATATCAGAGATTTATTCTTCAAAGGAATAAGTACTTTTTTAATCGGAGAGTATTTTATGGCCAGCAGTCAGCTGGAAAGAACCTTAAATAATATGGAATGGGAATTAAAAAAAGAGAATTTACTGTAAACAAGAGGAAGGGAATGGAACAGGTAAAAGATGGCTTTATTTACAGAGGGATTATAATATGGTCTGGATAAAAATATGCGGAATTACCAATCTGGAAGACGCCAGAACGGTATCCAGGTTAAAAGTGGATGCCATGGGATTTATACTATCTACCGATAGTCCCAGAAGAGTGGAATTGGCTGTAGCAAAAAAGATAGTCAAGGAACTTTATAATGAAGAGGATAGAATTTCAACAGTGGGAGTAT
Source organism: uncultured Actinomycetota bacterium (assembly GCA_964610315.1). Lineage (GTDB taxonomy): Bacteria > Actinomycetota > Humimicrobiia > Humimicrobiales > Humimicrobiaceae > JAQVEM01. The sequence goes on from CAZSVM010000004.1 coordinate 78,818, forward strand.
TTGTAAATGAGAAGATTGAAAATATCCTGGAAGGCTCGGAGAGTCTGGGGCTGGATTATGTGCAGCTTTCCGGGGATGAAGACAGGGATTTTATAAAAAATTTAAAGACAAGATGCGGAGAAGTTAAAATTATAAAGTCGATAAGAATCAAAAATAAAAATAAACATAACAGCGATTATAAGGCTGAAAAGGTTAAAATAGGTAAAATAATAGAAAATTTAAAAGGATATGCGGATTTTATTTTACTGGATAGTTACAGAAAAGATACTTACGGGGGAACCGGTGAAACTTTTAACTGGGAGATGATAAGAAATTATAATAGTAAGATTCCGGTTATACTGTCCGGGGGCCTTAATCCCGGAAATGTCAGGCTGGCTGTAAATATGGTAAAACCCTTCGGGGTAGATGCTTCATCCGGATTGGAAATCTATCCGGGGAAAAAAGATCCGGAGAAAGTCAAGCAGTTTATAAATAATATAAGATAAACTATTTGTATGAGAAAAATTACTAGGCCGGTAAAATATAGGATAAAGTAAAATGTGAAACAGGTTACCGGAGGATTTATTTAGATGAAAGAGAATAAGAAAAATTTAAAAAAGTCGGCAGCAGCAAAGGATTGGCCAGGAAAAGGATACCGCAGTTACAAAAGCGGATACTTTGGAGCATTTGGTGGTATGTATGTACCGGAGATACTGATAACTGCTTTAAAGGAACTGGAAAAAAACTATTTCAAGTATAAAAAAGATAAGGGGTTCCAGCAGGAGCTCAAGTATTATTTAAAAAATTATGCAGGAAGGCCCACACCTCTATATTATGCAGAAAGACTTTCCCAAAAATTGGGCGGAGCCAGAATATATCTAAAAAGGGAAGACCTCTGTCATCTTGGAGCCCATAAGATTAATAACACCATAGGCCAGGTGCTTCTGGCCCGAAAAATGGGAAAAAGATTTATAATTGCAGAAACCGGTGCCGGCCAGCACGGGGTTGCCACTGCCGCAGCAGCGGCATTATTCAATATGGGATGCAAGGTTTTTATGGGAAGCAAGGATATAAAGAGGCAGTCTTCCAATGTATATAGAATGAAACTTATGGGCGCGGAAGTGATAGAAGTTACTTCGGGAAGCCAAACCTTGAAAGATGCGGTTAATGAAACTCTTCGCTACTGGGTATCCAGAGTGGATGATACCTTCTATGTTCTGGGTTCGGTGGTGGGCCCCCATCCTTACCCCACCATGGTCAGGGATTTTCAGGTAATTATAGGTAAAGAAACCAGAAAGCAGATACTAGATGCGGAGGGGAGATTTCCTGATTATATAGTAGCCTGTGTGGGCGGTGGCAGCAATTCCATAGGGATATTTTATCCGTTTCTAAAAAATTTTAGGACGGTCAAGTTAATAGGAGTAGAAGCCGGGGGGAAGGGTATCAAAAGCAAAAAACACGGGGCTACATTAAGTTATGGCCGTGAAGGTATATTCCATGGCGCTTTTAGTTATGTGCTGCAGGATAATTACGGACAGATAGAGGAAGCCTATTCGGTATCGGCAGGTCTTGATTATCCTGGTGTGGGTCCCGAGCATGCTTATTTTAAAGAAAAAGGAATGGTTAAATATGAATATGTTGTAGACGCTGAAGCCCTGGAGGCATTTAGAACATTGTCATTATGCGAGGGGATAATTCCTGCTTATGAAAGTGCTCACGCCCTGGCTTATGTGGCCGAACTGGCTCCCACCCTAAGTAAAGATAAAATAATTGTAGTAAATTTGTCCGGCCGAGGAGATAAAGATATCGAAACCAAATGAATATTTGAAAAAGAAGAAATAGTAACCGGGATATTTTTTGGATACCGGATTGTATTCGGAGTGTATTATGAATAAAAATAAAAGCAGCGCCATAGAAAAAGTTTTTGAGGATTTAAGAAAAAGTAATCAAAAGGCCTTTATTCCCTATATAACCTGCGGCTTTCCCAGCCTGGAGGGTTTTTTTGAATTGTTTAAAACTCTGAATGAAAACGGAGCGGATATAATCGAGGTGGGTATTCCTTTTTCGGACCCCCTGGCCGATGGCCCGGTTATTCAGACTACATCAAAAATTGCTCTGGAGAATGGAATAAACACTGATATTGTCTTTAAATCTTTAACTAAAATAAGAGAGAAAAGCAAAATCCCTATAGCCATTATGACCTATTTTAACATCATTTACCGTTACGGAATGGAAAAATTTTTAAAGAAAGCCAAAAACTCGGGAGTAAATGGGCTTATAATTCCTGATTTGCCGCTGGAAGAATTTAATGCTTACAAAGGCTATTTTGAAAAGATAAATATTGATAATATTATGCTTGCTTCTTTAACTTCCGGCAGGGAAAGGCTGGCAGTTATTGCCGAAAAGAGCAGGGGATTTATATACTGCATTTCGGTAAAGGGAGTAACCGGCGTAAGAAATAATATAGATCCTGAAGTTATAAAATTTTTAAAAGGTTTAAGAGCTATAACCACTCTGCCTCTGGGGCTGGGTTTTGGGCTATCGAACAGAGAACAGATTAGCCAGGTCAAAGATTATTGTGACGGAATTATTATAGGCAGCAAGATTTTATCCCTTATCCTTGAAGCTGATAACTATGAACAGGGAATCAGGAAGGTAAAAAATTTTGCCTCCAATATAAGCAGCATATTAAAATAGCCATATTCACATAATACTTATCTGGCTTAATGCAGTAATCCTTGGGATTAAAAAACTAGTCTCTATCCGAACTTAATTACCTATCGCGGATGATGTCAGAATCCTTTGTATAAGAGATAACTCTGATAATCAGGGATGCCAAAAGCAACTTTGGCATTAAATGAAGCAATATGGACAAAGCCTTTTTTCTTATGGAAATTCAATGAAGCTTTATTTTGAGGTTTATTAACCACCCATGAGAACAAATTACTTATTTTGGTTCTCTCCAAGTAGTCTGACAAATTATTAAATAACTGACTGCCTATTCCTTTTCGCAGATAGTTATTGTCAACCATAATACCACCTACCTCTAAACCTATTTGGTGTTCAAAATCACTTCTAAGGTGATTATTATCTAACCAGACCAGTTTGCCATCCTGAAATAGACTTGTATCTCTATCTCTGTCTTTCTCTATCCTATTTCCTCTTATAAAACCAATAACCTTATTATCAATCATCGCGCATTGGGAAAACAGGGCCTTAAGCAAAGATTCAAGTTCAGGCGGTTTTCCCATCATAAATCCTCTATTCTTAATAATCTCTCGATAGTCTTCATCACTAACTTTTTTTAAATCAATCGAATACTGAGAAAAAAGCCTTAAATAATCCTCATAATCAGTTTTGACAAAGTTTCTAAATTTAATATCCATACTCAAATTAATTTTTCTCTTTTGATTAATTAATATATGGGTAAGGTATTTTCTATAAATTTTATAATAGGTAATAATACATAGCAATAAATATCTTTATTAACTACTTGAAAAAATTAAAAATAGTTTATATTATTGATATATAAAGATGTGGATTATAATAGCTATAATGATAGCTATTATTGGAGGGATATTGAAGACAATTCAAATGACTTTGGATGAAGATTTAATAGAGGAGATAGATAAAATAATTAGAAAACTGGGGATCAGCCGGTCTGCTTTTGCGCGGAGCGCGTTTAGGGCTGCTATTGATGAAATTATAGAAAAGAAGATGGAAATTAAACATCAACAGGGCTATATTAAAGAACCAGTCAAGCGGGGAGAATTCAGCGACTGGGAATCGGAACAGGTTTGGGTTGAGGAATGAAACGGGGAGAAGTTAGGTGGTATAGATTTGGCAGTCCTGATAAAAAACGCCCGGTGGTAATTCTTACTAGAAATTCAATAATAGAATTTCTGGGAGAAATTACCATAGCTCCTATTACTTCCGTTATCAGGAATATACCTTCTGAAGTTTTTTTAAGTATGAATGATGGGATGCCGAAAGATTGTGCCGTCAATCTGGACCATATTCAAACTGTCTCCAAAAAAAAGATTGGGCCTTTAATTACGGCATTAAGTGAAAAAAAAATGTCAGAGTTACATTCAGCAATTCTTTTTGCGTTAGGGTTTAAAATTAAATATAAAGGCATATAAATCTAAAGTCCGTTTAAATAAAAGCTATGTTAGATTTTAATAAAAGCGTAAAAAATGAAGATTTAGCCATAAGTATCAGCATTGTTTCCTACAACAGCTTGGATTTTCTGAGGGAATGTCTTGATTCTATATTAAAAAATCCCCCCAAATCCAAATACGAAATTATAGTTACCGATAATGCTTCTACCGATGGAACCGCCCAATTTTTAAAAACAAATTATCCGCAGGTAACCCTGATTTCCAACACCAGGAACATAGGATTTGCCGCTGCTAATAATAAGGCCATAGAAGGATCCCGTTCGAAGTATGTGCTTCTAATTAACAGTGACTGTATAGTTTATGAAAAGTCGCTGGACAATCTGATTGATTTCATGGAGAGAAATCCCGGAGCAGGAATAGCCGGACCCAAAATAACCAATAGTGACGGTACCGTTCAATTATCCTGCAGGAGATTTCCTTCTCTACTGAATGCCACTGCCCATACCATACTGGGGGATATTTTTCCAGGTAATCCTTTTTCAAAAAAGTACAAACTTGCTGATATCCATAGAGATAATTCTTTAAAGGTAGATTGGGTTTCGGGATCCTGCATGATTATAAGGAAGAGAGCTCTGGAAGATACCGGGTTTCTCGACGAAAGGTATTTTATGTATGTGGAGGATGTTGATATCTGTTACCGGATGTGGCAAAAGGACTGGGTGGTATATTACTGCCCGCAGGCTGAAGTAATGCACCATATTGCCGGAAGTGCAGGGAGCGGCAGATTGGGTAGAATCAGATCCAGTTTCAGGATGCAGAAAAGCGTATTTTATTTTTTCCGGAAAAACTATGGAAAAAGCTGGAAAGTTATTTTAATTCCATTTCTAATATTAATTCTGGGATTGAGACTATTCCTGGCAGTAATAAAAAGTCTTTTTTCCGGCAGGCATTAATAAAATTCTTAGGACATATTAAAAATGTCCAGTGAATTTTAAGTTTCTTATATTTAGGATTTTATATTAAAATAATCATTAGATTTTAAATAAACACAGGAGAACGAATTTTTGAAAATTTTAATAACTGGTATTGCAGGATTTGCCGGAAAACATCTCACTTCATATCTGGCTGGTGAAGGCAAACATAAAATCATAGGGATTGATCTTAGTCTTAAAGATTTTAATCCGGATAATCATGGTCAAAAAATAGAGCTTGAAGAATTGGATTTAACCGACAGGCAGAAAGTTTTCCATATTATTAAGAAATTTAAACCCCACCAGGTATACCATCTTGCGGCTCAGAGTTCGGTTAGTTATTCGTGGGGAAATCCGGTAGAAACATTTAGAATTAATGTTTTTGGAGGAATAAATATTCTGGAAGGCCTTAAGGCTTTTTGTCCCCGCTGCAGAGTTCTTATGGTATGTACTGCCGAGGAATACGGCGAAACTGAAGGTGAAGATAAGGCCATTAATGAAAATTTTAAGATTTATCCTCAGAATCCATATGCTATCAGTAAATCGGCTCTGGATTTTTTTACCTCTGTTTATTATAAAGCTTACCAGCTTCCGGTGTTTATAAGCAGATCATTTAACCACATCGGGCCCGGCCAATCGGAAAGATTTGTGGCTTCCGATTTTGCCAGACAGGTAGCCCTGATAGAGAAAGGAAGTCAGGATCCGGTAATAATGGTGGGAAATATTGAGTGCTTCAGAGACTTCTTGGATGTAAGGGATGCGGTAAGAGCATATAATTACATTATAAACAAGGGAAGTGAAGGCCAGGTTTATAATGTTTGTTCAGGGGAAAAAAGGAAAATATCGGATTTGCTGGATATACTGATATCCCTGAGTAAAAGGCGGGATGTTAAAGTAAAGGTTGACCGGAGCAAATTCAGGGCAATTGATGTCAAAATAATATACGGGGATAATAGCAAATTAAAAGCTCATACAGGCTGGACTCCCCAATATTCTGTCGAAGAATCACTCCGGGATACACTTAATTACTGGAAGCAAAAAATTTGTCAAATTTAGATGGAGAGTGAAAAGGAGATAAATTGAAAGCAGTAATACTGGTAGGCGGGGAAGGAACAAGATTACACCCCATTACTTATTTAAATCCAAAACCTATGCTTCCGCTTGTAAACAAACCATTCATGGAAAATTTTATTTTATGGCTTAAATCTCATAAGATAAGAAATATAATTTTTTCTACCGGCTACCTCCCCAAAATTTTTAAGAATTATTTTGGGGATGGCAGCAGATTTGGGGTGAAGTTAACCTATGTTGAAGAAAAAGAACCGCTGGATACCTGTGGGGGAGTAAAAAATGTGGAAGAATATTTAGATGGCCATAGTTTTTTGGTATTTAACGGTGATATTCTTTCTTCACTTAATTTGACCGATATGATAGCTTACCATAAGAAAAAAAAGGCGGATATAACCATATCCCTGACCGCCGTTGAAGATCCCAGCTCTTATGGTCTGGTACCTATCGATGAGGAAGGTAAAGTTATACAGTTTCTGGAGAAACCGGATCAGGATGAAATCGTCACTAATCTGATTAATGCCGGAGTATATATTATAGAGCCGCATGTAATGGAACTGGTGCCCAAAGGTGAAAGGTATTCCTTCGAAAGAGAGCTTTTTCCGGGGGCTCTGGAGAAAGGGTATAGAGTTTTTGGCTATGTTTCTAACTCTTACTGGCTGGATGTGGGGACACCCCGGAAATATCTGACCGCTCACTTTGATGTTTTATATAAGAAGCTGGATTTTAAATTTCCCTATAAAGAAGTGATGGAAAATATATACATAGGAAAAAATGCAAAATATTCAAAAAATAATTTTGTTTCGGGACCGGTAGTTATCGGCGAAAAAACGAAAATAGGGAAAAATGTTAAAATAATGCCCCTTACCGTAATCGGGGACAATTGTATTATATCGGCAGGAACGGAAATATCCGAAAGTGTGGTTTTCAATCATTGTAAAATTGGAAAAAAATGCCTTATAAAAAGAGCAATAATTTCCAATAATGTAAATATTGGTGATAATGTAATTATCGAAGACTATTCCATAGTGGGTGATAACAGCAGGGTAGAAGAAAACAATATATTGAAAAACGGAATCAAGGTTGGTATAAATTCCAATATTGCCACAGGACAAATTACTTTTTAAATAAGGAATTGACTGATAAAATTTTTTAAATTGGGAGGAGAAATAATGGTAAAAGCACTAATAACCGGAGTTACCGGCCAGGATGGATCTTATCTGGCTGAGTTTTTACTGGATAAAGGTTATGAAGTTTACGGGATGATAAGGCGTTCCTCGGTGGAGAATTTTGATAGGATAGAACATATAAGAGACAGATTGAAATTTATACAGGCGGATCTGCTTGATCAATTATCCATAATAGATGCCATAAAAGAATCGCAGCCCGACGAAATATATAATCTGGGTGCAATGTCATTCGTACCTACATCATGGAAACAGCCGGTACTAACCGGGGAATTCACGGGGCTGGGAGTGACCAGAATGCTGGAAGCGGTAAGGCACATGAATAAAGATATAAAATTTTACCAGGCTTCCAGTTCGGAAATGTTTGGAAAGGCCAGGGAAATTCCTCAGAATGAAAAGACGCCTTTTTACCCCCGCAGTCCTTATGGAGTAGCCAAAGTTTACGGCCATTATATGACTGTAAATTATCGCGAAAGCTATGATATGTTTACCTGCAGCGGTATACTTTTCAACCACGAATCACCCAAACGTGGTCTTGAGTTTGTTACCAAGAAAGTTACTTACGGAGCGGCTAAGATAAAATTAGGATTGGCTAAAAACCTCCTTCTGGGTAATCTTGATGCCAAAAGAGATTGGGGGTATGCCAGGGATTATATAGAGGCAATGTGGCTCATGCTTCAGCAGGGTAAACCTGAGGATTATGTTATCGGTACCGGGAAAGCACATTCGGTTAGAGAATGGGTTCAACTTTCTTTCCAGTGCCTTGATCTTGACTGGGAGAAGTATGTAAAAGTTGATGAGAGATTTATTCGGCCGGCCGATGTGGATCTTCTAGTAGGAGACTCAACAAAAGCTAGAGAAAAGCTGGGCTGGAGACCAAGAACCGGATTCAAACAATTGATAAAGATTATGGTGGAATATGATTACAATAATTTAAAAAAGCAAATTTAAAAAATAAATTACAAGAAAGTTAGATAAGATGAAAGAAATAACTATAAAGTTCGGAACCGATGGCTGGAGAGGCGTGATAGCTGACCAGTTTACTTTCAGAGGAGTAAAAATTGTTTCCCAGGGGGTCAGCAACTATCTTAAAAAAAAGGCAGGCGGAGGTAAAAAACCCTGTGTGGTAGTGGGATATGATACCAGATTCCTTTCTGATAAATTTGCTCAGGCAGCAGCGGAAATTTTTATGCTGAACAATATAACTGCCTATTTTTCTGACCGGATTATCCCAACCCCGGTGCTGTCTTATGCCGTAGTTGAGAGGAAAGCCGATCTTGGAATTATGATAACTGCCAGCCATAATCCCTATTACTACAATGGTTATAAAATCAAGGGTTCTTTTGGCGGATCGGCTGCAATGGACATAATAGGAGAAGTGGAAAAAGAAGTGAATGAAGTATTGGGAAATACCGCAAAATATGAGGAATTTTTAAGTTTTGAGAGTGAACATGAAGATAATATCGATAAAGTGGATTTTTTATCCAGCTACCGGGATAATATTTTAAGTGAGGTAAATAGAGATATTATAAAGGGTTTTAACTTTGGTTTGCTGCTGGAACCGATGTACGGTACCACTCAGGGTATTTATAAAAATATCCTTGAAATGTTCAATCCCCCAAATCTTACCGAAATACATTCGATTCTAAATCCCGGTTTCGGGGGTATAAACCCCGAGCCCATTGGAAATAATCTGGATGAAGCCAGAGAGGTTCTTAAGGATAAAGGATGCAAAATGGCTATTTGCATTGACGGCGACGGCGACAGAATTGCCGCTCTGGGGGAAAATGGTAATTATATCAGTTCTCATCATATGTATGCCATAGTTTTGTGGTATCTGGCCCATGTAAAGAAAATGAAGGGCAAAGTAGTAAAATCCATAAATCTTTCATCGGTAATAGATAAAATATGCACCAAATATAATCTGGAGCTTATCAATACTCCGGTAGGATTTAAATATATTGCAGAGGAGATACTAAAAGGCGGAGTTATTATGGGCGGAGAGGAAAGCGGAGGCCTGTGGGCAGGAGGAATCTTGCCGGAAAGGGACGGAATGTTAATGGGCTTGAGGCTTTTGGAAATAGTATGCAGTCTGGGTATGACCGTGAACCAGATTCTTGATAAGATTTACAATGAGTTTGGATATTTTGTTTTCAAAAGAATAGATTATAAAATCGATCTGCAGGAAAAAGAAAACCTGAAATCTATTCTGGAAAGGGGCATTCCTGAAATATTAAAGAATGCCGGTACCGAAAAAGTGATTACCCTTGACGGTTATAAGTATATTATGAAAGACGGAAGCTGGGTGATGATAAGACCGTCGGGAACCGAAGCAGTGGTAAGGATATATACGGAAGGTGAAAGTGAAGAAAAAGTAAATCATCTTCAGGAACTGGGTAAAAAAGTTATGAGCGGTGCTTTTTAAAAAGAAAAAATTTACCATAAAAACATAAAAAATATTTAGGAAGTTAAGAAAAGAGAGAGGATTTTTATGAAGAGTGTTTTGGATGACCTGCAGAAGATTAAAGAAATAGATAAAGAAGGAATGCTGGAAGTTGAGGAAGGATTTTACCGGCAGCTGGTGAGTGCAAGAGAAATTGCGGCTGGTGCTGATTTAGGAAAAATAAAAGAAAGAGATTTTAAAGGTGTTGCTTTTTTAGGTATGGGGGGTTCCGGATTTACCGGGGATATTATTAAAGCTTTGATAGAAGATGATATTAATATACCGGTGGAGGTTGTAAAAGGATATAATCTTCCTTCCTTTATAAGAAAAGGGTGGTTGGTAGTTTCTGTGAGTTATTCCGGAAATACCGAAGAAACAATATCTGCAACCAATCAGGCATTGGAACGGGAATGTGAAATTATTATGGTCTGCTCCGGCGGTGAACTGGAAAAAATTGGTGAGAGTAATGAAAAAACTATAATAAAAATACCACCGGGAATGCAGCCCAGAGGTGCAATCGGTTATTTATTTTTCCCTGCTTATCTTACCCTGGATTCTCTTGGTATAAGCAATGTATCTGACAGTGACATAGAAGAAGCCTTAAGTCTGGTAAAAGAAAAAGCGGAGCTCTTTAGTAGAGAAGTTGAAAGCGATAAGAATCCTGCCAAGAAACTGGCTCTGGAAATTTCGGATAATCTTCCTATCGTATATGGAACAGAGGGATTGTTGAGCGCCCTTGCCTACAGATTAAAATGCGAGCTAAACGAAAATTCAAAGACTCCCTGCTGGTGGAATGAATTTTCGGAACTGAACCATAATGAAACCGTAGGCTGGCAAAGATTAAAAGAAATTACCGGAAAATTTGTATTGCTGGTTTTAAGAGAGAAAGATGAAGGAATAAGAATAAAGACACGTATCCGGGTGACTTTGGATTTAATTAAGGAAAATATTAACAGAATAATAGAGATACCGGTGGAAGGAAAATCAAAACTGGCCAGGGCATTATCCACTATGTACCTTGGAGATATAGCCAGTGTATATCTGGCGCTTCTCTCTGGAATTAATCCCGGTCCGGTAGAAAAAATAGAGTCGCTAAAAGTTGAACTTAAAAAGTTAAAATAAAATTAGGCTATATAAAAAGGCCTGGAAAGGAAAACTTTGATGGATTTTGATGTAAAAGATATTGGCTTAGCCAAGGAAGGCAGAGATAAAATAGAATGGTCGGCCATAGAGATGCCGGTATTAGCGGGAATAAGAAAAGAATTTTCGAAAAAAAAGCCTCTTGCCAATTTAAATCTGGGAGCCTGCCTGCATGTTACTTCCGAGACCGCAAATCTTATGATTACTTTAAAAGAAGGGGGAGCCAGAGTAGCTTTATGTGCTTCCAATCCTTTAAGTACACAGGATAATGTAGCAGCTTCACTGGTAAAAGATTTCAATATAAAAGTGTTTGCTCTGAAGGGCGAGGATAACAAAACCTATTACCGGCATATAAATAACGTTCTGGATACCGGACCCCGGATCACCATGGATGATGGAGCGGATTTGATTTCCACCATTCACAGCCGCAGGAAAGAGTTACTGGAGGATGTTTATGGCGGTACTGAAGAAACTACCACCGGAGTAATAAGACTTAAGAGCATGGAGAAAAAGGGGGTTCTTTACTATCCCATCATTGCTGTAAATGATGCCAAAACAAAACACTTTTTTGATAACCGGTATGGAACCGGCCAGAGTACCATTGATGGGATTTTGAGGGCCACTAATATTTTGCTTGCCGGCAAAAAGTTCGTAATAGCCGGTTATGGCTGGTGCGGAAGAGGAGTAGCCGTTAGAGCAAAGGGTATGGGTGCCCTGGTAATCATACTGGAGGTGGATCCTTTAAGGGCCCTGGAAGCCAAATTAGATGGATTTGAGGTTATGAATTCCCTGGAAGCAGCGAAAGTGGGAGATATTTTCCTGTCGGTTACCGGTGATAAAAATGTAATAGGCGAAACAGTTATAAAAAACTGCCGGGATAATGTAATTTTGGCTAATTCGGGGCATTTCGATGCTGAGATTGATCTGAATTATCTTAAGGCAAACAGCCGGTCAAAAAGGAAAGTAAGACCCTTCGTGGAGGAATATCTGATGAAAGATGGCAGGAGAATATATGTATTGGCAGAGGGGAGGCTGGTAAATCTTAGCGCAGCGGAAGGTCATCCGGCCAGTGTTATGGATATGAGTTTTGCCAATCAGGCTTTAAGTGCGGAATATATCTTCAAAAATAATAAAAATCTTTCCAAAAAGGTTTATCCGGTTCCCCAGAACATTGATAAAAAAATAGCGGAACTAAAACTGAAGAGTATGGGAGTTAAAATAGACAGATTAACCCGGGAACAGGAGGAATATCTTAATTCATGGGAAATGGGAACATAAATTACCTTAATGGGGAGAAAAGCGGTGTATGTACCCTTAAATGGGAAAGCAATACTTTAAGACTGATAGACCAGAGAAAGCTCCCTTTTAAAGAAAAGTATATATACTGTAAAACGGTTGACAGCGTGGCTAAAGCTATAAAGAATATGGCTGTGAGGGGGGCACCGGCTATCGGGGTTTCTGCCGGTTACGGAGTTGCACTGGCGGCATTGAAATTTAAGGGTAAAAATAAAAAAGAATTTACTGATTATATACATAAGAATATAAAATTACTTGCCCAAACCAGGCCCACGGCTGTAAATCTATTCTGGGCACTGGACCGAATGAAAAAAGTTCTGACCGAAAACAGGGATCTGGAGATTAGTGAGATACGGGAAAAATTAACCAATGAAGCCAGAGAAATCGAAAGGCAGGATCTGGAGATTAACTGGAAAATCGGTCAGAATGGGAAAAAAATTTTTAAAGATGCAGGCGGCAAAGTTAATAAAGTTAAAATTCTTACTCATTGTAATGCGGGGGCGCTTGCTACCTCAGGTTATGGAACTGCTCTTGCGGTAATAAGAAATTTAAATGAAGAGGGTAAGCTGGCTAATGTAATAGTAGATGAGACCAGGCCGTTTTTACAGGGCGCCAGGCTTACTGCCTGGGAACTTTATCAGGAAAAGATTCCTTTTTTTATCATTTCCGATAATATGGCCGGATATTTTATGTCCAGAGGTGAAGTTGATGCAGTGCTGGTTGGTGCAGACAGAATAGCGTCCAATGGGGATACTGCCAACAAAATAGGTACCCTGAGTTTGTCTATCCTTGCCCGGTTTTATCATATACCCTTCTATGTGGCTGCTCCGGTTTCCACTATTGATATAAAAATAGAAAGCGGAGATAATATTCCTATAGAATATAGAGATAATAAGGAATTAAGGGAAATTTTAGGTAAAGTTATTGTGCCTGAATTTATGCCGGTAAAAAATCCGGCTTTTGACGTTACGCCAGCCAATAATATAACTGCAATAATTACCGAAAGAGGTATAATATATCCGCCTTATGAAAAAAATATTGTTAAAGTTTTTAAAAATAAAATATAAATGGAAGAAAGTGATACGCAATCGATATGGAAAAGAATAAAGCAATGGTACTGGCTGCCGGTCTGGGAACAAGACTGAGGCCGTTAACTGATTTGATATCCAAACCAATGGCCCCTATAGTTAACAGACCGGTTATGGAGCATATTATAAGACTCTTGGCCAAACATAATTTTACCGATATTGTTTGCAATCTCCACTGGTATCCGGATGAGATAAGAAATTATTTTGGAGATGGTTCAAGATGGGATGTAAATATAGTTTACTCCTATGAGAAAAAACTTTTGGGAACTGCAGGAGGAGTAAAAAATGTGGAACATTTTTTTGAAAATAATACATTTTTGGTTATAAGCGGTGATGCCCTGACTGATATCGATTTGACCCGTGCTCTGGGATTTCATAATAAAAAAGGAGGGGTTGCTACCCTGATTTTAACTCCGGTTGAAGATACCTCTCAATACGGGGTAGTATTAATAGATGAAAATGAGAAAGTAGAGGGATTCCAGGAGAAACCTTTAAGCGGGGAAGCTAAATCGAATCTGGCAAACAGCGGTATTTATTTTTTTAAACCAGAAATATTTGATTTCATGCCTTGCCGGGGTGAATTCTGTGATTTCGGTAAAAATGTTTTTCCCGATCTTTTACGTAAAAATGTTATATATTATGGTTACCGTCATAATCAATACTGGAATGATGTAGGAAGCCTGGATCAATACCAGCAGGGTAATTTTGATGCCCTTGAGGGTAAAGTTAATGTCAGTATTCCGGGGAAAAAAATAAAAGAGGGAGTCTGGGTAGGAAAGAACTGTAAAATCCAGGAGGGAGTGGTAATAATTCCGCCGGTATGTATCGGAGATAATTGTACCATAAAAAAAGATGCCAAGCTTTTTGGCCCTATAATTCTGGGAAACAATACCATTGTGGATGAAAGGGCAGTATTGTACAGAGGGATAAAATGGGGCAGCGGTTATATAGGAAAGGATGCTTCCCTGATAGGTGCCATTATAGGGTATGATGCTAAAATAAGAGATAAAGTTTCCATTCTGGAAAAAGCAGTTATAGGTTCAAGAAGTGTCATAAAAGATGGGATAAAAATACATCCCAGTGTAAAAATTATGTCCAATGAAGTAATTGATATTGATACGGAGAATACAGAAAAAAGTTAATAAAATTTTTTTAGATATTTTTAAAGATATTATTGCCCCACCGCTATGTGTTGTTTGCGGAAAGATTGACCCTGAATTACTTTGTAATCAATGTATATCCAAAATCAAGGAGATCGAAGGTAATGTATGCAGTTGCTGCGGCAGGCCTTTATCCAAAAGTAAAGCGGAAGGCAATAGGTGTAATCTTTGTAAGAAAGATGATTACAATTTTTTTAAACACAGGAGTTTTGCAGTATACAGCGGAGTTATAAAAAGAATAATAAGAAAGTATAAATACCATAAAATATATAACTTAAAGAAGATTATCGGTATTTTTTTAAAAAGCGCTTATATTAAAAATTATAAATATGAGAAAATTGATTATATGGAGACAGTTCCCGGAAAGCATATGGAAATGCTTTGTAAATCATTATCGAGGTTAATTAAAATTCCATTTGCTGGTAATATAATAAGGATAAAAAAAATTGTAAAACAGCAGGGTTTGGATTTTATGCAAAGAAGAAGCAATATAAAAGGAGCTTTTAAAATTAAAAATTGCCTCCTGTATTCGGGGAAAAATATTCTGGTAGTAGATGATGTCTGGACCACAGGAAGTACTATGATGGAGATTGCCGGTATTCTAAAAAGAGCCGGTGCAGACCGGATTTATTTATTAACCTTGACAAGGGGGATACAATAAAACAGTCCAGATTAAAAGGAATAGTAAAATGGTTCAGTCCGGAAAACGGGTTTGGTTTTATAGAACCGGAACAGAAAGATATTGGAGACGTTTTTGTAGAATATTCCTCCATACAAATGGACGGATTTAAAGTTTTGAAAAAAAGTCAGGAAGTGGAGTTCGAATTGGAGAAAGATGACAGAGGTAGTACGGCAAAAAGAGTGGTAATAATAGGGTGATGTATTAATGGCTTAAATTAAAGTATTTTTAATATTAATTTTTTATTAGGTTGGAGTAGATTAAAAATAAGGAGGAAATATAAGTGGATTTTATTATCAAGAGTAAAAATATGGAATTGGATGAAAAGATACGGAGTTATGTAGAGAGAAAAATTAAAAATAGAATAATTAAAATTTTGGATAAAGTAATAAAACTGGAAGTGAAGTTTATCTTTGAAAAAAATCCCAGAATTAACCTTAATAATCTGGTAGAAGTCACTGCATTTACCTCAGGCTCGGTTATAAGAGCCACTGATTCGGGAACGGATGTTTTTGAAGCAGTAGATAAGGTTAACAGTAAGCTGGAGAGATTGATAAAAAAATATAAAGAAAAATTGGTAAGCAAAGGAAGGAAGAATAATAACCGGAAAGAAATTAACGAAGGAGAAAAAGATAATTTAAAAATTAGAAATGTTGATGAGGAAATCAAAAAATCAATAGTGAAAACCAAAACCTTTGCCTTAAAACCAATACCTCCGGAAGAAGCAATATTGCAGATGGAGCTTTTAGGGCACGACTTTTTTGTTTTCATTAATTCGGAAACCGAAAGAACTGCGGTAGTGTACCGCAGAAAAGATAAAAATTATGGTTTAATAGAACCCTCACTATAATTAAATTGATTTAACGAAGGTGACCAAATATGTTTGAAAAAATTGGAAATATTCTTAAAGCCGGGGAAGGAAAAAAATTAAAAAAATATAATGGGATAATAAATGCCGTAAATAACCTTGAAAAAGAAATAAGCGCGCTTACGGATAGCGGGCTGGCAGCAAAAACCGCAGAGTTCAGGCAGAGATATGAAAATGGAGAAAAGTGCGAAGATTTAATGCCGGAAGCTTTTGCAGTGGTCAGGGAAGTAGCAAAAAGAACTCTTAATATGAGACATTTTGATGTACAGATATTGGGCGGTATCGTTCTTTTTGAGGGGAAAATTGCCGAAATGAGAACCGGTGAAGGAAAGACACTGGTAGCAACCCTTCCCGTATATTTAAATTCCTTTACCGGCAGGAGCACCCACCTGGTAACCGTAAATGATTATCTGGCCAAAAGGGACAGCGAATGGATGGGCGCCATTTATAAATTCCTGGGACTGAAGGTAGGTCTTATTCAGCATGAAATGCCTGTTTCCGAAAAAAAACAGGAATATCAATCCCATGTAGTATACGGTACCAATAATGAGTTCGGATTTGATTATTTGAGAGATAATATGGTAATGAGTGGGGAAAATATGGTACAGAACGGCCACTGGTACGCTATTGTCGATGAAGTGGACAGTATTCTTATAGACGAAGCCAGAACTCCGCTTATAATTTCCGGGGTTGCCTACGGGACCACAGAGATTTACAGAAAATTTGCACAGATAGTACCCCAGCTGGAAAAGGATGATGATTTTGATGTAGACGAGAAAGCAAAAACGGCAGCAATTACGGAAGAAGGGGTAGCAAAAGTTGAGGGAATACTGAATATAGAGAATTTATACAGCCCCTCTAATTTCTTATATATACATGCTTTGAATCAATCCCTCAAAGCCTATCATCTTTTTAAAAAAGATGTGGATTATATGATAAAAGACGGCCAGATAGTTATTGTTGATGAATTTACGGGAAGATTGATGCCCGGAAGAAGATACAGCGAGGGATTGCACCAGGCCATAGAAGCAAAAGAAAGAGTTCAAGTCAGAGACGAAAATCAAACCCTGGCTACTATTACCATACAAAATTATTTCAGAATGTATGAAAAACTGGCAGGAATGACCGGGACGGCACTAACGGAGGCAACGGAATTCAGGCATATTTATAATCTTGAAACTGTAGTTATACCAACCAATAGGCCCATGATAAGAGGGGATCTTCCCGATCTGATTTATAAAACTGAAGAAGTTAAATTTAATAAAATAGTAGAAGAAATAATTTCCAGATATGAAAAAAATCAGCCGGTATTGGTGGGAACCATATCCATTGAGAAATCGGAAAGATTAAGCGGTATACTGAAAAGAAGAGGTATACCTCATGAAGTTTTAAATGCCAGATACCATGAAAAAGAAGCGGAGATTATTGCCAAGGCCGGCCAGAAAAATGCAGTTACTATTGCCACCAATATGGCAGGAAGAGGTACCGATATAGTACTGGGCGAAGGTGTGGTGGATCTGGGAGGTCTTCACGTGCTGGGAACGGAAAGGCACGAGAGCAGAAGGATAGATAACCAGCTGCGAGGTAGGAGCGGCCGCCAGGGAGATATAGGTTCCAGCCAGTTTTATTTAAGTACCGAAGATGATCTTTTAAGGCTTTTTGGATCGGAAAGAATCTATAAAGTAATGGAGGTTTTCAATTTCCCGGATGATTTACCCATTCAGCATAATATGATAAGTAGAGCTATTGAAAATGCACAGAGGCAGGTAGAGGGGAGAAATTTCGAAATTAGAAAGCATGTTCTGGAATATGATGATGTAATGAACAAACAGAGAGAAGTGATTTATGCAAGAAGGAAGAATATTTTAAAGGAGGAAAATTTGAAGCAGGCGGCACTGGATATGATTAAGAATGTATTGGCCAGAAGTGTCGATATTCATATAAATCCTGCAGATTATCCGGAAAATTGGGATCTGGATGCTCTTTCCAATTATATAACTCCTTTATTTTCAAGAGATATTGCAGCCGAAGTTATAGACAGAAAAGAGATTGGAAAGATTGGTGAAAACAAATGGAGTGCCGATACTCTAAAGGGAAAGTTGTTGGAAAAAGCTTACGAAATTTATGAAAAAAGGGAAAATGAATATTCTCCTGAAGTTATAAGAAAACTGGAAAAAATAGTAAGCTTGAATGTTATTGATAATATGTGGAGGGGCCACCTTCTGGAAATGGATTATCTGAAAGAAGGTATCGGTCTCAGAGCTATTGGTCAGAGGGACCCACTGGTGGAATATAAAAGAGAGGCCTTTTATTTATTTAAGGAACTTATAGAAGAAATAAAATTCGATACGGTAAGGTTGCTGTATAATGTCAGGATAGTTACCAGAGAAGAGCAGGAAAAGCAAGAAGCTCGAAAAAAACTTGAAATAACCAATGTAACTGCCAGTGGCCCATCGAAATCCGGAGTAGGCACCCTACAGGCAAAACCGGTGACTGCTAAAAAAGTTGGCCGCAATGATCCCTGTCCCTGCGGAAGCGGGAAAAAATATAAGAAATGCTGCGGAAGGTAGTAAATATAATATGAATAATAGAGATGATACTAAAAAATAAGCCGGAGGTCTTAATGATAGAAGATTATAAGTTAAGGTTAGATAAATTACTGAAAAAACTGGTTTTTTTAAGAAACTGTCTTTGAAGTAGATAAAAAAACCGCCAGACTGGAAAAACTTCAAAAAGAGACTCTCTCCGAGAAATTCTGGGAAGATCATGTAAAAGCACAAACAATAACTCAGGAAATTGCCGAACTTAAGGGAATTATTTATGAAATTAAAAACCTGGAAGAGAAGATAGAAAATGCACTGCTGGCTCTGGAAATCCTTGAAAGTGAAGAGGATAAAAGTCTGGAGCAGGAGCTGGTTGAAAATTTAGGTGATATCGAAAATTTATTGGTCGGCCTGGAAGAAAGTGTAATTTTAAATGATAAATACGATTCCTATCCGGCAGTGGTGACCATTCACCCCGGTGCAGGAGGGACGGAGTCCCAGGATTGGGCAGAAATGTTGTTCCGGATGTATAAGCGCTGGGTAGAAAAGAAAGATTTTTCCTATAGTATCAATGATTATCAAGCCGGTGATGAAGCAGGGGTAAAAAATGTTACTTTTACGATCAATGGCAAGAATGCATACGGACTGCTTAAATCGGAAAAAGGAATTCACAGACTGGTCAGGATTTCACCTTTTGATTCATCCAGACGCAGGCATACTTCCTTTGCCCTGGTAGATGTAATACCGCTTCTGAACAGGGATATGGATATAAAAATAAACAAGGAAGATTTAAAAATCGAGACCTTTAAATCCAGTAGTGCCGGGGGGCAGCATGTAAATGTTACCGATTCGGCGGTAAGAATTACTCACCTTCCCACCAATATTGTAGTGCAGTGTCAGAATGAAAGGTCCCAGGTGCTTAATAAGCAAACAGCTATTCAAATTCTAAAGTCAAAGCTATTCGAACTGCAAAGGGAGAAAAGCATAGAAGAAATCGATAAAGTAAGGGGAGAAAAAAAAGAAATCGGATGGGGGAATCAGATAAGAAGTTATATCCTTCAACCCTATCAATTGATTAAAGATCACCGGACCGGAATGGAAATTGGCGATGTACAGTCAGTCCTGGATGGGGACATTGATTCGCTGATAAGGAGTTTTCTTGAAAAAAAATTATACAAAGCGTAAACTCTTCATTATTAAAAATAGGGAAATTAAAAGAGGCAGCCTTAAATGAATATGATTGAATTTAAAAATGTGAGCAAAATATACGAGAATACAGCTGCATTGAAAAATATCAATCTGGTTATCGGAAAAGGTGAGTTTCTTTTTTTAGTAGGCCCCAGCGGTTCAGGGAAATCTACTTTTATAAAATTAGTTATAAAAGAAATAGATGAAAGCAACGGAAGTATATTTATAGCGGGAAGAAATATCTGCAACCTTAAGGCCAGTAAAATTCCCCAACTGCGAAGGAACGTAGGTTGCGTTTTTCAGGATTTCAAACTCCTGCCCAATAAAACTGTATTCGAGAATGTAGCATTTGCTCTTGAAGTTATAGGAAAGCCAAGTTATGAAATAAAAATTCAGGTACCCCAGGTCTTGAAACTGGTGGGTCTGCACAGTAAAGTGAATTCATATCCCCATCAGCTGTCCGGTGGTGAACAGCAGAGAGTTTCCATTGCCAGAGCCTTTGTTAACAGGCCCCCCATACTTCTGGCAGATGAACCAACCGGAAATCTTGATCCGACGACCTCGGAAGGAATTATGAAAATATTATCCCGGATAAATCTTATAGGCACCACTGTGCTCATGGCTACGCATGATAGAAATATAGTAAATTCAATGAGAAGAAGAGTAGTGGAGCTGGAGGAAGGAGAAATAATCAGGGACCAGAAGAGAGGAGTATACGGGGAATAATGGTAAGACCCAAATATTTTTTTAGCGAGACTTTTACCAGCCTGAAACGAAACTTTTTTATGGGATTTACTGCTATTACTACCGTAGCTATTACCTTATTCATTGTTGGTTTTTTTACCCTGATAGTATACGACATTCAGGGAATCATAACATCTATAAAAAGCGAAGTGGAACTGGCTGTATACCTGGAAGATGGTGTTTCGGAGGAACTGAGGGATTTTATCCAGCGGGAGGTATTGAGCTGGGAAGAAACCGATACGGTAAATTATGTATCCAAAGATCAGGCCATGGAAAGGTTCAAGGAACAAAATGAGGGAAGCGATATTTTAAAAGAGATTGAGGGTAATCCTCTTCCCGCTTCTTTTGAGATAACCCTAAAAAGCCCTGAAAAGATTGATCAGGTAGCACTCCGCTTTTATGATAAAGATGGAAATTTTATAGAGGGAGTTAATGATGTAATATACGGGAAGAATTATGTCAATAGACTTTTTTCCATAACTGCGATTATCGGAACTATAGCATTTCTTATAATTGTACTGCTGCTTCTGGCGGCTATTGTATTGATATTCAATACCATAAGGCTCTCTATTTACGCGCGCCGGAAGGAAATTGAGGTTATGAAGCTGGTAGGAGCCACAAACTGGTTTGTAAGGATTCCCTTTTTGTTTGAAGGATTCTTCGAAGGATTTACTGGCAGTATTATCTCTATTATATTGTTATATTTCCTGGGTAATTTCTTGTTGATCAGGGGAGAGAGGATAATTGCAGATACTATGCGGATTAAAGAGCTGGCTATAATCGGGAGTCAGGATGTTATATTTTACGTCTATCTGGGGTTGGCGGTAATGGGAGGACTTATCGGGCTTTTAAGCAGCGGAATCGCTCTCAGAAGGTATGTTAAGGTTTAAGCTCTTTGGAGGCCGGCAGTTTTAAATTTTTATAAATTAGTATTAAAATAGTTATAATGAAAAAATGAATTTTTATGATGATTAAAAGTAAAAACATTATAGCCATATTCGTAACAATTATTATAGCACTCTCCGGTTTTAATCTTATGTTTACTGCTATGCCGAAATCTATCCATGCTCAATCTCTTGAAGATGAATTGGAACAAATACAGAAGGAAAGAGAAGAAACCCAGGAAAAGATAAAGGAAGTTACAAAAACAGAAAAACAGTATAAAAATGAGGTGGACCAGGTAGAGCAGCAGCTGCTTGCGGCATTGTTGGAGCTGGATAATCTCAATAACAAACTGGCCGAAGCGAAGAGTGAAGTTGATAAGACCACTATAGAGCTGGTGTTGAAGGAGGAAGAATTAAAAAAAATAGAAGATGAACTTTCAGATAAGGTGAAAATATTAAATGACAGAGTTGCTGCTATTTATAAGAATGGAAAAGGAAATATACTTGAAATTTTACTTAAAGCAGAGGATTTTCTGGACTTTATATCCAAGTTGAAACTTATGAACCTTTTTGCGGAACAGGACACCCAGAATATTCTCTCAATCAAGGAGAAGAGAGATGCAACTATAGGAATTAAAAAATCCATAATAGATTTAAGGGAAAAGCAGAAAGAATACAAAGGTAAAGTGGAGAAACTGGTTGCCCAGGCTGAGCAGAAGACCGATGAAATTGATGGCATATATAACCAAAAAAAGAATTTGCTTTCCCAGACCACTGCTAATAAAAATGCTCTTATACAAATGGAGAAGCAGCTTGAAATACAGGAAGCAGAGGTTAAAAGAATTCTGGAGAGTTATAAATATGGTACTGCGCCCTCCGGTAAATTTATGTGGCCGGCAGCCGGGAGAATAACAGCCGGTTTTGGCAACCGGCTTCATCCCATACTAGGGATAGTGAGATTTCATTCCGGTATAGATATTGCAGCTCCCTATGGAACGCTGGTTAAAGCGGCAGATGGGGGCCAGGTAGTCCAGGCCGGTTATTTTGGCGGATATGGTTATTCCGTTATGATTTATCACGGCGGAGGTTTTGCTACCTGGTATGCGCATCTTTCCAGTATCAATTGTTCCATAGGCCAATTTGTGGAAAGAGGCCAGGTAATTGGGCTAATTGGTTCTACCGGTCTATCCACAGGACCGCATCTGCATTTTGAAGTAAGGATAAACGGTAATCCTCAGAATCCGCTTGCTTATTTGGAATAACAATTTAAATATTTAAAGTAAATTAACAGGGTGATACTTAAATGAAAAAAAATATTTTAAGGATAGTGATATCGGTAATAGTAATCATATTCGTATTTTCTACCGGATTGTGGGCAGGTGTTAGTTTTGATTATTTAAGGCAGTATATAAATACATGGCAAAGCAATATAGCCAGAAGCATCAGCAGCAGCAATCTTAATATTTCATCAAATAATACACCTGGTGAATTAAGCGGCGAGTCAATTGGGGAAGCTTTTGATCTGATTTCAGGTAATTCACTGGCAAAGGAAGACAATGAGGCACTGATCCAGGCAGCTATAGAAGGCATGCTCTCGGTTCTTGATGATAAATATTCAGAATATTTTAATGCTGGAGAATATGAAAAAATTATGGAATCTTACAGTGGGACTACCAGCGGTATAGGTGTGGTGGTAACACTTGACAGTGAAGGAAGAGTAGTGGTAGTAAGGGTACTGGAGGATGCTCCTGCTTCCGGAACTGATATCAAAGAAGGTGATATTATAACTGAAGTTGATAGTACAGATATAAAAGATATGGATCTTGAAAAAATAGTGGCCATGATTAAGGGCGAGGAAGGAACTAAAGTAAGCCTTGGGATTTACAGACCTTCCGATGAGAGCAGCTTTGAAGTGACTGTTATCAGGGCAAAATTTGATATCCCCAATTTGGTCTCCGATATTTTTGAAGAAGAGGTAGGTTATATATGGTATTATGATTTTCAGATAAGCGGTGTAAAACAGCTTGATAGAGAAATTCAAAAATTGATTGATAACGGGGCCAGGGGTTTGATATTGGATTTAAGAAATAATCCCGGCGGTGCATGGAATGATGCCATTGAGGTTTGTGATTTATTTTTGGATGAGGGCAAGATGATTGCCACTGTTAAAGGCAGAACAGATGATAAAGAAAGAGTTGACGAATATGTAGCCAGGGGAGGAAAATATATCAAAATCCCCCTGGTAGTATTAATCAATGGTTTTTCGGCAAGTGCTTCCGAGCTGGTCGCCGGTGCATTAAAGGATAATAAAAGGGCCGTGTTAGTTGGAGAAAAAAGTTATGGGAAAGGGGTTGTCCAGGCGCTTTATGAACTTTCGGACGGATCTGGACTAAAATTCACAACTGCAAAATATTTCCTGCCGTCAGGAATTTCCGTAGAGGGAGTAGGTGTGAACCCCGATATAGTGGTTGAACTGGCACCGGATGCCACGGAGGACGTACAACTAAATAGAGCTATAGAAGAAGTAGAAGCCTTAATAAGTGAGATTGAATGAATAAGTTAAGAAAGAAGAAAAATTCCGAGGAAGGTAAAATAATAATTGCTCAAAATAAAAAGGCTCTAAGAGATTTCTTTATTTTAAATACTTATGAAACTGGCATAGTGCTGGAAGGTTTTGAAGTTAAGTCTATCCGTAATCACAGACTGAATTTAAAAGACAGTTACGGCAGGATAAAAAATAATCAGTTATTTATTTATAATATGCATATATCACCTTACAGCAGCAGTAGAGTTTCGGATATAAACCCCACCCGGATTAGAAAACTGCTTATGCACAAAAGGGAAATCAGTAAAATAGCAGGAAAGTTAACCGACCGGAGCCTTACCCTGGTTCCGCTTAAAGTATATATCGTAAATAACAAAGTTAAGATCGAACTGGCCCTGGCCAAAGGCAAGGTAAAGAGAGACAAGCGAAGAGATATCCAGAACAGAGAGCATGAAATCGAAATAAAAAGGGCTTTGAAAAAATACTGATTTTGATATAAAATATGCTGGCGTTGAATGTATGGTCCTACCTGAAATAAAAGGGGGCGACCTGGGTTCGACGGAGATAGGTTGAGCTTAAATTGCAGGTCGAGTATCAGAACTCGTAAATAACTGAGCTAAAAATAAACGCTAATAATAGTGAATTAGCATTAGCAGCTTAATTTAAAGTTGCTACGTCTACGAAAAGTTTCCTGTGCTTTTCGATAGGCGACGGTCAGCAGGATACCCTGATATGATTTGTCTGCAGTAATATCAGGGGAAATTTTATGTGGACTGGCTTTTTTAATCGTGTCCATACGAGTAAAAAAGCGAGACTTAAAATATGGAATAAGCTTGTAGATATTTAAGTGACAATATCTTCGGACGCGGGTTCGATTCCCGCCGCCTCCACCATGAATCTAATAATTTCGGTAAAAAATAATACAATTAATACAATGAAAACATGGTGGATCCATGTTTTCAGGGAATCAAAAAGACGGACTGAGTCGAAGACGAGGGAGTCTGCGTCTCTGCAGCGAACAAAGTGAGACGAAAGAACGATTCCCGCCGCCTCCACCAATTAAGAATTCTGGCTTTTCAGGTTCTACGGTTCTATACCAACAACTGAGGTAACCTATTCCAAAAACGCAGTGCTTCAGCTCTCAATATGTAATTTTCAAAGCTTAAAAATCAAAGGTGTAATTTATAGGTATTGCTTGATTGCTTAATATTAATGTAATACAATGTAAACATGGTTTATTATGAAAGTAGAGTAAAAAAGCTGTTTCAAAAGGGTAAAATTCCAAAAAATATTTTGAAGAGATTTCATAATGCGTTTTTATCAATTGAATTAACGAAAGATTTAAATCTTTTTGATATTAAAAAAATGAAAGGCGATTATAAAAGGGATTATTATAGACTGCGGAAAGGTAAATACAGGGCAATATTTTATTTTGAAAATATGGATATTTATGTTGTTTATATAGGAAGGAGAGAGGAGGTATATGACTTATGGGAGTAACATCTGTAAGGTTTAATAAAAAGGAAGAAAAAATAATAAATTACTTAAAGGAACATCTTAATTGTGATACTTCGACTCTTCTAAAGAAATCTCTATGGGAATTATATGAGGAACTGAAAGACAGGGAAATAATTGAAGAATTTGAAGAAAGCGAAAAAGAGAGAAAAGTGAGATTCAACACAGTAGATGAGATACTAAAGGAGTAAAACCAGTTAAATTCTATTTTTATTGAATCAGGGTAACTATATTATGAAAAAAATGTGTATCATCGGGGCTGGTATATCAGGACTTTCCACCGGGTGTTATGCACAGATGAATGGTTTTAAATCAGAAATATATGAAATGCATAATATTCCGGGCGGTGTCTGTACTTCATGGAAACGCGGACCTTATCTTTTTGACCACTGTCTGCACTGGGTACTGGGATCAAATAAAGGAAGTTCTATATATTCCATTTTTGAGGAACTGGGTATTGCAGAGAATGTAGAATTCTATTATACGGAACGCTTCCGGAAAATCGATATCGGTGAAAAAAGCCTTACTGTTTACACCAATCTGGATAAATTGGAAAATGAACTTCTAAAACTATTTCCCGACGAGGAAAAGGCTATCAGGAAATTGACCGGCCTGGTTCGTTTTTACACTAAATTCAGGCCGCCAATGGATGCCGATTTTGGCAATTTTGGACTGGTTAATACTCTAAAAATGTTACCCTTTATGCCCTCATTTCTAAAGCTTAAGAACACCACGGTAGAAGATTTTCTGAGTATGTTTCACAATAATGATTTGCGTGAGATGCTTTTTCAGATGTTTCCGGTAAAAAATATGCCGGCCCTGATGGTAATTTTACCCCTGGCTTACTTCCATAATCATGAAGGCGGTTATCCTATGGGTGGCTCACTGCATTTTACCCGCGAAATTGAGAAGCTTTATGCTTCCCTGGGAGGTAAAATCAATTATAACTGCAAAATTAAAAATATACTGGTAGAGAATAATAGTGCCGTGGGAATGGAAACGGAAAAAGGAGAGAAAATCCATGCAGATATGGTTGTTTCTGCCTGTGATGGTAGATCTACTATGTATGATATGCTGGAAGGGAAGTTTTTAACACCAATGATTAAGAAAGTATATGAAGAGCCCAGCCTGTGGCCGCCAATTATCTCGATGAGCCTGGGAGTGAACCGGGATCTGTCCGGTGAAGTGGAAATCAATTGCTTTAAATTGGACAGGCCGGTTTTTATAGGTAATAGAAAATGTGAATGGATGGGTTATTTTCATTACTGTCATGACCCTGCCTTTGCTCCACCCGGGAAAAGTGTTATAAAAATTCAAATAGAATCTGATTATGATTACTGGAAATCGATATACAAAGATAGACAAAAATACGATGAGGAAAAAGAAAAAATTCTCGGTATATGTATAAAAGAACTTGAAAAGAAATTGCCCGGCATAACCGGTCAGGTTGAAAAAACGGATGTAGCCACTCCGGTTACCTGGGAAAGATATACCGGTAACTGGAAAGGTTCTTATCAGGGATGGCTTCCTACCGTGGAACTATTTGGAAAATTTTTACCAAAAGAACTTCCGGGACTGGCGAATTTTTATATGACCGGCCAGTGGACCTTTCCCGGCGGAGGTGTGCCCATGTGTATGGCACAGGCTAGAAGGCTTATCAAGTATATATGTAAAAAGGAAAAAAGGGAATTTATCTTAAGTTATATAAATTATCCCCCCTAAAGCTCCAATATGTAATATAATTTTTTATTTATTTTTATCTTAAAAATTATATAATTAACCAGTTGGAAAAGTTTTAAGATTCATCTGTCAGAATATTTTTTGGATTAATACTAACTAAGGAAATTATCTTAAGTAATTATTAAATAGTATCGAAAGTGTAAATTTGGATAATAGAGCAATAGGAGTATTTGATTCCGGTGTCGGCGGTCTTACCGTTTTACGGGAAATAATAAAGACGGTTCCTGGTGAAAGTACCATATATTTCGGGGATACCGAAAGAGTCCCCTATGGACCGCGTGATTTGAATGAAGTAAAGGAATTTGTTTTTAAGATAACCAGATTTCTCTATGATAAGGATGTAAAAGCTATTGTAATTGCCTGCAATACCTCTACCGCAGCAGCTTTAAAGGATTTGAAAAAACAATATGATATACCCATAATAGGAGTAATAGAGCCGGGAGCCCGGACTGCGGTTTACTATACCAGAAATAAGAAAGTGGGAGTCATTGCCACCAAGGGTACAGTGGAGAGCAATGCCTACCAGGAAGAGATTGCAAAGATTGATCCGGATATAAAAACATTCTCAATGCCTGCTCCTTTACTGGTAGATTTTATAGAAAAAGGTATTCTTGAAGGCAGCAGTCTTGACCGTGTCATTAATGGGTATCTTAAACCATTATTTAATGCCGGAATTGATGTACTGATACTGGGCTGTACCCATTTCCCGTTGATAGAGAAAAGGATTTTATCCTGCAGTGGGAATGGAATCAAGGTAATAAGTTCGGCGGTAGAAACTGCCAAAGATGTAAAGAAGATACTTTTAAAGAAAGAATTATGTGCAGCCGGAGACAGAGAGCCGGAAAGGATTTTTTATGAAACCGGTATGATCAGTAATTTTTTTGAGGTTGGAAAGATGTTTCTGGGGGAAGAGGTAAAGGAAGTAATAAGGACGAAACTTGATATATAAAAATAAAATAAGATATATTTGAATATTATTTTAATGAGGAAGGTCTTCAGCCTATGATTAAAAGAATCGATAACCGGAGAAATGACCAGTTAAGGGAAATAAAAGTGACCCGTAATTATATATCACATACCGACGGTTCGGTTTTTATTGAAATGGGCAAAACCAGGATTGTTTGTACGGCTATTGTTGAAGATAAAATCCCCAAATTTCTAGCCGGAAAGGGTTCGGGGTGGATTACTGCCGAATATGATATGATTCCTGGTGCTGCTCCTCAGAGAATAGTCAGGCCGCAGACCGCAGGAAGAATTAACGGCAGAACTCATGAAATTCAGAGGCTGATTGGCAGATCATTGAGGGCTGTGGTGGAGCTGGATAAAATTGGTGAGAGAACTATATGGATAGACTGCGATGTGATTGAAGCAGATGGCGGTACCAGAACTGCCTCTATAACGGGCAGTTTTATTGCTCTCTTTGATTGTATGCATTCCATGATTGAGAAGAAAATTATTGATATCATGCCCATTGAGAATTTTCTGGCTGCAATAAGTGTAGGAATTGTAGATGGAGAGATTCTGGTTGATCTCTGCTTTGAAGAAGATTCCAGGGCTCAGGTAGATATGAATGTAGTTATGAACTCAAAAGGTGAATTAATCGAAGTTCAATCCACTGCTGAACTTATACCTTTCAGTAGAGAAAATTTTGACAGGATGATGGATAAGGCAACCGATGCCATAAATGAAATTATAGGAATTCAAAAAAAGATATTGAGCCGGAACTTATAATTTTTTATTTATTGTTTAATCATAAAGATTAAAGGTGCCAGCCTCTTGCAGATAGTCATTGCTTCAAAAAATAAAGGAAAAATAAGAGAAATAAAATCATTCCACAATGATTTACTGAAAGTTAAATGGTTGACCTATAAAGATTTTAAAGAGTTTCCAAAGGTAATAGAGGAAGGTAAAAACTTTCTGGAAAATGCAAGGCTTAAGGCCAGGATTATTTCACTTTACACCGGTAAAATTACTCTTGCCGATGATTCCGGACTGGAGGTTAATTTTTTAAGAGGCTTGCCGGGGGTAAAATCATCAAGATACAGCGAAGAAAATGCTACCGATAAACAGAACAGGGATAAATTACTTGAAGAAATGAAAAGTGTACAAAAGGTCTCTGAAAGAACTGCAAGATTTATATGCAGTATGGTGCTCTGGGATCCACAAAAAGGTTCTATTTTTGAAACCAGAGGTATTTGTGAGGGATTTATAGGTTTCGAAGAAAAGGGCAGCGGCGGATTCGGTTATGATTGTATTTTTGTACCATTGGGATACTATAAAACTATGGCTCAGTTGACAAAGAAAGAAAAAAATAATATCAGCCATAGGGGGGAAGCCATCAAAGCTCTCTATGAGTTTATTGTAAATTTCTAGATTTATGTTATTATTTTTCGTGCTAAAATGTGGGGTCCTGTAATCGGGGTGTAGCGCAGTTTGGTTTAGCGCACCTGCTTTGGGAGCAGGGGGTCGGAGGTTCAAATCCTCTCACCCCGACCATTTCGGGCGGGAATAGCTCAGTTGGCTAGAGCGTCAGCCTTCCAAGCTGAAAGTCGCGGGTTCGAATCCCGTTTCCCGCTCCATTTTTTTAAAGTGTTGGTATATATTTTTAATAAGCTGGGATTAATTAATGCTGCAATTACTGCAATTACCTCATTATTGACAAAATTAGAGAAAAAGATCAATATTTAAGCTTATAAGCAATTACTAATATATCTTTGTGAGATGGAAACTGAAAAAGATACCATGAATTTCTTAAAAGCGGTAGCGGATCCCACGCGTATGGAGATTATAAAGTTTTTGAACAATAGTAAAAATCCGGTATGTGTTAACGCTCTGTCAAAAAGAATTAAAGTTACCCAATCGGCAATTTCCCAACACTTGAGAATTTTAAAGCAGCTAGGCCTGGTCAAAAGTAAAAGATGTGGATATTTCATACATTATGAAATAAACAAAAGTGAGCTTGAAAAGTATAAAAGGGGATTTTTGGAATTATTGAAATGAACCATTGACAGAAATAAATTTTTTTATATACTTAATTAAGTATATACTAAAATACTAAAATGAAAGGAGGAGTAAAATATGTGTTGTGGAATGCAGAGAGGACATTTAGCTTCCTATAATTGTTGCTGGTCCGTCCCATGGAATGATGATTTTTACCAGGGAAAAGACAGGATAGAAACACTTAAGCATCGACTGAACTGCCTAAATACCGAAAGGGAAAAAATGGAACAGCTTATTAAAAAGCTTAAGAATGAGAAACTCAAAGATGGGAAGTGATTGTATTAAATTAAAGAGATTTTTTATATCTCTCATGTGATTTTTTAAATCATATAAGCCGGCCGGCTTACTAATTTCCATACTGTTAATATGATTAGTTCTATATCCTGATTTTTTAACCTTTAAACTTTTATTGTTTTTTTATCCTGATCTTCATAAAAAATTGTATTATTTTTGACTAATTAAGTATACCCAGGCAGACTAAGAATTTATACCTACCTTATTTATAACAATGGCTATTTTCTAGCCAGAAGCTGACCTTGACTTATAGTCTGATATTAACTAAAGTATTAATCTGGCTTTTAGCATATTTAGAATATAAAGAAATTACATGCAGGCAATTTTTAATAAAGAATTTTAATTTGTTATAATAATTATATAGTTTTTATATGGTTTTTGCGCCAGTAGCTCAGCTGGATAGAGCAACGGACTTCTAATCCGTGGGTCGGGGGTTCGAATCCCTCCTGGCGTACCATATAAAGTTACTGAAGTTTGCAAGTAGTGCAATAATATGGAGTAATATCACTCTCAGTATTTATTAAAGTATTAATGGTGAGAATAGCTCAGCTGGTAGAGCACAGGATTGTGGATCCTGGGGTCGC
>CAZSVM010000005.1:0-109166 GCA_964610315.1 uncultured Actinomycetota bacterium
TGACATTTTCCCTGAATAGGTTAGAGGTGACAATATCGCAGAACAACAACAATTTAAATTTGTAAAAGTTGTAAAAATCTGAAAAAATAGTATAATCTCCCATTTAGAATAGGATTGGTTATATAGAAGTATATAAAGAATTTTATAAATATAAAATACGGAATTTTATAAAGGAAATTCCGTAAATGGAAAGTTTTAAAAATAATGGAAGGTTGTCTTTTTTGTAAAATTATAAATAAGGAGATTAAAAGCAGTATAGTATTTGAAAATGATAATGTTTTGATATTTGAGGATATATCGCCTAAAGCACCGGTGCATCTTCTGGCTGTTCCAAAGAAACATGTCAGTTCTATCCTGGAAATTGACAAGCTGGACTGCGAGGTAATTAAAGAATTAATGGAAGCGATGAGTAAGGTAGCACTGGATATGGGTCTGGATAAAGAAGGATTCCGGATAGTTACCAATACCGGTATTGGTGCAGGGCAGAGTGTAAATCACCTACATTTTCATATACTGGGAAAAAGAAGATTTAACTGGCCTCCAGGCTAAAATTTTATATACCTGTAATAGTTGCCTATTATGTAGCTTCCTGTATATTAATAATATTATAAAAGGGAAATCTTCCAAAAGGAGGGTATTTTGTCTCCGGTAAAACAAAAATTAAGTGTCGATTTTAAAGGAGAACATTCCATAGCGGAATTAATTGGAAGCAGGGATGAATTGCTCCGGCTAATTGAGAGAAAATATAATGTGGAGATTTTTGTACTGGGAAATGATCTTGAAATATCGGGTAAGAGTAAGAATGTAAAGGAAGTTGCCAGGTTGATAGAGGAACTGGCTCTTCAGATAAACCTGGGACAGAAACTAAATTCTCAGAAGGTTAGTGATTCAATAAAGATTATGGAAAATAAACCAAACCTACAGCCTCATGAAGTATTCAAAAACAATATAGTGGTAAACAACGGGAAGAAGATTAAGCCCCGCACCATAGGTCAAAAAAACTACATAGAGGCTATTAAAGAAAATACCATTGTTTTTGGAATAGGACCGGCTGGGACCGGTAAAACTTACCTGGCTCTGGCTCTGGCAGTAGAGGCTTTAAAAGATAATAAGGTAGGACGTATTATATTAATAAAGCCGGTAGTTGAAGCTGGTGAAAAGCTGGGTTACCTGCCGGGAGATATGTATGATAAGGTAAATCCTTATCTGCGCCCCTTATACGATGCCTTGTATGAAATGCTGGATGTTGAGAAGTTTCAGCAGTACAGGGATATGGGGATTATTGAAGTGGTTCCCCTTGCTTATATGAGGGGCAGGACGCTGAATGATTCTTTTATTATTCTGGATGAGGCTCAGAATACATCTCCGGAACAAATGAAGATGTTTCTCACCAGGCTGGGATTCGGTTCCAAAATAGTAGTAACCGGAGATATTACCCAGATTGATCTGCCCCATGATAAAGAGTCAGGTTTAATTATAGTGGAGAAGATTTTAAGGGGAATACATGGAATTGAATTCATATATCTCAGCTCAAAAGATGTGGTAAGACATGAATTGGTGCAGAGAATTGTAGATGCTTACAAAGAGTACGGAGAAAAAAATAAGAGGGAAGAATTGAGTGGCAATAGCAAAAATGACCAATAATAAGGAAAATAGAAAATTAATAAGGAAAAAAAAGAAATTATAAATATAAAAGGAAATAATTTTTATATTTTATTTACAGGCGGCCGATATAGGCGATTAAAATGATAGCCAAAGATAAAAAAAATAAAGATTTTCAAGAAACCGAAAAAGGTAAACTGGAAAAAATAAGGAATTTTACCAGTAAATATTTCTCTTTCAGAAGTAAAATTGCTCAGAGGATATATATATTGATTTTAACACTGGCTGCAGTAGTAGCTGTTCTTTCCTATAATTATGCTCCTGATATAGGAATAGAACTGGGAAAGCCCAGTCCCAGAACCATTAAGGCAACCAGAAGTATAGAATTTGAGGATGTAGCAAAAACAGAGGAAGACAGAAATACAAATGAAGCAGAAGTAGAAGATGTGTATATTTATGATATAGATGTCTTAAATGGCGAAGAAGGAGCACTTTACCAGATAAGGTATTTTTATCTTTTGACCGGAATAGTTCAAAAAAAAGAAGACAAGACCTTTGAAGAAAAGGTTGATTATATGAATAACCTTCTGAGCGGGCAGTATCCGGGCTCCATTATTTCCCTTGCTCTGAACCTTTCACCGGATGATCTTAACCTGCTTATGAACAAAAGTCAGGATATAGCCAGGGAAATAATGAAAGAGGAAATCAAACCGACTGAGGTGGATGTTGCCAAAAATGAAGCTATAAGTCTTGCCAGAGCGGATAAAGATATAAAAGCAGAGGACATTCCCATAATAACCAGCGTTCTGGAAAACAATATCAAACCTACGGCAGTTTTTGATCCTTTAGCTACCGAGAAAGCAAGACAGGAAGCCAGATTGAATACCATTCCTCACATGGTATCCATACTTGAAGGTCAGACAATTGTTTTTGAGGGAGAGATTGTCAATGAAAGCGATATTATTATACTGACCAAGTTAGGCCTACTTCAGACTGGATTTAACTGGAAAAGATTTCTATATATATTCTTTATATCTTCGGTAACGCTGCTCCTGTTTGGAGTTTATATTTTTAAATTCAATTTGAATATTTTTAATAATACCAAAAAACTGGTTATTAACGCCCTTCTGGTGGTAATATTTACCGCACTTATAAAGGCGCTTACCATACTTTCGTCCATACATCTAAACTTCTGGAATTATCTGTTCCCCATAATTGCGGCGTCCCTTATTTGTACTATACTTTTTGGTGCGCGTATGGCAATGATGCTAACGGTTTGTCTGGGGATATTTGCCGGCATTGCCACTGATTTTGATTTCAGTCTGGCTGTTGCCTATATACTGGGAGGTATTTTCTCTACTTATATGGTATCAAAGGTATCCCAGCGATCCGCAGTGATGAGAGCAGGATTCTTTAGTTCACTGGTTCTTGCTTTCCTGTTTTTAATCATTAATCTTATCGGCGGTGAGCTGGAAACAATTACCCTGTATACTGTACTGGGAGTAGTTAACGGTATTATCTGCGCAGTTATTGCCATAGGCTTTCTGCCTTTTATCGAATCTACTTTTAATGTTACAACCGCAATGGGTCTGCTGGAACTCTCCAGCACCGATCAGCCGCTGCTTAAGGAACTTCTCATGTCAGCACCGGGTACCTATAACCACAGTATTCTGGTAGGACATCTTGCAGAAAGTGCGGCAAAATCCATAGGAGCGGATTCGTTACTGGTAAAAGTAGCGGCCCTTTATCATGATCTTGGAAAGATGAAAAGGCCCGAATATTTTTATGAAAATCAATCGGATATTGAAAATATTCATGACCGTTTAAATCCTTCCATGAGCAGGCATATAATATCAAATCATATAAAAGATGGCCTGGAGATGGCAGTAAGGAATAAAATTCCCAGAAAGGTTTTGAATATTATTTCACAGCATCACGGCAATTCCATAATTTCCTATTTTTATGAAAAACAGAAAGACAGGGAGCTGGCTGCCAATGGTGTTTCAAATGGTCTGAAAGAACATTTCCGTTATCCAGCTAGAAAACCTCAGAGCAAAGAGGCGGCAATTCTTATGCTCGCCGATTCAACAGAAGCAGCAGTCAGATCCATTGAAAAAGTTACCCCCAAAAAAATCGAACAGATGGTGAATGATATTTTTGAAGATAAATTAAAAGACGGCCAGCTGAATGAAACCAACATAACTTTAAAAGAAATAAATACGGTTAAAAACACCATGATCGATGGCCTTATGTCCATATACCATTCACGGATTTCCTATGATGAAACCGGTTCAAAGACAAAAAAGGGTCCGGAGTTAAAAGCGGAGGTAAAGTGAAAGTAGCACTGGTTAATAATCAGAATGAAGAGAAGCTGGATCTGTATTTAATAAAAAAAATCTCCAAATATATTTCGGACAAATTTGATAAGGACCCCAGGAGCCAACTCAATATTATTTTTTCGGACAAAAAACAAGTAAGGGAATTAAATAAGAAATACAGGAACGTAGATAGCGAAACCGACGTCTTGTCCTTTTCATATATTTCCGACAAAGAAAGTATAAACCCTGAATCCAGTTCCTGCACCGTAACCGCGGGAGAGATATTTATCTGCCCGGAAGTTGCCCGGTTCAATATTTCAGGCCAGGATGAAAACTGGAACCTTAACCTGGAGATAGTACTGCTGATAATACACGGCATACTGCATATATATAATTATGACCATGTTGAGGAAAAGGGCAGAGTGGATATGGAAAGCATACAGAACAGTTTGATTTCGGATATAAGAAGTACCTTTGACTTATAATTTTTAATTTATAAGCTAATTAAATCAATCCTGAAATATTTTATATTACAATTTATTCAGGGGTGAAGGATTCTTCGAATTGGCTCTGTCGGCTTTCCATCTCTTCCCAGATATCTGCTGGAACTATTTCTCTTAGATAATCAGAGACTGCATCGACCTTTACAGTATCTTCTTTTTTCAGTTCTGCATCGCCCGGTATTCTGTATTCACTGCCGTTAACTATGATTGTGATTGAGCTATAGCTTCCACCTTCAGCTATTTCGTTAGTTGTTTCCCACTGATCCTTAAGTAAGTTATTTTCTATAATTAGTTGGTGAAGGTAGTCTATTTGATTCTGGGAAACTTCAAAATCTACCTCCCAGACTTCCGGGGCAGGGGGTTCTCCATAACCTGGCTGGTATTCAAACACTCCTTTAAGACCCGGACCAATGGTTATTCTGTAATAATAGTAATACTCTGGAGATAATGTACCTGTATTCCAGTAAAGTTTAACGGTTAAATCTTCAGCGCTCTCCTGTATATTGGTGCATCCGGTGATGCTTACTAGAATCATTGCCGATAATAAAGTAACAGTTAACGCTATTTTAATATTAATATTTTTCATGATAATTATTTTAATAATATATTAATACAATATTTTAACAATTATTTACAAAAATTAAAAATAATAATTTAATATAAGTTGGAGGAGTAAAATGATTTTAATGATTTAATTATTAATTAATTATTAAATATAAACTTTTATTTTAATATTTATTAATATATAATATAATAATAAAATAATTATTAAATATTAAAATTTATAAAAGAGAGTATGAAAGAAATATGAAAAAAGTAAATTTAAAAAGATCTTTAGTAATATTATTATCAACAGTTCTCATTTCCGGTTTAATATCTTTTACCACTTCTTGTGTACCAGAGCTTTCTTTTGGAGATTTAACGGTTTGTGAGGATATAAACCAGGAAACATTTGAGCCTGTAAGTCAAAAAGACGAATTTGATGTCGAAATAAAAAAAATATATGCAACCATAAATTATTATGGTGTTAAGGGGGGAGATAATTATCGCTATAAATGGGTAAATCTGGATACAGGGGGAAATATTTTAGATGAAACTTCAAAATATTCCGAAGGCAAAAGTAATTATTTTGAAGGATATACTATGTCTTATATCGCAGCCAATGATGAAGTTAAAGTGTTACCTCCAGGAGATTATAAGGTTGAGTTCTATCATAACGGAGAATTAAAAAGCACAGCAAATTTTGTGATTAAAGAACCCGAGATAAAAATCTTAGAGGTATCATTGGCAAATGAAGTTGACGAAAATTCTGCCCCTGTAAATGAAACACAACAATTTAATTCAACCGAAATTATATACGCATGTGTTAAGATTAATTATTATATTTCGGGAAATAGTCTCAAAGCAAAATGGTATACTGATAATGGTGATTTAATAGTAGAAACTGTAGATGATTTTGATGTGGATTTGTTTGAATCTGCATGGATTGCATTTACTCTTGAAGGAGAAGGCAGGGACATACCAGTCGATACTTACAAAGTAGAGATCTATTTAAATGATAATTTATATAACACATATGATTTTGAAGTTAGCAATGCGCGGGGAGCAGAAGCCGGAGAAGATATTTTTACCCAGGGAAATACATATTCTAATAACGAATATGGTGTATCTTTTGCTGTACCGGACAATTGGATATATGCAGAATCGGAGAGTGCTGACGGCCTTGAAGTAAATCTGACTGCACAATCCGGTGACCTACCAATAGGTTTTCTTTTTATGGCCAGCCCTACTAATGACTATCCTCCGAGTGATCAGTTTCAGGATTTTGCCAATGAGCTAAGTTCCGATATCGCGGATGAGCATAATTGGGAGTTAGTTGATGTACAGGAAAATGAGTCGGTAACGAAAAAAGGTATAAAATACCATGATTTTATATATTTATTTAATGACCCGGATAATAATGAGTGGGCTATAGCTGTGGCATTCTCTGAAAGTAATGACAGACTTTATGTGTTGTTTGCTACGGTAATGTATGATTATTTTAAGATGGGAGAATCCGTATATCTTGGTATTATAGAGTCGCTGGAGTTCAAATAAGTTATAAATATAGAAATCTTTAAGTAATGATTCAAAATGAAATTTTACTTCATCATTAAATAAAATATTTTTTATAATTAATTGGCAAAAGAAGTCTAATTGTTTTTTTAAATACTGACAGATGAAAAATAAAAAAAATAGAATCTATATAATTTCGACAGTTATTTTACTGTTGATTTCATTTCAATTAACTTCGTGCGGTTTGATCGAAGGGATAAACGGAATTTTGAAGGGATTCCAATTTAGTGAACCCGAATCTAAAGAAATTATATTATCAGACGAAACTACTCCGGTTGATGATTCGAGTAAAAATGATGATATAGAAACTGATGCTTATTCTGAAACAATGACTAATTCTGATTCTCCGGGTGCAAAACCTTATTCTATTACTCCGACAGATAAAAAGGGAATGGAAAATAAAGTTGAGACAGAACATTATATATTTTACTTTAATAATGTAAATGAAGAGTTTTTAAATATTTACGCAAAAATAGCCGAAGATGGCAATAAGGGTATAAAGATAATTTTTGGAGAAGATCTGGATAAAAAGATAGAGATTTTTTTATGTGAAAATTTAGAAGAATTTGAAATGGCAGCGGACGGTATTTCTCCTCCCGGGTTTGATGGAAGTGAGCCGGTAGGCCAATCGGTAAATGGAGCTATTCATATGTATAGAGCAGAGGAGTTTAAACCCGGACCCGGCGGTATAGATGAAATGCTGAGCTATAAGATAGCTCTTCTACATGAAATAGGACATACCTATTATTTTTGGGTGTATCCGAATGCAGCGAAAAAAAATGATTGGCTGAATGAAGCGCTGGCAGATAAATCAATAACAGGCGAATATGTTGACCCTTACTCAATTAGTAATGATTTTTTGAAAGATCTTATCTCAAATGGAAATTTCGTGGCACTTTCCGAATTAGAGAGTAATGGAAGGCGAACCTTTGACCAGGATGGGAATACTATATTTTCTGAATATATTTCATTTGTTAATTTTATTTCTTTACAGTTCGGCTTTAGTATTTTAAATCTACTTCTTGCAGAATATGACGGCTCTGACGATCTTTTAACTTCCCTTGAAACTGCAACAGAACTGGATTCAGGTTCTTTTGAAGAACAATGGCTGGACGCAATCCGGTATCCCTCTGCATTTTGAATAACATCTGAAAATAGCGTAGTACACTAACCACTTTAAATTTACCTATTGACAAATAATGTAGAATTAGATTAGATATATTTTTTTTTAAATTTTTCAGATTAATATTAGCTTCCAGTATGGAAAATATTGTTTTCCGGGAAATAAAAAATTTTGACTGGAAATTGGTTGAAAAAATCGCAGAACTTGAAAAGAGGAATCTGGGACGGGAAGCATCCATAAATAAGTGGATTATACCGGTAATAATAAGATACGGGAAATTTATTGTAGCTGAGAAAAATAGCCATAGCTCCGATATTATCGGGGTATGCGAACTTATAAAGCATTGGAAAAAAGAAAATACTGCTTTTATCCACTCATTTTATGTAGATAAGAAATACAGAAACAAAGGTATCGGCAAAAAGCTTCTGCAGAAGGTAATCGATATTTTAAAAAATAATAATTTCAAAGTAATCGAATTAACGGTTGACCCTGATAATGAAGCCGGCGGTCGGCTTTATAAGCTATTCGGTTTTGAGAAAATCAGTTTAAGAAAAAATGAATACGGCAGGGGAGCGGACCGTAATTTAATGAGATTAGAATTACAATGAACGAAAATAATTTCAAATCAGGGTTTGTGGGCCTGATAGGCAGGACCAATGTAGGAAAATCTACATTGATAAATAAAATAATAAATCAGAAAATAGTTATTACTTCCGGCAGGGCGCAGACTACCAGAAATAAAATTAATTGTATTTTGAATACCAGAAACTCCCAGATAATTTTTATGGATTGTCCCGGTTTTTTTAAACCAAGAAATCTGCTTGGAAAAAGATTGTACAGCACCGTTTTAAGTGTGATTGATGATTCTGACTTAATCGTGGTTATGGTGGATGCAGCGGGAGGAATAAGCAGCGGCGATT
Source organism: uncultured Actinomycetota bacterium (assembly GCA_964610315.1). Lineage (GTDB taxonomy): Bacteria > Actinomycetota > Humimicrobiia > Humimicrobiales > Humimicrobiaceae > JAQVEM01. Next base: position 8,582 of record CAZSVM010000005.1, read on the forward strand.
TTTTTGTTTTTGACCGGATAAAATCTAAAACTCAGCCCAAGTTTCTGCTGCTGAATAAAATAGATCTGGTTTCAAAAGACAGGATAGAAAAAGAAAGAGAAAAAATAAAAAGTTTTGATTACTTCAACTATATAGGTGAGATTTCGGCAAAAACCGGAGAAAATATTAACGAATTTTTAACATTTTTGACCCAAAAACTTCCAGTGGGCCCCAGATATTTTGAGAAAGATATTACTACCGATCAACCCCTGGAGAAAGTAATTTCGGAGATAGTAAGGGAAAAATTATTTGCAAATCTATCCCAGGAACTTCCGCACAGTATAAACGTCAACCTGGAGAGGTTTGAAGAGACCAGAGACAGCAATGGAGAGAAGCTGATGATTATAGGGTGTACCGTCTATACCGAAAGAGAATCACAAAAAGCTATAATTATCGGCAGGTCTGGAAATATGCTTAAGAAAATAGGAAGAGAAGCAAGATTGGAGCTTGAAAACTGGCTGAAGAGTAAAGTTTTTCTGGAATTATGGGTCAAAGTTGAAAAAAACTGGACAAAAAGCGAACTTTTACTTAACCGGTTTGGCTACTAATTACCCAAAAGTATTGTTTGAAGCAGAAAGTAAAAAAAAGAAAAAATTGGACTATGGATTATGTTAAAAATATTATTAGTTCAGGTACGAAAGGCTGGTGATAAAAACGTTAACTAAAGAGCAATTGGCAAAAACCATTGATCAGACATTACTTAATCCTGTGGCAACCTCGAAAGATATAGAACAGCTGTGTATTAATGCCAAAAAATATCATTTTGCTGCGGTATGTATTAATCCTACTTTTATAACCCAGGCAAAGAAAATACTGACCGGCAGCGATGTAAAGGTTTGTTCTGTGGTGGGTTACCCATTAGGAGCGAACACTATAGAGACAAAAGTATTCGAAGCAAGAGATAATGTGAAAAAAGGCGCAGATGAACTGGATATGGTTATAAATCTAGGAGCAGTAAAAGGCGGCAATTATGAGTATGTGGAAAGAGAAATAAAAATAGTGGTAAATGTAATAAGGCGAGAGCAGATAGCAGAATATAATAAACACATTAATATTAAAATTATAATAGAAACTGCAATTTTAACCAGAGATGAAATTAAAAAGGTATGCTCCATTATTGAAAGATCAGGAGCGGATTTTGTAAAAACATCAACCGGATTTGGGGTAAAGGGTGTAGAGCTTGACGATATAAGACTGATAAGAGAAGTAGTTACCAGAAATATAGGAGTTAAAGCGTCGGGAGGAATAAGGACATTCGGAGATGCACAGGCACTTATAGATGCCGGTGCCACCAGGCTGGGGACCAGCAGCGGAGTCAACATAATAAAAGAATACGGCGCTATTTTTGATAAATAAAAAGAGTAAGATGCCATCTTACAAAGCAAAGGCTATTATTTTAAAATCATATAAACTGGGTGAGTCGGATAAGATAATCAAAATGTACTCCCGTGATGGAGATATAATCAGTGCAGTGGCCAAGGGAGCCAGAAAAGTACATAGTAAATTTGGCGGAAGACTGGAGCTTTTTAATCTGGTAGAATTGGAACTCACCAGGGGAAGAAACCTGGATATTATAAATCAGGCAGAAATATTAAAAAGCTTCAAAAATATTGCTTCCGATTTTTATAAATTCGTTTTCTGCGAAATAATAAGTAAAATTATATTAAAGACACAGGTATCGGGCGGAGATTCGTCTCCTCTTCTATTTAAATTAATTTATGCTTGTTTTGATGAAATCAATGATACCGATCCGGAGGATATTTTATCCCTGAAAAAAATTATGTGTTTTTTTGGGATTAAGTTTTTAAGAATTACAGGATACACACCTCTACTGGAAAACTGCAGCAAATGTAACCGGCAATTAAAAAATCTGTATTCTTTTAGTAAAGATAGAATTCATTTTTCGGTTAGATATGGAGGAATTCTCTGTAGTAAATGCGCCAGTTCTCTGGCAGACCAGGAAACTCTAAGTGCTTCGGACTATAGATTTTTATATGATTTGTTTAATCTTAAACTGGGAGATTTCAGGGATATGGAGGTAAATTCCCTCACTCTTAAAAGAGTGTATAAACTGATAGAAGATTATATAATCTATCATACCGATTGTAATGTGGACAGTTTTAAATATCTTAAAAAAATCGGGATGTAGCCAGTCTGATATTTTTACTTTAGCTTAGGGCTCAAATATGCCATTCTGTGTTTAATTGACTATTAAAATTAATGTTATTAAAATAAGAAACTATGAATTTTCAGGATATTATTTTTAACCTTCAGAAATACTGGGCGAAAAACAACTGTATTATAAAACAGCCTTTGGATCTTGAGAAAGGGGCAGGAACGTTTAATCCCGATACTTTTCTCCGCTGTTTGGGCCCCGAGCCGTGGAATGTAGCCTACGTCGAACCCAGCAGAAGGCCTACCGATGGAAGATACGGCCAGAATCCCTTTAGGACCCAGTTTTTTTACCAATTTCAAGTGCTGCTAAAGCCATCTCCGGATAATGTAATAGATGTTTACCTGGGGTCTCTCGAAAGTCTGGGAATTGATTTAATGCTGCATGATATACGTTTTGTTGAAGATGACTGGCAGTCTCCTACTATCGGAGCTGCCGGTCTGGGATGGGAAGTATGGGCAGATGGAATGGAAATAACCCAGTTTACCTACTTCCAGCAGATGGGAGGGCAGGTACTTAAGCCGGTTTCGGCGGAAATATCTTATGGCCTGGAACGAATTGCTATGTATCTGCAGGATAAAGATAGTTTCTGGGAACTCAACTGGTCCGACGGCATAAGTTATGGGGATATACATCTTGAGTCGGAAAAGCAGTGGTCGGTTTATAACTTTGAAGTGGCTACCATTGATATGCTTCTTGACCTCTTTGAAAAATATGAGAAAGAGTTTCATAAGGTTATAAAAAAAGGTCTGGTTTTTGTGGGATGCGAATATGTACTTAAGTGTTCGCACATTTTTAATTTACTTGATGCCAGAGAAGCCATAAGTGTAGCGGAGAGAACGCTGTATATTGCCAGAGTGAGAAATCTTGCCAAAATTTTATGCTCCGCCTATCTTAAGCAGAGAGAGGAACTGGGTTATCCTTTGCTTAAAAGAGGTCAGAGGAAATAGAAAATAATTACGGATAGGGCAGACAGGGGAAAAGATATATATGGGAAAAAAACTACTTTTCGAAATCGGAACCGAAGAATTGCCTCCTTCCTGCACCGGGGAAGGAGTTAAGGGATTAAAAACGGTTCTGGAAAATAAATTGATCGAAAGCAGACTGGAATTTGGTAATATTCAAACCTACAGTTCGCCAAGGAGACTGGTTGCCATAGTGGAGAACCTGAGTGAGGTACAGAAATCCGAAGAAAAAGTAATTACTGGACCACCGGAAGGGATTGCCTTTGACAGGAATGGCAGCTCTACTGAAGCTGTAAAAGGCTTTGCCAGAAGTTTAAATCTCAAAGTCGGTGATCTTGAAAAAATAGAAGTAGAAGGCAAAGGTTTATATCTGGGAAAAAAAATTATAGAAAAAGGGAAAAAAACAAGTGACTTACTTCCGGATATACTTAAAGATTCCATACTTTCACTGACTTTTAGCAAACAAATGACCTGGGCTGACTACGATATCAAATTTGTTCGTCCCATAAGATGGATCCTTGCTCTGTTTGATAATAAGATAATAAATTTCAGTATAGCAAATTTACAATCGGGAAATATTACTTTTGGGCATCGTACCATTAGCCCCGGCTCTATAATTATTAAAGATAGTGAAAATTATTTTAAGCTGCTTGAGGATAAAGGTAAAGTAATAGTGGATGCCTCTAAAAGAAAGGAACTAATCCTTATTGGAATAAAACAACTGGAAGATAGGGTATGGAAGGGTAAATTTAAGGTTGTTCTGAATGAAAATCTGCTGGAAGATGTGGTAAATCTGGTGGAGATGCCCAATGTTATTGCAGGCAGTTTTCCGGAGGAGTTCCTGTATATTCCAAAGGAATTACTTATAGAAGCAATACAGCATCACCAGAGATATTTTGCAGTTCTGGATAGTTCCGGAAATGTCAGTACCAGCTTTATAATCGTACAAAACGGGATAAAGGATGAAGGTGGAATAAGAAAAGGAAACGAGAGGGTACTTAAAGCTCGCCTGAGTGATGCAGCTTATTTTTACGAGGAAGACAGAAAGCATAACTTTGATTACTGGACTGATAAGCTCAAAGGGGTAATTTTCTTTTCAGGGTTGGGCAGCATGTATGATAAGGCTGTAAGACTGGAAAAGATAAGCACCCGGCTTGCGGAATGGTTAGAAGAAAGCGATAAGGCTGGAAGCAGTGATTTACCCAGGGGCCTGGCCAGAGCAAGTATGCTGTGTAAGTGCGACCTGGTTACCAATATGGTGGTGGAATTTCCTTCTCTTCAAGGAATTGTGGGCCGTCAGTATGCCATGGAAAGAGGGGAAAAGATTGAAATATCCGATGCGGTATTCGAACACTACCTCCCAAGATCCGCTGGTGACATCCTGCCTTCGACTGATGTGGGACTGATACTGTCTATTACCGATAAGATGGATGTCATAACCGGAATGTTTATGTCCGGGGAAATACCAACCGGCTCCGAAGATCCTTTTGCTTTAAGAAGGAAAGCTTCCGGTGTGGTCCTTTCGGTACTCAAAGGTAAATATGATTTTAATCTGGAGGATTTGATTGATTATAATCTGAAACTATACCTTGAAAATCCTGATTTTAAAGATAAAGATAAAAATAAAGGGGTTTTAAAAATAACTAAAGAGGTTAGGGATTTTATTACCGCTAGATTCAGGTTCATGCTGGAAAAAGAGGGAAGGAGGCTGGATATTCTGGAGTCGATACTGGGTTCGGGGTGCAGTTCCATTCTGGATATCAGCTTAAGATATAATGCCCTGGAGGAATTTATCAAAAACGAAGATATTAAAAAAATTTCTCTTCCCATGATAAGATGCAGAAATATAATAGGCAAAGAAGAAAAATTCGATAAGGTAAATCCTGAATTGTTTGCCGAAGATTATGAAAAAAAATTATTCTCATCTCTTGAAAAAGAGGAGATCTTGATAAAAGATCTTATAAATGATAAAGACTATAAATCAGTTCTTGGTGAACTTTACGGATTTGGAGAGATTGTAGATATATTTTTCGATAAGGTTCTGGTTATGGACAAGAATAATGAGATAAGATCCAATCGTATTAATTTAATAAAGAGAGCAGTAGGTCTTTACCTGATGATGGCGGACTTTTCGAAATTGGTGCTAAATAATAATTAGTATTACTATTAATTTTTTTTTATTTTTCTGTTATCATATTTCAATTTGCTTTTTTAAGATTATGCAATTAAGTTAGTATCCTATAAATAGGAAAGGGTTTGATAAAAATGGCTTCTAAAAAGTATGTGTATTTTTTTGGTGAAGGTAAAAAAGAGATGAAAAAACTTCTGGGAGGAAAGGGAGCTAATCTATCGGAAATGACCAATATCGGTCTGCCGGTGCCCTATGGTTTCACCATAACCACGGAAGTTTGTAATCTGTTTTATGAACTGGGGAAAAAATACCCCGAAGGTCTGGAGAACCAGATTGAAAAAAATTTAATAAAATTGGAAGAAAAGATGGGTATGAGCTTCGGAGATGAAAAAAATCCGCTTCTGGTTTCCGTAAGGTCGGGGGCAGCTATTTCCATGCCCGGTATGATGGATACAGTACTGAACTTGGGTTTGAATGATAAAACGGTAATGGGGCTGATTAGGAAGACTAACAATGAAAGATTTTGCTGGGACTCATATAGAAGGTTTATTCAAATGTTTGGTGATGTGGTAATGGGTGCAGAGCACGACCAATTCGAGGAAGCGCTGCAGGCAAAAAAAGATAAAAAGAAGGTAAAGTTCGATACTGAATTGAATGCCCAGGATTTAAAGGAACTGGTAGAGGATTATAAAAGGATCGTAAAGAAATCCAAAGGCAAAAGTTTTCCCCAGGACCCAAGAAAGCAGCTTAAAATGTCTATTGATGCTGTATTTGGTTCCTGGAACAATAAAAGAGCTATCTCCTACAGAAATCTTCATGATATCCCTCATAATATTGGGACCGCCGTAAATGTGCAGGCCATGGTTTTCGGAAATATGGGTAATAATTCGGGAACCGGCGTAGCCTTTACCCGAAACCCGGCAACTGGTGAGGATAAATTTTACGGAGAGTATCTATTGAATGCTCAGGGTGAAGATGTGGTTGCGGGAATAAGAACTCCCCAGCCTATTTCCAAACTAAATAAGGATATGCCTAAAATTTATAAGCAGCTGATTAATATAAGGAAAAAACTGGAAGATCATTATCGGGACATGCAAGATGTCGAGTTTACTATTCAGGAGGGTAAATTGTACATGCTTCAGACCAGAACCGGTAAGAGAACGGCAGCTGCGGCACTAAAAATAGCAGTTGATATGGTTGATCGTGGATATATAGATAAAAAAACTGCAGTAACCAGAGTGGAGCCTGAAATGCTGGATCAGTTACTGCACAAGCAGCTTGATAAAAAAGCTAAAGAAAAAGCGGAATTACTTACAAAAGGCCTCCCTGCCTCTCCCGGTGCGGCGCTGGGTAAAGTTGTTTTTGATGCCGATACAGCTGTAAAAGAGGCAAAGGATGAAAAAGTAATTCTGGTAAGGACGGAAACGTCTCCTGAAGATATTCAGGGTATGGCAGTGGCACAGGGAATTTTGACCGCCAGAGGAGGAATGACTTCACATGCCGCCGTGGTGGCCAGAGGTATGGGTAAGAGCTGCGTGGCTGGGGCGGAGGATATTAAAGTGTTTGAAAGCAAGCAGTATTTCGAAGTAAACGGAAGTAAAATAAATAAAGGTGATTGGATTACTCTTGATGGTTCTACCGGAGAAGTATTTAAAGGTAAGATTCCGGTGGTGGACCCTGAAATAGGGGAAGACTTCAGGAAATTTATGAGCTGGGTTGATAAATACAGAACTATGGGAGTAAGAGCCAATGCCGATACCCCCCATGACTCAAAAGTTGCCCGGGATTTTGGAGCAGAAGGTATCGGACTGTGCAGGACGGAGCACATGTTCTTTGAAGGAGATAGAATCAAAGCAGTAAGGAAAATGATAATAGCCAGCAGTAGAGAAGAGAGAGAAAAGGCTCTGGTGCAGCTTTTGCCCATTCAGAAAAAAGATTTTATGGAGATATTTAAGGTGATGAATGGGCTGCCGGTAATTATAAGATTACTGGACCCGCCTCTTCATGAATTCCTGCCCCATGAAGATGAGGATATAAAAGAGATAGCAGGAGAGCTTGGAATGGAATTTGACGAACTGAAAGCAACGGTTAATTCTCTTCATGAAATGAATCCAATGCTGGGGCATAGAGGATGCAGGCTTTCCATTACCTATCCTGAAATTCTTGAAATGCAAGTCAGAGCTATATTCGAAGCGGTTGTTGAACTTACCAAAAAAGGATACAAGGTTAAACCAGAAGTAATGATTCCACTGGTGGGAAATGTAAAGGAAATTAAAATACTAAAAGAGCAAATTGTCCAGATTGCCGATGAAATAATGAAGAAAAAGAATAAAAAGTTTAATTATAAAGTAGGAACCATGATAGAAATTCCCAGAGCCTGTGTTACAGCTGATGAAATAGCAGAGGAAGCCGAGTTTTTCAGTTTTGGAACAAATGATCTGACCCAGATGACCTTTGGATTTTCCAGAGATGATGCCGGTAAATTTCTTCCCGATTATATAGAAAAAGGGATACTGGAAAAAGACCCCTTTGCTACCATTGACCGGAAGGGAGTGGGACAGTTAATTAAGATGGGTCTGGAAAAAGGCAGAAAAGCGAGGGGAAATATGAAAATTGGTATATGCGGTGAGCACGGTGGTGACCCCAATTCAGTGGAATTCTGCCATATGATAGGGATGGATTATGTAAGCTGTTCACCTTACAGGGTTCCCATTGCCAGGCTGGCTGCAGCTCATGCGGCTATAAAGGAAAAAGAGTAAAAATATCAAAATCTTTTGAAATTTTTAGAAATAACCCACTTATCAAAAAATATATTGGTGGTAGAATAAGTTTATAACTATTATATTTTTTGTTAGAAAAACATAATGAGTAGAAGTCTAAAAGAGGGCGAGGTAGAGGAACTAAAATCTAAAGCAGACATTCACAGCATCATATCCAATTATGTTAAATTAAAGAAAACAGGTAAAAACTATACCGGCCTCTGTCCTTTCCATAAAGAAAAAACCCCTTCTTTTACCGTTGATACTTCAAAGCAGCTTTACCACTGCTTTGGATGTGGAGAAGGTGGGGATGTAATAAGCTTTATAGAGAAGATTGAAAATATGGAATTTGTAGAGGCTGTCGAATTCCTGGCCAAAAAGATTGGCTACAGTTTAAAGTATAACTATAGTGGTTCCAGAGAGTCGTCGAAGTTAAAAAACAGGCTGGTGGAGTTAAATGAGCAGGCTAAAAAATATTTTAATTTTATACTTTTTAACAGTAAAAAGGGCCTGCCTTCTCTGGATTATCTAAAAAATAGGGGTTTTACAGAGGATATTTTAAAAGAATTTGAGGTTGGTTTTAGCCTGGATAGCTGGGACTGTTTTACGGAGTTTGCCATAAAAAGGGGATATAAAGCGGAGGAGCTGGTACAATGTGGATTGGCTATCGAAAGTACCAGGGAAAACGGCCGAGGGGTATACGACCGGTTCAGGGGAAGAATAATGTTTCCCATCGAAGATATAGTAGGAAAAACCATAGGTTTTGGAGGAAGAATTATTTCTGAGACCAGCAACACCGGAGACCAGAAGGCCAAGTATATAAACACACCAGAGACCAGGCTTTATTCCAAAAGTAAAAACATATACAGGATATCTCAGGCTAAAAATCATATTGTTGAAAAAGATGAGGTGCTCATAGTGGAGGGTTATACTGATGTAATGGCTCTGCACCAATCGGGGATAAAAAATGTAGTTGCCAGTCTTGGTACAGCCTTAACTTCTGATCAGATAAAACTTCTGGGGCGGTTTACAAAGAATATCGTACTGGTTTTTGACAGTGATAAAGCGGGTATGGATGCTTCTCTTAAAGGAATGGAGAGATTAAGGGAGTATAACGAAAGGCTGGACCTGTATTATGAAAATAATTTGAATATAAGAGTGGCAGTGCTTGAAGAGGATTACGACCCTGCCGATTTTATATTTAAGAAAGGTAAAGAAGCTTTTGTAAAGAAGATTGAGGATTCACCAGGTATTATCGATTTTACTATTGACGTAATTGTAAATAAATATAATATAAGTAATCTGGCAGGTAAACTTAAAGCAAGCGACCATTTGATAAGATTTATATCCACTCTCTCTTCAGGAATCATTCAGGAGGAGTGTATAAAAAGGGTGGCCCAGAAATTAAATTTAAAAGAAAGCCTGCTTATGGAAGAAATGTTGAAGAAGCATGAAGCAAGAAGCAGCCGGATATACTGGGACGAGGGATACTCAGGTGAAGAAAAGGAAGCCGGGACCAGCGGTATGGTTCCCTTGAAAAGAATTGAAGTGGAAGCACTTAGATTGATAATAAATGGGTTGGGGAGTAAAATTGATGAGCTTCTAGGAATGGGTCCCGACTATTTCAGATTTGAAGATACCAGGCAGCTTTATCTTATTATAAGAAATGAGATAGTAAGGGCAAGGGAAGATAATAAAAAGATAAACTTTCCTGTAAAAATTACGTCAGGGGCAGTAGAAAAAGAGGATGTGAGAAAGTTATATAATTATATTTTATTTAGCGAACCGCATTTTGCAGACCAGGATGTGGACCTGGTAAGCAGTGAAATAATCAATAATCTAAAGGGAATCCGTATTTCGGAAGAAATTGAAGACATAAGAAAAAAAATGATAGAATATGAAAAAAGCAGAAGTACGGACAGCGGTATGAAAGATGATGAATTCAGCAGTAAGTATGACCAGTTGTATCAGAGGTTAATTGAGCTGGAAAAAGAAAGAATGAATTTGAGGATAAATTAAATTTAGAGGTGAATTAAATATGAAGAGAGGATCAGAATTCAAGCTTGAAGAAGTAAAAATGTTGATTAATAAAGGTAAAGCTGATGGTATTCTAACCACAGAGGAGATTGCTGAAACCCTTTCAGATATAGAGCTTTCCAAAGAGCAGATTGAAAACATTTACGATGTTATACAGAATCTGGGAATAGAAATTGTAAGCGAAGAAGATGAAGATATCGACAGCGGAAGTTCGGATAAAAAAAGCGGCGATGGGGTTCTGGGCAAGGGCCTGGATCTGACTATAAAATCTCCTACCAATGATCCGGTTAGAATGTATCTTAAGGAAATCGGAAAGGTCAGACTTCTGACTGCTTTTGAAGAGGTTAGTCTTGCCAAGAAGATCGAAGCAGGTGATCCGGAAGCTAAAAGAATGCTGGTTGAGGCTAATTTAAGACTGGTGGTAAGCATTGCCAAAAAATATGTAGGAAGAGGAATGCTGTTTCTGGATCTTATACAGGAAGGCAATCTGGGCCTTATCAGAGCGGTGGAGAAATTCGATTATAAAAAGGGCTATAAATTTTCTACCTATGCTACATGGTGGATAAGGCAGGCCATAACCAGAGCAATAGCAGATCAGGCCAGGACCATAAGAATTCCGGTGCATATGGTGGAAACCATAAACAAATTAATAAGGGTGCAGAGACAGCTTCTGCAAAAACTGGGAAGAGAACCTACCCCGGAAGAGATTGCCAGAAAAATGAAGTTTTCAGCAGAGAAGGTAAGGGAAATTATGAAGATATCTCAGGAGCCTGTATCTCTTGAAACTCCTATAGGCGAGGAGGAGGACAGTCATCTGGGAGATTTTATAGAGGATTCCGAAGTTGAAGCGCCTTCCGATGCTGCTTCCTTCACCATGCTGCAGGAACAGCTTCAGGAAGTTTTGAATACATTAAATGACAGGGAAAGAAAAGTCATCCAGTTAAGATTTGGACTTCAGGATGGACACCCCCGAACTCTGGAGGAAGTAGGCAGGGAGTTTGGAGTGACCAGGGAAAGAATAAGACAGATAGAGTCAAAAACCCTGGGAAAACTCAGACATCCAAACAGAAGTGGAGTACTCAGGGATTTTCTAGAGCACTGAGACAGCTTCAGGCTGTAAATTACTATTGAAATAAACTTCTTATATACTATAATAGCTTATCGTGCTTTAATCAGGTTCCCCGATAGCTCAATGGTAGAGCATTCGGCTGTTAACCGAAGGGTTGTAGGTTCGAGTCCTACTCGGGGAGCCAGAAAATTTGACCCTTCATAACAATAAAAATTGGCTGATCTCCTTGGATTTATTTATAAGCAATTGCTTTGTATTTCGATAGACAAATTAATTATTTTTTGTAATAATTTTTTTAATCTTTTTTAAAAACTTAACCAATACTTTAAAGTATGTCTACAGTTGAAGTAAATCACATAGTCAAATCATATGCAGATAAGCTCGCGGTTGACGATCTGTCTTTCTCTATAGCTCAAAATGAGATATTTGGTCTAATAGGACCTAATGGTGCGGGCAAGACTACCACCATCAGGATGATGATGGATATAATTAAACCTGATTCGGGCGAGGTTATAGTTTTTGGAGAGAAATTGAATGAAGCAAGTAAGAATAGACTTGGCTATCTACCCGAAGAAAGAGGATTGTATAAAAAACTGACTGTGATGGAATCTATTATCTACCTGGCTTCACTTAAAAATATGGTCAGGTCCTCTATAGGGGAAAAAGCTGATGAGTTGCTTAAACAAACAGGTATGCTTCCTTACAAGAATAAGCGGATTGAAGAATTGAGCAAAGGCATGGGTCAGATTATTCAGCTCATAGTCACCATTATCCATGACCCTGAACTGGTTATTTTTGATGAACCATTTTCAAGTCTTGATCCAATTAATACAGAACTAATTAAAAAGTTATTTGTAGGTTTGAGAAACCAGGGTAAGGCAGTAGTTCTAAGTACCCATCAGATAAATCAGGTAGAGGAACTCTGTGACCGTGTATTAATGATAGACAATGGACATAAAATTCTTTACGGGAGTCTTTCAGAAATCAAAGCCAGGTATAAAACTAACACAGTTATTATTGATTTTGAAGGTGAGCTGGGACATATACCGGGAATTATAAAAAAGAGAGTTAACAAAGACTCTGCTGAATTAATCCTTGATAGAAGTACTACTCCTGAACAAGTCCTAAAACGGTTATTGGACACTGGCTTAACAATCAATCGATTCGAAGTCTCAATTCCTTCACTTAACGAAGTATTTATTGAGGTGGTGAGTGAAAATAAGAAATAAGACATTGTTAGTATTCAGACATGAGTTCTTTCATACAGTAAAAAGAGCAGGGTTCATTATACTCGCTCTCTCACTGCCCGTGCTAGCTCTTCTGGGTATAGGAGTTTATCATATTGTCTCAGGAGCTATTAAACCTTCCACAGAAGTATCCAGGATAGGATATGTCGATGAATCTGGTGATTTTGACCAGTACACTACACAGGGAAATATAATTCTTATCAGCTATGAAACCCAGGAATCGGCCACACAGGCTTTGATTAAAAAGGACATTAAAGAATATTTCATCATTCCACAGGATTTTGTATCAACAGGGATAATCAAACGTTATGTCACACAGCGAGAGCTTGCACCACCCCTTGATACAGTAAATGCAATTGATGTTTTCCTTTCAAGTAATCTATTGGCCGGAAAAGTACCAGAAAGCACTATTGCAAGGATTGAATCTTCCCCGAATCTTATTACAACCACGCTGACTTCAACAGGTGACACAGCTACACAACAGGGTGGATACGCAAACTTTATCGTTCCAGGTGTTTTCAGCCTACTGTTGGCATTATCACTTATGCTTAACTCCAGTTATGTGGTGCAAAGTCTTAGTGAAGAGAAAGAAAATCGGCTTATGGAAATATTGTTATCCTCAGTTTCCACTCGGCAATTGTTGACAGGTAAGGTTCTGGGTCGGGGGACTGCTGGATTTATACAGGTAATAGTATGGGCAATTTCAATACCTTTACTGCTACGATTGGCATCCTCATCAATTGGAGGTTTTATAAGCAGTATAAAAATACCACCTGGTTTCCTGGTTCTTGGAATAGTATATTTTATTCTCGGTTATTTGTTATTCAGTGTCCTTTCTGCGGCTGTGGCTGCTATCAGTCCCACCATAAGAGAAGCACAGTCATTGGCATCAATATACACACTTTTCGCTTTTGTACCATTGTGGTTTTTGTCTTTGCTGATGTTCTTCCCTAATAATCCAATTTGGATTGTTTTTAGTATTTTTCCTTTTAGTGCACCTGTGATGATAATGTTGCGCATGGGTATTACTGACGTACCTGTATGGCAAATTGTTGTTAGTATGATCGTATTGTTGTCATGCATTATTGGGGGATTGTTTTTAGCAGCCAAACTACTGAGGACTTATATACTGATGTATGGCAAAAGACCAAATCTTAAAGAGATTATAAAGAATTTTAAAAGTGTATAGATGCAATTATTCTGATATTATTTCGCATTGAATATTTGATTCTAACAGTGAATGTTTATAACTTATACATATATCTAATTTATAAGAAATTCTAAAAGCGTCCATACAGAGAGCCAGATAATTAAGGATCTTGATTATATAAAAATATAGGTAGTTTTAATTTTTTCTAATTCATCTTTTAAATCAGTAAATTCATTAAAATAAAAAGTTCGAAATGTGTCCACTAAGGGGAGCCAGCATAAAATCCGGGCTCTTCACCAACAAACGGGGCAACCCGCTCTAACAACATAGTGCTTTAACTCTCAATCTGTAGTTTTCAAAGTTCCTAAACCTATAAAACCTGTAGGAGATCTCTAAAAGTTTTTAAGGATCTTTTCGAATTAATAAGAAGGACGATAAAAAGAATTTAAATTTACCATAAATTATGGTAATATATACATAAATTATGGTAAAGGAGTTAAAGTATGTTGGAACCAGTTCTGGGTAATAGTACGATAGAAAAAATTTTATTTACTCTTGAATCTTATGGACAGGCGTATCCTTTAGAGTTATCAAAATTGTTTGATATTCCAGTAAATGGAATTCAGCAGCAGATGGATCGTCTTGAGAACGGTGGAGTAATAGTTAGTTCAATGGTAGGAAGAACTAGATTATATAAATTTAATCCAAGGTACCCTTTTTTAAAAGAGTTGAGAGCATTAGTCCAAAGAGCAATGGAATTTCTTTCTGAAAAAGAAATACGAAAATATTACCGAAGGAGAACAAGACCAAGAAAAAAGGGTAAACCATTATGAATATAGATTGGGAAAGGGTTGAAATTAAAGAACTGGCAGCGATAATCTCTTCTCATTTACAAAAGAATGGCATTGAAGTTGTTTTAGTAGGGGGAGCCTGTGTTTCACTCTACTCGGAAAATCAATATATATCATATGATATCGATTTGATAACAGATACCCCTATAAAAAAAATAACTCCAGTGCTTGAAGAGTTAGGATTTAAAAATGCTGGTGGTCGTTTATTTGAAAACCCTAAATGTGGATTCTTGATAGATTTTCCTGCTCCTCCTGTATCAGTTGGAGATGAACGACCAGTCTCCGAATTTAATTATCTAAATACACAATTCGGTACAATATGTTTATTAACGCCCACAGATTGTATTAAAGATAGGTTAGCAGCATATTTTTTCTGGAATGATAACCAATCTTTTGACCAGGCTATCATGGTAGCAGAAAGGAATAAAATCAATTTTCAAGAAATAAAAAAGTGGGCTGAAAAACAAAGTGAGTTGGAAAAGTATGAGGTCTTTAAGAAGAAATGCAGAGAGAAGAAGGTTTGCTAATATAGTGGATAATATATTTTTTTAAAATGATATCTAAAAATTTTAGAAATGATTGTTATTAATATCGTCCAGTCCTGGGAGCCAGCAATTTTTTAATTAAATTAAAGATTTTTTATAAACTCTTGTCAATGTATATATTTATGGATGCCCAAAAACATTTTATATATAAGCAATCTCTTTTAGAACAGGATATTAAATTTAAATTTTTATTTCAGGGTTTGGATGTTTCTAAAATATACTTTACATTAATCTCTAATTAAAGTTATATAATAATAAATATAATATATAATAAATACACGCTAATACTTTCATGGTATAATGGAAAAGAACAGTAAGGTTAGCAGCAAGGTTATTATTAAATAATGTTTTGATATAAAGAGTCCGCATTTTTAAGCGAACCTTCCAAAATAAAGTCAGAGTTTTTTACATTAATTTATACTATTCCTGTTTTTCTTGTATAAAGATAATTTATAAAAAAATGAAAGGAAATTGGAGTGAATAAAAGACTATATGTAGGTAATCTGGAATACTCTACCACAGACAAAGAACTGGAGGAATTATTCTCCAGTGAAGGAAGTATAACCTATGCAAAGGTAATTAGAAGTCTGGATGGTAAGTCGAAGGGTTTTGGATTTGTAGAAATGGGAACCGAGGAAGAGGCAGCTAAAGCCATAGAAAAGTACAACCAGGGTAGTTTCAAAGAAAGAACTATTGTGGTAAATGAAGCCCGTCCTCAGAGAAATAGAAGTTTTAACGGAAACAGAAGAAGTGGAAATTACCGAAATACACCTAAAGATGATCTTAATTATAAGTTAAGAAGAATAAGAAGAAGGGTTAGGTAGGTTTTTTAGAATCCTTAAGTAAAGGCAAGATGTTGCGTATTGTTTTATCCATGATTCCGAACCCAGGAACCTTCGTAATTCTTACCTAATAAAGATTAAAAAGTTTAAGTTGTTTATAAGGATCAAGGTGATAGAAATTAAAAGAGGGTCAGAGTTTAAAATAGAAGAAGTAAAGATGTTGATTAGTAAAGGTAAGGTAGACGGCCTGCTTACCATGGAGGAAATCACTGAAACACTTTCAGATATAGAACTTTCCAAAGAGCAGGTTGAAAACATTTATGATGTTATTCAAAACCTGGGAATAGAAATTGTAAGCGAAGATGATGAAGATATTAACAGTGGAGGTTCAGGTAAAAAAGACGAGGGGGAGGTTTTAGGCAAAGGGCTGGATCTTACTATTAAATCTCCTACAAATGATCCGGTTAGAATGTACCTTAAGGAAATTGGAAAGGTTAGGCTTCTTACTGCTTTTGAAGAAGTGCAGCTGGCAAAAAAAAATGAAGCGGGGAACTTAGCGGCAAGACAATTGCTGGTGGAGGCGAACCTGAGACTGGTGGTAAGTATCGCCAAAAAGTATTTTGGAAGAGGTTTGCTTTTTTTAGACCTCATACAGGAAGGAAATCTTGGACTGATAAAGGCGGTAGAGAAATTTGATTACAGGAGAGGTTTTAAATTTTCTACATACGCAACCTGGTGGATAAGACAGGCTATTACAAGAGCTTTGGCTGATCAGGCCAGGACTATTAGAATCCCGGTTCATATGATAGAGAACATTAATAAATTAGTCAGGGTCCAAAGACAATTGCTTCAAGAGCTTGGTAGGGATCCTTCACCAGAAGAGATTTCAAAGAAAATGGATTTTACCCCTGGCAAGATAAGGGAAATAATCAAAATAAGCCAGCATCCTATTTCATTTGAAACTCCCATAGGTGACGAGGGTGATAGTAACCTTGGCGATTTCATAGAGGATTCTGAAGTAGAAGCGCCTTCTGCAGCTGCTTCTTTTACTATGTTACAGGAGCAGCTGCATGAAGTTCTAAATACATTAAATGACAGAGAAAGAAAAATTATCCAGTTAAGGTTCGGGCTTCAAGATGGACATCCCAGAACTCTGGAAGAAGTGGGCAGGGAGTTTGGAGTAACCAGAGAAAGAATAAGACAGATAGAATCAAAAGCTTTGGGAAAGCTCAGACATCCAAATAGAAGCGGTGTTTTAAGGGATTTTCTGGAGCACTAAGTTAACTGTAGACTGTAATTTAGTTGTGGTCTATCATGTTAGTAGGTTTGTTACCGGCTTTGTTACTGGGTATTTTAAAGTGGAATTTAATCACTTTTTTTAGCTAAATTACTATTGAAATAAACTTCTTATATACTATAAAAGCTTATCGTGTGCTATCCAAGTTCCCCGATAGCTTAATGTAGATCATTTGGCTGTTAACCGAAGGGTTGTAGGTTCGAGTCCTACTCGGGGAGCCAGCATAAAATCCTTTGGCTCTTCACCAACAAATGGGGCAACTCATTCTAACCTAATACTTTAGTTAATAAATTTATCGATAAATTACTTATGATTTAAATTCTCTCTCCTCAGCTAAAGAATAATTTTTTTGTAACAATTTCTACAAAAAATGGTCAGATATAATGTTATTTAAAATATTTTTTATGTAAAAAAGTATAACTGTTGATATGTCATTTATAGATTTTTCTAGAAACAAAATTAAGAAACTGCTGATTAAAGAGGACAATATAATACTTGAAAATAATGCTCCTTCCTATGAGAGCCTTGAATATAAGTTTCAGGATATAGATGAATTCGGACTTTATCTTCATATTCCTTTCTGCAGGCAAATCTGTCCCTACTGCCCTTACAACAAAGAAATCTATAAACCCGAGGTAGCAAAATTGTATGCAGAAGCTGTGAAAAAGGAAATTAACTTCTATTGCAAACTTTTTGGTGGTAAGCCTGTAACTACATTCTATGTTGGTGGTGGGACCCCTACAACTATGCTTTATAGTGGTCTTTACGAGATTTTAGAATATATATATAGAAATTTTAATATGCAGTGTGATATACATATGGAGAGCCATCCTAATGATTTGAGTGAAGATAATCTTAACACTATAAAGTCTCTTGGCATAAAGCACTTGAGCACAGGAGTGGAGGCTCTTGAAGATAAGTACTTAAAAGTTCTTAACAGGCTATATAATACTAAAAGAGTAAAGGAAGCAGCTGAAAGGGTAGCCAGTAAAGGATTTAAATGTTTTAATGTAGACTTCATCTTTGCTTTACCTAATCAGTCCTACAGTGAGGTAGAGAAAGCAGGTCACGATTTAGTTAAAATGGGTGTTGATCAAGTAGCAGCTTACCCCTTCTTTAAATTCCCATATACTAAAATGGGGGGAGATTCTGATGAGGTAAATTATAACGTATCTACGGTATTTAAAAGACGTAAAATGCTCAGTATTCTTGAGAGCATTTTCTATGATGCTGGTTTTGAAAGAACTTCTGTCTGGGCATTTACCAAAAAAGGAGTTCCAAAATACTGTTCGGTAACAGTACCTCTTTATGTTGGTCTTGGTGCCAGCGGTGGAACATATCTAAAGGATATTTTTTATCTAAATACTTTCAATGTTTCTGAATATATCATGGCGATGGATAGTGGAAAGATGCCAATTGCCTTATCACTTGATCTCTCAGAAAACATGCAGATGGCCTGGTGGCTTTATTGGAGAGTCTATGAAACCAGGTTTAAGAGAAGCGATTTTGAAAGAAGATTTGGAAAGAAGTTCAATGAAATCTACGGAAAATGCATAAAGTGGTTTTCCCTTTTTGGTTTAATAAAAAAAGATGATGGAGACCGAATAGTTCTTACAGATAGGGGGGCATATTGGCTACATTCAATTGAGGATCTATTTTCATTAAATTATATAGGTAAGTTATGGGGAACTTCAAAGCAAGAGCCTTGGCCTAAAAGGGTAGAACTGTAACAGATTTAATAAAATGAAAAATATAATCTTTGGAATAAAATATATAATTGGTAATCAAATCTTAAAAAGACGCACCCCTCTTATTGCTGGGTTAGCTATAACCAACAAATGTAATTTACGATGCAAACATTGTAGAGTACCCGAACGCAAGACAGAAGATATGAGTTTTGAGAAAATAATTACTGTAATTGATTCATTTTACAAAGAGGGAGGTCGTACTGTCTATATTGAAGGTGGCGAACCATTTATTTGGCATGATAGACAACATAATCTTGAAGATATTGTCGAATATGCCCATAAAAAAAGATTTCATACGGTTATTATTTATACAAATGGTACATTCCCGATAGAAACCTCAGCTGATACTGTTTTTATTAGTGTTGATGGACTCAAGGAAACTCACAATCTCATACGCGGGAAAACGTTTGACAGGATAATGGGAAATATTCATGAATCAGAGCATCCTTCACTATATATAAATTTTACAATTAATAATTACAACAAAGATGAAATAGAAGCATTTTGTGAAAATGTAGATAGAATAAATCAGATACGTGGTATATTTTTTTATTTCCATACACCCTATTATGGACATGATGATTTATATATAGAAACTCCCAAAAGAGAGGAAATTTTACTCAGGTTATTAGATTTTAAAAAGAAATACAAAATATTGAACTCGCAAGCAGGTATAAAATCAGCAATAAAAAATGATTGGAAGCGACCTTTAGATATTTGTCGTATTTATGAAAACAAGGTCGTGTATGAATGTTGCAGATATTCTGGAGATGCTGAACTATGTAAAAAATGTGGGTATCTGAGTTACGCTGAAATAGATCAGACATTAAAATTAAAGCCATCAGCTATTTTCAATGCATTAAAATATTTTTAGTTCCAATTTTTTTATTATATATAAAAAGGATATCAAAGCTCAAATATTGTTAATATTAACCAATCATCTGAGACAGCTACCCATTATTTATAATAATTCTTGATTTAATTTAAAGTTTAAGTTGATTGGATTAGTTCTAAAAGCGTCCGATATGGGGAGCCAACAACTCTTTTACTTTAGCTTTTCGCGAGGTGATTGTATAATATTTCCTAAATATATTCAGATTTAGTAATGTGAAGCTTTAACGAATAACAATAAAGTTAAAAATAAATTCTTCCGAACTTTGTTTGTATGCTAAGAGGGTGAAATTCAAATGAAAGTGACTATAATCAACGGCAGCCCTCGCATGGATAAGGGATACACCTCACAGATTCTGGAGCCACTCATCGAAGGAATGAAAGATGCAAGAGCGGAAGTGACTTTAAAGAATCCCAAGAGCCGGAATAAGCCCCTGTTAAATCCTGGAGGGCCAGTTTCAATAACTGCAAATGAAAGGGCATTCTATTTATGGAATTGGAACGTAAAAAGTATTGGCTTCTTTTTTACGGATTAATAATTGGAGTCTCGTTTGATATTTTTTTCTATGATAGGACACTGGGTATTTCTTATCCGATTTTTATTATTCTAATTCTACTGATGTTTCTGGGAAGCTTCTGGGGTTCTTTAAAGAAATTAAATAATCTGATATGGTTATTTACAGTTCCTATATTATTACTGGCGATTACTTTCTTTGTCTACTCTAATCAAATACTTAGAATTTTAAATTATCTGATTGTTCCTATTCTTATAATAATGTTTAGTTCTCTGGTTACAGAGGTGAATAAATCAAGTTGGTCGGATATAAGATTTATAGGAGATGTTGCTAAGAGGATTTTCGTGCCTTTTGGATTTATACATAAACCATTTTTAACATTGTTTAAAATAAATGTTGGTGAAGGTAAAGATAATAGAAGTAGGGTTCTGCCAAAAGTGTTTATTGGAATATTGATTTCGATTCCAATTCTGGCAATTATTATATGGCTTCTCTCGTCTGCAGATATTATATTTAAGAATCTTTTTGTAAATATCCCTGTTTCAAAAATAATCAAACACTTTTTAACGATAATTGCAGTTTTTGTTTATGCCACTTGTTTTCTATGGTCGTTGATAAAAGCCTTTGATGAGAGGAAGGGGTCTACATATAGTAAGATAAAATGGAAATTATTTTTTGATCCTATAATTTTATTGACTTTACTGGTTTTAATAAATGTAATTTACGCTGTATTCTCTGTTATTCAGTTTGCTTATCTTTTTGGTGGGAGTTCTTTTGTTTTACCTTCTTCTTATACTTATGCAGAATATGCAAGAAGAGGCTTTTTTGAACTGGTTATTGTATCAATTATTAATTTTGGAGTTCTACTTTTTGGTATCACATTTGTAAAGAAAGATAATAAAAGAATCTTTGCTGTTATTAAGGCTCTTCTTACCTTGCTTGTAATCTTTACCTTTATTTTATTGATATCCGCGTTTTATAGAATGCTGGTTTATGAGCAAGCATATGGATTTACATATCTCAGGATATTTGTTCAGACTTTTATGATAATGCTATTTTTCTTGTTTATTATTAATGTTGCCTATATTTGGCAGCCGAAGCTACCTATAATTAAATCTTATTTTATAATTTCACTTGCAGTTTATATAATAATGAATTTTTCAAATGTGGATGTCATAATAGCA
Organism: uncultured Actinomycetota bacterium; assembly: GCA_964610315.1. Lineage (GTDB taxonomy): Bacteria > Actinomycetota > Humimicrobiia > Humimicrobiales > Humimicrobiaceae > JAQVEM01. Next base: position 29,965 of record CAZSVM010000005.1, read on the forward strand.
AAAAATAACATCAATCGTTATTTTGAAACCGGACAAATTGATATGGTTTATTTAGAAGGTCTGTCCTACGATGCTACACCTGAAATGCAGAGACTTTTAATGTCGGTTAAAGATTCATCAGACCCGGAAGAAAAACAAATTGCAGAGAAAATCGTAGAATACTTCAATAAAAGAAAATTAGATCTTGAAGATCAAAAAAGCTGGCAGAGTTTTAATATTTCAAAATTTAAAGCTGAAAAAATAATAGATAAATAATTCTTTTCAGCCTTTGAATTTTTCTGGATAACAAGCTCTCACAGTGGCAACAATTGATTCCTTTAGTCCTCCTCTTTTATACCCCAGCTTTTCTGCAGTATCCGAAGGATCAAAGAATAAATTATGAGTTAAAATATCACGCATAAGGTACTTGCCGTCAAGCCCGCCTTCCAATCCTTTTTTCTTCCATCCCTTATTTATCATACTGCCGGCTATTACAGCTATAAATCGCGGAATATTTATTATTTTTTTATGTGTTCCTATAGCTGATAGCATCATATCCAGCATTTCATTGTATGAGTGGTTTTCATCACCTATGGTGTACCGTTCACCATGTTCACCATGCTCTAGAGCTCCTATAATTGCTTCGCCGACATGCTCTACAGCAATCATATTTGTTCCGCCCTTAGGGAAAAAGATGATTTTACTTTTTATAATGCGATCCAGTAGAACATCCTTCCATAAAGGAATACGGTTGGGCATGGAACCAAATATGTAAGGAAGTTCTAGGATCATAACTGCCATTTTATCTCCGCCTGCAGCAATAGCTCGCTCTGCCTGTTCCACACGACATCTTATATAAGGATGGTGTTTGCTCAGCTCTTTTTCCGGCCAGATCCTGTCAAAATATGCAAAATAGGAATTAAGAACAACGCATTTATTGACATTCGCTTTACGTGCTGCGATTACTACTTTTTTGCAGGCCTTCACAAGTCTGGTATGAAAAAATCCATACGAGGGAGCAGGCGGTGTGATTCTATCGTCCGGACCTACAGCGTACACCATAGCATCACAACCGGCAAAACGTTCCTGCAGGTTTTCCTCTGAAAGTTCAAATACATCACCATACTGGACATTTACTTCTTTAGGATACCAGTCCTCAAGTTCTATATCGTCAATCGCAAGAGTATTCACCGAGTATCCTCTTTTTAATGCTACAAGCATTGCGTGGTAGCCTAGAAATCCAGTTCCCCCTACAATCATAATTTTCATATGCACCGCTCCTTTATGTAAGATTTCCTATTTTTTTGCTTCTTCCTTTATTAAATTTTGCATAAAGAAATAATATTAGAGTTTTTTTAATTAAATTGGTTTTTTCTTTTACTGAACTAATTTCATTAAAATAAAAAGTTCTAAATATGTCAATTAAGGGGAGCCAGATTTGATCGATTGTAAGAACTTTTTTATATTTCTTAAAATTGATGTAAATTACCCTATCTCTTTATAGCAATTTTAAGTTATAATTTATACATATATTTAATACTCCTATAGTTCTAAAAGCGTCCAATATAGGGAGCTAATCTTCATAGTTGCATTTATTATCAGATTTACTGCAAAAATAAATTCCGGTAACTATTTTTTTAAATTGAATCGACAATTATTAAATTCAAGTATTTACTATTAGTTTATAAGTATTGTATAATTGTCTAAATTTAAAAAATTAATAGTCCGGCACATCTATATTATGAGATTGAATATAAGTTATAAAAAAATAATAACCATTATATTTATTACAATTGTACTTATATTTTTCCCTTTTCGCTTTATTTTAGGGGAAAGCGAAAACATTAATGCAGAAAATAATATCACATCAGGGAATTCTGCAGAAGATATAATAGTATATTGTGATTATTATACCTGGTGGAGCGAAAGTAAATGGAATATAGGGCATTCCAATTGTCCTTTACTTGGATTTTATAACAGTCTTGATCTGAAAGTTTTAAAAGAACATTCAAGATTAGCTAATGAATACGGCATTGATGTTTTTAAAGTTGAATATGTCCCAGCATTGGACGGAAGTATAATAAATGGAATATTGAAAACGGATCTGGGAAATACAAGGGTCTGCCTGATGTATGATACCCTGGTAAGGTTTTTAAGCTTGGGTAAGGGGCGGCCGCCTTATAATTTTAATGATCCCGAAATCTATAACACATTTATAGATGATATGAATCATATAGCTGATGTTTATTTTTCTAACCCGAATTACTTTAATATAAATGGAAGACCAGTATTATGGATTTATATTACAAGAGAGATGCGTGGGAACTGGAAAAGTGCTATTAATACTGCAAGGCAGAATATGAATAGCAAGGGATTTAATGTGTACTTAGTAGGAGATCATGTTTTTTGGAGTTATAATTATAATGGCATTGAATTATTTGATGCTGTTTCTACTTATCATGTTTACGCAGGCAGACCGCAAAATACTTCAGATTTTGCTAATAAAATAAAATTGTTGTATTCAAGATGGGATAAAGTTGTGCAGTCCAAAGGCAAGGATTTTATCCCAGGAGCGTTACCTGCTTATAATGATACCTGTATGGCATATGCAAGATATTGTGTACCTTCATTAAGTGGTACAAAAGAAGATTTTAATTATATGCTAAGAACTGTTTCAAATTATCTAGATCGTATAAATGGTGCTGAAAATTTAATGCAGGTAACAATAGCTACATTCAATGAAAATCAGGAGGGAAGTGGCGTTGAACCTTCATTAGAGTGGGGATATGATAGAATAAGCCAGATACCAATTGTTTTTGGGAGCAATTAGCATATATTTTCATATCTTTTATGTTCTAAAAGCATCCAAGATGGGGAGCCAAAAAGTATTCTTTCTATCCTTGTAGGAAGCTAAATTACTCTGGGTCCTTAGCTGCAATAATTTATCATACGCATTACTATGCAAAACTCTAGGGCTCTTAATATTTTGCATTGAGGGAAATTTCTATATTATTGTATAATATCTTCTATTTTTACAAATTTGGTTTTAGATTTCTTTTTCCTAGTTTCAAACTCTTCAATTACTTTCTTGTCTTTAATTTCATCGTAAAGGTCCCACAAAGATCTTTTAAGTAAACTTGAAGAATCACAATTGTAGTATTTTCTTAAAATTTTCAATATCTTTTCTTCTTTAGTATTAAATCTTACAGTATTACTGCCACTTTTCATACACCTCTTCTCTTTTACCGATGTAAATTATATAAAAATCATCATTTAATATATAAAAAAGTGCTCTGCATTTACCTTTTCTTAATCTATAGTAGTCTCTATGGTAATTGAATTAAGTTATCAAAACTTAAGCAATTTTCAGAATAAAAAGTTCGAAATGTGTCAACTAAGGGGAGCCAGCACAAATATACAGAAGCATAATATAAATAACTCTTCGGCTTAATTTATATATTTATTAATAAATTATTTATGGGTTTAACCCTTCCCGACTATCTGTTTCTAATTTGTTTCTGATATTATTAATTTCTTAAAAAAAGTTTGAATATATCAGCAAATGTTAAATTATTTTGTACAGAAATATATATCTTCACTTTCAGGAAGTCCCATATATTTAACTGTTTTATCTCCTAATTTTTTTACAAAACCATCTACTTTTACTGAAAATCCAGCAGCAATCAGAAAATCTCTATAATCTTTTCCATAACCTCTCACATGCTCTGCAAAACCATATATTTTTTCCCTGGCTTTAGGGGTTGTAGCGACTGGATCTTCAAAGGTTAATTCACCAAGTATCGGAACCTGTAGTATTGCCCATCCTCCAGGTTTTAAAATCCTATAAATTTCACGCATCGCATTTTTATGATCTGGAATATGCTCAAAAACATGGTTACAGATTATTACATCAAAAATATTATCACTCATTTTTATATCTGTTATGTCAATGTAAATCATAGCACGAGTTGGATCAAGATCAGCGCTTAAATATTCTATAAATTCATTTTTTCTAATTCTATCGGATAATACAACTTCAGGAGCAACATGTAGGATTTTCTTTTTAGGGCTTTTAAAGAAATTGGTATATTCTTCGAGGTAGAACCATAAAAGCCTTTCTCTTTCAATAGAGCCACAAACAGGACAAAGTGCATATGGTCTTGGACCAATTTTGATATGTGGTGGGAAATAATATGTGTAAAATTTTCTAATTTTGCTATCACAGACAGGACAGAATCTTTCATTTCCATAAAAAATTTCTTTCTTTAATTTTTCTCTATATCTGCCTGGGGTTATTTTAATAGCGCCTTCAATTAAAAATCTTTTTAAATTTTTTATTTTATTAATCATTCTAATTATTTTCTCATTATATCTTTTTTTTAACTTCTATGTATATAACTAAACTTCTAATAATTTTTAAAGGACTTAAGGAAAGTGGTTAAAATATATAAAAATACCCTTATCTAAACCAATAACTCTTATTTGAATATTGTCTATTTAATTCAGTAATTTTCTAAATTTCTCTAATTCCCTTAATAATTGGTTAGAAGTTAGTCTTATAGGGGGAGCCAAGTTACATCTCTCAAACCATTTTAATAATATTATTTAATACAATCCATTCCTGTGAGAAGAAAAACTTATAAGCCTTTATAGAACCAGGAAATCACTGGGAGAGTGGCTATATTGAATTATTTAACTTAAAAGATGAGGATGAATTGTTAAACTGTAATATCTTTGATACCATGAAGGAAGCCAATTATTACTAGAGGTCTGTGGAGTTTAAATTTATAAAGTCACAGAAAAATTTTAAAATAATATTTAGATAAGTTTGGAATAATTAATTATATAAAAATAACCAAAACCAAAAAGTTGACCTAGAATTAATACCATAATAGATAATATAAGGAGAGAAATCATGCCTGTAAAAATTGTAGTCGGATGCAATTGGGGAGATGAAGGAAAAGGAAGGATGGTTGATTATTTTTCCAAAAATGCCGATTATGTTGTAAGATACCAGGGCGGTAGCAATGCCGGGCATACTGTTGTAAATGATTATGGTACAAGCAGACTGCACTTGCTCCCCTCTGGAATATTTTACAGTAATGTCATAAATGTACTCGGTCCCGGAACCGTAATTAATCTTGAGTCACTATGCAGTGAAATAGACGACATTGAAAAAAGGGAATAAAGATAAGTGAGAAAAACTTAAGGATTTCCGATAGGGCACTTATAAGTTTCCCTTTCCACTCACTGCAGGAAAAGTATGAAGAGGAACGATTAAAAAAGAACAAGTTCGGTTCTACTTTGCAGGGTATCGCTCCTGTATATAGTGACAAATATTTAAAATACGGTGTCCAGATAGGGACATTAAAAAATCCCGATTTCTTAAAAGAACAGGTTAGGAGAGTGTTGGCTTTAAAAAACCAGATATTTAGATCCGTTTATAAAAAACAGGAGATAGATGAAGAAGAAGTATTTAAATGGGTCTTTTATTACGGAGAAAGACTAGGACCTTTTATAGAGGATACTATTGAGTTGTTTGATAAAGCAATAAAAGAGAGCAGAGAAATACTGCTTGAAGCCCAGCTGGGATCATTAAGGGATATTCATTATGGCATTTATCCGTTTACTACATCTTCATCCACATTGGCAGGATTTGGTAGTGTTGGAGCCGGTATATTTTCAAAAGAACCACCGATTGTTATTGGAGTAGTAAAGGCGTTCTCTACAAGTATTGGCGAGGGGCCATTTGTAACTGAAATGGAAAAAGGACCCGCTGATATATTTCGTAAAATATCAGGTGAATTTGGAGCCACTACAGGAAGGCCCAGGAGAATTGGTTATTTTGATGCTGTTGCTTCAAGATTTGGTGCAAAGATTCAATGTACCGACAAAATTGCTTTAACCAAACTTGACTGTCTTTCCGGGCAGAAAAAACTGAAGATTTGCACAAAGTATATAATTGATAACAGAGAGATAGATTATTTCCCATTAACCTCGGATTTAATCAAAGCAAGGCCTAAATATATTGAGGTTGATGGCTGGGATGGTGATATAAGCGGGATACGTGATTATGAAAGACTTCCCAAAGAAGCCTTATTCTATATTGAGACCATAGAGGGGCTTTTAGATAAGCCAATAAAATACATCTCGGTTGGACCACAAAGAGAGGCATTGATTATAAGGTAGGGTTTATCATATGCCATTAAATAGTAATGTTAAGTTATCGGAGGCCAAGTTTTATAGATTCAAAGGAAGGGATAATCATGAGTTTTGAAAAACAATTTTTAGAGCAGACGAATGAAAGAATTAATAATTCATTCGAAAGAATTATTCATTGTCTCGATCAATTAGAAGAAGAGCATATCTGGCATAGGCCGGCTAGTAGTGTAAATAGTATTGGAATAATAATTAATCATTTATGCGGCAATTTAAGGCAGTGGATTATTTCTGGAATTGGGGGGCTTAAAGATATAAGAAATCGTCCACTTGAATTTAACGACAGTGGAAAACTTAGCAAGCAAGAACTTATAAATAAATTTGAAAAAATTATTATTGACTGTAAAAAAACAATAAATAATTTTAATCCTGCTAATCTACTGGAAGTGCGGCGCATACAGGGATTTGATGAGAATGCATTGAGTGCAATTTATGGATCAGTTACTCATTTGGAATTGCATGCAGGACAAATAACATATATAACACGTTTAATATTGAAGTCGAAATATAAATTAAGATGGGTTCCGGAAACAAAGGAACAGGGTGCTGAATAATTTATTATTCAGGTATTCATCAGGGTTTTTAGTGCTGCGGTTATTGAATTGATTTTTTCTGCTTTTTCCTTAAGTAACTCTGTTTCCTCTTCCGTTATTGGTTTGAATTTATCAGTAATATCACAGGTCCACCAAAAAAGTTCTGCATGGGAAGGTGCGATTGCGGAGGTCACTGGTTTAGAAAGAGTAAATCTTAAAGTCAGAGAGGCTTCATCACGGTTATCTACAGGAGCATACCAGCATTTGGGCCATTTTTTTTCTTCATTTTTACCCCAGGTTCTTTTTGCCAGTGCCTTTAAAGCCAGTATACCTATTTCTTTTTCTTTGGCTTTATTTAAAACTCTGGGACCGAAACCATCTTTTAGCCAGCAAACCCAGTTAAATGGAAAAAGTATGGTGTCAAAGTTATAACGATCCATAAGAGCAAGAGCCGCTTCTTCGGTATGAGCTGAAAATCCGATATATTTGATAATTCCCTTGTCTCTTGCTTCGATAAAGGTTTCCAAAGCACCATCAGATCCTGTTATCCTGTCTACTTCCTCTAATGTCGTAACTCCATGAAGCTGATACAGGTCAAAGTAATCCGTTTCGAGAAGCTCTAATGACCTGGCCAATTCTTTGGCTGCTTTGGCTCCGGTCCTTTCCATGGTCTTACAGGCTAAAAAGCAGTTTTTTCGATAGGGTTTGAGAGCAGGTCCCAGTATTTCCTGGGCATTACCATAGGTCGGAGCCACATCAAAATAATTTACTCCTCTGTCGATTGCTTTAGAAACATATTCAGAAGCGGCTTTGGGTGTTTCATTGGTAACAATTATACCTCCAAAGCCTATAACGGATAGTTTCTCTCCGGTTTTTCCCAGTATCCTTTTATCCATTTTTTTCCCAACCATAAAAAATAATTATATTAAAAAGATATCATCCATTTAACGGAAATACAATAATCATGATGAATGGATATTAAGCCTGTATCAATGATTCAAATCATTTGTCCGGCAACATCAACTGCTCCGTTAAAAGAAAGTTAAAAAAAGATTGTATTATTTCAGGCTGGGAGGTACGATTCTGGGATTGTTTTAATTTATATACTTTTTTGCTATATTTGTTTTGGAAGGCACCGAGATTCAATTCATAATTTATATAACATAAACGGTATATTCTATATTTATTATTTTTAAAATAAACAGGTGTCCCTTTTTCAAGATTAATACTAATATAAATTCCCGGGATAAATAAATTAGGAGTTTTTGGAAATGGTAAAAAAATACAAATGGATAAAAGAAATTATACTGGTATTAATTTTATTTATATTTATCTTATTTTTATCTATCTCCTGCAGAGCAGCTCCTCCGGGTATACAGGATAGTAATAAGGAAGTCTTACAGCAGGGAGGAGATACTGGCAGTACTGATGGTAATAAACAGGAAACTGCAAACAAAGTCGATTCCGGTTTTTCGATACCAGGGGCTGATGAGGTAGAAAACCAATTCGCTGTTTCAGATGTTTTCCCTCAGCTTAGTTTTATACAACCACTTGACCTGCAGAATGCAGGTGACGGCAGCAACAGGATTTTTGTGGTGGAAAGAGGGGGCCGTATCTACATTCTGGATAACGATCCTGAAACAGATAAACAGTTATTTCTTGATATAAGTAATCGAATAGATGACCGGGGGCAGGAAATGGGCCTTCTGGGCCTTGCTTTTCATCCGGAATTTGAAAGTAACGGCCGGTTTTTTGTAAATTATACAGCCGGCAATAATACAGTTATATCAGAATTTAAGGTCAGTGCCGATAATAAAAATCAAGCTGATGCTGCCAGCGAAGAAGTAATTTTAACTTTTCTGCAGCTCTATTCCAATCATAATGGGGGGCGGATTGTATTCGGACCTGATGATGGATATCTGTATATTGGTACCGGTGACGGAGGAGGAGCCGGTGACCCTAATGGAAATGCACAGAATCTGGAAACGCTGCTGGGAAAGATTCTAAGGATCGATATTGATAAGAAAGAAAATCAGCTTAATTATGCCATTCCGCCAGACAATCCATTTGCCAATAATCCGGATGGATACAGGGAAGAAATTTATGCCTATGGTCTGCGGAATCCCTGGAGGTTCAGCTTTGATCCTGTAACCGGTTGGCTGTGGGTAGCTGATGTGGGACAGGATAGAATAGAAGAGATCGATCTGGTCGAAAATGGGAAAAATTATGGCTGGAACATTATGGAGGGTAACCAGTGCTATAATCCTCCGGAAGGTTGTAATACCGCTGGTCTTGAGCTGCCTTTATACCAGTATGAGCATTCACTTGGAGAATCCATTACCGGCGGATTTGTTTATAGGAATAGCCGTATTCCTATACTTGAAGGTGCCTATATTTATGCGGATTATATCAGCGGTTATATCTGGGGCCTATGGTATGATGGTAAAAATGAATCTCAAAATTATACACTTACAAAATCCAGCTTGAATATATCATCTTTCGGTCTGGATGAGAATAATGAACTGTATATTACCGCCTTTGACGGCAAGATATACCGGTTGAGTAAATAGTATTCTCCCTTTGTATCTACATATGGATAAACTGCAGAAGGTCATAAACCAGAAATGCAGGCCATACAAGGGCTTTTAAAAAACCGACTACCCCCAGACCGAAAGTAGCCGCACCCTGTATATAGTATACCGCTGCACCAATGAAGGCCATAAAATATGCACTGCCCGCGATTCCGGAGCCGCTGTGCTTTTTTATTATCCTGGTTTCCTGATGATAATGCTTGGTTGTGTCATTATTATTTTCCATTTTGTTTTCCTTTCTCTTTTTTTATAATTTACTATTTTATTATAAAAGTATTTAAAAAACAGCATTAAATTAAAACCAATAAATTATTATTAAAAATTAAGTATGGTTGCAATTCTTCGGATGAGTAAAATAAGTAAGGAAAAAAAAATTAAATGTATTATAATCAGTTAATAAAAAAAGTGGTATTTGTCGGAAGATAAAGTTTTTATTAATGGAGAAACTTTAAAGGAAAACAGATTTATGCAAAAGAAACCATCTGAATTATTAAGAGATATTAACATTAGCTTAAGAGTAACCGGAATCGGTAGTGTGCCTTTTACGGATGTAAATGAAGCCTGCGATCTTATTCTAAAATATTGTCCGGCAATTCCTTATGTACCCCAGCTGATAAAAAGAGACCCCAGGGAAAATATGTTTTTGCAGTTCAGCGAGAATTTACCCTGTGTAATGGAGGATTATGAAAAGAAACAGGTTTTTTTTGATGAGGCCAAAGACAGGGGAAAAAGTCTGGCTGAATTTTATGATTATGTAATAAATAATTGCTATGAATATTTTAAAATAAGCCCTCGGTATTTAGAAGGGTTTTACCCTATGATTGAGAAATGCAGGGATAGGGACAATCTCTTTATCAAAACCCAGGTTACTGGTCCCATTACCTATTTAATTTCTTTAACTAAAAAAGACAAGCAGTCCATGATTTATGATGATGAAATTGCTGACGCCATAACTATGGGCCTGGCTATGAAAGGTTTATGGCAGGTGCAGGAAATTATAAAAGCAGGAAAAATACCTGTACTCTTTATTGATGAACCGTCCTTATGGGGGGTGGGTTCGGCATATTTGGCGGTTAGCGATGAAAAGGTGGCTTCTCTTATAGGCAGTTTAATCGATTTTATAAGAGAGCGTAATAAGGATTTGCTTCTGGGAATACATTGCTGTGGCAATACCAACTGGCGAATTATATTTGAATCGGGAATTGATATTGTCAGTTTCGATTCATACAGTTTCGGAGATAAATTGATACTTTACCCGGAAGAAATAAATAAATTCCTGGGAAGAGGCGGCTTTCTTGCTTTTGGAATTACTCCCCTTTCGGAATACAAAGAAGGGATTTCGGAAGACGCACTCTACAACAAATTTATTTCGATTTTAGGGGAATTTGAGAAAAAAAGTATCAATAGGGATCTGTTATTGAATAATATTATACTTACCCCTGCCTGCGGTTTGGGTCCAATGTCCCAGCCTGATGCCAGAAGAGTAATTGAGCTTACCAGTTCGTTGGCAAAGAGAATATTATAGAGAATTCATCTTATATAGAACGTAAAACCATATTTTATAGGGAGCTATTCCGGAAAACACTACTTACTACTGCCAACAATCTTTCTTGCCCAATCAGCGGCACGTTCTTCTTCTCCTTCGTTAAGCGGACCTTCTTTACCTTTTACAAAGAAACCCTCGGGAGGCAGAGTAAGAGTACCGCCTTTGGCTTTTAAACTGGCTGCGATTTTATTTGCAGCATAACCAAAGATTTTGGCAAATTTCGCAGATACCCTGGTATCAAATGCAGCCACCTTAATATCTTTAAGAGCAGATTCCGGAATTCTATTAATAAAATTTTGAACTGGTGGCATCGGTCTGCCTGCATAGGTAGGGGAACCAATAATAAGAAAGTCAATAGATTCCAGTTGAGAAAGATTTGCTTCCCCTGGGCGGAGCACCATGATATCACCGCCAATGGCATTGCCTATGGATTTTGCGATTTTTTCCGTATTTCCGTAACCTGAATCATAGACTATCAAGGATTTCATTAAGTACCTCCATATTTTATTTTATGGATAGTATATAATTCTTCACTTTAAAAACCAATACTCTAACCGGATATTAAGTGGGCAGTGTTATGGAGTAGTAAAGAGGTTTTATTAACTGCGTTTTCTTACTGCATGTCTGGGAGATGCACCTAAGTCCCAGAAGTCTTTAATTTTCTTGGGTAAAGAGGGGCTGCTTTTTTTTGATAATTTACTCCCGGCTTCGATAATTTCTCTGGTTAAGCTTTCATATGCACGGGCACCTTTACAGGATGGATCGTAAGTTTTAATGGGTTTACTCGCACCCGATGCTTCAACCAATTTTACGTTCTTAGGTATAATGGTTTTAAATACCTTGTTAGGCAGATATTTTTTTACTTTTTTTATTACCTGTCTTGACAGCACTGTTTTCTGATACATAGTAAATACTATACCCAATATTTCGAGTGGTTCATTAAAGCCTTTTTTAATATTGTTTATGGTTTCTATTAACCGGTTGATTCCTTCAAAAGCATAAAACTCACATTGCATGGGAATTAGTACTTCACTGGCTGAGACAAGGGCATTAGTGGTAAGAATTCCCAGGGAAGGCGAGCAGTCTATGACCATAAAATCAAAATTATATTCAATATTCTCGAGAGCATTTTTTAATCTGAACTCTCTTCCGCTTACCACGGCAAGTTCTATTTCTGCATTTGAAAGAATTTTACTGGATGGCAATAGCGTCAGATTATTATAAGGGGTTTCCATGATCGCATTATTTGGATTTTCATTATAAATTAAAATATCATAAATGGATTTTTTTAGTTTCTTATAATCCACTCCCAGTCCTCTGGTGGAATTGCTCTGGGGGTCCAAATCTATTAGAATGGTCCGGTAACCATATTCACCTAAATAAGCTGCTACATTTACGGCAGTGGTACTTTTACCTACACCGCCTTTCTGACTGGAGACAGCAATTATCCGATGAGATTGCTCTTTATAATTATAAGAATGTTTTACCTTAATCATAGAAAATCTTGTTCTATATAAGAATATATACGGTATATAATAACAGGCGTCTGACATCGGGTATCGAAACCTGATATTTGCTTATAATTTTATAACAGATTTATAAAATTTTTTCACTCGTTTTATTCAAAAATTTACGGAAATGATAAAAAATTTTTTAATCTGATCTTTTTACATTGAATTTTTTAAAAAAAATTTATTTTAAATACCTTTGTGTATAAAATTATGATAGCATCTACGGTTATATTTTTTAAATCTTTAGTGTAAAATAAGATTTAATTTTTAAAAACAAAGAAAAAATCAATGAGAAATATAGCAATTGTAACTGATACTACTGCTGATATTCCCGAAGAATTGATCAAAGCTAACCACATAACTGTTATACCGCTTAACGTGGGATTCGGTGGCAAGTTATATAAAGAGGGTAAAGAGATAAATAGCGGGATTGTATTTGATAAACTAAGAGAAGGTATAAAGGTGTACACTTCAACGCCCTCAGTAGGAGAATTCGCAGAAACTTACCACCACCTCATTGAAAACAAGAAAAAAGATTTAATTTACTCTATTCATCTAAGTTCAAGATTATCTGCTACAGTTAATTCTGCAAATCAGGCGAAAAAATTTTTTCCTGAAACAGAGATTAAGATTATTGACTCCAGAACTGCTGCTATCGGTTTGGGTTTTATTGTACTGGAAGCAGCCAGAGCGGTAAAAAGAGGGGAAAGTGAAGAAAAAATAGATAAAATTATCGATTATCTTATTAGATATAACCGGCTTTTTGCGACTATTGATAATTTCAGGTATATATTCGTGGGGGGCAGAGCGCCTTTTCTGGGAAAATTTTTATCTATGTCAATAAGATTTAAACCGATTGTTACTCTGGGGAGTGACGGAAAGGTAAAATTGATTAAATTTGTTAGAAACAAGAGGAATTCCTTAATAGAGCTTTACTGGCAGGTTAAAAAAATTTATTATCCTGTTAACAGGAAAAAGATTGGCATTTTTTACGGTGAAGACATAGGTCCTGCTTTAGAATTGGAAAAAATAATAAGAAGCGATAATAAAATCGAAATAGACGAATTAATATTAACCAAAGTAACCACAGTAATGAGCGCGCATACCGGTCCCGGAATATGGGGAGTATCTTTCTGCTCCGCAGCCGGGTGGGATTAATTTTAATACTGCTTTTTTTATATTTCGGTCTATATTTTCTTATTTAATTGTAAAAATTACCGTAACCGGAATCATTACTTCTTTTTCGATAGTGGATGTATCGTAAGTTCCCCAATCCGAAACCTCGGTAGAATTAACAGGCAGAACCTGAACCACTCCCAGATTTGCAGATTTTATGGTTCCTATTTTTTTACCGCTGCCCTCGGCAATCTTTTGAGCTCTCAATTTGGCATCATTTATTGCATCCGGGATTAATTCTATTCTGAGTTCCGGAAGTTTGGAATAATAATACTCAAGAGACTGGGTGGAGAATATAACTCCCAGGTTTATTAGTTCCTGAGTACTCTTGGCCATACCGGTAATTTTTTCAACATCACCTGATTGGATTGTAACTGTCTGTTTTAGTATGTTTTCCTTGGGGGCGTTCGGATCATACAAATATAGCTGTTCCATAAATACCGGGGAGATAGTTAAATCGTTTTCGGTAAAACCATTATCCTTAAAAAAATCCAGTACCAGTTTCTGGTCATTCTGCATCATTCTATATCCTTCTTTTAAATCTTCGGTAGAAATGGTTCTGCTGAAATTAGATGTCCATATAGCAATATCCGAAGTTACTCTTTCCCTGACTGATCCGGTTACTGAAAGGGTATCTTCGGGTGATCTTACTTTATAAAAAGTAAAAGAGCCAATTGAAGCACTAATTATCAAGCAGATCCCCACAATAATTGCAAAGTAAATAATTTTATTTGAATTTTCCTTTACCATTTTTTACTCCGTATATATGTTATTTAGATTTTATCTTCTGTGTATATGTTAATTTGTGTATATTAATTTTTGCATTTAATAATATCAACTTTAAGAGTTTTGTCAAGGAATAACCCTCAGGAAATAATCCTTATATTGGATTAAATAAAATAATTGACAATTAATATTAATTCTTATATAGTTAATAATAGTAATTAGTAATAAAATGAGATTTATAAGATTGAATATTTACAGGATTTCATGAATAGAATAATTAGGAATAAGTAGAATATTTTACTGATAGATTTTTTAAAAAAACCATATTATACTTTAAAAGTAACCTGTAATACAAAAGATGAGTTTAAAAATTCTAAAATATTCAAATACACCTCCAAAAAAATTTAGGGTTTTAAACAGCTGATAATAACTAAAATTGAATTTTAAAAAATATTTGTCAAAAAGCTACCGAGGTAAAAGAAAGGAGTAAAAAATGGCTAAAGTAGCTAGAGAGATGGTAGAGAAAGCCGGTGTAAATGTTGATGAGGTTGTAGAGCTTCTTGTAAAAAATGCAGGAGCTGAACTGACCACCTACTATTATTACACCATACTAAGGGCTAACCTGATCGGCCTTAAAGGAGAAGGAATAAAAGAAATAGCGGAGACGGCAAGAATTGAAGATAGAAACCACTTTGAGGCCATTGTTCCCAGAATTTACGAGTTGGGAGGCAAACTTCCCGAGCGTATGAAGGATTTTCATGATGTTTCAGCCTGTCCACCTGCTGCTCTGCCTGAAGATCCTACGGATGTTATGGCTATTCTGAAAGTACTGGTTGAGGCTGAAAGATGTGCGGTAAGGGGTTATACTCATATCTGTAATGTTACAGCAGGAAAAGATCACCGGACTTATGATTTAGCCCTGTCTATCCTTAATGAAGAAATCGAGCATGAAAGCTGGTTTTCGGAATTTTTAGGTGAGGGTCCATCGGGCCATTTCTTGAGAAGAGGAGAAACTTCACCGTTTGTAGGAAAATTCCTGAAATAATATAATAGTTCTAATTCGAAAGTATTCTTGTTAGTAGAAGGCTTTGTGTCAAAAGCGAAGCCTTCTATTACCATTAAAGGAGGTAATATTGAAAAAACTGAGGTGGCAGTTGTTTTTAGGAATTATCTTAATATTATTATCCGGGTTACTTTATGTTTTTCATTATCTCATATTCAGAGATGCACATCATATTTTTATTTATTTACTGGGGGATGTTGCATTTGTGCCCATAGAAGTGTTTTTGGTAACTGTTGTTATTCACAGGCTTTTGAGTGACAGAGAAAAAAGAGCTCTTCTTACCAAACTAAATATGGTAATAGGAGCTTTCTTCAGTGAGGCGGGGACCAATCTTTTAATCTATCTTTCCGATCTTGATTCCAGATGCAGTATTTTAATCGAACATCTATCTAAAGTTAAAATATGGACAGATAGAGATTTTAAAGAAATTTATAAAAAATTTAAGGACTATCAGTCGGATATTAAGATAGATCCCCAGAATCTGGAAAATTTGAAAATCTTTTTAATCAAAAAGAGAGAGTTCCTATTGAGACTTCTGGAAAATCCCAATTTGCTGGAGCATGAGTCATTTACCGATCTTTTATGGGCTGTATTCCATTTAACCGAGGAACTGGAAAAAAGAAAAAGTTTCGAAACGATGCCCGAAGCGGATTATGAGCACCTGGTTGGTGATATTAAAAGAGCCTATAATCTGTTGATTTTAGAGTGGATTGCCTATATGAACCATCTTAAAAACAGTTATCCCTATCTGTTTTCACTGGCTATGAGGACCAATCCTTTTGACCTTGAAGCGTCACTGATAATAAGTTAAGATCAGCAATAATTTAGCGGCAGTAATAAGATAAGACTAATAATGGTATTTAATACCGGCAGTAAACTGGAGCAGGATGAAAGAATTCACAGAAAGGCGATTAAAAAAATATGACGGCAGAGAGGGCCGGAGAGCTTATGTTGCCTGTTATGGAAAAGTTTATGATGTAACGGATAGTTTCCTCTGGAAGGAAGGAAAACATCAAGTAACCCATTTTGCCGGAAAAGATCTAACTGAGGAGCTTGAAAAAGCTCCTCATGGAGTAGATCTTCTTGAGAAATTTCCCCTGATAGGCAGGCTGAAAAAATAATTGTTTTATTTTATGAGCGCCAAACTTAAAATCATTACCATCATCCCGGCTATGAAGCTTACTATGGGAAGGTGAAGATATCCGTAGGATTTGGAGACTGGAATAAGCTCGTCAATGGATATAAAGACCATGAGCCCTGCAATACCTGAAAGAAGGTAGCCTAAAATCTGAGAGTTTAGGAAAGGAAGAAGTATTACGGCGGTGATTAGTGCACCGATGGGCTCTACTACTCCTGACAAAAAGGACCATAAAAAAGCCTTTTTCCTGCTCCCGGTTGCCTTATATACCGGTGCTGATACGGCGATACCTTCCGGAATGTTGTGGATAGCAATAGCCACGGCTATGGCTGTTCCGATTTTTATGTTTACCAGCGAACTGTAAAATGTTGCCATCCCTTCAGGAAAATTATGAATCCCTATTCCCAGGGCAACAAAAAGCCCTGTCCTGAGAAGTTTTTTATTAGTTATATCGCCCATCTTTTCTTTTTGCCCGATGTATTCGTGGGGGATAAGGAAGTCAATTAAAAAAATAAAAATAAAGCCGATAATAAATGCTGCACTTGCTTTTATGAATCCCAGCTGCTCGAATCCGGAAGGAAGGAGTTCGAAAAAGGAGATTCCTATCATAACCCCAGCCGTAAAACCGAGAACGGCGCTCATGAACTTAGAGCTTTCCCTTTTGAAAGCGAGGCCTATAATACTTCCGATGGTGGTAGAAAGACCTGCAATCGAGGTTAAAATCAGCGGTCTTATTATTTGTTGGTCCATTTTTTAAAAACAGTTTTATCTAAGATTTAAATTTTATTCAATGGCTATTTATTCAAATAACCATTTAATTATATTGATTTGCCTGAAATTTGTCTACCGGTGGATGGCCCTAAAAATAATCAGAGTATAATTTTTTAAAGGAGAAAAAATAAATTGCAACAAAATTATTTATAATCCTGAAATGAACCCGGTAAAAAAACTTACCATTCAAGAGTAAAAAGTCTATAATAATAAATAACCGGAGAATTAAAAAATAATTTAATGAACAAAGGTTTTTAATTAAAATGTCAAAAATTGCTCTCAGGAACATTACTAAATATTATGATAAGCTGCTGGTTCTTAATGACATCTCTCTGGATATAAGCGATAGAGAATTTTTATGTATAACCGGACCATCGGGCTGTGGAAAAACAACGTTACTCAGAATTATCTCCGGTTTGGATACCAACCATTCCGGTAAAATATATTTTGATGATGTTGATTTCACAGATCTAAGCCCCTCCGAGAGAAATATTTCTATGGTTTTTCAAGAATTTGCCCTTTATCCTTTTTTAATTGCAAGGGAAAACATAGCTTTCCCTTTAAGATTAAAAAAATATCCTCTGGAAGAAATACTCCAAAAATTAAAATCTACTGTAAAAATGATTGATGTTGGAGTGGAGAAATATCTTGATTTCTTTCCTAAAGAACTGTCGGCCGGTCACCGGCAGAGGGTAGCTACCGGCAGGGCAATTATCAGGGATAATCCCAGAGCTCTTTTGATGGATGAACCTCTCAGCAATCTTGATGCCAAGATAAGAATGAATACCAAAACTTATCTTAAGAAATTGGTAACAAGATTGAAAATAACCACAATTTATGTTACCTCTGACAGCAGTGAAGCATTGGCTTTGGCTGACCGGATTGCAGTATTGAATAATGGCCGGTTTGTTCAGATTGATAGCCCCTATAATATTTATAATTGCCCCAAAAATATGTTTATCGCCGATTTTTTTGGAACACTGGGAATGAATTTTATTAATGGGGTTGTAAAAGACCAGAATTTTTTCTTTGATGGCTGTTCAGTGGATATCAAATACTATACCGATAAGGATACTATGAAAGAGTTATATAAGAAACCTGAATTGGTACTAGGAATTAGACCTGAAAATATAAATTTTTCCATCAAACCTTTAAAAGCGGGAATAAAGGTAAAAGTTGATTTAATACAGAGATTCCCTCCAAAGGCAAATATAAGATGTAAATTGGGGAAATATATTATCAATGTTATATGCTTTATGGAAGATTTGGCCGGAATATGTCAGGGAATGGAAATTTATCTGGATTTCGATAAAAGCAAAATACTCCTTTTCTATCCTTATAATGGAGACTTGATTACACCGGAATTATATCATATATGTATTTGAAGTGTTAATCGTTCGAATGGTAATTTGGTCGTATTGATTTATTTAAAATTTATATATAAGCTGGTAGTAGGAAAGTGATTTTATTATTCTGAGAATATAAATGTCTTTAAAGAAATTATAATAAAGGATATAATCTCATTATTATAGAGGTGCTGTTCGTGACAATATTATTAAATAGGATTAAATAAATTATCTCGGGATTTAACTATATTAAAAAGATAAAAGATCAAAAATAAAATAAAAGTGCGATTATTTTAGTTGATTATTATGCTATAATTATCGTAAATATTTTCAGAAATTGTAATTAAAAGAGATATGGATATGGACAGAAGTGATAAATTTTATACTATTGAAGAAGCTACCGACCTGCTGGGGGTAAGTGAGCAGGAAATAATGAATATGATTTCCATGAAAAAATTACCTGCTGTAAAGATAGAAAAATCCATAAAAATAAGAGAGGAAGATATGGAAAGATTTCTGGACAGTCTGGGTAAAAAAGATATGGAGAGTAATAATGTTATAGAAAATGAAACCGAACCGGCAGCGGAGACAGAGGAAGTATATGAAGAAGAAATTGAAAATGGATATGAAGTAAAAGAAGAACCTGAAAGCGGTAAAATCCAGTCGGAGAATTCGTACAGAGAGTTGTTAAGAAAAAAACAGGAACTTGAAGAAGATATAAATTATCTGCAGTTTAAGTATGACGAGTTTAAAAAAAGGATAAAAAGTATAATTTCAGAAGAGTTTAAGTTGTTTTTAAAGGAAATAGATGAAGGAAATTTACCGGAAGGTGATGAGGTTCTGGGAAATAATTTTGATAATGATTTAGATATGTACAAGGATATTGATAGAAAAGAAGAAAATGATTACCATAACCATGAAGAAGATCTGTTCGCGGAAGATAATGGAAAGGAAGAGAAAAAACTAATACCGGAAAAGGATGATAAAATCGAACTGGGAGAGAACGGAACTGATAATTAATAATTTTATCTTAAGATAAATCTGGGTAGAAGAAGATAAGTGTTGTTCAAATGAGGGTTTATTATTTTTTAATTAAAAGCAGTTACAGATTGGTGCAGAAAAATTTAAGGCTTAAAGAAGTCAGGGGTGAAATTTCACTTCTGATTTTTTTTTAATTATATAAAAAATGAAAAGGTATAGTTGAAAGATGGATATTGAAAGGATTACAAAAGAGCAGCTTATAAATAAACTGGTAGAAATGAATCAGAGGATTATTGATCTCAGGAAATATGAAAAACAGTCTATAAATTTTAAAGAATTGATAAAAGAAAACGAGGGGAAATACAAGAGCCTGCTGGAAACTAATTCCATAGGTATTATTCTAATAGACAGTAGAGGAATAATAACCGAATGCAATGATGCCATACTGGATTTTTCAGGTTATTCAAGAGAGGAATTAATCGGTAAGTATTTTACCAGGCGGGTTAATATCAGCACCAAAGACATCCCAAAATACCTTGAAATATTCAGGGCCATTTTAGATGGGAAAGAAGTCAGCTCATTTGAAATTACACAGCATAGAGAAAATGGCGATGTTCTTTTTGGTGAAGTTTATTTTGGCCCCTTAAAAGATAAGGATGATAGAATTATTGGTTTTAAGGTAATTATAAAAGATATCACCGAGCAGAAAAAACTGGAAAGTAAATTTAAGGAGAGTAAAGAAAAATTTAATACTCTGTTTAAATCCTCCATGGAAGGAATTATCTTTCACGACCATGGAAAAATCCTGGAAGTGAATAATGCTTTTAGTGTACTGTTTGGGTGTAGTTCTTCATATGCTGTTGGCCGAAATTTACTGGAATTTATTGCACCTGAGTATAAAGAGTCCATGATGGATAAAATAAAATCCGGATATGATCTTTCGTACGAGATTGCCGGGATTAGAAGTACCGGTAGTAAAATATTCCTGGAAGTAAGGGGCAGGCCTGTTATATACAATGGCCTGGAGGCAAGAATGGAGATTTTAAATAGTATTAATGAACGGAAGAAAGCGGAAAGAAGAATTAGATATCTCAGTTTTCATGATAAACTGACCGAACTTTACAATAGAACTTATTTTGAAAAGGTAATGATAAACATTTATAAAGATAGAGATTTTCCCCTGAACTTTATAATTTGTGATCTGAATGGGCTTAAACTGGTAAATGATGCCTTTGGTTATAACGAAGGAGACAGGCTATTAAAAAGAGTAGCAAAAATATTAAAATACTGCTCCCGTGAAGAGGATATTATTGCCAGGTGGGGTGAAGATGAATTTTTTATACTCCTGCCCCGATCTACGGAAAAGGATGTAGAGGAAGTATTGAATAAAATAAAGAAAATCTGCTCAAAGACCAAGGATCAGAAAATACCTTTGAATATCTCCATAGGTATTTCGACAAGGGAAAACCAGGGTCAAAATTTAAGAGATGTTATTAAAGAAGCTGAAAATAATATGTATAAAAACAAATTGCTCAAACGAAAGAGCATATATAATTCCATTATTTTGTCACTGGAAAGAATATTGTGGGAGAAGAACCGTGAAACCAAAGAGCATGCAGAGCGCCTCAAGAGTCTGGCACTACAGCTGGGGAATGCCATTAATTTACCGCAAAATAAACTGGATGAGCTGGAATTACTTTCCACTCTTCATGATATTGGTAAAGTGGGGATACCCGACAAAATTTTAATGAAGAAGGGAAGATTAACCGCCAGAGAATGGAAGGTTATAAAAAGGCATCCAGAGATAGGCTATAAGATTGCGGAGTCAACCCCACAAATTGCCTCTATTGCCGATGATATTCTGTCACATCACGAGTGGTGGGATGGGTCCGGTTATCCACAGGGATTGAGGGGAAGTGAGATACCGATTAATGCCTGTATTGCTTCCATTGTGGATGCTTATGATGTTATGACCTTTGGCAGACATTACAAACCGGCAATTTCCGAAGAAGAGGCAAAAGAGGAGCTTATCAGATGTTCGGGTGCCCAGTTTAATCCAAAGCTTGTGGAAAAGTTTATTACCTATCGGGAAAAGTTAAATTGAAAGCGGAGAAGTGTAAATTCATATAAGCTTTGGAGCCCTTCGTAATCTTTTAATTCTTTTAATATAATCTGTGGTATATAACTTTCCTATTTTTTGATTTTAAGAATTAAATTAAAAAATTGAGGCGTAAAAAAATTGAGGCGCATATTAACAGTATTAGTTTATGTAATAATAACCGCCATCCTTTTAACAGTGATTCTTATAGGTTGTAGCCGAATGTCAAATGAGGGTCCCGGGGATGGGAGGATCAAAGTTGCGGTGAGTATACTGCCTCAGGTTGAATTTACAGAAAAAGTAGGAGGTGATAAAGTGGATGTTACGGTTATGATCCCTCCAGGGGCTAGTCCTCATACCTATGAACTTACTCCCGGACAACTGGAAGAGGTAAGTAAAGCTGAAATGTACGCTAAAGTTGGTTCCGGAATTGAGTTTGAGTTGGAATGGATGGATAAAATAATTGAACTAAATAAAAAGATGCTGGTAGTAGATTGTGCCAGAGGAGTAAAATTTATTGCATCTGATCATAAATATGATGAGCCTTTTATTTATTATGAATATAATGAAATTAACGGAATCAAAGATAGTTTCAGGGGAGTGGACCCTCATATCTGGCTTTCACCGGCAAATGCAAAAATAATGTCTGAGAATATTTATGAGGGTCTGGTTAAAATAGAACCTCAAAACAGGGAGTATTACAGAAAAAATCTGGACAGCTTCATAGCTGAATTAGATAAACTGGATAAAGAAATCAGCCGGATGTTTGAGGGAAAAAAGAATAAAATAATAATGGTTTATCATCCCAATTGGACTTATTTCGCATCGGATTACGGTATCGAGCAGATACCTATCGAAGAGGAGGGAAAAGAACCAACCGCTGAGGTTATGAAAAATTTAATAGACCAGGCTGTAAAATATAATATTAAAGTAATTTTCGCCTCTCCCCAATTCAGCACCAGAAGTGCCGAAACCCTGGCCAGAGAGATTGGAGGCTCCGTGATTCTGGTAAGTCCATTGGAAAAGAATTATATAGAAAATATGAGAAAAACTGCCGAAGCCTTTGCAGAATCTATGGAATAAAATTGGGTTATTTTATGGTTAATTAAAATGGAAGACAAGGTTATTATAGATTTTAAAAATGTATTTTTCCATTATGGCGAAAGATTGGTGCTGGAAGATATAAGCTTTTCGGTAAAGCAAAATGATTTTATTGCATTAATAGGACCCAACGGTGGAGGAAAAACCACCATACTTAGAATTATTCTGGGTCTGCTTAGGCCGGAGAGAGGAAGAGTAAAAGTTTTTGACAGCGAGCCCCGGGAGGGTAGAAAATCAATTGGTTACTTACCGCAAAGTATCTTTTTTGATTTGAATTTTCCCATTAACGTATTCGATGCCGTTATTATGGGAAGATACAGGGGACCGCTGCAAAAATATACGGAAAAGGATAAAAGAGCGGTATTAGATGCCCTGGCAACTGTAGGAATGCTTGAATATAAAAACAGACACATAAGTATGCTTTCAGGAGGCCAGCTGCAAAGAGTACTTATAGCCAGAGCTATTGTGAGAGAACCGAAACTGCTTTTACTTGACGAGCCTATGAGCAGCGTGGACCCTGAAACTCAGAAATCGATTTATGAGCTATTCCAGGAATTAAACAGGAAAATGGCTGTTATATTCGTAACCCATGATATTGGTGCCATATCAGCCTATATCGATAGGGTTTTTTGCCTTAACCGTAAACTTTATTATCACGGACCCAGGGAAGGCAGCCTGGGCAAGCTTGAGGAAGCTTACCGATGCCCGGTTGAAATACTGGCTCACGGAATACCGCATAGAGTTCTGGGGAGGCATAAGAAGTAATGGAATTTTTCCAATATGAATTTATGAGGAATGCTTTAATAGCTGCAGTGCTGGTTAATATAGCCTGCGGTATCGTGGGCACCTATGTAGTCATAAAAAAGATAGTATTTATCAGCGGGGGTATCTCGCATGCAGCTTTCGGAGGTATTGGGCTGGGCTACTTTCTGGGAGTAAATCCAATTATAACCGCCATTCCTTTTAGTTTGTTTTCTGCACTTGCTATTGGATTTATAAGTAAAAAAAGCAAGTTAAGCGAGGATTCGGCCATAGGGATAATCTGGGCATTGGGAATGGCAATGGGTATTATTTTTATCAATTTGACTCCCGGTTACGCACCGGATCTTTTTAGTTACTTATTTGGGAATATTCTTACCATTCCTGTAAATGATTTATATATTATGCTTGCACTGGATTTAATAATTATTTTAGTTATTGCTTTATTCTTCAAAGAATTTTATTCCATTTCCTTTGATGAGGAATTTTCGATGGTTACAGGCATTCCCAATGAAATTTTATATCTGGTACTTCTCTGCATGGTGGCTTTGAGTGTAGTTATCCTTATTAGAATCGTGGGTATTATCCTGGTCATCGCTCTGCTTACAATACCATCATCAATATGCAGGCAGTTCACTTACAATATAAAAAAATTAATAATCAGTTCCATTATTGTTGGAATTATTTTAACCACAGCGGGCCTGTGGATTTCATATCTTCTGAACCTGGCATCGGGAGCAACTATAATTATCCTTTTAGTGGTAGTATTTATTTTCTCTTTTTTCGTAAAAAGGGTTTTTAAAGCCATAAGACAGCTAAAAAGTAAAAATAGAGCTTCATCTTTTTAAATTAACCAAGGGACATATTCATAATGAACTCCGGCTTGTTTGACTATCTTAAAAAAAATATAAAATCAAAAAATAGATACTTTTGCTACCATGGGAAATACCGTACGTCAATATGGGATTTCGGGAAAGTGCATGACTATGCAAAGAAATTTGCAGCACTTCTTCGCCAATTGGATATTAAAAAGGGTGATAGAGTTATAATAAAGGGGCAGAATCGCCCGGAATGGATAATTGTTTTTTTGGGATGTCTGCAGGAGGGAGTAGTGGCGGTACCTCTTGACGTAAATTCCGGTTCCGAATTTGAAAAAAGAGTTCAGGCCAAAGTAAAATCTAAATTGAAGATCTATGACGGTATCCAAAAAAAATCTTCCCACGTTAGATCCATTAATATGGAGGATATTGAGGAAATTCTTTCCCCTATTCAGCCTGCGGCTGGCATAAATGCAGATATTCATTCTGACGATTTAGCCCAGATTATTTTTACTTCGGGTACTACAGCCAAACCCAAGGGTGTGATGGTCACCCATGGAAATATCGAATCTAATTTAAAATCCATCCAGCCGGTTATGGACAGGTGGAAAAAATTCTTTCGCCTCATGTGGAATCTGAAAATTTTATCGGTTGTTCCTCTCAGTCATATGTATGGACAATTAATAGGAATATATATACCCCTAATGATAAACGGTTCCATAGTTTTTATGGATAGTATAAATCCGGTAGAAATTTTAAAGGCAATAAGAAAAGAGAGAATCTGGATTCTGGGAACACTCCCCAAGATTCTTGAAATGTTAAAGGATCATATAACTAAAAAATTCAATCTTGACAGTGAAAAATTTAAGAAAAAGTACAAAAGATTCCAGAAAATTAAATGGCCGCTTAGGTTTCTGGCATTTATAAATATTCATTTGAGAATCGGCTGGAGATTGGTAGCTATAGTTGTGGGTGGAGCCGCTTTCGATAAGAATATGGATGAGTTCTGGAGATGTATAGCATATACTATTTTTCAGGGTTACGGATTAACTGAAACAGCACCGCTTATAACTCTGGCTGATCCTGCATGGGTAGGTGCGGGATCTATCGGGAGGGCACTGTCGGGATTGCAGATTCGGCTGGTAAATGGAGAGATATATGTAAAGGGAAACAATGTGACTCCCGGTTATTTTGGAAATACTTCACTTACCCGGAAAGCCTTTTCCGGGGAATGGTTTAAAACCGGGGATCTGGCTGAAATGGATAAAAACGGTAATCTTTTCTTTAGAGGCAGGAAAGATGCGGTTATAGTAAGGGAAGATGGTTTGAATATTTATCCTGAAGATATCGAGTCCGTGCTGAAAGCATTTAATTCAGTAAAGGATTGTGTGGTTTTGGGATTAAAAGAGGGGAAAAATCTGGAAATCCATGCCGTATTAATGCTGGAAGACAACTCAAGAGAAGATCCTCGGGAAATAATAGAGAAAGCAAATAAAAAGTTAAATGTATATCAGCATATAAACAGTTACAGTATATGGCAGGGAGATGATTTTCCAAGAACCGCTACCAAAAAAATAAAAAGAGATGAAGTGCAGGCGATTCTGTCCGCGCATCAAAAACAAAAAACAAGTCCGGAGAGAGAATCTTTAAAAGATTCCGGAACGGTACTGGAAGTTATAAAAAGTTTGGACAAGGTTAAACCGGAAAGCATCAGGAAAGATTCTCAGCTTGAAAAAGACCTGGGGCTGGATTCTCTCGATCTGGTACAGCTTTCAGGTATGATTGAGGAAAAATATGGTGTAGAAGTGGATGATTCTTATATAAGCAGGGATACTACCGTTAGCGAACTGGAAAATTTAATTAAATCTCCGAAGGAAAGTTCCGGGAAATTACCCTTTTATAGCTTTCCGTTCTGGTTTCCTGTCCGCATTATTAGAACTGTTTTCCAGTATATTTTATATCCTTTTACCCTTTTGGTTTGCAGGATGGAAGTCAGAGGAAAGGAGAATTTAAAAGATTTTAAGAAATCTGTCGTATTTGCAGCAAATCACACCAGTATTCTGGATACGTTCGTGATTCTTTATTCCTTACCTCTAAGAATTCGCCGAAAGGTTGTTGTACTGATGTCCATAGAATATCATTTCAAACATTTTTTCTATCATTCAGGTCCGTGGTGGAGAAGAGCAGCGGAAGCAATGGGGTTTTATCTTCTGGTAAATTTATTTATTAATGCTTCTCCTCTGTCCAGAACTCATGGATTCAGGCAGGTTCTGGAAAATACCGGCGGGCTGCTGGACAGGGGTTGGTCTGTATTAATTTATCCCGAGGGGAGAGTTACTACCGACGGCAGCATAAAAAGATTTGAATTTGGAATAGGAGTAATAGCACTGGATATGAAAGTACCGGTAATCCCGGTAAGAGTCAAAGGACTTTTCAATATTTTAAGAAATGGAGTCCTTCCCTGGGGTCACCTTCCAAAATGGCCTCTTATAAAAGTTAGTTTTGGCAGGCCGTTAAAATTTAAGAAAAAGAGTTATCAAGAGGCAACGGCCGTAATTGAAAGGAAAGTAAGGTCGCTTTGAGTCTGGTACCCTCTTTTTAAATTTACACTCACTTCCCGGAGGAATATAATAAAATAATTAGTCAGATCGAAATAATAAAATAATGTTGAAATGGTAAGGGAGGTTGAAATGACTGAAAGGTTACAGATTTATAAATGTGAGATTTGCGGGAATATTGTTGAGGTTCTCAATAGCGGTGCAGGTGAACTGGTTTGCTGCGGTCAGCCTATGAAATTATATAAAGAAAATACGGTTGACGCTGCCCTGGAAAAACATGTATCGGTAATTGAAAAAACCGGTACCGGATTCAAGGTCAAAGTCGGAAGGATTGCCCACCCTATGATAAGTGAACATTATATCCAATGGATTGAAGTAATAGCAGACGGAACCAGTTACAGAAAATTCTTAAGTCCGGGAGATGAACCGGAAGCTGAATTCTGTATAAAAGCTGATAATTTAACCGCCAGAGAGTACTGCAATATTCACGGATTGTGGAAGAGTTAGGGAAGAGTAAAAGCAAATCGGATTTAAATTAAAAAATTATATCTTCACCTTATGGTGTAAGGTGTGATAATATTCAATACTAAAAAAAGGATTGGTTTAAATGAGTATAAAGAAAATTAAGGAAAATATTTATTTTGTGGGAGCACTGGATCCGGATAGAAAATTATTCGATGAATTGATACCGCTGCCGGACGGAACTTCATACAATTCTTATTTAATTAAGGGGTCGGAAAAAATTGCTCTGCTTGATAGTGTGGATCCGCCAATGTACCCTGTTCTGAAGGATAATCTTAAAGAGCTGGGACTAAACAGCATAGATTATATTGTATCGCATCATGCGGAACAGGACCATTCGGGTTCTCTACCGGAACTGGTAAAAGATTATCCCGGGGCTAAAATTATAACTAATGAGAAATGTAAATCGATGCTTATTGATTTGCTTTTGATTCCTGATGAAAAATTTTTGGTTATTGGAGACGGAGATACCATTTCTCTTGGTGACAAGACACTACAATTTATTTTTACTCCCTGGGTTCACTGGCCGGAAACAATGTCTACTTATCTTAAGGAAGATAGGATACTTTTCAGCTGTGATTTTTTCGGTTCTCATTATGCCACTGATGAATTATTTGTAAAAGACGAAAATAAAATATATAAAGCCGCCAAGCGGTACTATGCAGAAATTATGATGCCTTTCAGGAATAATATAATAAAAAATCTGGAGAAAATTAAAGATCTGGATATAGAGATTATCGCTCCCAGTCATGGCCAGGTTTATGGTAATATAAATTTTATCGTGGACGCTTATAAAGATTGGTCTTCCGATAAGGTTAAAAACGAAGTCATAATACCTTATATATCCATGCATGGCAGTACCCAAAAAATGGTTGAATATTTTAAGGAATCCCTGGTTAAAAAAGGAATTACAGTCAAGGTTTTCCATCTTACCGATTCCGATGTAGGGGAGCTTGCCATGGCTCTGGTTGATGCAGCTACGGTGGTAATCGCAACCCCCACCGTACTTGCCGGTCCCCATCCCAATATGGTTTATGCGGCCTATCTGGTAAAAGCGTTGAGACCGAAACTAAAATATATTTCAATTATCGGTTCATATGGGTGGGGTGGAAAAACTGTGGATATGCTTTCGGATATGGTATCTACTTTAAAAGCGGAGATCATAGAGCCGGTGATTATAAAAGGATATCCCAAAGAAACTGATTTTAAATTACTTGACGAGCTGGCAGAAAAAATAAGCAGCAGGCACAGAGAAATTTCCGCAGCAGATTAGCCAGAAGGCAGTGGTTTGCGGAAAATAGGAAAAAAAATAAAAATAAAAAAAGGAATCAATTGGTTATAAGGTAGATGGGGCTCAAAAGAGAGCTTGATAAATTATATCTGGAATATAATCATAGAAAGTTTGTCCATCCCGATCCTCTGGAATTTTTATATAATTATAATAATATAGAGGATCGTGAAATCGTCGGTCTGGTTGCTTCTGCGTTGGCATATGGACGGGTGATTCAAATACTTAAGAGTGTATCACTGGTGCTGAGTAAAATGATACCCTACCCTTCTGTTTTTATAAGAAAATCATCTCCCGATCTGATTTGTAACAGTTTTAAGGATTTTAAGCACAGATTTACAACCGGGGGTGAATTATGCTGCCTGCTAACCGGTATAAAAAATACCCTGGAAAAATACGGATCTTTAAATAATTGTTTCCTGGAAGGTTTAAGGATTAAAGGCAAAACCTGGAAAAAGACCGGTGAGATAGACCAGGAAGGAAGCCGGGAAGAGACCATTCTTCCCGCTGCCTTGTATTTTTTAAAAAATCTTAATACCTTTGCAGGAATAAAATGTAACAGTCTTATGCCCTCTCCCACAGGAGGCAGTGCATTTAAGAGATTGAATCTTTACCTGCGCTGGATGGTGCGTAAGGATAATGTAGACCCAGGCGGTTGGACCGGTATTCCAGCATCCAGATTAATTATTCCGCTGGATACTCATATATACAGGATTTCGGTAAAACTGGGATTTACTAGAAGAAAACAGGCAGATATCAAAACTGCTATAGAGATAACCAATACTTTAAAGGAGTTCGATAAAAACGATCCGGTTAAATATGATTTTGTTTTAACCAGATTGGGAATGAACAGAATAGAAGAGGTTCTCTTAAAAAAAATTATTTAATGTTTTTAACCTTCTTAGAATAATTGTATAATAATGGGAAGCTTTAAAACTTTATATAGCATTGATGTAAATTAATTTTATAAGGAGTGGGCAATGGCAAGAAAAATACTTACCAAATCCAGGTATTTTTTAATGGTGGTTCTGATCGGAGTTCTGGTTATAACTCTTTTCCCTACCGCTCTTGATGGCGGATCGGCAGAACAGGTACAGAGTTTTGTTACCCGTTTCTATGTCCAGTGCCTGGAAAGGCAACCTGACCTTGATGGGCTAAATGAATGGGTTGGCCGGCTTCTGAATGGTTCCAAAACAGGAGCAGATGTTGCGGAAGGTTTTGTTTTTAGTGAAGAGTTTTTAAGTCATAATCATTCAAATGAAGCATTTGTTACCATACTTTACCAGGCATTTTTTAATCGGGAACCAGATACCAGCGGCTATAACACCTGGTTGGAGAGGTTGGCCGGAGGAATGAGCCGAAAATCGGTCCTGGATGGATTTTTAAAATCACAGGAGTTTGCCGAGCTCTGTAATGATTATGGAATTATACCCTATGCCGGGGCATCGACAAGTACTTCTTCTTCCACTTATTCCGGCTATGGTTCCGGTGTTGCTGCCAGCTTTAATGCAGGAAGAAAAGTTAATTTTATGGTGTGGGGAGATGATAGTGCCCATGACAGAGCCGGGGGCAGGATTAGCGGCAGAACCGATATCAATATATTTGTACATTTAAATCTTGATACCCGAAAAGCATATCTGGTTACCATACCGCGTGATACCTGGTTCGGCGGACGCAAAATTAATGGTTATCATGCTACAGGTGGTAATGATTATGCGGTAAGCAAATTTGAGCAGTTTACCGGAGCGAAAATCGATTTTTATGTAATAACTGATTTTGATGGGTTTATTCCTCTTGTTGATTATTTCGGAGGGGTAGATACTACGGTTGAGGAAAATATAGCGGACTCATTTTCAGGATGTTACTTAACTCCCGGAACGCATCATATAAATGGCACTCAGGCACTTGCTCTAAGCAGGGCAAGACATGGCAGATCTCTTTACGGTGGAGGAGCTTATGCCAGGGAGAGACAATCTGCTATGCTTCTGGCTGATCTGCTTCTGCAAAAAAGATCGATGGTAAACTCTGGAAATCTGGCTAATTTCTTGAATACTATGGGGCAGTATGTCTGGACCAATATATCATTGAGCCAGGCTGCACAGGTGCTCCCGGTAATTCTTTCCCTGAACAGAGGAGATATTACTATAACCACTTTTAATTCATGGCCTCAGTGGTTCGGAAATTCAAGTGCTGTCGGTTATAACGAAGCGGAAAAGAATCAGTTTTTCAGGAATATTTTAAATCAATAAAATCAATAATTAATAAATTTATAAGTTATATTTAATATTGGAAATATAATGATTTAAGATCATGAAATCTAATCGTGAACTGCTGTTAAGCGGCAATATATCCAGTTTGCTGTTTAAATTTTCGGCACCTGCTATCATTGGAATGGTAACCGGTGCCTTATATAATATTATAGATACTATATTTGTAGGTAAAGGCGTAGGCTCCCTTGCCATTGCAGCACTTTCCATAGTACTGCCTATACAACTTTTTATAATGGGTATCGGAACTATGTTAGGTGTGGGCAGTGCATCCATTGTCTCGAGAGCACTGGGAAGGAATAGAAAAGATATTGCCCAGGATGCTTTTGAGAATGCATTTATGCTTAATATTCTTATAAGTGCCTTTTTTATGGCTCTTATCTATATATTTATGGATAAGTTTTTAACTTTTTTTGGAGCATCTGCCCAGGTACTTCCCTACGCCAGAGACTATGCCTACATAACCCTGGCCGGCTTTATCTTTCTTTCTTTTTCCATTTGCAGCAACAATTATATAAGGGCTGAGGGGAATCCCAGAGCCTCTATGTATGTAGTGGCCATCGGAGCTTTGATAAATATTATTCTTGATCCCATATTTATTTTTGTAATGGGATTAGGTATAAAGGGTGCGGCTATTGCTACGGTTATCAGTCAAGTACTCAGTTCCATTTATGTCATATTCTATGTTCTTTTTGGCAAGAGTGTCTTTAGGTTAAGACTCAGTATATTCAAAATGAAACTTTCTGTCATGAAGGAAATTCTATTTGTTGGTTTTTCTTCATTTATAAGATTGTCTATGGCCAGTATAATAACTCTCATTTTTAACAGACTGCTGCTTTTTTATGGAAGCGATCTTTATATAGCCATAATGGGGATTGGTATGAGATTGTTAAGTCTAGTACAGATGCCTTTAATCGGTATAACTCAGGGGTTTTCCACTATTGTCGGTTTTAATTACGGGGCAAAACTTTATCCCAGAGTTAAAAAAGTGCTGAGTATATCTGCGGGCTGGACAATTGTTATTGCCGGAATGGTATTTTTAATTATGATGATTTTTCCCAGATTTGTAATAAGCCTTTTTAGCAACGATGTTATTCTGATCGATGAAGGTATTAATATTTTAAGATTGGTGATAATTTTTCTCCCCTTTATCGGGATACAGATGCTTGGTGCAGGCTTATTCCAGGCTATTGGTAAGGCAGCTCCTGCTCTTATTTTAACTATTTCCAGACAGGTTCTTTTTTTAATTCCCGCAGCCTTCCTTCTGCCTCTGGTTTTTGGATTGAATGGAGTTTGGCTGGCAGTCCCGGTTTCGGATTTTCTATCTATAGTAATTACTGCCGGCTGGATGCTTAAGGAAATAAAGAATTTTAATGGGGTAACGTTACAGGAAGAGACAGTTTAGAATTCTTATTTAAAAGTTTATTATGAAAGCTAAATACTATTAAGAAAATCCAGTATAATTTGTTTTGCTATCTCGCTATTTTCTGTTCCGTCAAAGATATTGGTTCCATGGTTCTTACCCTCCAGTATTTTTATGCTTTTAGGTTCCGGTGATGCCTGATACAAAGCTTCTGCATCCCCTGCATAAGGCTGGTCTTGCCGGCTGACTATAAAAAATTTTGGTGCATCTATATTAACCACTGCGTCCAGGGCAGACAAGTCACCCATTTCTGCAGGAGAAGATATAGATATGACCCCATCTATAGTCTGCTTTGAAGCTACTACCAGACTGATTGTTCCACCCATACTGGCACCTGTTAGAAATATTTTTTCCGCATCATACTGTTTTATAAAATTCAGGGCAGATTCCAGGTCCTTATCCATATTTAATATCTCTGATGTATCCCTACTTCCGCCAGATTTGCCGTATCCCCTGAAATCATAAGTCAGGACTATATAACCGTTATCTACCAGATACTGTGCAAAATAATACCAGGCTGCCTGGCTACTGCCAAACATATGAGATAATATTACCCACTTATTTCCGGTACCGAATATGTTTCCATTTATTTCGATGCCATCTTCGGTGATAAAGGTCACTTCTCCTTCCGGCGCCTGCGGTTTTATCTCTTCTGCTGCTTCTCCCGTTTTCTCCCCGGTTTGCTCTTCTTCAGCCACTTCTTCTGCAGTTCCTTCTTCCAGTTGAGTACCAGCGGCTGTTTCCGAAGTTGTTTTGGTTTCTTTACATCCCCACAGGTTAAACGAGAAGATTAATATAATGATAAGTAATAATGTTGATATTTTATTTATCACTTGAACCCCCGTACCGTTTGAGTGATTTTTTTAACTATGATTTCAGTATTATAATGGAAATGTTATTTTTTGTCAGTGGATAAAATTTTCGATAAAACATTCAAATATTTTTATAATTGATATGATGGTTAGGTGAAAAGGAATCAAAACTGGTCCAATGACCAGTAAAAAAACTCTCCCTTTTATATCCAAAAACTAGACTTACTGCCGTTATCATATTATATCTTTAAACCTATAATTCACCCTATGAATATTTTAATTGCAGAAGAAAGAAAAAACCTGCTGTCAGCTTTAAAGCTTTTGCTGGAGACAGAGATAGAACAAATAGATTATATAAGAGAAGTATCCGAGCGTATGGACCTGGATAAAGCGGTAGAAGAAGAAAAACCGGATATTTTAATCATGGATGGGGAATTCTTGAACCATAATACCAAAGATGCCATTATATCTTTTAAAAAGTCTTACCCGGATATGTCACTGGTCATTATTGATTTTGATCATGGGAAAGAAAAGCAATATTTGAAACTAAATATAGATTTATTTATTACCAAAGGGAATCCCTCCACCAGGATATTAAATTCTCTTATAAATTTTGTAAAAAAGAAAGCAAGCAGGTGACATTGCCCTTATGGATAAAATGATCGGATTAAGAGGTACATTATTTAAGTTAATGGAAATATTAATATAAAGAAAGGAAGTAAAAAATGACTGAGATCAATGAACTACTGCAAAGTGCGGATTTTAAAAAAGAAAAACATGTCCCGGTAATAGATGCTCCGGATGTGGCCCAAAAAGGTGAACAGATAATGGTGGGTATAAGTGTAGGTAAAGAAATAGCTCACCCTAATACTACTCAGCATCATATAAGATGGATATCTGTTTTTTTCCTGCCTGATGGTGAAAAGTACCCTATACAGATTGGAGAGATTACCTTCACCGCCCACGGCAGTTCCACTCAGGGAGCAGATACCAGTACCGTATATACCAATCACCAGGGTACTCTGGTATTTAAAACAGAAAAATCGGGAACCATACTGGCTTCCTCTTACTGTAATATACATGGATTATGGCAGAGTTCTAAAAAATTGGAAATTACCGGTTAAGTACTGTGTTTGAATTTATAATGAGAAAATTATTTATAATTTTAATTATGGGAGTATTCATCTTATCCATAAGTTGCGCTAAAAAAGATGCGGATAACAATTCTCAGGATTACTTCAGTAAAGCAGATCTTTTAAAGTATGGTTTAAATGAAAAAAGTGAAATGAATCCCCGGGAACAGTTTGAAATTCAATTAAAGGAATTCCATGATTTCAGCAGGGAGTTTTTTTCGGTATGGGATAATCATATTGAGGCAACGACTCCGCTTCTGAAAAAATTCAATAACAAAGATACCATTCTGGATGATAAAATTATGTATTCCGGAATGCTTAGGGAAAAATATGAAAAATTCAGCGATGACATAAAACAAATTACTCCTCCCCCGGAAGCAGCCAAAGCTTATCAATATGCCCTGAATGCCATATCCAAAAGGATATTATTCTTTAAGGAATTTGAAAAGGGAACCAGTATATACCAATTGACTGAGATTGAAAATGAGGCTTATCTTTATGAGACACTTTTTTGGGAGGAAATAGATAATATTTATAATCATTTTGACGAAATATCAGACCAACTAGGAATATCCGGTGATAGTGAATTTTTTTCCACAATCTAAAGTAATACCATTTTAAGAATATATTTGAACTATTCAAGGGAAATTTATAAAAAAAATTAAGGTCAGGATTTAAAATGAACAAAGAAAACCGTGACATTAAATGTCCTCACTGTGGAAAATTTATAAGAAAGTTGGCTTCTATATGCCCCTACTGCGGAGCAAAACCTGTGAATCCTCCGGATAAAGGAGGATTTATCTGCAGAAATTGCGGCAAGAAAATACCACCAAAAAATATTCAGCCCCACAAAAAGAACTACAGCAGTGCTATTAGTCGCTGTCCTTATTGCGGCATAAAAATTTAGTTAAGAAATAATACGATAGAAAGGTGTTTATATGTTAAGAGAAAAAATAGAAGCTCCCGATTTTAAGTTAATGGATCAGAATAATAAATTTCATACTCTCTCTGACTATAAAGGCAAATGGGTAGTTATTTATTTTTACCCCAGAGACAATAGTCCTGGCTGTACCAGGGAAGCAGCAAATTTCAGGGATAATATCGATAAATTTAAAAAACTTAATGCGGAAGTGATAGGAATAAGTCCGGACTCACCGATGAGCCATAAAAAATTCGCAAAGCACTATAATCTGCCTATAATTCTTCTTTCGGATAAGACAAAAGAGGTAATAAATAAATATCAAGCCAGTGGAATCATTACCAAAAGAATTTCTTATCTGATTAATCCGGATGGGATTATTGAAAAAACCTATCCTACAGTAAATCCTGCCAGACATGCAGAGGAAATTTTAAGTGATCTGGAAGAATTCAGTAAATAATAGAAATTAATTTATAAATAGCTAATTTTAGGAAGGATTAAGATGAAAGTAAGAATAGATAAAGATCGCTGTACCGGTGAAGGAATTTGCCAGGATACCTGTCCGGAGATTTTCAGATTAAATGAGGAAACGGATCTGGCAGAAGTAATTAAAACGGATTATGACGAAAATGATATGGAATGCATCAGGGAAGCTTCGGAAAGCTGTCCTTCGGAAGCTATAATAATCGAAGAATGAAAAAATTAAAGTTAAAAGGCGAAGATTCAGAGGAAACAAAGGTGCTCTATATAAATTATTATCTGGAGCATTATATTGTAGATGAAGACAATAATGAGATTGTCATTAAAACCAGAGAGGGGGAAATGGTATATTTCAGAGATAATCTGGATACCCATGCCTTTACCGGCAGCAGAAAGATAAGCGGTAAAAAAACGGAGAGATATTTTGATTTTGCCAAAGCCAGGATACTAAGCTGGATAAGAGAAATAATTGAAGAGAATAGTAAACTTGAAATAATAAAAAAAGATTACTATGATCTCCGGAAGAAAATATGGAAAAGATATTATCTGTATCCGGAGAAAAAATATTTTGTAGTATTATTGAAAGATAAAAAAGGTGATTTTGTTTTCAAATCCCACTACCGGATGAATAACTCCAAAAAGTATAAAAATAAGTTAAAATTTTTAAGTATAAATTAAAAACCGCTGATTAAGACTCAGCGGTTAAGCCCTTACTTATACAAAAAAGCATAAGTAACTGTTATCACTAACATCAATTTTATTTTAGACTCTTTGCATAAACTTGTAAAGTATCAGATCTAATAATTCAATTAAAAATTGAGGAATACACGGAAATATTATAATATTTAGCTAGTTTTGTTTTTGAAAAATACACTGATTTATTAATTATAATGATAAAGTCTTTTTTGAAGCGTAATTATGTTACCCTTATAATCGGTCTGGTTTCTATTATAGGCCTTTATTTTATAAGCCTTTACAGCTATCTTCTGTATCACAGTCTTGTAGAATTATTTAGCATTATAATCGCCTTTGCTATATTCATTATCGCCTGGAACTCAAAAAAGTTCCTGGATAATAATTATCTATTATTTATAGGGATCGCCTACCTCTTTGTAGCTTTGTTGGATTTATTTCACGCCCTTGCATACAAGGGAATGGGCGTATTCATCGGTTTTATGGGATCGAACCTGGCAACCCAGCTCTGGATATCTTCGAGATATCTTGAAAGCATTTCTCTTCTTCTGGCTCTGTTCTTTATTATAAGAAAGTTGAATTACAAAATTCAATTTATTAGTTATTCGATAGTTACCATTTTGATTTTACTCTCTATTTTTTACTGGAAAATATTCCCGACTTGTTATATAGAGGGATTGGGCCTTACCCACTTTAAAATTATAAGTGAATATGTAATATCCTTTATAATCCTTACCGCAATCTTTTTTCTATATCTGTTCCGGAAGGAATTCAACCGAATGGTTTTGAACCTGATTATAGCTTCTCTGGTTGTAACTATTTTATCGGAATTATCTTTTACTTTGTACGTAGATGTATATGGGTTTTTAAACCAGTTAGGACATTTTTTTAAACTTTTATCATTTTTTCTAATCTATAAAGCTATTATCGAAACAGGATTTTCCCAGCCTTTTGATTTACTTTTTTTCAAATTAAAAAGAAGCGAAAAATATCTCAAGGAAAGTGAAGAAAAATTTCGTTCACTTTATTTTTCCATGAATGAAGGTGCCTGTTTGTATGAAATAATATATGATGATTCAAAAAAGCCGGTAGATTATAGAATTATAGATGTCAATAATGCTTATCAGTCTATGTTGGGTTTTGGAAGAGACCAGGTTATCGGTAAGAAAGCTTCGGAAATTTACGGAACCGATATAACTCCTTATCTTGGTATTTATGCAAAGGTTGCAGAATCGGGAGAACCAGCCAGATTCGAAGCTTATTTCCCTTCCATGACAAAGTATTTTTCCGTTTCGGTTTTTTCTCCTTCCAGGGGGAAAATTGCCACTTTATTTTCTGATGTAACCGATCAGAAAAAAAATGAAAAGGAAATAGAAAACTTATCAAGATTCCCATCGGAAAACCCCAATCCGGTAATGAGAATAAATGACAAAAATTTAGTTATTTATGCGAATGAGCCGGCTGGAAAAATATTACAACAATTAAATACCGGGAAAAGAGATATATTTTTAAAATTTTTACATGATTTGATTGGCAGCGGGAAGAAAGATAATAAAACCGGACTGAAAACAGTTGAAATTAAAATCGGCGAATCAATTTATGGATTTACCGTTATTCCGGTAAAAGATTTTAACTATTTCAACATTTACGGAAAGGACATAACGGACAGCAAAAAAACTGAAAGACTGCATTATAAAATAAAAAAAGAAAAAGCCTTGAATGAAGAAAGAAACAAGCTGGCCAGAGAATTGCATGATACCGTAACCCAAACCCTTTTTTCGGCAAATCTTATTGCGGAGGTTATTCCAAAATTATGGAAAAAGAATCCGGATATGGTGATGGAAAGGCTGGAAGAAGTAAGGCAATTGAATAAGGCTGCTCTTATGGAAATGCGTACTTTACTTTATGAATTGAAACCTTCTACTCTTGAAAATGAGAATCTTGGAGATTTACTGCGGGAGCTGGTAAAATCCATGGGCACCAGAACCGGAATTCATATGGAGATAGATATAAGCGGGGAATATAAATTTCCGGTAAAAATCGAACTTGGTTTTTACCGGATTGCGCAGGAAGCGTTAAATAATATAATTAAACATTCCAGTGCGGCTCATGCCCGTCTTATTTTAAAAGTTCTTTCCCGAAAAATATATATGGAAATTACTGATGACGGACGGGGCTTTGATGAAGAAAAGATTTCCTCTACAAATTTGGGGCTGTCCATAATGAGAGAAAGAGCAAAACTAATAGGTGCATCCATCGGTATCAATAGTTCACCAGGTGAAGGTACCAAAATTACGGTTATTTATAAAAAAAAGAATAGAATAAAGAAGTAACCTCTCAGTAATTAACTGGTCCAATGGCCAGTAAAAAAACCCTTCCTTTTATATTCAAAAACTATACTTAATATCATTACCATAAGTTATCTTTGAACCTATAATAATTTCTATTAGTATTCTGGCTGTTGTCAAAGGAAACCTATGGCAGTTTTAGTTTTATCATTAAGGAAACAAATAAACTAAAAAAAAAACCGGTAACCCGCTCTTCATAAGAGTTCCCGGGAGGTTTTAAGGTGGGAAAGCTAAAAAGAATTTTAAGAGAGAAATGCGATGGTATAAACAGTATATTCATATCTTCGTTCGTTCCCCGAAAATGTGGTATTGCTACCTATACCAGGGATTTGACCAGAGCCATTGATCTCATAAGCCCTCACTGCCAGTCAAAAATCATAGCCATGGTTAAGCCTGAGGATAATATCGATTATCCTCCCCAGGTTAAGTTT
Organism: uncultured Actinomycetota bacterium; assembly: GCA_964610315.1. Lineage (GTDB taxonomy): Bacteria > Actinomycetota > Humimicrobiia > Humimicrobiales > Humimicrobiaceae > JAQVEM01. The sequence goes on from CAZSVM010000005.1 coordinate 69,195, forward strand.
AAAATCAACCAGTATGATATCGGTTCCTATTTTAAAGCTGCTGATTATATCAATAAATCCCCGGTAGATATAGTTATTCTGGAACATGAATTCGGACTGTACGGCGGTGAGTTCGGAACTTATATCAATAAAATAGCTGAATTGATAAAAAAACCCCTGATTATAACCGCTCACACGGTTCCCGATGACCCGGATGAAGGATTTGGCCTGGCTTTAAAAGATGTCATCCGGTTTGCAGACCGGTTAATAGTCATGATGCCGGAAAGCCTGCAGAAGCTTATTAGAAGATATAACTATCCCCCAGAAAAAATAGAAATTATCCCTCACGGGGTTCCCGATATCCCTCCTGAATTTGACGGCCTGTATAAAAGTAAAAAGGGACTCAAAAATAACTTGATTCTGGGAAATATAAATCTGCTCTCGGCAAATAAGGGACTTGAATATACCATAGAGGCCTTGAAGGAAATTAAAAGTCATATCCCCGATGTCCTGTACCTGATAATCGGCCAGACCCATCCCAACGTGCTGCAGTTCGAGGGTGAGAGATACAGGAATTTCCTAAAAGAAGAAATAAAGAGGCTGGGCCTGCAGGATAACGTAAGGTTTATAAATAAATATATATCCTTAGAAGAACTTATTTCCTGGCTAAGAACCATTGATATATATATAACTCCCTATATGGACCCCCAGCAGTCTGCCTCCGGCGCCCTGGCCTATGCCATCGGAGTTGGTAAAGTATGCATCTCCACTCCTTATCTATATGCCAAAGAGGTCCTGGCCAGGGGAAGAGGTATAATAGTACCTTTTAAGGACCCCGGGGCAATTGCTCATGCAGTAATGGAGATATCCGGAAATCCTCAAAAAAGACTGGAGATCGAAGATAAGGCATACAAATACGGGAGACTTATGACCTGGTATAATGTAGCATTGCAATATCTTCGTTCATTCAATGAGATTTTATATGGGTATGAGAGTAGGGAAGAGGAATTTGATCAGGGCAGTATGGTGGAAACTTATTCCGCCTGATTTCGGGAGCGTTTTTTGGATACTCTTAAAAAGATAAGGTTGAAAACAATTTGAAATAGAAAATTTAATATAGGGTGAGCACGGAAAAAACATATGTTTAAAGATAGAAAAGAAGCCGGCATAAAATTGGCATTGGAACTGGATAAATATAAAAATCAGAATGCAGTGGTTCTGGCCATTCCCAGGGGAGGGGTTGAAGTTGGTTTGGAAGTAGCTGTATATCTAAACAGTGACTTCGATATTCTGGTTTCCAGAAAATTACCCATACCCTATAATCCAGAAGCAGGTTTTGGTGCTATTGCAGAGGACGGCAGTGTTTATATAAATGAGGATGCCTCTCTATGGGTTGGGAAGGATGAGATAGAAAGGATAAAAAAGGAACAGATAAATGAAATAAAAAGAAGGATTAAAGTATTGCGAGGAGGCAAGCCATTGATTCCAGTGGAGCAAAGGGTAGTTATTTTAATAGATGATGGCCTGGCTATGGGTTCAACAATGCGAGCCTCCATTCGTTATTGTCGAAATAAAAATGCCGGCAAGATAATCACAGCCGTGCCTGTTTCGGGAAGGGATGTTTTTGATGAAATAAGACAGCTGGTCGATGAAGCTTATGTTTTGGAGATACCCTATAATTTTATGGCGGTAGCTCAGGCTTATCTGAATTGGACTGATGTAACCGATGAAGATGTAATAGAACTGATAGATAAGTGGAAGCTGCACACTAATCATAAATCACAAGATTAAAATTATTTTTTAATTGCCTTACTGGAATCTTACATTTATTTAATTTATTATAATATAAAAACTTCTTTGGAGACTTTTTAGATGGCAGTTTTCTATTGGTATCTCTATAATAATTTTTTCATTTTGTGGTTATTTTTATTAGATATAAACTATAAACCAGAATGACGCCGCAGGTTTTTATTAATAAATCATCTATGCTTATAGAGATTGGATTATTATATAAATAGTTAATATATTTTACTTGTTTTGGAGTTGTTATATAATTGTTTTGAAATCATATCCATTGACCTGTTAAAATTATTGTTTATCTATAACAAGAAAGAGATACAAATGATAAAGGTGGTAATAGCTGATGACCATCCTCTGGTAAGAAAAGGGATAAAAACTCTGCTTGGCGTCTATGATGATATAGAAGTTATCGGGGAAGCGGAAAATGGCCAGGAGGCATTGGAAATATGTGAAGGGTATAAGCCGGATATAGTGCTTATGGATTTAATTATGCCCGGAGCCGGCGGAATAGAAACAACCAGAGAAATATCGAAAAATTGGCCAAATATTAAAGTAGTTATTCTGACCAGTTTCGTGGATAAAAAACTTATAGAGGATTCTCTTAAAGCAGGGGCCATTGGTTATGTCCTGAAGAATATAACCGGGGATAAATTGGTAGAAACTATAAGAAATGCCGATAAGGGAAAATCGACTTTATCTTCCGAAGCAAGCGATTTTTTAATTTCGAACATGAAAAAACCATCAGTTTCGGATTATAAACTGACCAGCCAGGAGAAAAAAATTCTGGCTTGTCTGGTAGAAGGTCTCTCCAATAAAATGATTGCCCGGAAACTGGTATTAAGTCTTTCTACGGTTAAATTCCATGTAAGCAATATATTAAACAAGATGGGAGCCTCCAACCGGGCCGAAGCAGTCTCTGTGGCCCTAAAAAACAAACTGGTCCAATGACCAGTTAAAACCAGTCTTTTATACACCCAAAAACTATACTTAATACTGTTACCATAAAATACTTCTAAATTTATAATCGTAATCATTCTGTAAATTAATTGTAGGAAAAGACTTATGAAAAAAGTAACGTTTAAAGGAAAATAAAAGTAGAGGAGATCAATATGATGCCTATAGGACCGCTAATGATAGAACATAGACTTATAGAACGAATGATAGGCTTAATGGAATTTGAGGTGCAAAAAATAAATAAAAATTCAGAACCTGATGTTTCATTCATAGAGGATGCCTGTGATTTCCTTAAGACCTATGCGGATAGATGCCACCACGGGAAAGAAGAGAATATTTTATTTCATGAACTGAAAGGTAAAAACTTATCTAAGAAACACAGGGAAATTTTAAGTCAGCTTATAAATGAACATAAGTTTGCCCGGAAAATAAACTCCGAGCTTACTGGATTCAATCAGCAGTATAAAAACGGTTTTAAAGATAGCGTGGCTGATATATACAAACATTTAAAGACTTTAACTACCTTTTATCCCGAGCATATAAAAAAGGAAGATAAAGTTTTCTTCATTCCAAGTATGGATTATTTTACTGATAAGGAAAAAGATAAAATGCTTGATGAATTCCGGGAATTTGACAGGAATCTGATTCATGAAAAATATAAAGGTCTGATAATAGACTATGAAAAATACAGATTAAAAAAATAAGTATGCAAAGGAGGTGAATGATATGCCAATAGTAAGATGGGATCCCTTTGGAGATATGATAAGATTAAACAGGGAATTTAATAGGCTGTGGCCATCTGAAAAAGAAGAAATGGTTTCCTGGGCTCCGAGAACGGATATTAAAGAAACCGATAAGGATATTATGGTTAGGATGGATGTTCCCGGTATGAAGATGGAGGATATAGATGTATCCGTGGATAACGATATGCTGACCATTTCAGGAGAAAGAAAGATGGAAAAAGAAGAGAAGGGAAAAGATTTTGTAAGAATGGAAAGAGGTTATGGCTCCTTTTGCAGATCATTCTACCTGGGTATTCCGGTAAAGGAGAGCGAAGTAAAAGCCTCCTATAAAAATGGTGTACTGGAAATTTCCCTTCCGAAAGCAGAGGTAAAGAAAGCCAAAAAAATAAAAATAGAAGGCGGTAAATAATGAATCTATTGTACGGCCAGTAGTGATATTTTTGCAATATGACACTGGCCGTGCAGGCATTTATCTATTTTTAAGATGATCTTCGATGTATGAAGCTGGTAGTTTATTAAAATCCAGTTTCTGATACAAATCACTGATTGAGGAGGAAACGTCCGATATTTTGTTGTATATACCAGAGGGTAAAATTAATTCTGCATTGGTGGAAATTTTTTCAATAAATATATTCTTATAAAGGTAAGAAGGTATCTTATCCCCAAAAAATATTTCAGCCTCCCAGGCTTTCTTTATAACCTTTTTAATTTTAAAATGCCTATTGGAGATATCCAGTTTATTACCGGCGTTTATATAAAATCGATAACCGTGATTGGAAGTAAGTCTTTTTGAAAGACTGGCAAACATGCAGATAAATTTACCGCAGAATGCAGCTGCTCTGATGGATAGTCTGTACTTTCCCAGATGGCTTTTGATATAAGGCTGTATAATATAGAAATCTTCGGGGAAGGGCAAATTATTCGGTTTTTTATCATTTTTTAGAATTCTGAAATCTTTTCCTCCTCTGCCTATACGTCTTTTTATAATCAGATTATTACTTTCCGGAAATATATTTTCAAAATTATGGATGTCTTCCGAATTGTATATCAGAGTGGGCACCATTTTATATCTTGAAGATAAAAGATTATACTGGATCCACTTATCTTCCAGCTTGAGCTCTTTGGAAGGATTGGAAGGGAGAGGACCATGGCTATCCATCCATATTTTTAAGCGGCGAAGATCATTGAAATAAGGCAAATTTCTGATATATTCGGTAAAATTTTTAGAGAAATTTCTCCTGGAGAGAGCTTCTATTTTTTTAAATATTTCGGAGGGTTTGCCAAATTTTTCCAGATACAGGAGATCATATTCAAAAGCTCCTGCAGGCAGCCCGATATTTACTTCGCTCAAGTATAAGTTGAGATCTTCGTCTATTAAAAAATCTGCTCCGATATACATTTAAAAACTCATTTAGCTGCCGGATAGTTAAAATTTATTTTTTTCTTTTAATCAGTTTGTTTCTTCGGGGTTAAAGCATCTATATTCTTTATTATAAAATTAACTTCCATATAGTGTTGGTTATTATATTTTATATTTTAGTTATATTTACAGAATTTTCTATCTTTAATACTTTATACGGTAACTAAAGACTGATTTTGATTGTTTAAGAGAATTAAGACCATGATCGGATTTTGAAAAATATAAGAAATTATTCTTATTTATATTCATATTATACCGTCTTTGTTTTATACTAATATCCAAATACCCTGCCAATATTTAGTTTTTGGGTTTACAGGAATGATTAAGATAAAAAACGAAGGAATTATTTTAAAAGCAACCGATCTGGATTTTGAAGCCAGGGGTGTTTTAAATCCTGCCTGTATCAAGGTGGGAGATATTACCCATATGTTTTACCGGGCGATAAGTAAAGACAATGTATCTTCCATAGGATACTGCCAGTTAGTAAACAATAAGGTTATAAAAAGACTGGACAGGCCGGTATTATTTCCTCAGTATGATTATGAAAAAAGGGGAATTGAGGACCCCAGAATAGTCTTTTTGGAAGGTTTATATTATATAACCTATACCGCCTATGACGGAGAGAATGCAACTATTGCCTATGCCGTAAGTGATGATCTGGTGAATTTTAAAAAAGGAGGGATAATATCTCCCAGGATTACTTATGAAGAAGCGGACAAAATTTTTAAAGATATAAATCTCGGCAGCAAATACGATTATTTTGAGAAAATTTATGAGAGAAATTTTGGGAAAGATGTACTCTTGTGGGATAAGGATGCCTGTCTTTTTCCCCAGAAAATTAACGGTAAATATGCTATTCTTCATCGTATCCTTCCCAGTATTCAGATTTCATTTTTTAATGGTTTTTCGGAACTGGATTATGATTATTGGAAGGAATATCTGAAAAATATAAATAATTATGTGGTTATTGACCCCGAAACTTCCTTCGAGAACGAATATGTGGGGGCAGGCTGTCCACCGGTAAAAACAGCAGATGGCTGGCTGCTTATCTATCATTCCGTGGAAAGAATTAATGATAAGCTGCACTACCATTCAAATGCAGCCTTGCTGGATATCCATAATCCCCAGATTGTCCGGAACCGGCTAAAGAAACCTTTGTTTTCACCGGCCGAGGACTGGGAAAAAGTTGGAAATGTCGATAATGTTGTATTTCCCACCGGGACAGTAATTGACAAGGACAGACTTTATATCTATTATGGTGCAGCAGATAAGCTGATAGCTTTAAAGTCGTTATTATTAAAGGAGTTACTGGAAGAATTAATAAAGAGTTGATGATTTTATGATTAAAAATAAACCAATAGTTTTAATTTCGAGTTATTACCCCCGGTTTTGCGGAATTGCTACATTTTGTGAGGAAGCCAGAGAATTTATTCAGAAAGAATATCCGGAAAGAGAAATTCTGATAATAAGCCATACCGACGGATCCGGAAAAGGGGTTTATCCCATAATAGATACTTCAAATCGTTTCTGGTGGAAGCCGGTCGAAGAAAAAATAAAGAAATTATCTCCTTATGTAGTTCATATACAGCATGAATACGGTCTCTATGAACACATAGATAACAGGGGGATCGGAGATAGAAACCAGGGATTTATCGAATTTTTAGGCTCCATAAATGAATTCCCTATCGTGGTGGAACCGCATACGGTGCATGGACGGTTAAAGGAATTTGAGGAAAATTTTATTTATCAGCTTTGTGAAGGCGCCGATGTAGTTTTGTTCAAGAGTGATTACCAGAAGTGGAGATTAAACTGGACTTTTACCCAGAGAGGATGGAATATGCCTAAAAACATCATGATTATTCCTCATGGGGCGAGAATGGATAGAAACTGGAGTGAAGAGGATATACCGAAGTTAAAAAAAGAGCTTGGATTGAATAGGTTTAAATATCTGAGTGATAATCTGGTGGGATTAATAGGCTGGATACAATCCAATAAAAGGTGGGATATATTAACCTCCGTGTGGGAAGAAATACTTGGAGAAATAGAAAAAAGAACCGGTCAATCCTGGGATTTACTTGCTGCTGGTACAATGAGAGATAAAGCTCATATGGAAGATTTTAATAATTATAAAAAGAGCCTGGAAATTTTGGAAAATAAAGGACTGGCACATTACTACGAATTTACCCCCAGAGGGGATGCTTACTATAAAATTATGGCAGTATGTAATTTTATTGTGCTTCCCACTGTGGATGAGACTCAATCCGGAACGCTTGCCAGAATTATTGCTTTAAATAAACCTTATATAACCACTGCCCCTCTGGAAGCGTTAACGGCACAAACTCTTGAAAGTGAGGGAGGATTACTATTTACCAATAAGCAGATGCTGAAAGAAAAGGTCATCAGGCTGGCCTGTGATAAAGATCTAAGAAAGCAGCTTTCGGAGAATCTTAAAAAATATCTAAAAGAAGTAGTAGCCTGGGAAATTGTTACTAAAAAATATAAAAGTGCTTATAAATTTGCAAGACTAAGAAAGATAGCCGGAAAGGAAATAGATTTCCCTCCGGACTTTTAGTTCTATTAAATTTATTATAAATTAACAGGGTTTCAACAAAAATTTTATAAAACTTATTATTAGTTCATTAATCTAAAATATTAATGTACCTCTAAAAGTTATAAGGGTATATACTTTCAAGAGACCTCAAGGAGTGGTTATTGTGGAAAAGCTTAAAAAAGTTATAGAGGAAAAATGTCAGGGTGTCGGCAGTATATTTATATCCTCATTCGTTCCCCGAAAATGCGGTATCGCTACCTATACCAGGGATTTAACCAGAGCCATTGACCTTATAAATCCTCTCTGTGAATTAAAGATTGTAGCTATGAACAGGCCCGAGGATAAGATTGAGTATCCTCCCCAAGTTAAATTTGAAATTAACCAGTATGTTATTGATTCCTACATCAAAGCCGCTGGTTACATTAATAAATCCACAGCAGAAATAGTTATTCTGGAACATGAATTCGGACTGTATAGCGGTGAATTTGGAACCTATATCAATAAATTGGTTGAATTGATAAAAAAACCTCTGATTATAACCGCTCATACGGTTCCCGATAATCCGGATGCAGGATTTGGCCCGGCTTTGAAAGATGTTATCAAGTTTGCAGACCGGATAATAGTCATGATGCCAGAAAGCCTGCAGAAGCTTGTCAGAAAATATAATTACCCACAAGAAAATATAGAAATTATTCCTCACGGAGTTCCCAATATTCCTGTGGAATTTGACGCCTTGTATAAAAGAAAAAAGGGACTTGAAAATAGTTTGATCCTGGGAAATATAAATCTACTCTCGGCAAATAAGGGACTTGAATATACCATAGGAGCTTTAAAAGAAATCAAAAAACACTTTCCCGATGTTCTGTACCTGATAATCGGCCAGACCCATCCCAACGTGCTGCAGTTCGAGGGTGAAAGATATAGGAATTTCCTAAAAGGAGAAGTAAAGGAGTTTGATTTACAGAATAATGTCAGGTTTATAAATAAATATATATCCCTGGAAGAACTTATTTCCTGGTTAAGAACTATCGATATATATGTAACTCCCTATCTGGACCCCCAGCAGTCTGCTTCCGGTGCCTTGGCTTATGCCATTGGAGCCGGTAAAGTATGTATTTCCACTCCCTATTTATACGCAAAAGAAGTTCTGGCCAGGGGAAGGGGCGTAATAGTACCTTTTAGGAATTCCGAGGCAATTGCTGATGCGGTAATGGACATATCCAAAAATCCTCAAAAAAGATTGGAAATGGAAGATAAGGCCTACAAATATGGGAGGCTTATGACCTGGTATAATGTAGCACTGCAGCACCTCCAGTTGTTCAATAGGGTTTTGGATGAATATAAGGATAAAGATAAAGAATTTAATAAAAGCAGTACTGTAAGAACTTATAAAGCCGGACAGGAGTGATTTTTTGGATCCGCTTAAAAAGATAAGGTCGATGACTTCGAATATAGGAATTTACCAGCATGGAAAATTAGATAAACCCGATCCTGAATTTGGGTATGCTCTGGAAGATCAGGCCCGGGCACTTATAGTAGCCAGTGATTTTAAAGATAAAAATCTTAAAGATATTTATCTGGGTTTTATTTTAAAAGCACGAAGAAAAGATGGCCTGCTTAACCATTTCTGTTATGATAATAAAGGCCAGGGTTTATTTAAAAGTGAATTGAATAATTCAAAGTCCAATATAAAAGAAGCTTATGGCTTAACTCTATGGGCTCTTCTGACCATAAAAAATACTTCAGCAGATATTAAAAAAATTATTGAAAGTTTAATTGAAGATGCCGGTAAGTGGACTTCGCCAAGGGCCATATCGGCAGCAATGCTGGGTTTATTAAATCTTAGATCACCGAACAGCTCGGAGAATGAGCTAAAGTTGAAATTACATAACCTGTATTTTGATAATTGTTCCCATGATTGGATCTGGTTTGAAGGTCATCTTGTGTACGCAAATGCTATTTTACCCTGGGCTCTCTGGGAAACTTATTTAAGAAGGAGATGCAGAACAAGCTTAGAAATTGCCGGGAAAACAACCAGATTTTTGATAGAAAAATGTCAGGAAAATAATGTGCCCTCTCCTGTTGGAAATGAGGGCTGGTATTTCAAGGGAGGCAAAAAAGCTTTATACGATCAGCAGCCAATCGATCCCGCTTATATGGTTTGCTGTCTCGAAAAGGCATACCTGGCAACCAAAGATAATTTTTACAGGAATTGGGCTAAAAAGTGGTACAGGTGGTTTTTTGGCTGCAATACAAAAGGAATTTCCCTAATAGATGATAATTTTGCCTGTTATGATGGATTGACTCCAGGAGGAGTTAATTTAAATCAGGGGGCAGAATCGAATATATGTTTCCTGATGGCATTTCTTGTTGCTGGAAGGATGGGAATCACTAAGCAGGTTTGATGGGATACAGGCAGTTACATAATAAAATAAAGTATGAACGTATTAAGGTCAGAAAAAAATCCAATAATAACACCGGAAGATATAAAATCATCAGGGCCTGATTTTGAAGTAGCAGGGGTCTTTAATTGTGGAGTTACCAGATTCAAGGATGAAGTTTTACTTCTTATAAGAGTCGCCGAAAAACCAATTAATAATAATATAGAGATAGAACTGGTACCCTTATTGAACCCGAAAACAGGCAAATTTTCCATAAAAAAATTTGATAAAAATGATGCTTCCGTTGATTTTTCCGATCCCAGATTTTTAAAGACCACCTCCGGGGAGTATCTCACCTCTATTTCTCATCTAAGGGTTGCCAGAAGTAAAAACGGTGTCGATTTTGATATAGAAAGAGAACCGGCTTTATTTCCGGAAGGTAAATATGAAAGATTTGGCCTGGAAGATCCCAGGATAACTCATATCGACGGAAGATACTATATAAGTTACAACGCGGTTTCGGATATAACCGGGATAACTGTTTGTCTGGCATCTACTACTGATTTCGAAATATTCACCAGGCACGGTGTGATTTTTATGCCTGATAATAAAGATGTGGTAATTTTTCCGGAAAAAATAAAGGATAAATATTATGCTCTCAGTAGACCGGTGCCTGCTGAATTTAGAACAAAGGATATGTGGATATCCGAGTCTGCCGATCTTATTCACTGGGGCGGACATATATGGTTAATGGGTACCAGAAAAAAATATTGGGATAATTGGAGAATAGGTGGAGGTGCTGTTCCTTTTAGAATAAATGAAGGCTGGATAGAAGTTTACCACGGCGTATCGGAGATTAACCGGTATTGCCTGGGAGCAGTACTTCTGGATGCCGAAAAACCCTGGAAAATAGTAGCAAGAAGTAAAAAACCAATAATAGAACCGGAAACGGAGTATGAGTTAAATGGTTTCTTTGGCGGGGTAATTTTTACCTGCGGCCTTTTATATGAAGAGGATAGGATAAAGATATACTATGGCGCCGCGGATACCAGCATAGCATATGCCGAAATAAAATTGAGTGATTTACTCCACCATCTGGAATGATTTAACCGGAATAATACCGGTAATAAAAATTGCCAGAGTTGTTACTACTGTGTTTTAATAAGCATGCAGGCTTCTTCTTCGATATTTGCAACTTTTGTAATCAAGCCGGAAATTTCTTCTTTATTTCTTTCCAGCGCAGCTTTACATATATCCATTATAAATTTCCCAGATTCTTTAAACAGTCCTGCTGCTTCCAGCCAGTTTTCCATTTTATATTTTTTGCCAAGTTCATTTAAAACCCTTGATTTCCAGAATCTCTGGCCGTTACTGTTTTCGAATGTTTCGGGTATATGGGGAGGAATAGTAGCATAAGTCACCAGGTGATCAAAGCATTTATCGATTTTCCAGGCTAGAATTTCCTTTGAAAGCTTTCTCATTGCCGGTATTCCCAGTATGCTTACCGGGGGTCTGAGCATTTTTTCTGCTCTGAGATTAAAACCTTTTACTGCAGCTTCAAACTCGGAGGGTAATTTTTCAGGCAGAATAAATGTTCTTATAGTGTTCTTCTTGCTCATGCCCGGAACATTAACATTTAAGGAATTCTCAAACTCCTGATAAGATACATTCTGAATACCCTGAAAAGTACAGTCATGAATGTAAACCTGCTCCTTTTCATCATCATAGCCGATTACAAGTACATAATGAATAGGTATATGTTGTTTTTTATATATATCATTATAATAATGCAGGTAGTACATATCCAGTGCTCCCGCTACTACCGGTTGATTGTTATCTATATATTCTTTTATTTTTGGAAAAGTATTTTTAAATACCCTGTTTTCCATAATTTCTTGCCTGAATCCGAGTATTTTTTCCAAATCGGCTAACAGGTGACCGGGATTGGCGCCCCAGTAAACCATACAGGGGGGATCGGCCAGCTTAAATTTAAGATATGCGAATTCACCCATTCCTCCCAGTACGGATAATAAGTAATCAGGGTATTTCAAACCTTTCCATTCCAGTATATCTTCAAGTCCATTTATGTAACAGGTTGATTCGCAAACTCTATGAGGGATGCTAAGCATTTTTTTCATAGGTATATTACCTTTTAATAAATTCATTTGATTTAAAAATTTTAGCATCAATTTGAATCTTTAACTAGTTTTTTAACCTGTTAAGTTATAAGATTTATTCTTATATAATTATTATATTAATGTATAATCGTATCTAAATTTTTTTATTATTGTCTTATTTTTAAAGGTTGTATGAATTCAAAAAGGGCTACAAAGGAGTATAAATGATTGTAAAAAAGAAAAAAGATTTTAATCCGCTCATTATGGAAGATGATAAATCAAGCGGTATCAAATTTTATCCTATGCTGACCGTAAGGGATGGAGCACCAAATTTTGCCATGAGACTTTTTGAAATAAAACCGGGTGGACATACGCCGAAGCATCGTCATGATTGGGAGCATGAAGTATATATTATAAACGGAGGAGGCTATGTCCTTAGAAATGAGCAGAAGATTAAAATCGAAAAAGATAATTTTATTTATGTAGAACCTTCCGAACTGCATCAGTTCCAGGCAGGTGATAATGGCTTGAGTATAATCTGCGTGGTACCTAATAAAGGGCAGCCCTCATAAATTTTTAGTAAAGATTTTTGGATGTATTTATAAGGTAAAAAATGAAGAATCAGATTATAATGAAAAAAATAAATACAGCGGCTGCGGCTGTTTCTTTATTTCGAGGTGGTAAAGGAAGATATTCCGGAAGCTTTCGGATAAACTATGCTTGACTCTCTATCGTTTGGTTAAGTTAAATTTTTAAAAGAGAATTTTTAGATTTTATAGATAATTTGGATTGTAATATAATAAATTTCTGTGCATGCTAAAATTTTTTTACTCTCATACGGTATTTAAGAGGTATATATGTTTGGTCTTAATAAAAAATTAAAAAACTTCCAAAAAGAAGGGAAATCCATAAAGATTGCCATAGCCGGAGTGGGTCAGATGGGAAGAAGTCTGGTTTCGCATATAAGGGAACTGGGTGGTATGAAAATTGTTGCAGTAGCGAACCGGAACACCGGAAGAATTATCAATATCTTAAGAGAGTTGGAAATAAATGAAGATGAAATCGTGCTTGTGGAAAAAGGGAAAAAGATAAATCTGGAGAATAGTAAAATAAATAAAGTCATTATTAAAGATAATAGTTTGGATCAGGAGATAAAAAAAAGGTTAAACCAGCTTGCCGAAAAGAATAAACTGATTATTACCGATGATCTGGCCATATTATTTATTTTCGATAATGTGGATGTGATTATAGATGCAACCGGCAGTCCCGAAGCAGGTGCATTTATAGCCTCAAATGCTATTTTATCAGGAAAGCATATAGTGACTTTAAATGTGGAAGCAGATACTACTATAGGTCCAATATTAAAAAAAATGGCGGATGATAGGGGAGTAGTATATACTGTTTCAGCAGGAGATGAACCGGCAGCGCTAAAAGAATTATATGATTTTGCAGATACTTTGGGTCTTGAAATAATTGCAGCGGGAAAAGGGAAGAATAACCCTCTGGATCGTTATGCAAATCCAACCCAGCTTAAGGACTATGCTGAAAGCAAAGGCTCAAACCCTGTCATGATGACTTCCTTCGTGGATGGTACGAAATCAATGATAGAAATGGCCTGCCTTTCAAATTCTACCGGCCTGGTACCGGATTGCAGGGGGATGCATGGTCCCAAAGCGGATATAAAAGACTTACTTGATGTATTTAGATTGAAAAGTGATGGAGGGATATTATCCAGAAAAGGAGTGGTAGATTTTGCCATAGGAGATCTTGCTCCCGGTGTTTTCATTGTTTATTCAACCGGGAACAAGATGGTAAGAGCCGATCTTAAATATCTTATGCTGGGTGAAGGTCCCTATTATCTCCTTTATCGGCCTTATCACCTGACCAGTATTGAGACTCCTTTATCTATTGCACTGGCTTATTTCTACGGTGAACCCACTATTACTCCTGATTTTGGGATGGTTTCGGAAATCATGACTGTGGCTAAAAAAGATTTGAAAACTAGAGAGGTAATTGACGGTATCGGGAGATATATGGTTTACGGTCTTATCGAGCGGTATGATAAAGCGAAAATGGAAAATTTGTTGCCTATAGGTATATCACAGGGATGTATTTTAAAAAAAGATATAGAAAAAGATCAACCAATAAAATATAATGATGTGGAATTGGCTGAAAATTCGCTGGTACTTAAACTCAGGAAATCACAGGATAAATTATACGGAAATTATTAATTATAAAGATAAAGGTTATAAAGATTACAAATCATTATTTTATTAATGGAGGATGAGTATGTTGCAATTTTTTTTCAAAAAAATAAAAGTAATGGCAGTAGTAAGTGTCTTTTTTATAATCATTTTTCTGCTTCTGTCACTTGGTTCCTGTAAATTCAGGACTATAGAGAGAATAGAAGAAACCAGAGAAATGATGGGAACATATGTTAGCATAATAGTATATTCGGATCAGGAAACCGGAAGCAAGGCTATAAATGCGGCATTTGAAAAAATAAAGGAAATTGAGGATATAGCTTCCATTTATGACCAGAATAGCGAGGCTTCATTTTTAAATAAAAATGGTTACATTGATAATCCTTCATCTGAGTTTCTGGATCTTATAAATACATCTATTGATTATTATAATATTACCGGCGGTTGTTTTGATATAACTGTCCAGCCCTTACTTGATTTATGGAGCGGCGGATTATGGCAAGAGAGTGAAGAAGTTCAGACCCAAAAGATAAAAGAAACACTTGAAGTTATCGGCTCTGATAAAATTGAGGTTAGTGATAACAGGATAGAATTCAAGGTAAAGGGAATGGCCATTACGCTGGGAGGTATTGCCAAAGGTTATGCTGTTGATAAGGCAATAGAAGAAATAAGGAAGTTCGGAATCAAATGCTGTCTGGTTAATGCCGGTGGAGATTTGTATGCAATGGGGATCAAGCCGGATGAAGAAAAATGGATAGTGGAACTGGAAAATCCGGATAACCCGGAAAATGATGAAAACTCCGATATGGAGCCGGAGGCCGTATTTTCTGTGGCTGATAAAGCAGTAACTACTTCCGGAGGTTATCACCGTTATTATGATCTTGAAAAGAAAGTCCACCATATAATGGATCCCAGAACAGGATATTCTGCAAACAGCTGCAAAAGCGTAACCATAATAGCAGATAACTGCACGCAAGCCGATGTTCTTTCTACTTCTGTTTTTGTAATGGGAGCCGAAGATGGAATGAAACTGGTTGAATCGATGGATAATGTTGAAACCTTTATAATAGATTCCGAAGGAAAAATTTATCAATCTTCTGGACTTTTAAAATATATTGAGTAAAATTACCTATGTTTTTTTACTTTTTTAAAAAAGTTAAATGAATATTATTCTCAAAAAGAAAAGTGCATTTAAAGGTCTCTCTCTACCCGAAAATAAAATCACTGCTGAAAAGTCCTTAGAAGTTCTGCCTGCTCCCGAAAAAGTAATCCTTCCTCTTCAACAGAGTATTGGTGCTCCCTGTGAATTTATGGTTAATAAAGGGGATATGGTTAAGACAGGACAGAAAATAGCAGATACTGAAAGCTTTGTTTCCGCTCCTATCCATTCTTCCATTTCGGGGAAAGTATCCAGGATCATAAAATTGGTAAATCCGGTAAACAGCAGCATTATGGATGCTGCGCTTATAGAGTCGGATGGAAAAGATTTATGGGTTGAATTTAATAAATTATTCGATATCCGTGAATCGGATGACTTTTCCGCTTTAAAAAAAATAATAGAGAGCATTAATAAAAAGGAAATACTGGAAAGTATAAGAGAAGCTGGAATAGTGGGTCTGGGAGGAGCAACATTTCCCACTCATGTAAAACTTAATCCGCCTGAGGATAAAAAAATCAATACCCTTATTTTAAATGGCTGTGAATGTGAACCTTTTATAACTTCGGATCACAGGATTATGCTTGAAAAGGGCAGGGAAGTTCTGATGGGACTTTATATTATAAGCAGGGTACTTAATTCTCCTCAAAATATTTATATAGCCATAGAAGATAATAAAGAAGATGCCATAAGTTATCTGGAAAAACTTATAGCCAGGATGGGTTTTGGCAGTTTATTTAAAATAATTTCGTTAAAATCAAGATACCCTATGGGAGCAGAGAAAACCCTGATTAAGACTGTAACCGGAAGAGCTGTTCCTATGATGGGTGGGCTTCCAATGGATGTAGGAGTTATAGTAAGCAATGTTGCCACTTCCAAATCAGTATATGACGCTGTAATTGAGGGCAAACCACTTATGGAAAGAGTGGTCACTGTAACCGGTAATGTGGTAAATCCTAAAAATTTGCAGGTAAGACTGGGAACCACTGTAGGCGCATTAATCGAAAAATGCGGAGGATTCAGAAATGAAATTAATTGTATAATTATTGGGGGACCCATGATGGGCATTTGTATTGTAAATACTGATTTTCCCATAACCAAGGGAGCCAATTGTGTACTGATAAGAAAGAGCAGAATTCAGGATGAACAGAACTGTATAAATTGTGGCCGGTGTGTAAATATATGTCCCATGAATCTCATGCCTCTGGTGTATGTTAGAAATACAAAAAAAAGCAATTTCGGAGTCTGCCGGGAATATTATATAGATAATTGTATCGAATGCGGCTGTTGTTCCTATGTCTGCCCCGCGAATATTCCCATTGTAGGATACATAAAAACTTGTAAAAGCGTACTGGCAAAAAAATAGCAGTTAAAATAACGGCCAAGGAGAATAGTGGAAAAAGATAAAATATTAATTTCTCATGCACCCCATATATGGAGAGGATTCTCCACCAGTAAGATAATGTATATAGTAGTAGCTGCTCTTCTTTTTCCTACCGGAGCTGCTATTTATTTTTTTGGCTATTATGCTATATATTTAATACTGATCTGCACAATAACCACAGTATTGGCTGAATTTATCATAAAAAAACTCCGTAAAAAAAGGTTTATTATGGATGGGAGTGCGGTAATTACCGGTCTACTCCTTGCGCTTGTACTTCCGCCAAGGATGCCTTTATGGATGGCTGCCATTGGATCTTTTTTTGCTATTGCTATAGCGAAAGAAGCTTTTGGAGGGTTGGGATATAATATATTTAATCCGGCTCTGGCCGGAAGGGCATTTTTGTCGGTATGTTTTCCCAAGGAGATGACATCCTGGATTCTTCCGCCTCATTTTAGTTATGATGCCGTAACCGGGGCCACGCCGCTGGGTGAGAATTTTACCTACCAATCAGATAAGCTCTCTTTGTATAAAGATTTATTTTTTGGAAATACTGGAGGTTCTCTGGGGGAAACATCGGCAATGCTCATATTAATCGGAGCATTGATTCTTATAGCGTTTCGAATAATAGACTGGAGAATACCGGTATTCTATATCGGTACGGTGGCGCTGGGATCTTTTTTATTGGGAAAGGATGTACTGTTTCAAATTCTGGCCGGAGGTTTGATGATAGGGGCGTTTTTTATGGCTACCGATTACGTAACTTCACCGGTAACCAAAAACGGAAGAATAATATTTGCGGTAGGGGCGGGAATATTAACCGTGCTTATCAGGCAATACAGCAGTATGCCCGAAGGGGTGTGTTTCTCCATACTAATCATGAATGCCTTCACCCCTCTTATAGATAAATATGTAAGAGTAAAACCGTTTGGATTTTATAAAAAGAAGGAAAATGCTTAAAAAAATTTTATCAAACAAAGCATATCCGATTATTTTTCTGGCAATAATAGTTACCATTTCCGTAGTTCTACTGGTGTTGATTAACAGTGTGACTTCATCCGTTTTAAAAACAAGAAAAGCTGAGGAGATTACAAATCTTCTTGAAAATATTTTTCCCCAGATGAGCAACTATGAGATTGAAAATGAGATATATGTTATATATCAGGATGGAGAAAAAACCGGTTATGCCTTTACAGCCAGCGGCAGCGGATACGGTGGAAATATCGATATTTTGGTGGGAATTGACAGCGGTTTCAAAATTAAGGGAATATCCATACTTTCACAAACTGAAACACCCGGCCTGGGTGCCGGAATAACCGAAAGTTCCTTTACCGATCAATTCAAGGGGCTGTCTATCAATGATATTGCCCTTAAGTCCGAGGGTGGTAAAATAGACGCCATAACCGGGGCCACTATAAGTTCAAGAGCGGTTGTGGATGCCATTCAGAAAAAGATGACCGAAGTAATCAATAGTTTGGAGAAATAGTATATCCTGTGATAGGCCGGAATTGGAAAAGTAGTGAATGATAACAATGAATGATAGCAGTAATAAAAGTGAATATGATTTAAGGAAGGAAGACAGAAAAAGTTTCTGGAAAGAATTGATAAAGGGGATTATTATATCCAATCCGGTATTTATCCTTACTTTAGGGCTTTGTCCCACCCTGGCCATTACAAATTCAGTCACCAATGCTCTGGGAATGAGCGCCGGGGTGATATTTGTTCTGCTTTTTTCGAATGTTATAATTTCAGGTATAAGAAAAGCAACGCCCCTTCTGGTTAGAATTCCTGTTTTTATAGTGGTAATAGCTACATTTGTTACTATTTTAAGCCTGGTATTCGAGGCATATTTGCCGCCTCTATATGAATCACTGGGAATTTATCTTCCTCTTATCGTAGTGAATTGTATTATTCTGGGAAGAGCGGAAGCATTTGCATCTAAAAATCCGGTACTTCTTTCTGCTGCTGATGGTCTGGGAATCGGATTAGGTTTTACTATTGCTCTTGTAATAATTTCTTTCCTGAGGGAAATCCTGGGAACCGGAAGTCTTGAAATATTTGGAAAACAGCTTGTTAAATTACCTGGTGTATCTTCACATCCGCTGATTTTCTTTATTTCTCCTCCAGGGGCTTTTTTGGTTATAGGAGTCCTCCTGGCATTATTCAGATGGACAGGGGTGATAAAATGTGAGTAATATTCTAACCATATTTATAGCAATGGTTATAGTTAATAATATGATCCTTGCTAAATTTCTGGGATTGTGTCCTTTTTTCGGAGTGTCCAAGAAACTATCCAATGCCTTCAGTATGGGTATAGCCGTAACTCTGGTAATGCTTATTGCTTCTGTTTCGACCTCGGTTATATATAATTATATTTTAGTGCCCTATGAAGTGCAATTTATGAATATCGTAATATATATACTGGTAATAGCTTCCCTGGTACAGATAGTAGAGTTGATTATTAAAAGAACCAACATAATACTTTATAATGCACTGGGAATATATCTGCCCCTGATTACTACCAATTGTGCCGTGCTGGGTATAACACTTATAAATTCAGCGGAAAACTATTCTATTCTGGAAAGTACCGTGAGCGCACTGGGAGCGGGTATCGGTTTTACACTGGTACTTATTATTATGTCCGGTATAAGAGAGAAACTGGACCTTGCTGATTCGCCAAAGTCTATGAGGGGTCTTCCGGTGGCTTTTTTAACCGCAGCGCTTCTGGCTCTGGCCTTTATAGGGTTTAATGGAATGGTATAATAACGGTATGGTTGATAAAATATTTTAAGATTTGAGGTTATTTAATTATGAGTACCGGTTTAATTATTATAATTTTGAGCTCCATAGGAATTATATGCGGGATACTGATTTTTATGGTAAACAGATTTCTTCCCAAGGAGCCCGAGTCACTTAAAAAAGCGGAAGATGTTTCAAAATATCTTCCTGGAGCTAATTGTGGTGCCTGCGGATTTCCGGGATGTTTTGCTTATGCCCGGGCACTGGCCAAAGATAAGAATACTTTTTTTACCAGTACCTGCGCTACTGTACTGCAGGAACCCGCTATGCTGAAAGGTCTGGAAAAAGAATTGGATATTAAAATAGATCCTTCCGCAATCAAGAAAAAAGCTGTGGTTCATTGTTACGGCAATTCACCTTTGATTGGTAATTATACCGGAGTCAAAACCTGTAATTCTGCATCCAAGCTGATGGGAGGGTATAAGAGTTGTCCTTATGGATGTCTTGGATTGGGGGATTGCGTAGCAGTTTGTCCCAATAATGCCATATCTATCGATAAAGAGATGAATGTAGCGGTAATAGACCCTGACAAGTGTAACGGCTGCGGCATCTGCGTTAATGAATGTCCACGGAATATAATCAAACTGGTGCCGGCGGATTCCAATATAGTTTATTTGTGTAGCTATCAGCCGATTAGAAATATTCCCGGCAGGGAGAAGTGTGATAAAGGCTGCCTGCACTGTAAAAAGTGTTTCAGAACATGTGAAAACGGGGCTATAATCTGGGATGAAGAGAAGTCCGTTCCCAATTTTGATTTTTCCAAATGTGATATGTGCGGAAAGTGTATCGAAGCCTGTCCGCACGGCAGGCTTATTAAGTTGTCCAACATAAAATTAAAAGAAAAAGAGGGCACCCTGGAGGATGTGGAAAACAATAAAAAGTCAGTAAAGGTGTCATAATAGATTATGGATAAAGATTTACTGGAAAAAATTAAGAAAAATGTAGAAGAAGAGCCCTATGCAAAGTTTTTTAATATAAAGATTATAGAACTTGGTGAAGGCCACTCCATTACCGAGATGAAAGTTTTAAAAAAATATGAAAATTTTTTCTCTATAACTCATGGGGGAGCTATTTTTTCACTGGTAGATGTAGCTTTTGGTTCCGCCGCGAATTCTTACGGTACAGTTGCGGTTGCATTGGATGTAAATATAAATTATATACGGCCATCCTTTACCGGAGATATTCTCAGGGCGGAAGCAAAAGAGGTAAGCAGAGGAAATACCATAGCTACTTATAATATCATTGTAAAAAATAATTTAAATAAAGTTATAGCTTCCAGCCAGGCGGTAGCCTATTTAAAAAAAGAAAAACTTCCTTTTTTATAACTCATTACCCGTTTTAACTCAGAAGATCAAAATAGAGAAGCAGTTATCTATAACTCCAGGCTCTTATATTTACCGTTTTTAAATTTCTTGCCGGCTTTATCAAATAATCCTTTTATGTGGTCATCCATGGTTAGATAGATTATCTGCCATCCTTTTTTTGCAATCTCTACCAGTTTGTCTATAAGAATTCCACGTTTTTCCCAGTCCGAATGCTGAAATGCATCATCCAGAATTAAAAAGAATGAATCTTCTTTTAATAGTTTTGAAGTGAAGCCGATTCTTAAGGCCAGCATTACCTGTTCCCTGGCTCCGGTACTCAAATCCCTTATATCAAAATTATGGTAAGGATCGGAAATAATCAAATTATCTTTATCCATAACAAGACCATCATATCTTTGAGTGATATCTTTTAAGGGACCGGTGACTATTTTTGACTGCAGCCCTTCTCTTATTTTTTGATCTTCTTCTCTACGCAGCCTGGAAATAACCCGGTGAACAGCCAGTCCGGCAATAATACCAGCAGAAACTTCTTTCAATTCATTTCGGGCTTCTTCTCTTTTTTTCCGTAAATTTTCAATAAGCTCTTCCCAGCTGATACTGGGATCATCTCCGGTTTTTTGGCAGATTCTATATTTTAAATTTTCAATCTTGTTTTCCTGTTTTATGATTTCCTCTCCTATATATTGAAGTTCCGATTGTATTTTTTGATGCTTTTCTATGCTATACTCAGCTTCTATTTCCTGGGAGAGATAGTCTTCTTCTGGTATTCCCAGTTTATATAACTCTTCTTTTTCACTTTCGATCTGACTTTTTATATCCTTATTATTTTGCTTTAACTCCCTGATTACCGTTTCCCAATTCTGTTCGTCTGTTTCCTCCCCGTAAAAATTTGTTATTTTCCGGTCGATAAGAGAATACTGTTCCTGTAATTCTTTCTTAAGAGCATCAAGCTGATTTTCTATAACCATTAGTCTGCTCTTGGATTCTCTTTGTTGGTTTAAGGTTGATTCAAGCAGGGATATATCGGTTAGCATCTTACCGGTCCTGTTTTGGAATTCTTCCTTAATTTTATTTAATTCTTCATTTTGTCCTGCTTGTTTTGAAAAATTATTCGCTTTTTTGATATAAAAAAGAGCCGATATCAGTAAACCTAGAAAGCAGAAACATATAGTTCCCAGATATAAAGGTATCAAAGAAGCAGAAATTCTCTGGTAAAAGAAAAATAGTACTGCAGCGGTGATTATTCCGGCAGCGGTAAATAAACCGCATAAGGAAGGCAGAAATTTACCAGGCCTTCTGATGAATTTTGATAATAAATCTTTGTATTGGAGCAGTGCACTTTCCAGCCATTTAAAATCTTTACTTTCTTCAAATGCAGCTTTATGGTCCTTTTTCAGTTGATGATAGGATCCCTGTTTACTTCTAAATATTGAAATTTCATTCCCTATCTTATCCAATTCCTCATCGGGAATTTCATCCAGTTTTGACTTCAGCTTTTTAATTCTTTCCGAAATTAAATAGGCAAGATGTTTCTTAGCCCGGTTAAGTTGATCCAGTTTATTCTGCAGATTTTTTTCCTGCAGCCGGTAAGTTTTTAGTATTCCCTGGGTATATTCGGCTTCTATCTCTTCGAACAGCTTTTCAATGCTGTCCAGTTCGTTCTTAATATTATTATACTGTTTACCTTCTCCCCGCTGGGAGATTATAATTTGATTATTATCGATTTCTGCAGACTTTACTGTTTTGGTAATATTATTATCACTGTCAATTTTATCCAGGATATTTATACCGGATAGCACTTCCTTTACTAATGATTTACTTATACCTTCGTCATTTTCAATCCCGGCTTCTCCGCCTTTTACTACCAGTAGTTTTGCCATGGATACAGGAAGGCCTTTCTCACTTCTTTCCCAGTAGTCTTCCAGTTTTTTTGAGGAGAGGGGAGTAAAATCGATGGTCTGTTTTTCCAATCCCCTGATAGTAACTTTTCCTTCTCCTCCCGCCCTCAGGTAACTCCAGCGGCTGATATTCTTAAACAGGGAGCGGATAATGAATTCAGTAAAAAAAGTTTTACCTTTCTCGTTTTTACTGTATATAATATTGAATATGCCAAACTGAGCTTTAAAGTTTTTTATTGGCCCCAGGTCTTTTACCGATATTTTATCGATGACAATTCCCATATAGGCTCCTGATTACTCCAGTAATTTATAATTATTCTTTTAAAATTATGTGAAGAGCTTTTTCTAATATGTCTTCTTTAGAAGTAATTTGGTTATCCCATTCAAGCTTTTCAATTTCATCTTTCAAATTTTCCACAATAGCTATTCTTTCCGGGTCATCAAATACCAGTGCTTCGGTTAGATCAGGCTCCTCATAATTATAAAAAGTAAAATCCTTAAGCGCTTTTTTAATTATTTCGTAAAGCTTTTTTTTATCGGATGTATAACCTCTAATTTTAAGGCGAATTCTTGCTTTCGGTATTTCGTTTTTATTTATGCTCCATTTGTTGATCATTTTCTGTATGCTTTTTTCCATGTATTCGAATTCACCGGCAGTAGGCAGTGAGATTAAGGTTTCATTAAAAAACAGGTAATCGGTGTCGATCAGTCTGTCGGTTATTCCCAGAGTACCGGTATTTAAAACCAGGAAACTTCTTTTACCGGTTTCATTTATATCCAGTCCGCAGGGTGATCCGGGGTAATAGACTTTACCCAGGTTTATTTTCCTGTGTATATGGCCCAGAATAATTCTGGCAGGGTTATAATACTGGATATCGTTTCTGGTAATAGGCATATAGATACCGGGTTCGTAGGGATTAAGATTGCTTAGACCTGCCGTATAATCACCATGTCCTATTAAAATCCATATTTTGGGCAGGTTTTGGTTATACTCCGCTATAATTTCTCCCATAAATTTAGCCGGCAGGTAAGGTATAAAAAAGAAAGCAGACTCCCCGCCCAGTGTCGTAATTTCGGGTTTGTCGAAAACTTTTACATTGGAGGAGGTAAAATACTGCTGCTTGATAGAGGGGTCATGGTTTCCGGGGATTATATAAAATTTTATATGATTATCGGTATATTTTTTGTTTTTGCAAAATTTGTCGAACTGGGAATAATTTTGGCTTTCTGCATTAAATAAATCGCCTGCTATAATCAATGTATCTATATTTTCGGAAAGCATTTTATCCAGGATATCCGATAATGCATTCCATCTTTCGGGGGATTCTTCTGTTGTTTCTAAATGTACGTCTGCTGTAATTGCTATTTTCACTTCTAATACCTTAAATTATATATGATACTTTTTATATGGCGTTTTTATCCGGAGGCTGGTTACTTTCAATTAATTTATTTATATATAATTATATACAATAATATACTTTAATTTGCGATTTAGTCCAAATATTTTTGTTTTTTTAAAGTGACTCTAAAGTGACTCTGCGGTATAGGTTAATTTTATCTGGTGTGATATTATAAAATGCTGAAGTATGGTAATAATAAAGACTTAAATGGTGGTTTTAGGTGAAAGAGAAGAATTTTAATCTGGCTCCGGAATTTTATGATTTACAGGTTAACTGGGATCGAAGATTAGATAAGGAAAAAGATTTTTTCATAGATATATTTAATAAAAATAATATCGGGAGTGTACTTGATATAGGCTGTGGAACCGGGCACCATGCCCAGTTTTTTTCCGTTTATGCGAAAAAAGTAGTTGCTATCGATCCTTCGGAAGAATCAATAGAATATGCCAGAAAAAATGTGATAAAATCTCCTAACATTACTTTGATCAGGGAAGGATTCGAAGGACTGGATAAAATTCCCTACGGACCTTTTGACCTTATAACCAGTCTGGGAAATACTCTGCCCATTCTGGGTAACCGGAGGAAGGTTAAACTGGCTCTTAAGAAAATAAAAGGCAAACTGGCGGAAAATGGTACGGCCATAATCCAATTCCTGAACTTTAATTCCGGTATTATGGAAAAAAACAGATTTTACAGCCCGAAAATATTTAAGAAAGATAATAAAAGCTATATTTTTATTAAGCATTTTCAATACGGAAAAGTCAAAACCAGGGTCGATTTTATAATCAGCGTAATTTACAGGGATAAAATAGAGGATTTTTTTGTAAATTCTTCCAATCTCTGCACTTTAAAAGTAAACCTGTTCCTGAAAATGGCTAAAAATTCAGGTTTTAAGAGAATCGAACTTTTGGGAACCGGAGGAAAGGAAATATTTGACCCTAAAAAACATATAAGTCTTTATGCCTTAATGCGCAGATAAAAATTACTATAAGGTTATTTGTACATATCCGTATGATTTTTTTAAGTCAGAGAAAAAGGAAACAAAATGGATATATTGAAAAGATTCGGGGTATCTATAGAAGAAAAATTGCTACGGAAATTTGATCATTATGTTAAAAGCAGGGGATATAAAAACCGTTCTGAAGCTTTAAGAGACCTGATAAGGAAAGAGCTGGTGGATAACCAGTGGACGGATGGAGTAAATGAAGAAGTAGCAGGAGCTATAATTATTGTTTATAACCACCATCAGAAAGAGTTGGTGGATAACATTATAAAAATTCAGCATAATTATCACCGGCTTATAATATCCAGCCAGCACATTCATCTGGATCATAAGACCTGCCTGGAAGTGATTGTAGTAAAGGGTATGATTACTGATTTGTTTAAGCTTGAAAACAAGCTCAAGGTGATAAAAGGGGTAAAACATACGATGCTGGCAAAATCGACATTAGGCAGGGACATTTAAATCAGGCATTTTCCTGGCCATATCTACAGTATTTAAGCAGTCTGCATATGGGACATTTTGGATTTTTGGCCAGGCATATGGTTCTTCCCAGTGCTATTATCTGGTGTGAATATATGCTCCAGCTGTTTTGGGGAATTATTTTCATAAGATCGAATTCAATTTTTACCGGGTCCGAGTTAATGGTCAATCCCAGCCGGTGGGAGATTCTCTTTACGTGGGTATCTACTATTAGGGCCTGCCTGTCGAAGATGTTTGACAGTACAACGTTGGCGGTTTTTCTCCCTACCCCGTAAAGTGAAGTCAGATCATCGATATTATCGGGCATTTTGCCCTTAAATCTGGTAATGATATCCTTTGAACAATTAATTATACTTTTGGCCTTGTTTTTGTAAAAACCGGTTGATTTTATATCCTCCTGGAGTTCAATTATATCTGCACCGGCAAAATCTTTGGGACCTTTATATTTTTTAAAGAGTGCAGGTGTTACTTTGTTTACCAGCTTATCTGTACTCTGGGCTGAGAGAATAGTAGCAATAAGTAACTGGAAGGCATTTTTATGTTTCAGTGAAGTGGAAACCGTTTCCGGGTATTCCTGGTTTAAAATATCCAGTATTTTATTTATATTTTTTACCGCTGGTTCATATATGGCTGTATAGGCAGTATTTTCTTTTTTATGGTTTCTTTTACCGTTCATAATCTTATTTTGTTACTCCTTTTTTTATTTTTTTATTCTTTAGATAATTGCTGATTTTATCCACCGGAAAGGTATTGGGAACATCTTCTTTTTCCAGCCAGCCCTTCCGGGCAATATTTACACCAAATTTATAATCGTTTAAATTTTTTAAATTATGGGCATCCGGATTTATAAAAATTTTTATCCCTTTTTCCCTGCCATATTTGCACATTCTCCAGTCAAGGTCAAGCCTATAGGGGCTTGCATTTAGTTCGATGTCTGCACCATTTTCTGCGGCTGCATTTATTATTCTTATTATATCTACTTTATAGGGATCTCTGGCCAGAAGCAGCCTTCCGGTAGGGTGAGCTATCATAGTGGTGAATTTATTTTCGATTGCTTTTATGATTCTATTAGTCATTTGTTCCTCGCTGAGATTGAAACTGGAATGAATGGCGGCGATTATAAAATCGAATTTACTAAGGATACTTTCTTTATAGTCGAGGTTTCCATCTGGAAGAATATCGCATTCGATTCCTTTAAAGATTTTAAGATCCGGATATTTTTTACCGGTTTTATCTATCTCTTCAAAATATTTATCAATATCATCATCTTTTAATCCTCCGGCATAGGCGGCGGATTTACTGTGTTCACTTATTCCGGCATATTGGAAACCCAATTTTTCCTGCAGGTATTCGCAAACCTGTTCCAGACTGATATTTCCGTCACTATGAGTAGTGTGAATGTGAAATATTCCTTTTATATCCTTTTCTTCTATTAGTTTTGGAAGGGTTTTATTTCTGGCAGCTTCGATTTCTCCGTAATTCTCTCTGAGTTCGGGAGGTATCCAGTCCATGGAAAAAAAACTGTAAATATCTTTTTCATCGGAGCATTTAATGAATTTATTATTTTTAAAAAGGCCGTATTCGTTCATTTTTATATTATCTTTTTTGGCTGCAGTTCTCATGGCTGTGTTATGTTCCTTACTGCCGGTAAAATGATGGAGAGCATAGGGATACTGATTATCATCAACAATTCTTATATCCACATTAATACCGGATTTTAATCTGATACTGGATTTCGTATCCCCCCGGGCAATTATATCCACTGCTTCATCAAGGCCGGTAAAGAAATCCATTACTTTATCCGGTTTATCGCTGCTGGCCACCACATCTATGTCCTTGACTATTTCCTTCTTTCTGCGGACACTTCCGGCAAGGCTGGATCTTTTAACATATTCGAAATTCTGTATTTTTTGATGAATATTCTCTGCTTCCTCTATGATACTGGCATAAAGATATTTACCCTGATATTTTTTTAAAATTTCGATACCTTTAAGAATATTTTCCTGGGTCTTTTTGCCAAAATTAGGTAAATCCATTAGCCTGTTTTCTATACAGGCATACTCAAGCTGGCCAATATTACTTATTCCCAGAT
This sequence comes from uncultured Actinomycetota bacterium, assembly GCA_964610315.1. Classification (GTDB taxonomy): domain Bacteria; phylum Actinomycetota; class Humimicrobiia; order Humimicrobiales; family Humimicrobiaceae; genus JAQVEM01. The sequence continues at coordinate 96,878 of CAZSVM010000005.1, forward strand.
TATCATAAAGATATTTTATTTTTCTGGGACCCAGGGTGGGGATGGAAAGCATTTCTACCAGACCGGAAGGAATGGACTGTTTAAGATCATGGTATAATTTAAGTTTGCCGGTATCGGTTAACTCTTTTATTCTTTCTGCAGTATGAGAACCTATTCCTTTTATACTGGTCAGATTTTCTATTTTTAAGTCTTTTCCAAAATCTATATCCGATGATTCCAGAGCCCGTGCCGCATTCTGATAAGCCCTGATTTTAAAAGGATTTTCATCTTTTAATTCCATAAGTACACTGATTTCTTTTAAAATCTTTATTACCTCTTCCTTATCCATAAAAGACGGCAAGCCTCCTTATAGCTTTTATTTTTTCCGTTTTACCAATTTTACTATCCCTGACTGCTTTGTGTAAAATTTCTATGGAACGATCATAATTTTCCCTGTCGACAGGATAGGGAATACCATCCTTTCCTCCATGGGTAAAACTAAATCTGGCCGGGTCTTTGATACTATAATTTACTCCATATACCAGTTCGGAAATCAAAGCCAGTGCCCTTACTGTTTTGGGACCCACACCCCTTATTGCCAGTAATTTCTCAAAATTTTCCGGTTTTCTTTCATAGGTTGAGGTAAAAATTTTCTCCAGCTTTTTTAGATTCATATCATTCAGTTTTATATGGTGTCGCCGGGGCAGAGTATGACTGTTTTCCTGCCACTGTCTTATTTTTTTTAGATCTTTTAGAATATTTTTTGGCTTCTCGCAGGATAGTTCGGTAACTGTTTCTCTTGCTTTTTCACTTTCAAGTGCTACTAGATTAATGACCCTACTTTTTTTATCACAGCATATGGCTTTATGAGGTTCGCATACAAAGCTTTCCAGATCTTTGGAGAGCCAGTGATACCTTCTTGCTGTCCGGTCGTCTTCATTCATTCCTTGCTGTATTACCGACCATGTATCACCCTCTTTGGTAAAAATAAAGCAGTGATGATAAAGTTGATATCCGTCCTGGAGGGCATTATTATCTATTTTTGCGGTTATTTTACTGTTGTATATAAGATTGCTGAAGTCTTTTCCCATTATATTGGCTGCGTTTTCGATTTCAAGCGGGGTTTTTCTGGAAGTGCTCCCTTTGCCGCCGGCAACAAAAAAGCCAAAGTCTTTTTCCAATCCTTTTACGGCTTCCTTAACTGCGCCGCAGACAGTGGTGGTGACTCCACTGGAATGCCAGTCAAATCCCAGGACACACCCCAGAGCCTGGAACCACAATGGATCGGAAAGTCTGTAAAGCATTTCTTCCGGGCCGTATTCGGAAACAATCATTGATATTATCTCTCTGGAGAGTCTTTCCATCCTGTTAAATAACCAGTAGGGTGCTTTTCCTCCGTGAAGAGGAAGTTTCATGGTTCCTGTTTTCATGGCATCAAGTTTTTATGCTTTCTTATTTATATGATTTTTTAATTTCCTGTAATTAGCTTAATTCTATCATTTATTGGGAAAATATGCGTAGTATAATAATTGGCAGGTATAATTAACTGGATTTGGAAGAAGCAAAAATAAATTTAGTTATTCCGTGATTTGTTTTTTCCCAGTAAAAAGGTTTAAAAACTAACTGGAACAGAGCCTTATAAGCTGCAATGGAGTGAAATATCCAGTAAACAGGATTAAGCAGTGAATATGGTATCAGGTTATAGTATTTTCTGGAAAATGCCGCTGCCGCATTAAGAAATATCATGGCAAGGTTACCGGCTATAAGGCTTATGGTTCCCACAAGGATTATTAGTGCCGGGATTACCGGAAATATTATAAAGTTATGGGCCAGTATCCAGAACAAGAAAGTAAGCCACATAATGGGGTTAACCAGGAAGGTAAATGGGGTCCCCACAATCAGCATTTGAAAAGAAAACCATTTCCAGAATCCCAGAGTTTTTATAAACTTTACAGGATGTCTGTTATAAACCAGAGCGGTCTGCATATAACCTTTAATCCACCTGGAACGCTGCCTTATCCAGTTCCCGAAACTCTTATTTGCTTCTTCGTAAGTGGTGGAATCGATAACTCCCACTCTTTTTTTCTCTGCTGCCATTCTAACTCCCAGATCTGCATCTTCGGTTACGTTGAAAGGATCCCATCCCGATATTTTTTTGAGAATATCTACTTTAAAATGATTACTGGTCCCGCCCAGCGGTATGGGCATCTTAAATTTATATAAACCGCTGAGCATATAATCGAACCAGTAAGAGTATTCAAGAGTGAACATTCTGGTCAGGAAATTTTCATTCCTGTTATAATAATTCAGATAAGCCTGAAAACAACCATATTCATCGGAGCTGTTTTGAAATGCTATAAGTGCTTTTTTTAATTGATCGGGTTCAGGAATATCTTCGGCATCATAAATTACCAGATACTTGCCTCTGGCAAAGTAAAGGCCATAATTACATGCTTTGGGCTTGGTAATTGGTGTTCCGTTGGGAACATAAAAAAATCTCCAGTTTGAAAATGGTTTGAGGCTCTTGGCTATATTTATGGTTTTATAATCATGATCCTCGAATAAAAATATTACATCAAGTTTATTTTTAGGATAATCAAGATTCTTTATAGCGGTTATAATATTTATTAAAACTGTCTCCGGTTCTCTGAATAAAGGCACTAGAACGGTATAAACGGGATATTCCTTTGTCTCCTTATTTTTTATAATCTGGTATTTTTTGCTGGCAGTGAATCTGTTTTTTATTCCGGTTATACTTATAACGAACTTATATAATATGGACATTAGATAAAAAGCCTGAATAAGCGCAAAAAGCCCAATCAGTATTTGATCAGTGTAAAACCACATGCCCGCAGCCAGTAAAAGTAATGCTGCCGCAAAAAAGATAATCTGCGTTTTTTTCATTCTGACGAATGCCGACTCTTCTGGTTCCCTGATATGAAGGCCAAAAATTGCCTTGGTATGAAGGTTTCTTTTAAAAATTTTTTGTACCAGATTGGTTAAATCCTGATCGGTTATGACTCTTTCGTCTATATTCTGAACATTGAATTTATTTTTGAAATATTCTATGGTTTTTTTATTTTTGGGATATGAGGTAAGAACAACCAGTTTATTTTTGGTTATATATAAAGGCAGAGTCTGAAATTTAATAACTTCTTCGGCCTCGATTCTTTGCAGCAGGAATGTATCAAGCTTTTCTATGTATATTTCAATATCTTTCGATACAAAAGGCAGCTTAAACTTTTCTGATAGAGCCTTATAGAACTGTAATCTGCTGATAAAACCGTTGCTTAAGAGTATCCAGCCCAGTCTTCCGCCGTCTTTCTTTTGAATAACCAGAGCCTTATAGAGATCTTCACGGGAAATATAACCTTTATTTACCAGTATATCGCCAATCCTATTTTCCCATTGTATGTCAAGATCAATATCTTCGGGCGATAAATTCTTTATTAAATTATAACTTAATTCCATATTTTTTTATCATAAAGTTTTAATACATTAATTAAAACATATAAATATAACAATGTAAATAGTTTTTTTAAAAAAAAAGAATTAAGATAGGTAAAAACTTTTTTTATAAATATTGGGCTAAATATAATTAAAAAGCACGCCGTTCGTGTATTTTTAGGGGGAGTAGGGGATTTACCCTGGTGTTAAAAATGGATAAAAAAGAAGGAGTATCCGGTTATTTTAATCTATATTTTGAGCTCTGGTTAAAGGAACAAAGGCTACATCGCATAAACTTATTTTTTTTATATTGTTTCCCTGCTTGATTATTTTATATAAAACCTGGCCCCAGCTTGAGGGACCGACAGGAATAATCATAATTCCTCCATCCTTTAATTGTTCGATAAATGGCTGAGGAATATGATCGGGCGCGGCGGTAACCATTATTCTATCGTATGGTGAATGTTTTTCCCACCCCAGATAGCCGTCATGGTTACTCATTTTTATATTTTTATATCCGGTGAGCAGATTTTTATTTTTCCGATAGAGAGAAGTAATTATTTCTACGGTATAGATTTCCTTTGCCAGTTCAGCCAATATGGCTACCTGGTAACCAGAACCGGTACCAATTTCCAGAACTTTTTCATTTCCGCTCAGTTCCAGATTTTCAGTCATAAGGGCTACTATATATGGCTGTGATATGGTCTGACCGGATCCAATGGGAAGCGGCCGGTCTTCATAAGCTGAATCTATATAGATTTCATCTACAAAAATATGGCGGGGTACTTTTTTGAGGGCTTCCAGCACTTTTTTATCATGAATTCCGCGGGAGATAATTTGTTCCTGTATCATATTTTCCCGGAGCAACTGGTGTCTTCTGGTATCCTGTAAACCGTAATAGTTTTTTATTTTTTTCATAAGTTGCAGTATATTGTGATATAATATTCTGCTTTGAATATTATTATAAAAATATTATAGCATATAAAATATTATAAAATGATTAATTTAAAACTAGCAAATATCCTTACCGATATTGCAGAACTTAAGAAATCCGGCGCCGCCAATAAAGCTATAGAGTCCAATTTGATAGTAGCAGCAAGAACACTCAGGGATAATCCCCGGAGTATAGAAAAAATCTACCGCAGTGGAAGGCTTAAGGAACTGGTGGGCATGGAAGGGCTGGCTTATAAACTTATTGTGGAATATATGGAGAGGGGAAACATAAGGCTATATGAGGAAATAAAATCAAAGTACACCGAGGATTTAATAAGACTGATAAGAATAAGCGGGCTTGGCAGAAGGAGAATGTTTAAAATCTATGAAACTTTAAATATAAAAAGCATTGAAGATCTGGAAGACAGGGTTACCAGCAGCAAAATTAATGGTAGAATTCTTGATATTATTACAGAGGCCGGTTCTGACAGAAGAAAAGATAACCTCTTTTATATTGAAAGACTTAAAAATTCACTGGATTATCTCAAGAGCATAAAAAACCTTTATCCGCGCTGGCATGTCGACCTCTGTCTCGATGAAATAAAAAATGGCCTTTACAGGATAAAAGATATAGAAAAAGTAATGGTGGTCGGTTCCATAAGGAGGAAAAAATCGACGGTAAAGGATATAGATATACTTATACTGCCCGGTTTTAATGGCCAGCTTTATGATTCTTCAAGAAGCAGCAGGCTGCTTGAGAAGATTAAAACACTTAATTTTATTGGAGGATTTAAAGGCAATTGCATAAAACCGGAGAGTATAAGTGCAAGATTTGAAACCATCTTTGGCATAGAAGTGGAGTTTATTGTAAGCAGTAGTAAAAATTGGGCTGTGGATATGCTGTATACCACCGGAAGCAAAGAGCATATAAAAAAATTGGAGGAAATAGCCGGAGAAAAAGGGCATATGGAAAAGGGGAGGATAAAGATTGATGATTTTCTGGAGAAAAAGAAACCGCAGGCAAGAACTCGTTTATCGGATGACTGTACCCGCCTTGAAGAAGATATCTACAGCAGGTTGGATCTTCAATTTATACCCCCTGAGTTAAGGGAAAATCAGGGTGAAATAGAGCTGGCCAAGAAGCATTTTCTGCCCTCACTTTTAACTGTGGAGGATATTAAAGGCGATCTGCATATCCATTCCGGCTGGAGCGATGGAGTTATAAGTCTGGAAGATATGATTGAAAGAATAAAAAAATTTAACTATCAGTATATAGCCATTACCGACCATTCGGTGAGTAATTATTACGGAAAAGGCCTGAATAATAAAAAACTACAGGAAAAAACAAATTATATAAGAAAATTAAATTCTAAGTTTAAAGACTTCCGTATATTGATGGGCTCTGAAATAGACATAATCGGTGCCGGTAAATTAGATTATCCCCAGGATATAATTAAAAAAATGGATATAGCCGTTGGTTCGATGCACTCTTCTTTCCTGAATTCGGAAGCGGAAAATACAGCCAGAGTGGTGAGTGCCCTTGAAAATAAATGTATCGATTTTATTGCCCACCCTACAGGAGTGGTTTTTGGCAACAGAGCGCCGTATTCTATCGATGTTGACCGGTTGATTATGAGTGTGGCTGAAAATAATAAAGCTCTGGAAATAAATTCGTATTACCTGAGGATGGATCTTGACCGGGAAAAGGTCAAAAAGGCAGCAAAAATGGGAGTAAGGGTAGTTATAAATACGGATGCGCATCGCCCCAATAATATGGATATGATTATATTGGGAGTGGATATAGCCAGAAGAGCGGGACTGGAGAAAAAGGATGTATTGAATACGCTCTCCCTTGAAGAATTAAAAGCATGGAAAAAACAAAGAAATTAGATAATTCAGATTAATTTCCAGTTAAGTATCCTTTAATAATCAGTTTATAGTTGGTTAATTATTTTTTACGGTATTTAAAAACTCTCTTATTGCTGAAATCGGGTATGAATAAATCCTTTTTACCGCTGAGTGATATGTGATCCTGGGTCCATCCATAACTAAAACCTTTCTTTTCCGCATATCTTACCACTTCCAGATATTCTTTTGCGGTAATTATTCTACTTAACTCCGGGTATTTAAATGCCTTATAGAGGGGGTGGTATTGGGCCATGATGCTTAAATAGACATCGGTGGATAATTCATTTTTAATAAAATCCAGAGTCTTTTTTATTCCTCCGATATTTTCGGGCAGGACCAGGAACCTTATAAGGAGTCCTTTTTGGGCTATTCCTTCTTTGTCCAGCTGAAGCCCTCCAACCTGCCTGTACATCTCTTTTACCGATTGTCGATTATACCTGACATAATCTTCGGCCATGGAATATTTTCTTGCCATGTTATCGCGGCTGTAACGCATATCTGGCATATAAATATCAATAACCCCATCCAGCATTCTTATAATCTCAGGATGGTCATATCCTCCGGTATTAAATACGGTGGGGATTGAAAGACCATTATTTACGGCAGTATAAAGAGCTTTTACTATTTGGGGAATCCATATGGTTGGCGAGACAAAATTGATATTGTGACATCCTGAATTCTGTAAATTAATCATACTTTTTGCCAGTTCCGCTATACTATACTCCCATCCTTCCCTTTCCTGACTAATCTGGTAGTTCTGACAGTATACGCATTTCATATTGCAGTATGAGAAAAAGATGGTTCCAGAACCTCTGGTTCCCGAAAGGGGAGGTTCTTCTCCATGATGGGGCAGGGCTGAGGATACAACCGGCTTATAACCGGCGCCGCAGAAACCTTTCTCACCGCCAGTCCTGTTTACTTCACATTGGTGGGGGCATATTACACATTTATTTAATATTTTATCAAGAGATTGGGCAAGTTCAGATAATTCCATAATAAAACAAGATATAATTTTGATTAAAAAATAATGATAGGTTTAAGATATAATAATTTTATTTTTCTGTGAATGATTTTTTTCTTTCAGCTACTTTTAATTTTTTCTTGCTTATAAGGCTTTTTATGTAATCATAAGCTCTATCAATGACCTGGGAATTCTTTTCCAACATTTTTTCAATCTTGTAAATTCTATATTCCTTAAAATATTCGGGAGGTATGCCTAATCCATTTGCAATCAATTCGATAGTTGAAATGGGAGGATAACTTTTTCTTTTTTTAAGTTTACTAAAATAACTGTAATTTAAATTAGTTTTATTGGCCAGACTCCTTAGTTTTATTTTCTTTTCTTCTATTATTTCTTTTAAAGCCGTACCGAAGTTCTTGTTGGAATACATCATATATACATTATATATCTAATATATTTGATAGTTTATAACATTTGTTCAATTCTATAATATTAGAAGGAGTTCTATAAGTTTTTTAGTCAATAATAAGTTGACAATTATATCAACAAAATAAAGAAGACAGCGGTAGGCTGCAAAACATGGAACAGAGGTTACAAATAAATAAACCATTAATGAATTATTGAAATATTTATTATATAATTAGACAAAATACCGGTTATGACAATCTTGTATGCATCTATATGAAGGTAGATAAAAATAAGTCAAAATCAAAGGATAAAAAAAACCCGGGGAAAATCAAAGAAAAGGAATCATATTTCAGACAGCTGATAGAAAATGCTTCTGATATCATATATAAGTATAAGTTGATCCCTGAATTGGAGTATGAATATATAAGTCCTTCAGTAAAAAGAAATCTTGGTTATGATCCCGAACAATATTATAGTGACCCTCGATTCAATTATAAAATAATCCATCCTGATGATAGAAGTATAATAAAAGAAATAAATAGCGGCAGTTTTGATTTTTCGAAACCGGCTGAAATCCGCCTTATTCATAAGAATGGTACAGTAATCTGGTATGAGGAAAAAATAACTCCATTTTATAATAAACAAGGTGAACTGGTAGCTATAGAAGGTGTTCTTCACGATATATCGGAAAGAAAAAAAATAGAAAAACACCTAACTTATATGTCTTTTCATGACAGCCTTACCGATCTTTATAATCGTGCCTATTTTGAGGAAGAATTAAAGAGGCTGGACACCAAAAGACAGCTACCGCTCAGTATTATTATCGGTGATATAAACGGGTTAAAATTAATAAATGATGCTTTTGGCCATGATGAGGGGGACGAGATATTAAAGAGCTGTGCCAATATTCTTAAGAGCTGCTGCAGAACGGAGGACATGGTCGCCAGATGGGGCGGAGATGAATTCTCCATGCTTCTTCCTAAAACCGATGAAAAAGTTGCATCCAAGATTGTAAGAAGGATTAAAGAAAAGAGTACCAGAACCACCAGGGGGAAAATACCTTTAAGTATATCTCTGGGGATCTCCAGCAAGAACAGAATTCAGCAGAATTTTTCTAAAGTAATAAAAAAAGCAGAAGAGAATATGTACAGGCAGAAACTTATGGAGACAAAAAGTATTATAAGCTCGATAATATCATCGCTTGAAAGAACATTATTTGAAAAAAGTATTAAAACTGAAAAACACACTAAAAGAATAAAAGAAATGGCGCTCGAGCTGGGAAGATCCGTGGGATTATCACCGGGTAAAATTGATGAATTATCTCTTCTGGCAACTATACATGATATAGGGAAAGTGGCAATTCTTGATGTTATACTGAATAAAAAGGAAAATTTGAGTAAAAGGGAATGGGAAACTATAAAACGTCATCCAGAGATAGGTTATAGGATTGCGGTCTCATCCAATCAGCTTTCAAGTATTGCCGAATATATTCTAACTGTTCACGAATGGTGGAACGGAAAGGGATATCCTCAGGGATTAAGGGGGGAAGATATACCTGTTCTCTCCAGAATAATAGCTATTGTCGATGCTTATGAAGTTATGATAACCGGAAGACCCTATAAAAAAGCGCTCAGCAAAGAGGAGGCAATAGAGGAGCTTAGTGAATGCAGTGGTTCACAGTTCGATCCGCAGCTGGTAAAAAGATTTATAGAAATTTTAAAGAAAAACAGCAAGTATTAATTTTAAGTTGTTTCTAAAACTACACTTAAAATTGACTTCCAAATTAAGAAATGACGGGAAATATCCGATATCCGAATGATTTCCTGACCGAAGTCAGAGTGGGCAGGGAGATGAATTTTAAAGACCGGTTAAAAGATATTAAAGTTCCGACTCTGGTTATGAGCGGAGGATTGGATATCGGCTATACGGCAGAAGATGTTCGTACTACTGCTGATGGAATACCGGATGTCCGATTAATCCTTTACAAGGGATACGGGCATAATCTTTCTTTTTCCAATACGGAACAGGTTCAAAAGGATATGCTGGAATTCTTAAGAAAATAATTTTTACCTTTATATCTATATTCGGGAATCAACACTGGATTTAATTTCCTAACGGTATTATTGTTTACACTAATATGTATTTGCATAATTAATTATTTATGCTAGTATGTAAAATGTTTCCTTATGATTAAAACAGCAGGTGAAAATTGTTTAAGACATCAATTAAAAATTGGCCCGAGCTGGAGAGGCCCAGAGAAAAACTCATAAAAAAGGGTCCGGAATATCTTTCCGATGGCGAGCTTTTAGCAATAATACTTAGAACAGGAATAGGAAGCCGTAAAGAAAAGTTTTCTGCTCTTGATTTAGCTAAAAAAATACTAGCTGAATACGGAAATTTAAAAAATCTGATGGATTTATCGCTGTCGGAGTTTTTAAAAATTAAGAAAATCTGAAGAAGTTTATAAAGTATTTAATATGAGAAAATTCAAACTCAACCTTAGAAGTGGTATAATCTTGTTAAAAACAGCTTTTTAAATAATTATTTATACAAAATCATGAAAAAAATATTTATAATTTTACTTGCCTTTTTGGTCATTCTTTTAATTGCTTGTAATACTTTTAAAGAAAAAGCAGGTGAGTCCTCTAAGCAAAATCAGGCAGTACAGGAAAGTGGTGTGGGAGGAGAATCAGAAGAGGAAATAGTTACAGAGTCAGAAGAGACTGAAGGTAATAATTTAGAAGAACAAATCCCAGAAAAAGAGGAATCCAAACCTGCTGGATTATGTTACAACCCATATTTTCCTGTTAAGACAGATACTATCCGGACATATAAAGTACATGGTCCTAGTGGTGATGTTTATGAATATACTTCGAGTTTTTCCGGGATAACTGAAGAATCTTTTATTGAGAAATTAATATCTTCTGAATTTTCAATTGATGTAAACTGGATTTGTAATAATGATGGGTTAATTCAGAGTGATTATTCAGAACTTCCGTTTGAGGGAGAAAGTGAAGGTTTTGAAATCACAACAGAGAGCTACGAAGGAGTTATTTTACCTTCTTATGATCAATGGGTTGTAGGTCATAAATGGGATACTAAATATAAAGTCAAAGCTTCTTTTACTGTTGAATCTGAAGAAATGGCTTTTGATGGTGATATAATTATAGCGAACGAAATTGCATCTATAGAACCGGTAACAGTACCATTTGGGACATACACAGATGCTATAAAAATAAATTCTAAAAAAACAATAAATCAAGAGACTAAAATAGAAGGCTCTTCGATGTCATTCAGTGCAGTTTCGGATATTTCTTCATGGTATGTAGAAAAAATTGGATTGGTAAAAGAGATTTCAAAATCGGAATGTGGAACTACGTTAGTTGAATTGCTTTCGGTTGACTTTTCCCCCAAAAACTAGTCCAATTTGAAAGTTAGTATTTGGGCCAGTAAAATAGGAAAAAGGAGGGAAGGGCCATACTAAAAAAACGCTACACACCAGAACAGATTATCAATTCTTTGAGAGAAGCAGAGGTATTACTTAGTCAGGGCAATACCACCGCAGAAGCTGCAAGACACCTAGGCATTACCCAGCAGACCTATTACAAGTGGAGAAAAGAATACGGCGGGATGAGGATAAACCAGGCCAAAAGGTTAAAGGAGCTTGAGAAAGAAAATACCAGACTCAAGAAACTTGTGGCCGATTTATCTTTAGATAATGCCATATTAAAGGATGTGGCCCAGGGAAACTTGTAAGCCCGGCCAAGCGCAAGTATGCAGTAGCTGCGGCAAAGATTAAGTATGGTATCTCCCAGAGGCGTGCTTGCCGGGCAATCAGACAGAATAGATTTACTCAAAGGTACAAAGTTAAAAAACTTCCCGATGAAGACAAATTAACTAACCGTATCATCAACCTGGTAGCCCAGTACGGAAGATATGGCACTTCCAGGATAACCGCTATGCTTCGTCGGGATGGCTTCAAATAAATCATAAGAGAGTGGAAAGAATTTGGCGCCAGCAGGGGCTAAAAGTAGCCAAAAGACAGAAAAAGAGGGGAAGGCTGTGGCTGAGTGACGGATCATGTATCAGGTTAAGACCAGAATACAAAGATCATGTGTGGAGTTATGATATATTGGAAGATAAGACTTATAATGGTAAAAAGTTCAGGATACTTAACATAATTGACGAATACAGCCGGGAATGTCTGCTGTCTTTTGCTTCAAGAAGGATAACTTCCAGCGAAGTGGTGGAGTTTCTGGCAGATCTTTTTTGCAGTAGGGGTTTGCCTGAATATATACGTTCAGACAACGGTAGTGAGTTTACTGCCAAGAAGGTAAGAAAATTTATTAGGAATTTGGGAACCCTTCCAGCATTTATCGAACCGGGAAGTCCCTGGGAGAACGGCTACATTGAATCATTTAACTTAAAAGATGAGGGATGAATTGTTAAACGGTGAGATCTTTGATACTATGGCCGAAGCTAAGGTTTTAATTGAAAGATGGAGGGCTTATTACAATACCCTAAGACCCCATAGCTCTCTGGATTATAGACCACCTGCACCTGAAGCCAGAGTGGTTGATATTAGTTTAAAAATGGCTTAGATGGACTTCCCCCCTAATATTGACACCTAAGAAAAGACAATAATAAAATAAA
>CAZSVM010000006.1:0-13357 GCA_964610315.1 uncultured Actinomycetota bacterium
CCATATTCACCAGAGGAAATATATCTTATACTACATCAGACTCTTATTTTATGGATAAATGGTATGCTTTGGGACGTGGAGATATAGATATATTGGCCTGGAATGTCTATTCAAATCAGGAAAGTTGGCAGAGTGATATAACTAATATGATAAATTGGTGGGGAGTTGATCACACTTATATAACTGAATTTAATCTTAATTATAAATCTTTAGATGCTTACTCAACAGATGAGGCAGCACAGGCAGCAGCATTGGCCTCGATGATTGGATACATCAAGACTTCAGGAGTAACCAGAGCAAATTACTTCTGTTACCCGGGTGATCAGTTCGGAGTGATAAAAGGTGATGGAACTTATAGAGAATTATGGAATAATGCAATTTTAAAATAATTACATTGCGGCGCCAGAAATAATTGCACTTATAGTAAATATAACTGGATATTTCAAAACCAGGTATCAGCTTCTAGAATGGTTTTTCATTAAATATTTTAAATTTGGTAGAGCAGTTATAATCTGGCCTTTTTTTATGTTATAAGAAATAAAAAAATTGTTAAATTTTTCTATCACAAACTTATGTCTTTTAAGTATTTTTAATTTATAACTCGGCAAACAATACAGCAAATAAGCTGACTGGTTGTTATAGATTAGAATATTTGCTAAAATCACTGAACACAATTATTTGTTAATAAATTTATGAGTATGAAAAGAATAAAATTATTATGTGTATTAACAATTATATTATTTCTTTCAACTGGTTTATCAAGTATTAATGCTGCCTGTGGTCCAATAAATCAAGCACTGGAAGCAGAGCCATCCTGCGTGCAGGATAACAATATAGAATCAGAAATTGATAAAAAACTAGTTGAATTGAATCTGCCTGTAAGTACCAGAGCTAATTTATTAGAAGCTTTACAAGAAAAATCAGATCTTTTTGATAATATATATTCGGATTATGTATTTTGGGAATGGCTTATATCAAATCAATCAGCTACTTCCAGTGATATAAGTACAGCAATTGAAATTGCAGCAAAAAATAAGCTTTACAGTGCTGGTTTTATAGACAGCCTTTTAAAATTAAACGGGGAGGAACTTTCAGCATTATTAGCTGATAACGCCAGTCTGGAAAAAAAGAATAAGGAATATTTGGAAAATTTAACCGAATCTTTTTTTGATAATGATATATCGTTTCATATAGATGAGCAAACATATCTAAGTTATTTCCCGGAAGACACAAGGAAAATAATATACTTACCGGAAGAACTCCAGAGGAGGGTTAAAGAGGTTATCACCGAAGCGGTAGAAGCATACCCTTTAGGGTTTGTGCCCGAACATTTAACGAAAACATACATAATAGGTAATGAAATAAAAATTGGGAATGTGGATGGTTCAATAGCTATTGCCACTGATAAATCAATCTTCCTGACAATCGGCGAAAAAAATGATGAAACATTGTATTTGCCGGCATTTCATCATATATTTAGTCATGTATTACAAAATAGATATAAAGAATTATTTGATTCTTATTATGAGGGTTGGATACTTAATAATCCGGAAGGATTTGAATATTATGGGTACGAGCCGGAAATCGCCTATGAAGACAGGCCAGAAATGTACGAAGATGGGTTTATAACTTCTCTAAGTATGGATAATTATGGCTGTGACTTTGCTGAAATCGCTGCTTATGCATTCAGTAAAGACCCAATATTTTTAAATTCCGTAATGAATTATCCAAGAATAAGGCAGAAGTTTGAACTGATGGTAGATTTTTACAATAAAATAGATCCACGTATTACATTAGAATATTTCGAAAGAATATCTGGACAAAAATTAGGATATTCTAAATAAAGTCTTTTTTATATCCATACTAAAATTACTATTGGATTATTATGGAAATTTTAAATCTCCCCCGGCTTTTAATACAGCCTATTTATTATCTTTTACCAGATTCCAGATAAAAAAGGAAAAAAACGAGACCGCAAAAGAGACTATGCCAAAAGTATCCTCTCTTAGCCAGGGGGTGAGATGAGTCAATTGAAGATCTAGAGTCTGCGGATGAACCAGTGCAACAACGACAATATAAAGCCATCCAAGAAGTCCAAAAATAAAAAACGTAAAAGATGCTGCTTTAAGTATTTTTTTCATAAAGATATTCTACATTACTTCATTTAATCAACCAATGCTCAAATTTTATTTTCAATTTATAATTATAACATTCAAATATAATTTTTTTATAGTATTATTAAAAAATGCTAAATTAAATGGGATTCAGTCACCCGAAATATTATTGAAGAAATTAAATTAATACAGCAGAAAAAAGATATAAAGGTGGAAAGAAAGACATGCTATAATTAAACTGCCAGATTTTAAAATGAATAAATATAAGAAATTATATAGAGTCAGATTTAAGAACTGTGCCTTAATTTGATGGGGATCAAGTTTAAAGTTTACATTTGTGAAGCAAACGATTTTCATTGAGATATACTTAACATAAACATTTGAAGTGGTTAAAAATAAGAAGACAAAAAGCAAGCCAATAACAAGAGTTATATTACTGATTATAATGGTGTGTTTTTTCACTGCGGTAATCTTTCAACTTGTTAAATATAATTCGGTAAAAAAGGCAATTATTCTTGCGACCACAAAGGAACCCTCAACGTTTATGGAACTATATTTTGAGGACCATCTGTCTCTCCCGAACAAAATCGTTTTGTTTAAAGAAAATAGCTTTGAATTCACAATCCATAATCTTGAAAATAAAGACATGGAATATCCATATGAAGTTTATATTGATATAGATGGAGAAAAACAGATAATTTGCACGGATTCCATTTTAATAAAAGACAACGAATATGAAACAATTGCAGTAGATTTCACAATAACAATTCCAATAAAAAGATCTAAGGTAGTCGTAAACCTGATTGATGAAAATGAACAAATATATTTCTGGATAGAGGAAGAATGACTAAATTTTACAACCATTTTATAAAAGACTCCTTATATAAAAATGCGGTTTATCTGATGATAAACACCGGAGTCATGGCTTTTTTAGGTTTTTTCTTTTGGGTCATAAACACACGTCTATATTCTACGGAGCAGGTAGGTATCGGAACAACACTTATTTCCGTAATGACATTAATTTCCAGTTTTAGTATCTTGGGACTTGATAGCGGACTGATCAGATATCTACCCACGTCGGAGAGAAAAAACGAAAAGATAAATACTTCATTCGTTATAGTTACTTTAACGTCAATTTTAATATCACTAATTTACCTGATTTTTCTGAAGACATTTTCCCCAAAATTATTATTTGTAAGAGAAAATATTATTTTTTCTTTACTGTTTATATTATTTATAGTTTTTTGTTCATTGAATGCAATATCAGAAAATGTTTTTATAGCATATCGCTCATCAAAATATGTGTTAATAAAAAACATAATTTTTAGTATTGCTAAGTTAATTCTTCCATTCATTCTTATTGCATTAGGTTCATATGGAATATTTATGTCCGTAGGAATTGCTCTGGCTATTGCTTTTGGGTCAAGCATGGTTTTTTTAATCCTAAAATACAATTACTTATTCAAGCCAAAAGTAGACAAAGATATTTTAAAAAGAATGACAAAATTTTCACTGGGAAATTATATTGCCGGATTTCTTAATGTAGCACCGGCAATGGTCTTGCCAATACTTATGACAAATACAATAGGCGCCAAGTATACAGCATATTTTTATATGGATATGATGGTTGCAAATCTTCTCTATATTATTCCAATAGCAACCTCACAGGCATTATTTGCAGAGGGTTCCTACAACGAATCAGAGTTAAAAATTCATTTAAAAAAATCCATGAGAATAATATCCGTAATTATTATTCCGGTCATTATTATCACGGTTTTTCTTGGAAAATATATCCTTCTGGCTTTTGGCAAGGATTACTCCAATGAAGGACTGCTATTTTTAAGATTATTAGCTTTATCAGGTATTTTTGTATCTTTTAATGCTGTGCTCGGAACCATTTTAAGAGTAAAACATAAAATCATGATGTTAATTTATATTAACCTTATTAGTGCCATATCAATTTTAGGATTAAGTTATTTATTTCTTACAAAAGGTTTATTGGGAATTGGATTCGCCTGGATAGCTGGTCAGGGATTAGTTAGCTTAGTTTATTTTGGAGTAATCTTAAATAAGAGATTTATACAATTTTAGCCTTTGTTGGCCAATTGTTTCCGGGCTATATTTATCTATTTCGTTCTTCAGGTTACTGGCAATATGTTTATATAATTTGTCATTATTCAGCAATTCTTTCATTGCCCCGGCCAACTTAACAGGATTATCCGGCTCAATTAACATTCCTGTTTCTCTATTTTTAATGCCCTCAGGACTGCCTCCAACGTTTGTCGTTATTAAAGGCGTCCCGGCCGCAATAGATTCTAAAATGAACCTGCCGAAAGCCTCGGGGCCAATGGATGGGGCCACTACAATTTTTGATTCGCGGTACAAATTCTGGATCATTTCATTTGGTAATTTTCCTAAAAATTTAATATTGGATATTTTCTTTTCCTTTATATACTTTGTTAGACTATCCATTTCCCTTCCATCTCCTGCAATTACCAATGAAATTTTTTTGTTATTTAATAAATTAAATGCAAAAATTAAATCCCATATCCCTTTGGATTTTTCCAGTTGACCTGCATACACTATTCTATTTTTTCTTAAATATCTTTTTTCCCCAGTCGGTATAATATTAATGATATTAAATATAACCTGCATTTTCTTTTTAGGGTAGCCGTTTTTAATCAGCATGTCCCAGACGAATTTACTATTCGGAATTATTTTATATTTATTAGATAGTTTTAAAGCCATTTTAAATGTTTTAGTATGTGAATAAAAAACTATATATTCATACAGGGCAATTATGGAGCTGGCTATTTTTAAAATTTTATTATTGACAATGTAACTTGTTCTTAAACAATTATAATTATGCCTGGCGTAATTGTTATCCATGCAATATTTCGAAGAGAACGATACCGGGCATATCAATGAGAGGCCTCTTATGTCTATTACGAACGGCTTCCGGGTTAAAATAGCTGCAATCACCAGGCTGGCATAATAATACGCGGTCGGCACAAAATGAATTATATCTATATCATATCTTTTGATAAAATTGACAATCCTTAGAATATTTATTACCGGAGCAAAGATAATATTGATTCCATATCTAAATATATTCGCAAATGATTTTTGCTCCATATGTATTCTTTTTAAAATAGGATAAACAGCCGAGCCGTTGAATCTCCATGGTTTTTTCTGATATCTTTCCGTCAGGATATAGCAATTATGCCAATTCGAAATATATTTAATTATTAGTGACGTGCTGATTTCCGCACCTCCTCTATCGTAAGGCTGGAAATATTCTGAAATAAATAATATATTCATAATTATTCAGTATTCTATTCTCTTAAAATATCTGTATACTTTGTGCTGAATTTTTTCAATAAGTCCCTCAAATCCTTCAATGCGCAATTTAAAATAATAAAATGGTTCGTCAACAATAGAGATTCTTTTCAGCTCATATAAATCCGAATTTAGATTATCGAAACCTTCAATAGTCGAAACTGCACATAAAAAATTGTAGCCAGCCAAAATTTTTTTGGTATTCGAATCGAAGCTGCCCTTATTACCATACGGATAAGCAAAGAGATCGATCTTTTTATTTAATTTGATTTCGATATTTTTTTTGGAGCTAGCAATTTCTCTTTCTGCTTTTTCATAATCCAGTACAGAAAGGACAGGATGTGTGGATGTGTGGCTCCCGAATGAAATTCCTGCATCAGCCATCTTCTTAACTTCTTTCCAGGTTAAGTATAAATCTTTTATTTCCTCTTTACTTATTTCTATTCTGAATTTATTGTATAGCCCCTGTATAAACTTTTCTCTGATATCATCATCAACTTTGTATTTCAATATAAAATTTATATTCTCTATTGTACTTTTTTGATCAACCTTCTCAATTAAGTTTGAGTAAGCAGGAAAAGCTTTCTTAAATTCTTCAACAAATTCACTCAAGCTAATTTTCTTTACAAAATAATAAAATTTATTTGACCAATTTATTTTTAATGTATCAATGTAATCAGCCGTTAGAAAAACTGTGGCTTTTACATTATATTTCTGCAGAATGGGAAATGCATTAACAAAATTATTTTTTACACCATCATCAAAAGTGATAACCGCTGAATTTGGCGGAAAAGGAATCTTCTTTTTTATATGGGCGGCCATTTCATGTGCGGACATGATATTGTATGATCTGCTCAGGTATTTAATCTGCTCTTCAAAATTTTTTATGGATATTATCAGGAAAGGATCATCTAAAATAAAATCTGTTTGCCGGTCATCAACTCCGTGGTACATTAATATTCTTATTTTTCTCCTATTGATAAATTTCAAGATATAATAAAAACCCAGGTAATAAAAAAAAAGATTTACAAATTTATCTATTGCCTTTTTAAAATTAAACATTTTAATATTTAAACATTGAATTGATAGTTCTTAGAATATTTTATTCATAATTATTTATAGATTTCCGTATACCGGTTATTATAAAGAAGATCTTTATTATTAGAAAGGAAATCCTCAGGTAAAGTATACAAAATTACTTTACCTTTAAATAGCTGCAAAATTACTTTATTGGCAACGTTCGAATAACCCAGATAAACATAAGCTCTTCTATCGATTGCAGACGGTAATATATCTCTTTTTAATCCTTCAACAATATTACCATATGCCATTAATTTTCTTTCAGATGCTTTATCGACGTATATCAGAAAATCCTTGTCGCGGTTACACGATAACCATTCTATGGATTTTACTTCCGAATCGTGGGTATAATCCTGGATATACATCGTGCCATAGTTATTCAACATTTCGCTGGGTTCGCCTCCCACTATTTGGGTGGTAAAGCCGGTACTGTACAGGAAATAAAATACGATTATCAGCAATATTATCAACATGTCGGCTTTAAGTTTCTTGAACGGTATCAAAATTAATTTCATCCCCAATATCGCCGGGAGAACTAAAATATACAGTGCCTGCAGGTAAAGCCTTTCGAAATTGTATTCTATGGATATAAAAGGAATTAAAATGATGACGAACAAAATAATTATCGATCCTATTATCAAGGATAGGTATTCTATATCAATCATCTGGACTTCTGTATCGGTTGTTTTCATCTTGATTTTCAGTTCTATATCGATCAGCTCCACCTTTATTCTCCTCATGAATAAAATAATCAATATATAAATTGTTCCTATAAAAAACGACAGTTTAAAAATAGTCGTGATTATTTTTTGAGTTATAAGCATTATGTTATAAATTAAATTATTGAAGATGGGATTGAGTTCGGTAGGTGCCGGATAAACATCATACCCAGCAAATTCATCCGGTGTATATAAATCAAGGCCTTCCATCCCGGAATAGGTTTCCCGGGTATATTCGGAATAATCAATAACGTCTTGATCCGTAGTAGCGTAAATGCCGCTGAAGGGATTAATGGAAAACGCATCACGGACCGAAGGGCTTTTGTATTCTTCTTTTATGTCATTGATATTATTTTCCAATATCTGATTCAAGCTTACCGCTGTTTGTGTAAAAACCGAATACCATAGAAATGCAAACAGCATCAGCATCAGGACTAACCTTAGGGGCACGAAATACCGGCTGCTGGTTATTTTAAATGGGGTGGTTCTTTTCTTAACTCTGCGCAGGTGTTTATTCCATCTGAAAAGAAATTTCTTGATAAAATAACTGGCAATGAATGCGAATGTTACCAAAAACAACATAATATACGCGGTTGAATAATGAGATACTATCAGCGAAAACCCGAAGATTAAAAAAAGTATCTCCTTGATTTTTAGCCCAAAATCATTATTGAATATAACCAGTAAAAATAACATGAAGAAATAAAGGGCTATTTCCTGTCTCGCTATTCCTGTAATCCATATCAGGAAGGGTAATTGGGTAACGAAAAAGAATATCGATAAAAGGGACGGGACATTCTTCATGTATTTTTTCATCAATATATACAAGCCTATCACCGAGAAACTAAAAATTACCGGAAAGATAACCTTATAAATATACTCATTGCTGATATTCAAGAAATTGGATAATATGGTAGGCAGTATGGTGATACTTAAACAGGTATTATAGGGATCATTAAATTGAAATGAGTTCCAGTGGGACAGGGATTTGGTCAATTGGAATACATAATACTCCAGACTTATGTCTCCCCCGGTAAGGTGCCAGCTTCTTAATGAATAACATAATAGCAATGCGATACTTACCATTAAAATCCCCCAGGGATAAACATTGTGGTTCAATTTTTTCCTGAATAAAATCAGGAAGAAAAAATAAACGACAATTCCACCGATCATAACCATGGTGAGATAATTCGGCCCGCCGTTATTCAGGGTTGTTGCCCCCAGGATACTTAAAATAGGGAAAACCACGGGAACTATGGAAAAAACCTTATCAGACAAATCAAGTTTC
Source organism: uncultured Actinomycetota bacterium (assembly GCA_964610315.1). Classification (GTDB taxonomy): domain Bacteria; phylum Actinomycetota; class Humimicrobiia; order Humimicrobiales; family Humimicrobiaceae; genus JAQVEM01. The sequence goes on from CAZSVM010000006.1 coordinate 8,541, forward strand.
GGCAGCTTGATTTCAAAATAGATATCTTTATTTCGCCTGTAGGCAATTATCCAGAAAACAAACAGGAAAATATCGAAACCTATAAATAAAGGTATTAACGACAAAGGCTTATCAATTCCAGCTAAAGGCAATACCAAATTAACAAACAGTCCTCCAAACATCAAAAAAGCAATACTTAATCCAATTGTGTAAATCAGGTACTCCCAGGTGCTTATTTTCCTGATTTTCAGTATTAGCATAATCAGTAATCCGGGAACCAATATCAAGAAAGCGCAGGAAAAAACCGCCCTGAAATAGCGAAGCTGAATATCGGAAAATATTAAAAAACCTGTAATTACTCTGGCTATTAATATACTTAAAAATATGGCATTTCTTGGAGCGGAACTTTTTATCTCGCTGATTTTGCCCACACGGTAGGGCTCTTTTTTGGGGCGTGCCACCGGGCGTTCCGGGGAAAGCTTTACCGGTCGTCCTGGCGGACGTTTTATGGGACGCTTTGCCGGGCCTGCTCCTGCCTTTTTCTTTTTTAGAGGATAGCTGGTTTTACAATAAGGGCAGAGTATTATACCTTTATTTAATATTGCTCCGCAATTGACACATTTAAATTCATTCTTACTAGTTTTCATTTGCAGGCTTGCTTACGATAATTCTTATTGACGATATAGTAATTATAATCTCATTAGTATCTGCATTCAGCCTTTTGATTTTTTAGTATCAGTATTTTTGTTGTTTTCATATACTAATTCATATAAATATGTTCAAATTTCCGAACGATCTTATTCCAGTCGTATTTTTTAACCTCTTCCAGACCATTTTTAATTAATTTTTTTCTTAATTGAGAATTGCCAAGCAGTTTTTCCACCGCTCCTGCAAAATTCTCCGGTGTTGGTTTTACCAGAAGACCTGTTGCATTATTTTTTACTATATTCTTAACGGAGGTAATATCCGAAACCACGATTGGCAAGCCGGAAGCCATTGCCTCAACTAAAACCAGCGGGAAAGATTCGCATTCTGAAGCTAAAACAAAGATATCTGAATAAGAATATATATCATATAAATCTTTTCCCAGCAGAGCCCCGTGTAAGGTAACTTTTTTTTCAAGCTCTTCTTTTTTAATCAGATCGAATATTTTATTCTTTTCTTCCCCTTTCCCGACTATGTGTAATTCCATATCGGGATGATTATTCTCCATAACTAATTTGAACGATCGTATTAAAAGAGGAACATTCTTCGGTTTGGAAAGTCTGCCAACAGATAATAATCTTACCGGGCTGTGAAGTCTGGTTGATACACTCCTGAAATGTTCCAGGTCTACCCCGTTGGGGATCTTGTATATCTTTGTTTTTGGTATTGAGTACTTTTTACTAATGAGGTTAACATAGTCTCTAGTTGAAACCACCATCTTCCATGCGGAATTCAAAATCTTTTGTAAAAACATTTTTTTATAAAATGGCAATAGAAAACCCAATTTCCCGGAAGGCTCTACGTCGGCATGAATATGAGCAATATACGGAATTTTTTTAATCTTTGAAACCAGGAAGACAATCTCCGGAATCATAACCTGTGCTATATGTACGTGTATGATTGAATCACCGGGTATCTTTAATAATTTAAAAAACAGAGACGGTATAATAGCGGTATGAGCGAATTCCCAACTTCTTAGATAATGGATATTTAGATTATTTGTTGAACTTTGCCTATACTTTTTACAGCCGATATCAGAAGTAAATATTTCTACCTGGTGGCCTTTTCTTGCTAATCTATTAGAAATTTCTTTAACACAATTTTCCATACCACCAATGTGCGGTGGATAGTAAGCAACAACCTGTACTATTTTCATTTAATAATTTCCTCATAAATAGATTCTATCTCTTTTGCAATCTTATCCCATCTGTAATTTTTCTCAACTAGTTTCCTTCCATTTTCCCCTAACTTCTTTCTTAATCCTGGGTCTTTAATCATGGCGATCATTGCCTCTACAATATTTTCTGGTTCTTTAGGAGTAATTATTATAGCATTTTCTTTATCTTTACAAATTGTCGATACTCCTCCTACATTGCTTACAATAACAGGTAGTTTCGCCGCCCAGGCTTCCAAGACCGTTACAGGAAAGCTTTCATGCAGTGATGGTGAAATAAACACATCAGAATCGAAATAATAATCTATTACTTCATCTCTGTTTTTTTCTCCTAAAAACTTAATATAGTTATTCAGCTTTAGTGAAGTAACTAATTCCTGAAAATATTTTTTATCCAAACCTTTTCCAACTAACAATACTTCAAAACCTTTTTCTTTTTTCCTCAGTTTATTTACAGCATGGATCAGATAATCCAATCCTTTCTCCTTTTCAATCCTGCCAGCAAATAAAAAAATAGTCTTTCTATTTTTTTTATGTCTTTTTTGCTGAAACAAATCTAAATCGATAGCATTTGGCAGATAATTCACATTCCTTATCTTTAACTTTCTAAAGTCATCCAGGGAGCTTTTGTCTTTGATAATAATTTTATCAAAATTACTACATTTAACTAAAAATTCTTCCAATTTTCTTTTAACAAAGAAATAGCCTTCGTCATTAAAGCTAATTCCATGATATGTATTTATAATTGGAACTCTGTATAACTTGCAATGAATTGATAAAATAAAACCTAAATCGGGTGAATGACTGTGGACAATATCCGGTCTTATTCTCTTTAAATAAAAAAATAAATAAAAGAATAAAATAAACAACGATATTATTCTTCTTAAATTAATTCTATCCAGATTAATGGAATCTATTTTCAACCCATATTTTGTTATTTCCGCAGATTCTCTTACTTCACTGCAATTACTTGTAAGTATATATACTTGGTGACCGATTTTCCTCTGATATTTTACTAAACCGGCAACTACAGTAGAATCCCCTCCCATAATATCGGGATACTTCTTTGTAACATGTAAGATTTTCATTTTGTAGCCTTAAATATATCATAATTTGTCCAATATTTTACATTTATCTTTTTACTTATATATGACAAGACTCGTTCCAGTTTTTTCCATTCATTGCTTTTTTCAATAACCCATGAGTGCCCCCATAAATGATAAACACCTCCATATTTTTCAACATCATCAAATGTTTTTTTTGCCAAATATTCCCAGTTTAAATTCTTAATAAATTCTATCAAATTAAACTTTGAAATTGTTAGAATCTTTAGAGAATCCACCGGTAGAGTCAGTAATGAATTTCTGTGTGCTTCCAGGGTTGTTCCTGATAACAATAAATTTTCAGCAAGATGAAATTCAAATTTTTTCATAGTTCTTGAGTAGCAAAAGCCAGCTTTCTTTACCAATTCCATTATTTTTTCATTATATTTCCCACCGGGATAACAAAAGCACCTAACTTCCTCTCTCAGTAACTTATCTAAGTATTTTTTCGAATCCATAATTTCATTAAAAGCTTCCTTTTCACTGATTTTTGTCAATCTTGGATGGGTCATGGTGTGAGCCCCAATTTCAAAATCCCCGTTAAGTTCTATAATTTCTTTATCTGATAACAGATCTTCTTTTCTGAATTCTCTATTTTTTGGAGAAATATAAAAAGTTCCTCTAATTCTATGCTTCTTTAGAAGTTGAGCTAATTTAAGGTCCAATTTATGACCATCATCCCAGCTGGTTGTAACGATTATTTCTTTATCCATTTTAAATAAACTTCCTCGATTTCATCAACAATCTTATTCCAGTCATATTTTTTCGCAAAATCCAGACAGTTTTTTTTCATTTTTCTGCCCGAATTATTTTTTAAAATTCTTATAATTCTATTTGCAATTTCCTCCTCTTTAAGATGGCAGATAAAACCGTTTTTTTCTTCTTCGATAAGATCTCTGGCAGCATTGTCTTTATGGTTAATTGTTATAACAGGTATACCGCATGCATTAGCCTCGATAACTACAATTCCAAAGCCTTCCCGCGTTGAAGGTAGAACAAAAACTTTTGATGATTTCATTTGGGTATAAACATCATCATGGGTTTCTAAAAAATCTAAAAATTTAATATTATTTTCCAGGTTTAACTTTTGGGTTAGCGCTTCAAGATTCTTTTTTTCAGGTCCTTCTCCAATGATTAAGCACTTGATTTTTTGTTTTTTTTCCTTAATTAAATGAATTGATTTTATCAGAACGTCAACGTTTTTATGACTTAACAATCTGCCTGCAAAAATAACATCGGATTTTCTTTCAGCGGGTTTAATTTTTTGAATTTTTTCAAAATCATTACCATTTGGAATTGTATAAATTTTTTTCTTGCTTCTTAAGTTATTCTTTAACTTTTTCGTCGTGCACTCAGAGACTGAAATTATTTCATCAGGCATAAAAACACTAAGCTTCTCCGCCAGGTAACCGAAAATTCCTCGCCAGCCAAGATACTCTTGCCAGTAATCCTTACCCCAAACTTCATGCCAGGTGGCAATTATTTTTTTTCTTCTTAAGATGCAAATGGGTTTTAGAAAAAAAAGAGGGAAAAAGGGCATATGATCTACCTCAGCAATATCAAAATCTTCTTTAATAAGTTTTAAACAAGCCAGGCCAAACATCAACGCTTGAATCATCGATCTTCTTTTTCCCAGATAGAGCGGGTATTTTTTACAGATTGCATGCAGATTAATACCATTTTCTCTCCTGTCTCTTGATCCTTTCCACCATTTCATACAATAAAGATGGATATCGTAACCCTTTCTACCCAATCTTGTTGTCACTTCAAATATTCTTTTTTCTTTACCTCCTTCGTTGTATGGATAGATAGCATCAGAAATAAAGGCAATTTTCATTCCTTAACTCCATGTCAAA